>DAISZK010000007.1:37540-72784 GCA_036824855.1 Chthoniobacterales bacterium | reverse complement strand
CCCCGAGGGTGCGGATGATGTGCAAGATGACGTCCTTGGCGTAGACGCCGGGGGCGAGCTTGCCGTCGACATTAATGCGGCGGACCTTCGGCTTGCCGATTGCCATGGTCTGGGTGGCAAGCACGTCGCGGACCTGACTTGTTCCGATGCCGAAGGCAATGGCGCCGAATGCTCCGTGAGTGGAGGTATGGGAGTCACCGCAGGCGATCGTGGTGCCGGGCTGGGTGATACCCTGCTCGGGGCCGACGATGTGGACGATGCCCTGATTGCCCGTCGGAAGGTCGAAGAATGTAACGCCGGTCTCGGCGCAGTTCTTGCGAAGTTCCTTCACCATCGCGTCGGCGAGAGGATCGGAGAAGGGTTCTGCACGCTGGTCGGTCGGAACGATGTGATCGACAGTAGCGAAGGTGCGGTTTGGGTAGAGGACTTTCAGGCCAAGATCTCGCACCATCCCGAAGGCTTGCGGGCTTGTCACCTCATGAATGAGGTGAGTGCCGATCAAAAGTTGAGTCCTGCCGTCGGGGAGCGTGCGAACGGTGTGTTCCTCCCAGACCTTATCGAGAAGCGTTTTGGCCATAGTGACTCTAATTTAGCGGAACCAAATCCAGAGGCAACTCTCTCTTTCCAGCTTCCGCGATTGCCTCACTGTTCCCGAGTCACTAAACTACCCCCCATTATGTCCAAGCTGCCAACCATTCTCTATACCAAGACCGACGAGGCTCCCGCCCTGGCCACCTATTCTTTCCTGCCAATCGTGCAGGCTTTCACGAAGCACGCCGGGATTGCTGTCGAACTACGCGATATCTCCCTGGCAGGACGCATCATCGCCGCTTTTCCCGAATTTCTGTCAGAGGATCAGAGAATCGGAGATGCCCTGGCAGAGCTGGGTGCCCTGACCCTTCAACCCGAGGCGAATATCATCAAGCTTCCGAACATCAGCGCCTCCATCCCTCAGTTGAAGGCGGCGATCGCTGAGTTGCAGGCCAAGGGATACAAGCTCCCCGATTATCCGGATAACCCGCAGACCGAGGGTGAGAAGGCGATCCGTGCCAACTACGACAAGATCAAGGGAAGTGCCGTCAATCCCGTCCTCCGCGAGGGAAACTCCGATCGCCGCGCCCCGAAGGCGGTGAAGGAGTACGCCCGCAAGCATCCCCACTCCATGGGTGCCTGGGCCGCTGATTCCAAGACCATCGTCGCCACCATGGGTAAGAACGACTTCTTCTCCAACGAGAAGTCGGTAACCGTATCCGAAGCGACCGATGTGAAAATCGAGTTCGTTGGTGCCGACGGCACGACCGAGGTTCTCAAGGAGAAGACCCCTCTCAAGGCGGGTGAGATCCTCGACAGCACCGTCATGAGTAAGAAGGCGCTCGTTGCTTTCCTCGGAGAGCAGATTGCCAAGGCGAAGGCTGATGGAGTCCTCTTCTCACTCCACATGAAGGCAACAATGATGAAGGTCTCCGACCCGATCATTTTCGGCCATGCAGTCGAGGTCTTCTTCAAGGACCTGATCGCCAAATATGCCGCTGTGATCAAGGAACTCGGCGTTGATTTCAAAAACGGCTTCGGAGATCTCGTCGCAAAGATCCAGACCCTGCCCGCCGATCAGAAGGCCGCTATCGATGCTGATATCCAGGCTGCTCTGGCAAACGGTCCCGCCATTGCCATGGTCAATTCCGATAAGGGAATCACGAACCTTCATGTTCCAAGCGATGTGATCGTCGATGCCTCGATGCCTGCGATGATCCGTGCTGGAGGCAAGATGTGGGATGCCGCCGGCAAGACTCAGGACACCCTTGCTGTTATTCCTGACAGCTCCTATGCAGGAGTCTATCAGGCGGTCATTGATTTCTGTAAAAAGCATGGTGCGCTTGATCCGAAGACCATGGGATCTGTTCCCAATGTCGGCCTCATGGCTCAGGCCGCTGAGGAATACGGCTCGCACAACAAGACCTTCGAGGTCCCGGGGAACGGAGTTGTTCGTGTGACCGACGTTTCCGGCAAGGTACTTCTTGAGAATGCAGTCGAAGAAGGAGACATCTGGCGTGCCTGCCAGACCAAGGATGCCCCGATCCAGGACTGGGTGAAGCTCGCCGTGAACCGCGCCCGTGCCACGGGTGATCCGGCCCTCTTCTGGCTTGATGAGAACCGCGCCCACGACGCCGCGATCATTGCCAAGGTGAAGACCTACCTCGCAAACCACGACACCACCGGTCTCGATATCCGTATTCTACCTCCTGCCGAGGCCTGTACCATCAGTCTAGAACGTATCGTCCAAGGGAAGGACACGATCTCGGTCACGGGCAACGTGCTCCGCGATTACTTGACCGACCTCTTCCCGATCCTCGAGGTCGGCACCAGCGCCAAGATGCTCTCCATCGTCCCGCTCATGAATGGCGGAGGACTCTTCGAGACCGGAGCCGGTGGCTCCGCGCCGAAGCATGTCCAGCAGTTCCTCGAGGATAACTACCTTCGCTGGGATTCCCTTGGAGAATTCTTCGCTCTTGCTCCATCCTTTGAGCATATCGCCGAGACTTTCGGCAATGCGAAGGCCAAGGTGCTGGCCGAGACTCTCGACGCAGCGACTGGCAAGTTCCTCGAGAATGACAAGTCTCCCGGACGCAAGCTCGGCACCATCGATAATCGTGGCAGCCATTTCTACATCGCCCTCTACTGGGCACAGGCTCTCGCCGCACAGACGCAGGATGTTGATTTGAAGACCCTTTTCACCCCCATCGCCGCCGAACTCACGGCCAATGAGGAGAAGATCGTCGCCGAACTTAATGCCGTGCAGGGAAAGCCAACCGATGTGGGCGGTTACTACCTACCTGATGACAACAAAGCAGATGCCGTTCTTCGTCCTAGTGCAACTCTGAACGCCATCATCGCCAAACTCTCATGAGCAATCCCGCCTGCCCCGAATGCACGATGGAGGAGGTGATCGCTCACTCCGACAAGTGGGAGTGCGTCACGTGTGGATTTGAGTGGCCGAAGGAGGCTGAAGCAGAAGTGCCCGATGCTGCTCGTGTCGTGAAGGATGCCCATGGCGTTGTTCTCTCAGACGGAGATTGTGTTGTTCTGATCAAGGATCTTAAGCTTGGGGGCACCCAAGTGCTTAAGGGGGGCTCCAAGTCGAAGCCAATCAAGCTCGTCGACGGAGATCATGAGATTTCCTGTAAGGTCGATGGCATCGCCGTTGGACTTAAAGCCTGTTTTGTAAAGAAGGCGTGACCTTCACGGCAGCTAACTTACTGGGACAAGTCCTCTTCGGGGCCATCGGATTGGGTGCCTTTATCTACGGGAAGAAGCAGTCTTCCTTCAAGGCGATGCTACTTGGTGTGGCGATTTCGGCATTTCCCTATGTGGTCTCCGAAACCTGGATGCTTTACGCGATCGGATCGGCCCTTACGGCACTCCTCTTTGTCTGGAGGGATTGATCATCCATTCTGTGGCTCACAGTGATGAAGGGGATAAAAGGGATGGAAGAAAGTGGATGCTATAGGTCACCTGTGTTTTTTATGCCTATTATGACGACACCCATCTGCAAGTGCTCTAGATCCCGTTGGTTCTGTTATTTGAAGAATCCTGGAAGGGCCTTGTTGAGTTCCTTGCCGAGTTCTTGGGCACCTTTTTGCTGAAGTTGCTGAAGGCCCTGCTTGGCGAGGGTATTGATTCCTTCTCGGACTGCAGCGTTGATCAGTGGTGTCATGAGTTGTGTGGCTAGTTCGCGTGCCGAGACTCCGCTCCCATTGCTGCCAATATTCCGGAGTGTGATGTCAGGGATCGGAAGGGTTTGCTGGATCTTCTGATCCAAGGCACTGGCTGCCACATCCACCTTGGCGCCCGAAATCACAACTTCCTTTACGATGAATTTCTTTGAAGAGCCCGATGAGGGGTTGGTCTCCTCTGTTGATTTTGATGAGGATCCCGATTTGATGTTCTGGAGTAGTTTTCCAAGGTTATTGCCGAATGGGGTTCCGATCAGAGCCACTGCCGGATCACGGATAATGATCGAGTTCACGACAATGGTCTGTTTAAGAATGGTCGATTTGTCGACATTCACAGCGATACTGCCGAGCTTCAGCGCGTAGGGCCCATCGAATCCCTCGGGATTACCGAGGACAAAGCCGCTTAACTGGCCACTTCCCGAAAAGGGAGAGAGATTGGCCGAAGCGAGTCTGACTTGGGTCTTGGTGATGGTCGGACCGACGGTCTCGACGGCCTTTTTCACCAGGGTGTTCAGCGAGAAGTAGAGGTAACAAAGAGCGGCGATGAAGAGAATCAGTGCGGTGATCAGTGAGCGGATAATGAACTGTTTCATGCGGAAGGAGAGAGGGGAGTAGGAGGGATTATTTTTTAAGAAGGCGATCAGGATGGTCGACGCTCGGGCAGAGGTCCCGAAATTCGCATTCCTTGCAGTCGGGATTGCGTGCCTTGCAGCGGCGGCGGCCATGCCAGATCAGCCAGTGGGAGAGGAGTGTCCATTGATCCCGGTGGCAGAGCTTCATGAGATCCTGCTCGACCTTCACGGGATCACTATTTGTTGTGAGGCCGAGTCGCAGGGAGAGGCGGCCGACATGGGTGTCGACAACGACCCCTTCGTTGATGCCGAAAGCGTTTCCCAAGACGACATTGGCGGTCTTGCGGCCCGCTCCGGGAATGGCGGAAAGTTCCTCCATGGTGGAGGGAACTTTTCCATCGTGGCGTTCCACAAGTGCAGCTCCCATGCCACGAAGAGACTTCGCCTTGTTACGGTAGAAGCCTGTGGAGCGGACGATCTCCTCAAGATCTTCCTGAGAGATCTCGGCGTAGTCGTTCGCGGTCTTGCAGCGCTTGAAGAGCACCTTGGTCACCATATTGACCCGGACGTCGGTGCACTGGGCCGAGAGGATCGTGGCGACGAGAAGTTCCAGCGGGTTCTTGAAATCAAGTTCGCAGTGGGCATCGGGATAGATCCGAGGGAGCTTACGGAAGAGTTCCTCGGCGCGTTGTTTTCGTGTCATGGAAGGGTCTTGGGAATGATAGAAAAATCTCTAATTGCCGACCCGCCTCACAGCGAGCGAGTCGATGGAGAGACCGAGTGATTTTTCTGCGATCCTCAGGAATCCTTCAGAGGAATCCGTAAGCAGGATATCAAGGCGAGGTGAGGAGTCTGCAGATTCTTCACTTGGGTTGGACTTCAAGAGTTCCTGGACGGCTAAAGCGCAGTTTTCCGCAGAATCGACAAGCGCGATGTCCGATCCGCAGATGCTGCGGATGGCTTGTTTCAGCAGCGGATAATGGGTGCAGCCGAGGACCAGAGTGTCGATCCCCTTCTCAAGCATCGGGGAGAGGTAGCGCCGCAGGACTGCCTCGGTGATCTCGTCATGAAGCAGTCCCTCCTCGATCAGGGGAACCAAGAGGGGGCAAGCAATGGCATCCACGGAGAGCGCCGGATTGAGTCGCCTAATCGCCTTCTTGTAAGCATCGCTGGCAATGGTGGCCCGCGTTCCAATCACACCGATTTTGCCGCTTCGCGTCGCCTTCACGGCAGCGGCGGCGCCCGGTTCGAGAACGCCGATCATAGGAACGGGGTAATCGAGGGCGATGGAGGGAACTGCAAGAGCGGAGGCCGTATTGCAGGCCACGACGATCATCTTCGCACCTTCGGAGACCAGTAGGTCGGAGATCTCACGACTGTAGCGTGTCACGGTCTCCGCGCTCTTGCCTCCATAGGGAACGCGTGCGGTATCGCCGACGTAGAGGATTTGCTCATGAGGACGAGCGCGGCGGAGTTCTGCAACGACAGTGAGTCCCCCGATTCCGGAGTCAAAAACACCGATGGGTGCAGAGGGAGAGGAAAGTGAAGGAGCGCTCATTGGTTGAATTCTTTATCCGAACTCTTATCCGGAACCTGGTGATTATGCCCCTGATGGCCCTCCCATCGTTCCAAGGATTCCTCATGGTAGTGGCCACCCCTGATGAGTTTGAAGAAGAGTCCGTATCGAGGTGAAAAAAGATACGCTGCCCCCAGAAAAACAGCCATCAACATCACGATGCAGGGGCCTGAAGGAATGTTGGCGAAGAAAGAAATAAAGAGTCCTCCCACGGCACAAACCATTCCTAGAAAAGCCCCACCCCAGAGCATTCGGTTGAAGGAATCGGTGAGCAGGTAGGCTGTGGCTGCAGGAATGATCAGGAGGCCCAGAGACAGAAGAACACCCACGGCCTGGAGTGAGGCGACTAGGCCTAGAACAGTGAGTACCAGTAGCCCTGTCTCCACCCACCTGACTCGGACACCCGAGGCCTGTGCCACTGCTGCATCGAAGAGGGTGAGAAGCAAAGGTCGTTGGAAAAGCACAAGCGTTCCAAGCGTCAGGAAAGCAGCCCCATAAGCAATCCAGAGGTCGCCATTGCCAACTCCCAAGATATTGCCAAAGAGGAAGTGGGTCAGATCGACTTTCACCTTGGCAAAACGGATCAAGACGATCCCGAGTGCAAAGGCGATGATGTAGAGCGATGCGACGGCTGTCTCCTCTTTCAGGCGGGAGTTTCTGGCCATGACTTGTGCCCCCAGTGCCACGAAGAGAGCGGCAAGTAATCCTCCTAGAAGAAGTCCTCCAGGTGAGAGGCCAAGCATCATTGCGGCGAGAGCAAGGCCCGGCAGAAGGGAGTGGGAGAGAGCATCCGCAAGCAGAGCCTGGCGCCTAAGGATGATGAAGGTTCCGAGGAATCCATTCGTGAAGCCGATCAATGCGCAGGAGAGCAGTGCACGCTGCATGAAGGAATAACCGAAAGGTTCCAGCAGCGAGGTCAGGAGATGGAAAAACCAAGTCATTATCAGGAATGATGGTGATGAGTTCCAGAGTAGATCGCGGTGCCATAGGCACACTCAAGGTTTTGAGGCGACAGGGCTTGAGCTGTCGGACCGCAGGCTACCAACTCACCATTGAGTAGGATGGCCGTGTCGAAGAGTGACTCTGCCTCAGCCAAGGCGTGGTGTGAGACGAGCAGGAGTTTGCCTCGCTCACGAAGGGTTCGCAGTGCGGATGACAAAGCCGCGGCGCTGGTGCGATCAAGCCCTCCGAATGGTTCGTCGAGCAGGTAAAGGTCGGCCTCCTGAGCCCAGGCGCGCGCGAGGAAAGCACGTTGTTGTTGGCCACCGGAAAGTTCCTTGATCTGGCGGCGGGCCAATGGTGTCAGATTGAAGAGTTCAAGCGCCTCGTCTACGGCCCTCTGATCGCGTTGGGTAAACGATCCTATAAGACCAACCTGATGGTAGCGTCCCATCTCGACAAGCCCCCGTACCGTCACAGGAAAATCCCAATCGACCGACTCCCGCTGGGGAAGGTAGGCGATGAGGGAGGCCGCTTTCTCGAGAGCGATACCCTCGATGAGGATCCGACCCGTCTCAGGCTTCAATAATCCGGCAATGGACTTTAGAAGAGTCGATTTGCCCGCACCATTCGGGCCGAAGAGACCGACACAATGTCCCGAACCTATTGAGAGTGAGAGGTGATGGATGGCAGGAACCCGGTGATAACTGACCGTCAGGTCCTCGATGCATAGCATCTGCTGCCGATCTTGGAGAGTGTCACTCATGGGAGAAAGGACTCGGGAATCGGAAGGGTATCCTCCACGGATTTCTGGCCCCAGAAGCTCTTCTCGAGGGGTGCCTGATAGCCGTGAACCAGCACCTCGACTCGCAGGGCATGAGGTTCTTCGTCGCCCCAATCGGCTGTGATTAGGAGATCCTCCCCCTTGGTGATCTCAACGGCGGTCCGATATTTGCCTGGAGAGATCTGGTCCTTCTCGGTGAGAAGATTCTTTCCGGCCTGAGATATTAGGCAATGCTGTGGAGAAGGGGCCGCATGGAGGAGCAAGGTGGCTCTCAGTGTCGGTCGTTGAGCCGAGCACATGCTGGAGGAGATGGAGGTATGGGTGGAGGAGGTGGTGGCCGCAGAGGAGTTGGTTGCTGTCGCGCTGGTGAGGGGTTCCTGTGCCTGGGATGAATTCCCGTGCAGCGTGAGTCGACACACTGGCCAGAGAACTGCCGCGAGTACAAGCAGTACGATGGCAAATCGGAGCAGTGGATTTCCCTTCATGAGTGAGTGATCACTCTACGGATACCTCCCCGAAAGGGAAAGTCCGTTAAGGTCCTTTGAATCTAGGAATGAGCGTGGCGCTCCTGATTTGCTCCGAGTTACTTCGGGAATTAAACCGGGAAACAGAAGTCGTAGAGCACGAAGGCGATGAGAAAGAGTCCCGCTACGCGTACGGCCACGGAGATTTTAGGATTCTTATTCAGGAGCAATCCTCCGCCGACACCGAAAGCATGAAGAAGTGAGGTTGCAGCCACCATGCCGACAAAGAACATCATGGGGAGAGCGCCTGATGGCATCTCCGATCCATGAGCATAACCATGGCAGAGTCCAGCAGCTCCGACGCTAAGTGCAGCTATAAGCGTGGAGGGGCGCCATACTATCGCAAGAGCCACCCCGAGAAGAACGATCGAAGCGAGGATGCCATGCTCAACAAAAGATTGATTAGCCCCGCCGAGGCTAATCGTTCCACCAAGCATCATGGACCCAACAAAGGAGAGGGGGAGCAGCCAAAGGGCACGACCGCCGATCTGAACGGCCCAGAGGCCAACGGCGACCATGACAAGAAGATGGTCAAGTCCGCTCAGAGGATGCAGGAAGCCAGCTTGAGCTGCTCCGCCCATATCCATCGCGTGGAACTGGGCGGGGTGAGCTGACGCAGAAACGGTAGTGCCGATAAGGCCTACGAGCGACAGAAGTGGAAGATGGCGTTTCATTCCGCAGATCCTGCTCTGCTGAAGAAGTGATTTCAAGCTGGAACCGGAGCAGCAAGGCCACCTGCGGGGTAGTCCGGCTCAGTTGGTTTGCTCACTTCTGCGGAAGGGGTATTGGATGGTGGAGGCGGGAGCGGTGGAGGCTTTTGAGCAATCACCGGGGGATTGCGCATGTAGCCGAGATTAATCAGATCCTCAACCTGCGAGCCCTCGAGGGTTTCGAATTCCAAGAGGGCATGGGCGATCAGTTTTACCTTCTCTTTCTGGGCTTCAAGGATCTCGGTGGCTTGCCGATAGGCATCGTCAATGAGGCGCTTGACCTCGCTATCGATCTGCTGGGCCGTCGATTCACTGTATTCGCGAGAGCGACCAGAGTCGCGCCCCATGAAGACCATTTCGTTTTCGTCACTGAAGCGGATCATTCCGAGACTGCTCATTCCCCACTCGCAGACCATGCGGCGTGCGAGTTTGGTGGCCTGGGCGATATCGCCGGAGGCACCATTGGAGACATCCCCGGTGAACATCTCCTCCGCGATGCGTCCGCCCATGGTCATGATGAGCATGGCGAGAGCCTCCTTGCGCTGCGTGGCGTATTTGTCGCCCTCGGGAAGGTACATGGTAGCACCGAGGTATTGACCTCGAGGAATGATGGTCACCTTGTGAAGCGGGTGGTTGTGGTCGACCACAACATTGAGGAGTGCGTGGCCGGCCTCATGCCATGCGGTCGAGGTTTTTTCCTTCTCACTCATCGCCATGCTACGGCGTTCCTTGCCCCAGCGGACCTTATCACGTGCCTCTTCAAGGTCGGATTGTTCGATCGCCACCTGTCCCTTACGGGCAGCCATTAGGGCGGCCTCATTAAGGACATTCGCAAGTTCCGCGCCGGAGTAACCCGGTGTGCCCCTAGCAATCAGGCTCAGGTCGACTGATTCGGAGAGCTTCACCTTCTTGGCGTGGACGCGGAGGATCTCTTCGCGACCCTTCACATCGGGGAGGCTGACGGTCACCTGTCGGTCGAAACGACCTGGGCGCAGGAGGGCTGGATCAAGGACGTCGGGGCGGTTTGTTGCTGCAATGATGATGACACCATCCTGAGCATCAAATCCATCCATCTCGACCAGAAGTTGGTTAAGCGTCTGCTCCCGCTCGTCATGTCCGCCGCCGACTCCGTGTCCACGATGACGGCCAACAGCATCGATCTCATCAATGAAGATCAGGCAAGGGGCGTTTTTTCGACCCTGCTCGAACATGTCGCGGACGCGCGAAGCACCGACACCAACGAACATTTCCACAAAGTCAGAGCCGCTGATATTGAAGAAGGGGACATCGGCCTCACCCGCAATAGCGCGTGCCAGCAGAGTCTTGCCCGTTCCCGGAGAGCCGATCATGAGGACACCCTTGGGGATGCACCCGCCGAGTTTCTGGAATTTCTTCGGGTCTTTGAGGAACTCGACGAGTTCCTGAACTTCATCCTTGGCCTCTTCGACGCCGGCGACATCCTTGAAAGTGATCTTGTTCTTTTCCTTGGCGAGCATCTTGGCCTTGCTCTTGCCAAAGTTCATGGCGCCACGCCCCGCCATTTTGATCTGAGAGCGAAAGAAGAAATAAAGGACGACGAGGAAGAGGGCGATCGGCAGAATGTTTAAAATGGTGGAGGCCACCATGTTCGACTCGGGGCGTACATCAGGGGTGATGCCAGCGGCAGCGAGTTCCTTCTCCAGGGTCGTGCCATTGAAGGGCATGTAGACAGAGGTTTTGAAGGGGGTGGGAATCTCCTCGGTGGCGGGAGGAACGGCTTTCTTTCGATAGTAACCGGAGAGGTATTGGGTATTACGTCCCTCCTCGATCACCAGGGCCATCGGCTTGTCCTGGGTGGAGATGATCTTTCCCTCCTTCAGGAGACTTTCGAATTTCGGCAGGGTGATCTCATCCGTGGCAACCATGCTGGATCCGCGAAACAGGAATGCACCCCCGATGAGAGCGAATGCAATGGCAAAGAGAAGCAGGCCGCGCCAGTTGAACTGAGGTTCGGGAGCGCCGGGGGGGCGCTTCGGCTTGGAGGAGTTGCTGTTTGGTGAATCGGGTGTCTCGTCTGGCATTGCGTGAAGCTCTTGACTACATCAGATAACACACCCAGCGGCCAATGCAAACTGCACCATCCCTAGTCCATGCCTCAAAGTCTTCCTCAGGAGGTGGAAATGCCTTGGCTCCCTCTCTGGTGGTCTCGATTCACGATGTCTCAACTGTCACGAAGACGCGGGTTGTCGCGATGATTCAGGATCTCAAGGCTGCGGGGGTCCCTGAGATTTCTTTGCTTGTGATTCCAGACCATCATCATAAGGGAAGAATCGATGCTGATCCAGATTTCGGAGAGTGGCTTCGTGAAGCTACTGGGGAGGAAAAAAGGGAAGGAGGCCAAGGGCATGAGGCGATACTTCATGGATTTTATCATCTTAGGCCGACGAAGCAGGATGAGGGCTTGGCGACACGGATGATCACCCGCTCTTACACGGCCGGCGAGGGGGAGTTCTATGATCTCTCTCGGGAGGATGCTTTGTCGCTACTCCTTCAGGGCAACGCTGCTCTAGCGGCATGTGGCATCACTCCCAGGGGATTCATTGCCCCTGCATGGTTGCTTGGGGAGCAAGCCGAGATGGCGGTCAGGGATGCGGGATTCGACTACACGACCCGGATCGGGGAGGTGATTGATTGTAAGAATTGCGGCTCATTTCCTGCCCGAAGCATGGTCTATAGCGTGAGGGCTCCTTGGCGGCGCGGAGTCAGTCTGCTCTGGAATGAGACGCTTTTTCAGGCCTTGAATGAAAGCCCCTTGCTCAGGATTGGACTTCATCCCCCCGATTGGGATCATCCGTCGATTCGCGATCATGCTCTTTCCTGTATTCGTAAGGCAGTTGCGACTCGCCAGGTAACGACTTATGGAAGATGGCTCGACCAATGGCGTCTGAGCGGGCATTAAAGCGGCTAAGCATTCCATGGCACGCATCGATCTTCATCTCCATACCCGTCACAGTCTCCGCTCCCCGGAGTGGCTGCTGCGCCGATTGAACGTTCCGGCTAGTGTTTCCGATCCAAATCTCCTGCTGGAGAAACTACGCCTTGCGGGCATGGACTTCTTCACCTTCACCGATGATGACTCGATCGAGGGATGTCTGGAAGTAGCGCACCTGCCCGGGGTCTTCATCAGCGAATCGGTGACGGCCCTCTTCCCGGAGGATGGTTGCCGTGTCTCGATTCTGGTCTGGGGAATCACGGAGAGCCAGCATGTGGAGATCCAGGCTCTCAAGGCGAATATCTACGAACTCCAACAGTACCTCGTTCAGAATGACCTCGCGCATGGTGTGGCCCAATGCCTCCATGGACTTTCTCACAAGTTGAGACCAGTCCATTTGATGAAGCTGGCGTTGCTCTTTAGGAATTTCGAGGGCATCAATGGCAGTGACGGTGCCTTTCTTGGTGGTGTGACGCGGTATCTGTTCAGCCTGAACTCCTCCGATATCGAGCGGTTCACAGTGATGACAGGTCTGCAACCGACGCACGAGGAGGCTTGGCGTAAGGTCTGGGTTGGTGGATCGGACGATCATGGCGGGACAATTCCAGGAAAGACCTACACGCAGACCCCGGAAGCCCGCGATTCTCTCGATCTCCTTCGCCATATCAGGGAGGGGCGTTGTGAACCGCGCGGCGACTCGGGCAACCCTCTCCGGGCTTCGCTCGACACCTATCAGGTTGCCTTTTCATATGCGAAGAAGCGTCTGGAGGGGCACGCAGCCTCTCCGACGATCCGTCTTGTCGAGAAAGCCTTTGACCGCTTCATGGAGGGGAAGGATCCGACAGTCTTCTCTCCGGGTGAGAAATTGGCCTTTCTTGCCCAAGGGATCGCCAGTGGGAAGATCTTCGAGCTTGCCAACCCAGGTCCACGCTCGCTCTGGAAGGAGCTTTCCGGCGCTTTGAACGAGCCGGCAATGAGGGAGGAGCTGAATAAGGAACTCGAGGGTGTCGAGGATACGAGCCGCAGGGCCTTCCTCATGGCGAACATGATGGCGAGCCGTCTTGCCTACCGGCTCACCATGCAGTTCCTCGAGCAGTTGCTTGACGGACGCTTCCTCGAGAGCATCCAGATGATTGGACCGGTCATTCCGCTGGTGGCTCTGCTTAGTCCTTATCTTTACGCATTCCGCACCCCTCCGCGTCACCGCCTTAGGGAAGCATCTCTGGCGATGAGGGAAACAATCGCTCCGGAGTTGACGAATAATCGCCGAGCCTGGTTTACGGACACCCTTGACGACGTGAACGGCGTCTCCACGACAATCCAGAAAATGAGTGCCGCAATCGCCGCCAATGGCAAGGTGGTCGAGGTGATGGTCTCCCGCCACGAGGTCGATGTGCCCGGCATTCCGCTCAAGAATTTCCCTCCGATCGGAGAGTTTGCGTTGCCGGAATACGAACTGCAAAAGCTGAGCTTCCCTCCCTTGCTTCAGATTATCGATCATCTGCAGACTGGAAATTTCACCGAGGTGATCATCAGCACTCCCGGTCCCGTGGGGTTGGCGGCCCTTGGCGCGGCGAGGGTGCTTGGTCTGCCCACAGCCGGCATTTATCACACCGACTTTCCCGAGTATGTGCGCATCCTCACTGAGGACGGGCTGATGGAGTCGCTGACTTGGAACTACATGCACTGGTTCTACTCACAGCTCGATACCGTCTATGTGAATTCCGAGCATTACCGTCAGTGCTGGATCGATCGTGGAATCGCCCCCGAGAAACTCAAGATTCTCCCACGTGGTCTCGATACAGGGCTCTTCCATCCCGAGAAGAGAAAGCCGGATTTCTGGAAGAAGCGCGGATTGCGTGATGGGGAAGTGGGAGCCCTCTACGTGGGTCGAGTCTCACGTGAAAAGAATCTCGATCTCTTTGCCGCCGCATGCCGTCGTCTGCTGGCTGCAGGAGTGAAGGTCAGGCCTTTGATCGTCGGCGATGGTCCTTATGCCGCCATGATGAAGGAGTTGCTACCCGAGGGAATCTACACGGGAAGCCTTCACAAAGAGGAGTTGGCCAGCGCCTATGCCTCGGCCGATTTCTTTGTCTTCCCCAGCACGACCGACACCTTCGGCAATGTGGTCATCGAAGCTCAGGCTAGCGGACTCCCGGTCATCGTCTCGGATATCGGAGGTCCGAAGGATCTGGTCGAAGAGGGAGTCGACGGAAGGGTCACGAAGGGACTCGACCTCGATGCTCTTACCTCCGCCGTCAGGCAGTTGGTTGAGGATGAAGAGCTCCGCAAGCGAATGGGCGTAGCCTCGCGTGCCAGGGTTGCGGAGCGCGATTGGTCCCGAGCCGCACGCCTCTTCTGGAAAGGAAGCGAGGAGTAGAGGGAAAGTCAGAGGAATGAATTAGGAATGATGAAGTCTGGATCCATTCATCAATCCTTCAACCAAGGCACAGTTTCTAACCGTAGCACCTTGGTGGGGTTGGAGTACTTGCCATGCCGAGGCTACCATGGAGGCTCTTTGAGTCTCATGAGCCAAGAGGGGGCAAGTGACGGTCACAATCTCGTCGCAGTTTTTCGTCCGAATTGCGGCGCCCGCTTCGCAGAGTTGTGAGGCGAGGGGTTCGAAGTTTGCGGTATGAGGGCCGATCAGCACCGGAGCACCAGCCTGCAGAGGCTCGATCATGTTCTGTCCGCCTCGATTGACGGAACAGGGGAGGCTCTTGCCGACAAAGACGATCGTGGCTTTGGAATACCAAGCACTGAGTTCTCCGGTGGTGTCGAGTAGGAGCGGCTCTTCGGAAAGCGCTGCCCCTTCGGACCTGAGATGGCAGTGAATTCCAAGAATCTTCAGCGTGCGGCGAATTTCTTCCCGCCTTTCCACATGACGGGGAGTGATGACCAGACGAAGGTTTGGAAATTCTTTTTTCAACGTCAGCCATGCCGCCGCGACTTCGTTCTCCTCTCCCTCATGGGTACTTGCGGCCAGAAAGATGAGGTCATTGTTTCGGGAGATGTTCGGTCCGTTCTTGGAGTCGTGTTTGATGTTGCCTGTGAGGTGGAGTAGTTCCTGCTGCACCCCAAGCGAGATCCATCGGATCTCATCCGAGGGATCAGTCAAGGTGATTAGGTCGAGTTGGTTGAAAAAGGGAGCCGTGAAGGCACGGGCACGGCGGAATCGTTTCTCGGATCGTGGTGAGAGGCGGGCGTTCAGGAGTGCGGTGGGAATGCCAAGCTCTTTGCAGGCTGCGATGCGGTTGGGCCAGAGGTCGGCCTCCACCATGAGGAGTGCCGAGGGATGAAGGCGACGGATCAGCCGGGAGGTGATGACGGGAAGATCGATCGGATTGGCGATCGGCTCCAGCCACTGGGAAGCAGATCTCTCGAGAATTGCGAGCCCCGTGGAGGTCGTGGTGCTGATGAGGAATCTTGACTGGGGATTGCGTGCGTGAAACTCGGTGGCAAATTTCAGTGCGACGCCGACTTCTCCAACGCTGACTGCATGGATCCAGATTCTGTTTTGGCCAATCCGGAGAGCAGTCTCCTGATCGAAGATGCCGAAGCGCTGGAGTGCCTTGTTTCCATATCCGCCCCGTTTCCGGATGCGGAGGAGATATCCCGGCAAGAGGATCAGCAGGATCGGAAGGAAAAGTAGATTGTAGAGAAAGAGAGTGATCCTTCTCATGAGGGTTGGCGCAGGATCAGGATGCGGGACTCGCCGTAACTCCTGTCGGAGAGGATCTCCCAAGGAATCGGCGACGCAAGGGAGGGGAGAGGCTGTCTCCGCTCGCACTCCAGGATAAGCAGTCCCTCGGCGCCGAGTGCCTTGCCCAGATTCGGATGACCAAGGAGCATGTCGGCCAGATTGGTCTGATCACCTGCCGAGGGTCTTGTATCCTTCAGATAGGGTGGATCGGCAAAGATCAGGTCAAACCCCTCCTCCTCAACGTAGAGATCAAGGAAGCGAAAGGCATCCATCTGCTGAACAGTTCCTGGAAGTCGATCGAGTTTGGTCGATTGGAGATTCTTCCTGATCAAGCCTGCTGTCGGCCCGTGGGATTCCACGAAGGTGGCTGAGGAGGCACCTCTGCTCAGGGCCTCGATCCCCAAAGCTCCGCTTCCGGCAAAGAGATCCAGTACGCGTGCCTCGGGGACACGTTCGCCAAGCGATGAGAAGATGGCACCCCGCACCCGATCCATGGTCGGTCTGGTATTTTTACCTGGTGGCTGAAGTGAGAGTCCTCCGGCCGAGCCTGCAATCACGCGCATGCCTTGGTCTCAGTGCGCCGGTACCGGTGATGGTGCCTGCGGTTGAGGTGGAGGAGACGGTGATTGGGGAGCAGGTTTTCCGAAAAGCCCCTGCAGAAGGCCGCCCAATCCACCTAGATTCCCACCAAGATGAATGCCGGTGAGTCGCTCGATAAGATCTGTCCTGGGATTCGAGGCAGGACCTGAAACATGGAAGGTCACTTGGGAGTAGCCTGGCTCGGGAGCTGATGTCAGCTGGGATCCCAGGAGACCGTGAAGTCGTCCGGTGAGGTTTTGATTAAAGAGCAGTCTGGATTCCAAATCGAGTTCCCCGGAGTTCTGGACAGGCCCCTTGGCCGAGAGGATGAGATTCTCCGAACGGAGAAAGAGTTCATCAATCACAACGCGTCCTCCATCGATACGGAAAAAGCATTTTCCCTCGGCGAGTTTCAAAAGCTTCAATTCATCCACATTGAGCAACTGGCCGATCTGTTTCAGAAAGGCCACGGGTTCGATCATGGCTTCTTTGCATCGCAGTGATCCTTTTCCAGTCATCGTTGCCCCGCTTCCCGCCGTACCAGTGATTGTGAGGTCTCCATCGATCTGACCCTCTGCGGAGGGTGATCCGAGGGAGGCATCGGTGAGCAGCTTGCTTAAACCGGCACCGTTAAGTTGCAGGGTGGCGGAGTAAGTGGGTGAACTAGGGGGTAGTCCGCAGCGGAGTGTGCCGGTGATGCGTCCCTCTCCCATGGTCGCGGAGATGTTTTGAAGTGAAAGGGATGTTCCTTCCGTATCAGCTTCGGCATCGGCAGAGAGATGATGAAAAATCAGGGAGTCATTGATGATAGCCGTTGCTGAAGTGACATTCAGAACTCCTTGATGCCCGTGCGTCTTAATGTCTTTTAGTTGGAGAAGCGGATGAGAGTTGGCATCGAGAAGCGAAAACTCGCCGTGTGAAATCGAAAGGTTGGGGAGCAATTCAGCAAGGTCCGGTGAGGCCGTAGATTTTGCCGCATCGGTCTGATGCGGAGTTTGGATAGGGGAGGGGGCTTGGTTGGATAGGGACGGGAAAGAAGAACCGGCAAGCGAAGGAGGTTTAGGAGAACTTGTGGATCCAATTTTCACGGTGGCTAGTGGGTGTTCTAGCGAGATGGCTCGAAGCGAGAGTTCCCCCTTCAGCATTTGAGCCCATGAGGGATAGATTGTGAGTGCCTCGGCGGAGGCCTTCATAAGATGCTCGTTCGGGTTCACGACGACTCCTCCCAGGCGGATGCCACCGGTAGGGCTCAGGAAGAGACTCTCGAAGGTGATAGGAGTTCCCAGTGCCGACGCCAGGGTCGTTCGTATCCGATCTTTGATGACGGGGAGTTGAAGGGTGAGATTCGCCGTGAGCAGCAGGAGTAGGAAAATCCCAAAAAGAATCGTCCCAAAGAAAAGAAAGGGCTTGGCAATCGGACGCACCCGAACAACTTAAGTGTCCTGCAGCAATTGTGAAGTGTGAAGAATACCCTTATTATCCTTAATCCAGCGGCCCACAGCGACAAAGCAGGGCGTCTCCCCGAACGAATCCGTGAAATTTCCGGGGATGTGGAAATGCGCCTGAGCACCATGCCGGGTGATGCCGAACAGATCGCGAAGAGTGCGGTGGCGGAAGGTTTCTCGACGATTGTCGCCGCAGGAGGAGATGGAACCATCAATGAAGTGATGAACGGCATTATGGACGCAGGCGGCAAGGATGTGACACTGGGCATTCTCCCTGTCGGTACCATGAATGTCTTTGCTGTCGAACTTGGCATTCCGATGAATGCTCTTCATAAGGCCTGGGAGATCATCAAGAGCGGGGAGGTTCGCCATCTCGACCTTCCAATCTGTATTGCCGAGGGAGTTGAACGTTGTTTTGTCCAGTTGGCCGGAGTGGGACTCGATGCGGAGGTGGTTAGGAGAACCACGAGGGAATCAAAGAAGGCCCTAGGTCCTCTGAGCTACCTTCTCTCACTTGCTCAGGTGGCTGGGCAAAAGCCACCTCCGATCACGCTCAAAAGTCATGACGGAGCGTTGCGATCAGGATCGTTCGTCTTGCTGGGGAATGGTCGTTTCTATGGTGGCCCGTTCACGATGTTCCGACAGGGATCGCCGATGGATGGCCTGCTGGATGTCATCGTTTTCCAGAGCCAGAGTCCTTGGGATCTGCTCCGCTACATGCATGCCATTCTGATGGGACAGCATACGGAACTAAAAGACGTCGAGTATTTCCAGACCTCCTCCCTGGAGCTTTCGTCCGAAGAGCCGGTCCCGTATGAACTCGATGGCGAAATGGTCGGGTATCTCCCGTTGACCTTTTCCCTCCGCCCGGCGGCGCTTCCCGTTCTGGCGCCGGCAGCAACGACGCGCTGATTGCTCCTTCCGAGACGATGGAACGCCTGCGTCTCTCTCCGGTCACCGCGATTCTCTTTGGGATCAATCTGACGCTCTTTCTTTCGGAGGAGCTTTTTCGACTCTTCTTTGATTGCTCGCTCTTTCCTTATCTGGCGCTGAATCGCGAGGGACTGGCGGAAGGGGGATGGTGGCTGTTGGTCACGCATGCCTTTCTTCACGCTAACCTATTGCACCTTGTCGTGAATATGGTTGCGCTCTGGTTCACCGGTCCACTTCTTGAGGAGTTGCTTGGTCCACTCCGCTACCTACTGCTCTATCTCGGAGGGGCTGTGTTCGGTGGGATTCTCCAGACGCTCGCAACGCCCGGCAGCGTCGATCTGGTGGGGGCTTCCGGATCGGTCTGTGCCCTCTTGGTCGGTTTCGGAACTCTCTTTCCAAATCTTCAGATCACCGCGCTCATCTTTTTCGTAATCCCCATGAAAATGAAAGCCTCCACCTTGGGATGGCTTGTCATCCTCGGATCCCTCTTCTTTTGGTTGTTGGGAATCGAGCGCCAGATCGGACATCTCGCGCACCTTGGAGGAGGGATTGCAGGGTTTGTGATTTGCCTATTCTACAAAAAGCTGGGACTGGTCCGCAGCATTGCGGAAATACCTCCGCCCCTTCCCGAGTGAACCTGATCAATTAGAGTGGCAATTCCACGGTCACGGTTGAGGTCTTTTTCTCAAACGTCTTCTCGACCGTTTCCTTGATATTGAGGGATTGCTGGACCGGTTGAGCTGGTGGTCGGTCCCAGAAATAGCGACGCAGGAGCACCTTGAGTGTTGCGGTGAGCGGCACGGCAAGGAGCGCACCCAGAAGTCCTCCGAGGACGATCGTCCAGGCAAAGACCGAGATGATCACGGTCATGGGATGAAGACCCACTGATTCACCGATGACTTTCGGAGAGATGAAAATCCCGTCAAGATTGTGGGCCACTAAAAAGACAATCAGGACAAGGGTCGGATGCCACAGGTCCCCGTATTGGGCCAAGGCAATTAAGAGCGCCGGAACCAAGCAGAGAACCATGCCGAGGTAGGGAATCAGGCAGAGGATCCCGACCATGAGCCCGATCAGGAAAGAAAAGTCGAGACGCACAACCAGGAATAGAGCCGTACCGACGATGGCACCGTCAATGAGACTGACCAGCAACTGCCCACGGAAGAAGTGAATCAGGTAGTCATTGATCTCATTGAAAAGCGAGACGATCTCCTCCTTAAGGGGCGAGGCTCTGAGAGGAAGATAGCGACTCCAGTTGGTGCCGATCTCCGGCGACTCGAGCAGGAAGAAGAAAAGAAACACTGGGACTAAAATGAGACTCAAAAGAAATCCCAGGACACCAAAGACACCGCCGATGCTTTTTTGGAGAAAGGTTCCCGTGGCTGAGGCGATGGTGGGGAGTTTTTCCTGAATCCAGGAGATCCCATTACTCGCGAGTTCGATCCCGTACAGCTTGATGCTCTCGGGGGTCAAGTCCGCCAGCGGGGAGCCGTGCATCGGTGAGGAAGCCCTCAGGGCAGCCAGTCTCTGGAGTTCGGTGGCAGATTGCTTGGCCAGCGAGGCAATGCTCTGGCTGTAGGCGGGGATGCGGCTCGCAAAGATACTTCCCTGATGTTCGAGCGAGGGAGCAACCGTGATACCGATGAGCGCCAGACCGGCCGAAAAGAGAACAAAGACAATGACCACGGCCCAGGTGCGCGGAATTCTCCATTTGCAGAGCAGGCCCACGACCGGTGTAAGCAGGTAGGCAAGCACAGCCGCGATGGCGATCGGAGTCAGCACTGGCTTCAGGTAGCCGCATGCCGAAACAATGCTCCAGCCCGCGATAAGGATGACCGCGACGAATGCCAAGGCCGCTACTGCGGTTAGAGCCGCCCAGCAGGTCTTCTTCTGAAAAGGTGTGGGAAATTCGGTGTAGGCCATAAGTTCCCTCTGCAACTATCCTCTTTCTTACATTTTGTCCAACGCGCTCCCCACCTCATGGATCTTTGTCGGCGTCACAACGAAGTCCATGAGTGAGTCATGACTCTCGATGGGCACCTCCCGGACAATCTGCCAATCCCAGGCAAGTCCTACCTTCACCCCGCGGAATGACGGATGCCCCAGGAGACGGTCGTAGAACCCCTTGCCCCGACCGAGGCGTCCACCCTTCGGATCAAATGCCAATCCCGGTACCACGGCCAGATTGATCTCGGAGATGGTGGTGAGATCCCAACTGCCGGGATCCGGTTCACTGATGCCGTAGGGTCCGGTGATCCAGCGACTGCTTGGAGTGCTTCTGTAGATTTCCAGATGGTCCCCCTCCACCCTTGGAAAGAGATAGGAACATCCCGGAGCCGCAGTCATCAGTTCGCGTGGGTCCGCCTCCCACTGAATCGGAGCATAGAGAAGAACAGCGGCGGGAGTTTGCCTGATGTTCAGCTTGAGAAGGTTTTCGACAAACGAAAGACTGCTCTCAAAGGATCTCTTCGAGGAGATCATTTTCATCCGCTCACGCAGCCTTTGCTTTTCGGCGGTTCTCATCCACCCTTTCTATGACATAAACGAGGCGAGCATGGTCAAAAAATTTCTTAAGAAAGGAACCGAGGGACTCAGGAAGCGGGTCGCAAAGAGACCTAAGCCCGAGAACCATGTCTCGATGAAGCTGGGGGAGGGATGGCACAAGCGCAACTTTCTGACCGAAGTCATCATTCCTTCACTCTTTTCTGCCAGGGAAGTCGTTTCAAACACCTCCAAACTGCCGGAGCTTTCCCAGCTCTCGGAGGGCCAGATCGCCATCACCTGGATTGGTCATGCCTCCTTCCTGATTCAGACGCCCGAGCATTCCATCCTGATTGATCCCAACTGGGCGAAATGGCTTAAGGTCATCAAGAGGCTCAAGGAGCCGGGGCTTGAGATCCATGAGCTTCCCGCGATCGATCTGGTACTGGTCAGCCATGCCCACTTCGATCACCTCGACAAGAAGTCACTCCGTGCTGTGGCCTCCAATCAACCGATCGTCGTTCCTGAATATGTGGGAGACCTCGTGCACGGACTCGGGTTTAACCGCGTGCAGGAGCTGAAGCGCTGGGAGAGCATGGAGCTTGGCTCGCTCAAGATCACCCTGACACCTGCCCATCATTGGGGAGCCAGGATGCTCCATGACAAGCACCGTGGATTCGGTGGATTTCTCATTGAGTATGCCGGGCGCACGATCTTTCACTGCGGCGACAGTGCGTGGTTTGACGGATTTGAGGAAATCGGTGGCCACTCCAAGATCGATATCGCCCTGCTTCCTATCGGAGCCTACGACGCGCCGACAGGCAGGGATGTCCACATGAATCCCGAGGAAGCCTTACGGGCTTTCACCGCCCTCAAGGCAGATGTGATGATCCCGATGCATTACGGCACCTTCAGGCTTGGCTTCGAACCGATGGAGGAACCTCCCGATCGCCTGCTCGGTCATGCCCGGTCATTGGGTCTTGATGAGAAAATCAAAATCCTCACTGAAGGAGAACCAGCGGTTTTTTAGCAATATAAAAAGCGTTGGCCTCATTACTGAGCCAACGCCTTTTCTTTGTGACGCTAAAATCCTAAAGTCTAGACTGTTAGAATCTCCAGCTTACTTCCCGAGCACCTTGTTCCAGGCGGCGATCTGTGAGGCCTGAGCGGCAAAGAGAGACTCAGGGGAATCGACGATATCGATCGAGGTGATCTTATCACCCTGCTTGATCGCATTTACGACATCCTGATCCTTCTGGCTGTCGACGGCGCCGAAGATGGCGTGCTTACCATCGAGCCAAGGGGTCGGGACATGGGTGATGAAGAATTGACTGCCATTGGTGCCGGGGCCGGCATTGGCCATCGAGAAGAGGCCGCTGCGGTCGTGCTTGAGACCGGGAGCGAACTCGTCTGCGAACTTGTAGCCGGGTCCCCCCATGCCGGTGCCGGTCGGATCACCACCCTGAATCATGAAATCAGGAATGACACGGTGGAAGGTGATGCCGTCGTAGAAACCGCGGCGAGCGAGATTCAGATAGTTCGCGACAGTGATCGGAGCCTTGCTCGCATACATGGTCGCATGGATGTCACCCTTGGAGGTGTGAAGGACGATACGGATGTCTTTGACTGGTTCGGCTGGGTTTGCGGCTCCGGCGATACCCGGGGCCATGAAGAGGGTGGAGGAGAGCGTTGTGGTCAATGTCGTGGATAAGGCGAAAAGTGTCTTTTTCATTGGACTGCTATTGGGTAGCAGAGAGGGGTGCCAAAGAAAGCCAAAACACCCAAAACTTCGAAAGCATCCCTTTCAGCCTCGGTTCCCAAAGAAACGATCACTGTGGGGTTAGTGCAGATGCGCTGCGTTAGCTCTCCCTCGGAGAATCTCAAGACAGCTGTCCGCCTGATCCGTGATGCCGCCAAAAAAGGGGCCGAGGTCGTCTGCCTTCCGGAGCTCTTTCTCAGCGAATATTTCTGCCAGAGCGAGGATCATGACTACTTTAAGCTCGCCGAGGCGATCCCGGGGCCTACCACGAAATCGCTTGGTAAGGTGGCCAAAGAACTCGGTGTGGTGATCATCGCCTCACTCTTCGAAAAGAGGGCGCCCGGCCTCTATCACAACACGACGGCTGTTATCGAGGCCGATGGCACGTATCTCGGTAAGTATCGCAAGATGCACATTCCCGATGATCCTCTTTTCTATGAGAAGTTCTATTTCACGCCGGGTGATCTTGGATTCCGGAACTGGAAGACCAGCGCCGGTGATCTCGGTGTCTTGATCTGCTGGGACCAGTGGTATCCTGAGGCGGCACGCTTGACGGCCCTGCAGGGTTCAGAAGTGCTCTTCTATCCAACCGCGATTGGATGGCATCCCTCGGAGAAGAGGCAATATGGCGAGAACCAGAAGGCCGCCTGGCAACTCGCCCAGCGTGCCCATGCGCTCGCTAATGGTTGCTATGTCTGCGGTGTCAATCGCATCGGCCATGAGTCTCCTGCTGGCGGTGATGGTCTGGAGTTCTGGGGAGGCACTTTTGTTGCTGCGCCCAATGGTCAGATCATCGCAGAGGCTCCGGCTGACAAGGAAATGGTGCTGGTCGTTGATCTGGATCGTCAGTTCATGGATACCCAGCGTACGCACTGGCCTTTCCTTCGTGACCGCCGGATTGATGCCTACGGTGGAATCGAGAAACGCTTTATTGATTGATTCGATTGAAGAAAACGATCGCTCCATCGGTTCCGCGCTCAGCTCCCTTACCTGATCAGGTACGTGATTACCGCTTGCTGATGGAGCGGTGGCTGTCGGTGGTGAAGGGGCGCACGTCCATCTCTCTATCCATCTATGGCGAGGCCGAGGGATATCCCCTGATGGTCGTGCGGTCTGAGCGTTGCGAACCAAAAAGGCCCTCCGTTTATCTCTCGGCAGGGATCCATGGAGATGAGCCTGCGGCTGTGGAGGGGCTGATCCGCTGGGCGGAAGCCTCTCTTGGGAAATTAGACACCTGGAACTGGATGATCTTCCCATGCCTCAATCCCTGGGGACTGGAAAGGAATATCCGTTGCGATGCCGAGGGACGCGACCTTAATAGGTTCTATGATTCAAGGAAGGTACCGCAGATCATTGCCCAGCGTGCCTTGATGGAGGGGTGTCGCTTTGATGCGGCTGTCACCGCGCATGAGGATTACGACTCGAGAGGATTCTATCTCTATGAGGTTGCGGCAAAGCGGCCTTACTGGGGCGAATCACTCTGCGAAGAACTCACTTCTGTCATGAATGCAGATCCACGACGGAAGATAGATGGTCACTCAGCCCGAAATGGTCTGATCCGTCGCCGCATCACCCCGGATCTGATGAAGGGTCATCCGGAGGCTTTTCTTCTTCATTTTCACTATGCAGAGAGAACATTCACACTGGAGACTCCCTCAGAGGAATCGCTGGACCAGCGAGTCCGAGTTCAGGAACGTTTCCTCGCCTCCATGGTCAAAAAATTGAAACTGGGGATGGTTTCCTGAGCGAAAATAGATAACGTATCCATTTTATGAAGCGTAGTACTTTTTACCTGCTCTGCCCTTTGGTAATTGCCTCGATGGCGGTCTCCTTGAAGGCCGATGTCCTCACCCTGAAAGATGGAAGAGAAATCAAGGGGGAGATCTTGAGCGAGACACCTGATGCCGTTCTGATCGAGTATTATGTGACACCGACGATCAAGGATCAGAAGTCGTATTCCCGCGATGAGATCGTCCACATAGCCTCGATACCTGCAGATGAAAAGGCCTTCCAGACGATTGGCAGTCTGGCAACTCCCGACACTGTTCTCGACACCTCATTCTACGACCTGCTTATCGACAAAAAAATTCCTGAGTTTCTTGCACGCTTCCGCTATTCCAAGCATCTCACGGAGCTCCGTGAGGATCTGCGCTCTCTCGAAGAGGAGCGCTCCCGTGTCCGCCGTGGAGATCGTAGGATCAATGGGGTATGGATCACTGCCGCACAGATTGCAGCAGATCCTTATCAGTCAGGGGCCAAGATTAAGTTCAGTGAGATGAGGGAGTTGTCCAGGGCGAACGACACTGTGGGAGCGCTCCAGTCCTATGAACTGCTTGAGAGGGATTATCCAGGTTCGGAAGTCATGCCTGATGCAATCTCTTTGGCGCAGACACAGATCGATCAGCTTCAGGACAAGCTCTCCATTGCAAAGACTAACTTTGACATCATCGATAAGCGCCGTCAGAGCGCCCTTGCCCTTGCTCCTGCTGATCAGGCTAGGGAGATCCGAGATGCCCTGCAGAACGAGAAAGTTGCCGCGACCAACGCCATAGCGTCCGCAACTGGTGATGGATCCAAGTTCTACCCGATTTTCCAGAACAGCAAGGAATCCATGGATGCCCTCCAAGCATTGATCACGGCGGAAAAAACACGCCTTAGTGCTCTCCAAAAAGTTGCGATGGCTGAGGGAATGGCCGCAGCAAGTCAGAGTGCTCGACTTGCCTCCGAGGGGAAGCTGAAAGAGGCTCAGGATCAGTTATCGAAATCCCAGACCCTTTGGCCTGCCAACATTGACAATACTCGGCTAAAGCTCCAACTGGATGAGCTTGCCAAATCCCAAGCCGCTTCCACCGCAGCAGCTGCGGCCGAGGCAAAGGCCGCCGCCTCAGCTCCTAAAAAGCCGACACCTTCACCGACTCCTGTTGCACCTTCCAAGCCATGAATGAGATAGCCCGCTCCGCATCCATCGATCGCAAAACCAGCGAGACCGAAATCTCGCTTAGTATTTCTCTTGATGGAGAAGGGAACTCCTCCATTCGGACCGGTATTCCGTTCTTCGACCATATGCTGACGCTTTTTTCCCGTCACGGTCTCATCGATCTGGATGTCCAGGCAAAGGGGGATATCGAGGTCGACTATCATCACACGGTCGAGGATGTGGGACTTGCGCTCGGCGCTGCCTTCTCCAAGGCTCTCGGCGACAAGTCGGGGATCCGCCGTTACGGGAGCGCGTATGTCCCGATGGATGAGGCCCTGGCCCGCGTCGTGGTGGATTGTAGTGGTCGTCCCTACTTGGCCTATGAAGTTCCGCGGGGAGTGGAGGCGATAGGCCTCTTTTCATTCCAGCTCGTCGAGGAGTTCCTGCGTGCATTCAGCGTTCAGGCTGGCCTGACACTTCATGTCTCCATTCTTTCAGGACGTGATGCCCATCACATGGCTGAAGCGATCTTCAAAGCGCTCGGACGAGCCCTCGATGTCGCTGTCTCGCATGATGATCGCGTTAAAGGAATTCCAAGCACCAAGGGTGTGCTGTGAGTAAGCAACCCCTTCTCGGGCTCGTCGACTACGGAAGTGGTAATCTCCGAAGCGTCCAGCGTGCCATTGAGCATGCGGGTGCGGAGTGCGTCCATGTTTTGGGTGAAGCCGATACGGCGGGATGTGCCGCCTTGGTGGTGCCGGGGGTCGGCTCGTTCGGGGATTGTGCACGCCAGCTTCGTGAGGCTGGTCTCTGGGAGGTGATCAAGGAATGGATTGCCGCCGACAAGCCATATCTTGGCATCTGTCTCGGGTATCAATTGCTCTTTGATTCAAGCGAGGAATCGCCCGGTGTCGAGGGCTTGGGCGCTCTGCGTGGAAAAGTTGTCCATTTTCCAAAATCTTCGGGACTCAAGATTCCTCATATGGGCTGGAATCAACTGCACATTCGTGAATCTTCCGATCGCCTGATGAAGGGCCTGGGTGAGAATCCTGATTTCTATTTCGTTCATTCCTACTACCCGGCTCCCGAGGATGAGAAGATCATCACATCCACCTGCGACTATGGTGTGGAATTCGCAGCGAGCGTCACCAAGGGGAATCTAAGCGCCGTTCAGTTCCATCCCGAGAAAAGTCAGGCTCTCGGACTCGAAATGCTGCGCAACTTCATTTCCTCCCTCTAAAACTCCGCTTCACTTTTTCATCTCTTTACTTTTACCAACATGCTCCTCTATCCCGCGATTGATCTTATGGATGGTCAGGTTGTCCGCCTGGAACGCGGCCTGGCAGCAAAAAAAACTATCTACAGCGATGATCCCGTCGCGATGGCACTGAAGTGGCAGGCTGCTGGTGCGGATTGGATCCATCTTGTTGATCTGGATGCTGCCTTCGAGGGGAAGAGTCGGAACCTTGAGGTGATCCGGGAGATCACGAAGGCCGTCTCCGTGCCATGTGAACTCGGAGGAGGGATGCGTGATGCCGGATCGATCGATGCTGGATTGGCTACCGGTGTTCGCCGGGTCATTATCGGCACCAAGGCGGCCGAACCGGGATTCCTCGCGGAGGCAGCCGGTGCCTTCGGTCCTGCGCGACTTGCCGTGGGCATCGATGCCAAGGATGGGAAGGTTGCCGTGAAGGGATGGGTCGAGACGATGGAACTTACCGCTCTCGACCTCGCTCGTGAGGCTGTGATTGCCGGAATCCGGACCATTATCTATACCGATATCGCAACCGATGGGATGCTGCAGGGGCCGAACCTTGCCGCCATGCATGAGATGGCCACGGCCGTTCCCTGCGACCTGATCGCCAGCGGGGGAGTCTCGGGACCGGAGGATCTACGGCAACTTGCAACGATCCCCGGAATCCATGGAGCGATCATTGGCCGTGCCCTTTATGAAGGGCGGATGCCCGAAGATCTCAGAACCATTTTGGAATGATTCTAATCTAAAGAATTTCCTCGCTCTGGTTCTTCCTATTCGGCTCATTTCAAGAAACTCACAAGCCGATGCCCAGGTTATTCCATGAACTCAACGAGCAGGAGATCCTTGCTCTCGCGATTACCTCGGAAGAGGACGATTCAAGGATCTATGGTCAGTTTGCCGAGCGGCTGAAAGGGCAGTATCCTGCCACTGCACGGACACTCATCACGATGCGGGATGAGGAGTTAGGACATGCCCACCGGCTCATGGAAACCTTCAAGGCCTCCTATGGGGAAAATCTTCCATTCGTCCGACGCCAGGACGTGAAGGGTTTCATCACGCGCAAGCCCCTTTGGCTTTCTCAACTCCTGACGATTGATCAAGTCCGGAAAGAAGTCGAAACAATGGAGTATGAGGCTCGAAGATTTTACGAGGCTGCTGCCAAACAGACTTCAAATCTCAATGTCCGCAAACTCCTGAACGAACTTGCCCTGGTCGAAGCCTCCCATGAGGAATTGGCCGCCGGATTCCGTGAATCCATGGAGAAGAGTGGGGAACTGGATGTGGAGCGCGAAACCGAGCGCCGGATGTTCATCCTTCAGTACATCCAGCCCGGTCTTGCCGGACTGATGGATGGCTCTGTCTCGACCCTCGCTCCCGTCTTTGCAGCGGCTTTCGCGACGCGTGACAGCCATGACGCTTTTCTGGTTGGTCTGGCCGCTTCCATCGGGGCAGGTATCAGCATGGGATTTGCCGAGGCACTTTCGGATGATGGAGTTCTCAGCGGTCGCGGCCATCCCTACATTCGCGGAACCATTTGCGGGCTGATGACGACACTCGGGGGTATCGGGCATACACTCCCCTTCCTTATTCCCGGGTTTGGCGTTGCCATGGCGGTTGCCGTTGCCGTCGTGGCTGTCGAATTGGCTGCGATTGCCTGGATCCGCCACAAATATATGGATACCCCCCTGCTGGCGGCCACCTTTCAGGTGGTGGTTGGAGGAGTACTGGTCTTTATCACCGGTATCCTGATTGGATCGGCCTAGTTTGGTAATAGAGGACTAGTGATAGGTTTTAGGAGATGAGGGTAAAGGGTGATTCACACTCTTTCCCCATGACCGATCCCCAAGATCCGATGAACTGATCAAAGGATCAGCCCCTGTCAACCCTAGTCCTGCTTGAACTTGGAGTGTCCCTCTTTCTTGATTGGTCCGATGGTGGCGAGCAGGACTTTTGCCTGATCGTACTTACCACTCTTCACGGCCTCTTCAATCTGGTTGAAGGCTTCGGCAAGTTTGTCCATCTGTGCCTTGTAGTCGGTCAGGAATTTCTCCCGATCCGCTTGGGGAATCGAGACTGTCTTCCGGGGGGCCAATCCTTTTGAGTCGGAGGCAGCCTTCTTAATAGTTTCGAGGAGGGTGATGCTTTCCTGCTGTTTCGTGGAATCACCAACCTGCTGGGAGAGCTGTTTCATGCTCCGGGCCATGATCTGCATCTGCTTCTCAAGTGGCGTATCCTCATCTGCTCGGAGTGAGAACACCGGAAGAATCAACGAGACGGCGATGAGAAGACTACGAATTTTCATAGGATGCTGTGCTGGGGATGGGTGAGGGGAAGTACCATCCCCCTAGGCTATCACGATATTCACGAGTCGTCCCGGGACGACAATCACTTTCTTTACTTCCTTTCCTTCCAGGTGCTCTGCGAGTGCTGGATCAGAGAATGCAGCCTTCTCCACGCTCTCCTTATCAGCTCCCGTAGGAACCGTGAGATGGCCCCGAACCTTGCCATTGATCTGCACCGCATAGGAGATCTCATCAACAATCAGATACTCCTCGTTCCATGCTGGCCAGGCTGACTGAGAGGCGAGTCCTGTGAATCCAGCAAACTTAGCTGCGAGAAGGGACCAGATCTCCTCAACCAGGTGGGGAGCAAAGGGGCTGAGTAGCGGGAGGAAGAGACGGAGAGCTTCCAGCGGGCGAGGCTTCGCATTGGTGAACTCGTTCGTGAAGATCATCATCTGGGAGATCGCCGTATTGAAACTGAGCGACTCGATGTCCTGAGTCACCTTCTTGATTGTGGCGTGAAGGACGCGGCGTTGGGTTGTTGACAGTTCCTGTTCCGCGAGATCCTCGGAGAGGACCCAATTCCCTTCCTGATTCTCCGTCATCGCCATGCGCCAGACGCGGGCAAGGAATCGGTAGACTCCCTCGACACCCGTCATGCTCCAGGGCTTCCCATGTTCCAAGGGGCCCATGAACATCTCATAGAGTCGGAGCGCGTCGGCACCGTATTCGGCAACGACCGCATCGGGATTGACCACGTTGCCACGGCTCTTGGACATCTTCTGACCATCATCACCGAGGATCATTCCTTGGTTGACCAGTCTCTGGAATGGCTCCGGGGTCGTCAGATGTCCGAGATCGAAGAGCACCTTGTGCCAGAAACGGGCATAGAGCAGATGCAGCACGGCGTGTTCGGTGCCACCCACATAAAGGTCGACTCCCCCTGGAGTTCCCGTTCCGCCCATCCAGTACTGCTCGGCCTCCTTGCTGATAAAGCGCTCCTTGTTCTTTGGATCGCAGAAGCGCAGGTAGTACCAGCAGGAGCCTGCCCACTGGGGCATCGTGTTCAGCTCGCGACGAGCAGTCTCGGAGTAACGAACCCAGTCCAGAGCCTTCGAGAGTGGGGGCTCTGCGGTTCCTGTCGGCTTGAAATCATCCATCGCGGGAGGTTCCACGGGAAGTTCGCTGGCATCGAGAGAACGGTGGCTTCCCTCTTCCCAAATGATCGGGAAAGGCTCCCCCCAGTAACGCTGACGGGAGAAAAGCCAGTCGCGAAGCTTGTAAGTGATGGTACCTTTTCCGGAGTTTTGCTCCTCAAGCCAGGTGATCATCTTCCGTTTGGCTTCCAGAGTCCTGAGCCCCTCCAGCAGACCCGAATTCACGGCGATTCCTTCACCGCTGAAACATCCTTCTGGCTTTTCGCTCTGGGCTTCATCAGGACGAACGACCTCACGGATGGGAAGGCCGAAGGCCACGGCGAACTCATGATCGCGTTCATCATGAGCCGGGACTGCCATGATGGCACCGGTCCCGTATCCCGTGAGAACATAATCGGCAATCCAGACGGGAATCTTCTCACCGTTGACCGGATTGATCGCAGAGATGCCAAGTGAGACCCCGGTCTTTTCCTTTGCTAGGTCGGTGCGCTCCAGATCGCTCTTTGCGGAGCAGGCTTTCTTATAGGCTATGACTGCTTCGGCCTGGGTCGGAGCAGTGATCGTCTCGACCAGCGGATGCTCCGGAGCGAGAACCAAGTAGGTGGCCCCAAAAAGTGTGTCGGGACGCGTGGTGAAGACTGTTACGGTTTCTTCAAAACCCTCGAGGGAGAATCGCACCTCGGCACCTTCGCTTCGACCAATCCAATTGCGCTGAAGCAGTTTGATCGATTCAGGCCAATCCAGGCCGTCAAGATCGGCGATCAGACGCTCGGTGTAGGCTGTGATCCGGAGCATCCATTGGCGCATCGGTCGACGCTCGACGGGAAATCCTCCCACCTCGCTCTTGCCATCCACGACCTCCTCGTTCGCCAGTACGGTTCCGAGTTCGGGGCACCAGTTAACCGGTTTGTCAGAAACAAAGGCCAGACGGACGCTATCCGGGTCATTCCCCGTGTACGTGGAGATAGGTTCCGCGCGGTTCGTGACGGGGTTCACCCAAGCATTGTAAAGCTGGAGGAAAATCCACTGAGTCCAGCGGAAGTACTCCGGGTCGGTCGTACTGATTTCCCGTGACCAGTCGTAGCTGAAGCCTAGGGACTGGAGCTGGGTGCGGAAGTTGTCGATGTTCCGCTGGGTCGTGATCCGGGGGTGCTGTCCGGTCTTGATCGCATACTGCTCGGCGGGAAGGCCGAAAGCATCCCATCCCATAGGATGAAGGACGTTATCCCCCTTCAGTCTGTGATAGCGGGCGAGAATATCGGTCGCCGTGTATCCCTCGACATGGCCCACATGGAGACCATCGCCGCTCGGATAAGGAAACATATCGAGCACGAAGTATTTCTTTGCCTCGGCACGGAAATCGGGATCTCCGGGATTGGCGGCTCGGAAGGCTCCGCTCTCAAGCCAATGCTTTTGCCAGCGGCCTTCGAATTCGGGAAAAGGATAGTTCTTGCGGGTAACGGACATCTGGTTCGAAGTAGTAGATGTCCATGGAAACCGAAAACAACCCGTCCGCCAAGCTGAGTCAGCACGAAAAAACAGAGATTCTTCTGGCTACTAGAAACAAGCATAAGACCCGCGAGATCCAGACCATGCTCGGAGAGGGGGTCCTTGTCACTGACGCCACTCAGCATGACCACCTTCCTGAGATTGAGGAGACGGGTGTCACCTTTGAAGAAAACTCCAAGCTCAAGGCCGAGGGGATTTCCCGTCATGTCTCGGGGATCGTTCTGGCAGATGACTCAGGTCTCGAAGTCGATGCGCTGGGAAAAGAGCCCGGTGTCTACTCCGCCCGCTATGCCGGCCCCGGCTGCACAGACGAGCAGAACACAGCTCTAGTGCTCACGAAGATGAAAGGCTTTCCTGACGAAGTCCGTACGGCTCGCTTCCGCTGCGTGCTGGCAGTGGCCGAGAATGGCATCACCCTGGCGACCTTCGACGGCACCGTGGAGGGAATTCTGGCACATGAAGTGAGGGGAGAGGGAGGATTCGGCTACGATCCCATTTTCATGCCGATTGGGTACAAGGAATCTTTTGGGGAACTTTCCTCCGAGATCAAACACAGCATGAGCCACCGGAGCAGGGCGCTTGCCCAGTTCCGCGAGTGGTGGGCATCCAGAAAAAGCTAAAAAGTAAACGGATCTACTCCATGGAAGCACCTGACTCCTATTCCAGAGCTTTGGGACTGATCGTGCATCTTGCTGACGGGATCGGTGTGGCAGTGCTTGTCGCGGGATTGATTTTAGCCGCCTTTCTGGCACTCAAGACCTGGATTAGGACAGGCGATGGAGCCAAAGCTTACTCTGTGCTGCGCCGTACGCTAGGCGGAGGAATCTTAGCTGGGCTTGAGGTACTCGTGGCAGGTGATCTCATTCGGACCGTGGCGGTCGATCCAACCATGAACAATGTCATCATTCTCGGCGTGATCGTCCTGATCCGTACCTTCCTATCCTTCTCCCTGGAGATCGAGATCGAGGGAACGCTTCCTTGGAAGCGCGCCCTCACGCAATCAGGTGTCTCCGTGATCGCCGATGCCGTGAAGAAGTCAGGAGAGTAGGGGTTAGGGAAGAACTTTCATTCCGGCTGCCTTAGCCAAGCCCCGTTGACGCTTGTCAAAGGTAAGGAAGGTCTTTGCCCCGCTCTCCATGGCCACAGCCACATGCAGCAGATCGATCGTCCGTTGTCCATCTTGGGAGGAGTATCTTTCGCTCAGTTCATCTGCTCCTCGGAGCACATCCGGCCAGTCGATGGGTGAGTGAACCAGCAATCCCTCCCTCAGATCCTCATCAATGCGACGGAAGGCCCCTTTGCGCTCCTCCTGATTGATAAGGTCTCTTGCCGCTATATTCCGGAGGGCATTTCTGACCTCGATCCGGTGAAGGGCCGTGAAAACCAGTGGGCTTGCCAACCTGCTCATGATGGAACAGGCCTCGGCACTGTTTGAATCATTGCAGACCAGTGACACTAGGAAGCTGGAATCGGGATAGTAAGCCGATGCCATGGCCTTCAGTCCCTGAGATCAGACCAGATGTTCGAGGTTTCTCGTGTCGAGATGCCTTTTCCGAGTGGGGGGTGATCCTTGAAACGGGACTTCCAATCAGCGGCAAGTCGTTTTTTAGGCGCGGCAGGAGAGAGCGTTGCAAAGACTGATCCATGACGGGTGATGGAAACCAATTCTCCCCCTTCGATCCACTTCGCCACATCGGCGAAGTGATTTCTGAGGTCACGAACGGAAGCTGTTTTCATGTGATACAGAGTGTATCACGCGATAAATAAAATGCAAGGTGGGGAGAAGCGGCTAGGATTTCAACAAATGAGGCGATTGATCGACTTTTGGGCTCTCGTATCGGTACTGATCGTCGTTGGCGGAGCCGTGATCGCTTTTCTGCGGCACTTGGATCAGGAGGGTCGTTCCCTGATTGCAAAAAAGAAGATCCTTCTCTCTGAGTTTCATCATCAGTTGGAAAGGAACACGGCGATCGAACGCGCTGTAGCGTTCCTGAAAGAATCCCATCCCGAGAAGAAGTTGAAACATCTCCTGGCACCCGAAGTGGTATTACTCGCGGAAGTCGAGGTTTCTCTTAAACGAGACCTTGATGAGCTCTTCGGGTTGCTGAACCGCATCGCCCAAGCTGTCTCCATCAGCAAAATTCTGACCCGTGAAGAGACTGAGATCTTTAGCTGGTACTTCCGGTTACTTCAGCACCACCCGATCCTCAGCCAGTACTTCTACAACTCAGGTTTCCTGGATCTCTGGGACTTTGCCCAATCTTTTCTCGAGAAAGATGAAGTAGAAGTCTAGGGGCTAGAGATCGTCGTCGTCAGAGGATGAACCCTTCTTGACGCCGCGCAATTTGGCTTCAATGAAGGCATCGATATCGCCATCCATGACCTCCTGGACATTGCCGGTCTGGACGCCAGTGCGGTGATCCTTGACCATCTGATAGGGTTGGAAGACATAGGAGCGAATCTGGCTACCCCAGGCGATTTCGCCCTTCTCCCCGTACTGCCTGTCGATCTCGGCACGCTTCTTATCGGCCTCGAGTTGGTAGATCTTGGCCTTGAGCAACTGGAGTGCCTGTTCACCATTCTTTCCCTGACTTCGCTGAGCCTGACAGGCAACGACAATTCCAGTGGGAATGTGGCGAAGGCGGACGGCGGTTTCCACCTTGTTGACATTCTGACCTCCCTTACCGCCGGAGCGGAAGGTAGAACGCTCGATATCGGCTGGATTGATCTCGATCGGGGCGTCGATGATCTCCGGTGTCACGTCGATGCTGGCGAAAGATGTATGGCGGCGCTTTGCTGAATCGAAGGGAGAGATACGGACGAGACGATGCACGCCACGCTCGGCCTGGAGATAGCCATAGGCAAAGTCACCCTTCACCTCGATCGTGACGGACTTGATTCCTGCTTCCTCTCCCTCCTGAATGTCCATGACCTCCGCGGTGAATCCACTCCTTTCGATCCAACGCTTATACATGCGCATGAGCATGTCCGCCCAGTCACAAGACTCGGTGCCTCCCGCCCCCGAGTTGATCGTGAGGTAGGCGTTGCTCTTGTCGAAGTCTCCGGAGAGGAGTTGCTGGAGCTCGAACTTCTCAATCTCGCCAGTCAAAGCATGGAACTCCTTCAAGACTTCTCCCGCAGCCTGGGCCTTGGCGGCGGGGTCGGGATCCTCCATGGCCATTTCCTTGAGAATTTCCAGGTCACCGACACGCAGCTCCAACTGCGCAAGCGGACCGAGTTTCGCCTTGATGGACGAGACCTTCCCCATGTCTTTCTGGGCTGACTCACGGTTATCCCAGAAGCCGGGTTCTGCCATGCGGCCCTCTATGGCCTCGAGTTCCGCAGCTAATCCTGGAGCGTCAAAGAAACCTCCTGAGCGAGCCGAGACGGTCGGCAAGCCCGGAGGCATCCAAA
>DAISZK010000007.1:0-37310 GCA_036824855.1 Chthoniobacterales bacterium | reverse complement strand
GTCGGCAAGCCCGGAGGCATCCAAAAGGGAGAGGTCTATTTGTTGTTCAGACATGGAATTAGGAGAATTTAAGGCGAGATCAGGGAAACTGCGAAAAGAAAAGGCGCGCAAGGGCGCGGCTTAGTCATTCTAGGCTGTGGCCTAGAAGTCCGAGGATCACCCGATCCGAGGATGCCTGATCCGGGAGGATCGGCAGACAAACCTCCTGAGCGAACCGAGTCGGTCGGCAAGCCCGGAGGCATCCAAAAGGGAGAGGTCTATTTGTTGTTCAGACATGAAGAGAGAAGTGGGAGAGAAAAATATGGAAATCAGGAAATCAGGAACAGAACCATGATTTACAATCTAAAAACAGAGAGAGATGATGATGGTTGGTCATCCAAAGATCGCCTTCATTTTCCTGAGTTCTTGAGTTCCATATTAAAACTCCTGCTGGAGGAGTCTTTGTTACCGGAGGTAATCAGGAGCGCGGTTTGGCGCTGCTTAGGCGAAAGATCGTCTCCCCATTCTTCATGAGATCGAGGCGATCACGTGCAATCATTTCAAGATAATCCTTATCGGTTTGGAGAAGATGTGCCTCCTGTTCATGCTCAGCGGTGGATTTCTTCAGCTCGTCAAGATGTGCTGTCTGAGCGGCGAGATCCTTCTTCATCTCGGAGAGCCGGATCCACTGCGGGTAGAAAGTGAATCCCGCGATCAGCAGTGCACAGGCTCCAATCAGCCCCAAGACGACACGCATCGCAGTCGGAAGGAACTCCGACTGCGAGCGGCGACGTGAATTCGTATGGGCGACGTGATTGCCGGTCATCGAGCTTTTACTAGCACCTTAGCTTGCCGCCGTAAACAGCATCTTCACCGAGTTGTTCTTCGATGCGGAGGAGTTGGTTGTACTTGGCGACGCGATCAGTACGGCAGAGTGAGCCGGTTTTGATCTGGCCGGCATTTGTGGCGACGGCGATATCGGAGATTGTTGTGTCCTCGGTCTCGCCAGAGCGATGACTGATGACGGCAGTGTAGCGGTTCTCCTTGGCAAGCTCGATGGCATCAAAAGTCTCAGTGAGTGAGCCGATCTGGTTTACCTTCACGAGGATGGAGTTAGCGACACCCTTCTCGATTCCCTTGCGGAGGAACTCGACATTCGTCACGAAGAGATCATCACCGACGAGTTGGATCTTGTCACCGAGAGCCTCGGTAAGGAGCTTCCAGGTTGCCCAGTCGTTCTCGGCGCAGCCATCTTCGATCGAGATGATCGGGTACTTGTTGCAGAGCTTTTTGTAGTAGGCGACGAGTTCCGCGCCGGAGCGGCGGCTGCCATCGGACTTCTTGAAGACATACTGCTTTTTAGCGGCGTCGTAGAACTCGCTGGAGGCGACATCAAGGCCGATGGCAATCTGGGTACCGAGCTTGTATCCGGCCTTTTCAACCGCGAGGGAGATAGAGTCGAGGGCATCCTCGGCACCCTTGAGCTTGGGGGCAAAACCGCCTTCGTCGCCGATGGCGGTAGAGAGTCCGCGATCCTTGAGCACACCCTTGAGGGCATGGAAGACCTCTGTTCCAGCGCGCAGGGCCTCAGAGAAGGTGGGGAGTCCCTTCGGGATGATCATGAACTCCTGAAAGTCGATCGGCGCGTCGGAATGAGCTCCTCCATTGAGGATGTTCATCATGGGGACGGGCAGTACCTTGGCGTTCGGGCCACCAAGATACTTGTAGAGAGGCAGGCCGAGCTGTGCTGAAGCGGCGCGTGCGACAGCCATGGAGACACCGAGAATGGCGTTGGCTCCAAGCTTCTTCTTGGTTGTAGTGCCGTCCAGTTCACGCATAACAGTGTCGATGGTGATCTGGTCGAGAGCGTTGTAGCCGACAAGCTCGGGAGCGATGTGATTGATGACATTACCGACGGCCTTGGTCACACCCTTACCGAGATAGCGGCCCTTGGCGTTGTCACGGAGCTCCACGGCCTCATGCTCGCCGGTGGAGGCTCCGCTCGGAACAGCAGCACGTCCGACGGCTCCTCCTGCCAGGTGAACGTCGGCTTCGAGGGTGGGATTGCCGCGGGAATCAAGGATCTCACGGGCGTGGATGGCTGTGATGGTCGTGTCGTTCATGTGTTGGGTAATGGGTGATTGGAAATAGGTATCAGGGAATTGAATCAATCAAGCAATTGTCGTGCCTAGGATGTGGTTCCTTCCGTGGAACCCAAGGCTGCGAGATCGGTGAAGGGGGCGATCGCAACAATCTTCATGGAGCGATTGCCCTTATCGGCTGGAAGATCGATGGTCTCGCCAACCTTTTTTCCCAGCAGAGCCTTGCCGATAACGGCCTGGTAGGAGACCCAGCCCTTTTCGGGAACTCCATCCCACGCGCCCAGGATGCTATAGGTTTCGTGGGAGCCGCCTTCCGAGGGCTCCAAGGTCACCACGGATCCGATGGAAACGGCCGAGGTATCGACATTTTCGAAGTTCGTGCCACGGGCGTTGTTGAGCATGAGCTCGAGCTCTCCTTTCTGGCGGTTGAGAACGGCCTGCTGCTCTTTGGCGGATTTGAACTCGAAGTTCTCGCGAAGATCTCCGTAGGAACGTGCCGTGGCGATGTCGCGGATGTTCTGCGGTATAAGAACCTTCTCGATGTGCTCGAGCTCTTCCTTGCGACGCTGGAGGCTGGCCCACGAAACGACGAGGCTTTCGGCACGCTCTGCCGGTGTCTCCTGATCGCCTGTGACCAGGGATTCGAGAACGGGGTGGATCTTGAGAATACGGGCCAGCAGGGAACGCCTGTTCAGATCGGCGAAGACGGGGCTGAGCATGATCTTGCGGATGGCCTGACGGGCCGAGTCACGCTCGGCCTTGCCAAGGAGGTCTGCCACGAGGTCGCGATCCTCAAAGAGGAACTCCTCAAGACGCTTGCTCTTGATATCAGCGTGCAGGTCAGCCTCCATGGCAGCAAGAATGGCGGCGAAGAGTTCCTCATCGATGAGTTCGGGGAGGGTCTTGGAGCGTTCCTTGCAGAGCCAGAGGACATAGTCAGAGCTGGCGGAGCGCTCACGTATCAGACGGCGTGTGTGTTCTGCAAAGGCCTCGCGCTTCCCTTGGGCCACGAAGAGCTTGAAGATCTCGCCGCTCAGGCGTGGCTCGGAGGTACGGGTGAGACGGAGCACCTTCTCTTCCCAATTGTCGGGAAATGCGAGAGGGAAGGCCTCGAGGACCCGGCCATACTTGGCGGCGGGGATCTCGTTGAAGATTTCGGTGAGCTTGGCAGGGGAGTCGGCTAAGAAGGAAGCAACGCTGGCAGCCTTGGGTCCGGGCTTGAGGGCTTCGTGTCTGGCGCAGATCTCGTCGCGAATGATGAGGAGTTCGATCGCCTTGGCGACATGAATTCTGCCACCGCGCTTGGCGGCTTCCTCGACTTCGGTGGCGATGGAGCGAAGCTCCTCCACTTCCTTGGCGAAGTCATTGAGTGACTTCATCGCGGAATCCAGTGCGGAGACCTGATCTTTGGGATGACGTGCCGAGCGGAATTGCTCCATGAGTCGCTCATGGGGATTCTGTGCGGTTTCCTGAAGAACGATCGGTTCCCCTTTCTTTGCTGGAATCTCGAAGTGACCATCGGCCTTGAGTTTCTTCTTGGCGGCATCGAACCACTTTTTGAAGCCTGCCGCATCGAAGACCGAGGGAACCATGGTTGCGGCGATCTCATCGGCTGTGGCCTTGCCTCCATGATCCGCAAGGATGGAGCGGACAAGACCTACCGGATCCGAGGCGGCCTGTTCGCGAACCGAGGCCGCATCGGTCGCAGCACGTGCCAGAATATGCTCCGAAGGAATATGGGTTAGTGTCTCTGCGGCATACTGGAGCTGCATCGGATGACCCTTCTTGCTGCCGAAATCAATCGTGATCTGACCCGTGATCAATTCCCAACCGGCGATCTTTCCAAATCCCCAGCTACGATGGGTGCAGAAGGCACCGGGAGAGAGTTTGGAGAGGGCTTCGGCGGCTGCGGCAGTGATCTTGCCGGCATCGATGTAGGGATTTAGGTCTTCGCTCATGAGTGCGCGGATCTTAGTCGCACTCTGCTTTCAAAAGAAGGAAATTAAAAATTAACTGATAACAGACTTCGCCAAATACTCGCAAAGAGTGGAGCGATCGGTCAGATGATCGCAATGGCCAGACCTGCCCAGCACTCCGAAACCCGTGCCGTAGGAGGGGCCGTTGATCACGCATGAATCCGTATCACAGTTCCGCATTTGGGAGAGTCCGGCAGCAAGAGCGGATTCCTTGCTGGTACCGGCTTCGAATTTCCATCCCGTGATCTTGGCCATGGGAAACCAACCACGCATCAGTGGGAGAAGTTTTGGAGTGGGTTCCAAGGTCAGGGAGAGAGTACCTTCAGATGTTGGGATTTTTCCAAGTCCGGCACTTGGCAAATAAAAGTCGCTCACGGCAGCGGTATGGAAGACGCCGCTGATCGGCAGGTGTTCGGTCGCGAGATTTTCCAAGGCGGCTTTCAGATCGGCTGTGCTGGTAAAGGAAATGACCCTTTTGCAGTGCTCCATTAAACTACTCGGATCTGCTATCGCGCCGGTTCCCCGAAGCGCAATGACAGAATGACCGGATTCCATCAAGTGGAGAGCTAGCATGGTGCCAAGTTCTCCGGTGGAGCGGTTGCTGATCAAACGCATGGCATCAAGTGGCTCTTGGGTTGGTCCCAAGGTAACAAGGAGAATTGGCTTGCGGGGTTTCATTACGCGGATTTGGACATTGATAACGAGAAAAACATTACTGTGAGTTCATGTATTTCTCTGATTCCTGAAGAGCGCAATTCATGGCATCATATCCGAAGTGTCCTTGATCGACCTCCAAGTATCTGGCTCCTCCCCAGGAATCACAAAGTCCCTTAAGAGACTCTGAAGGAGAAAGTCGGTCATACTTACCCCCAATAATTGTGATCCTATTCGGTGGTGTGAGAGGAGTCATTCGAGCCGGTGAACTCAGGTGAGCGTGCCGGTCAAGAGCTTCGGGATGGACTCCATTACGCTTCAGATAACCGGCCATCATGTGGCTGGCCGGGCTGCCGAAGGTCGCATGTTTCACGTCAGCTACGGGCTGCAAAAGGATACTAAAATCGGTTATCTCCAAGGAGAGAGCAAGGGAGGCTACCCATGCTCCGTAACTTGTGGCGAGCAGCGCGATCCTCCTTGATCCTTGCTGACGTGACCAGGCAATGAGTTGGCGTAGTTCGATGACCGATTGTCTCAGGGTCTCTGCGTTTCTGATGAGGTCGGAAGTGATGGTCAGGGCGCCGTTGGCATACCCTCTTGGTGTGCGGCTGTAATGATAGGGCAAATGAGGAAACAGGACATTCCACCCTTGTTTTTTGAAGCGTTTGGCAATCCGGCGGTAGCCGTAGTCACTGGCCGACATGAGTGCATGCAAGAGAATGATCGTCGGTGTTCCATGAGATGCGGTTGGGAGCGTTGTCTCAAAGAGGTGGGCTGCGACAGTATTATTCTCAAGGTGTGTTCCTGGAAGCGGAGACCTCCACGAGAGAAGGTGACCATCCCTTCTCCAATCCGGAGCTGTTAATGACCGATTCTCTTCTGGAGTAGCATAATAGCTTCGATAATCAAGCCCCTGACACTCCAGCAGATATTCCTCGAGTCGTTCGCTCGTGACTGCGTGGTGGCGCAGTCGCCATTGAGCGGTATTCATCATGGCGCACATGATGGCATCCATTCCCGCATGGGCCGTTCGGTTGATCAGGGATCTCATGGATGGATACCTTTTCTAGCCTGAGGGGTCTGGGGGAGATCTTCTTCTGAGAGATGAAAGCGGGCCATGGCCTCCTCCTTGAGTGAAATAAAAGCCTGTGAGAGATCCGCCGCAAAGCGTTCCCGGGCCCCTGATTGACGAACATCCTCCTTAGGCGGTTCAATGGCATCGCCGATGATGAGATAGAGGGAGGTTCGGCGGAGCCAGTTGTCCGGTTTGTAGAGACGATCGCTGCCAATCAACACACAGGGAATGATTGGAACTCCCGAGTGGATGCTGAGCATGGCAAGGCCAGGCTTCATTGCTGCCCCATTGATAATCGACCATTCAGCAGCTCGGAGACCTCCCTCGGGGAAGATCCCGATCACCCGCCCGTCGTCGAGTCGGTGGAAGGCCTGCCGGAGGGCTGTGCGATCTGCCCCACTACGGTCGACGGGAATACAATTCAACCAGGTGAAGACCCGCTCCGACCAGCCGGCTCCAAAGAGCTCCTTCATGGCGAGCCAATCAAGCCGTCTCGGAAAAAATCCACTCAGGATAGGGGGATCAAAGTGGCTGATGTGATTAGAAGCCATGATCAAGGCTCCGCTCCGAGGAACGGGAGCCAGCTCCACCACATGAACCTTACACGTGAGGGTATAGAGGATCCTGCATCCGGTGATGACAATCCAGTGGAAGGCTGTCCGAAGGATTCTCTCTGGCAGTGAGCCGCACGAGTGGGGATGTGTCGGAGATGCTTTCACCGTGAAATGAGGAAGCGAACCCGAGTGAATCTACGCTTTTTCCAAAAAGTAGCCGCGCTGCTTTGCGCTGATGGGGCGGCCGAGTTTTTCCAGCACGAGCAGCATGTCCTCCCAGACTTTTCGTTTTTCGGCAAGCGTCTGATTCCTCAAGAGGTAGGCGGGATGATAAGTCGGCATGAGAGGCACCCCGTGATGTTCTAGCCATTTGCCACGGACATCGCGCATCGTGCAGGGTTCACCCAGCAATCCCTCCACGGCAGTCAGGCCGAGAGCGACGATGACCTTCGGTTTGATGAGCTCGATCTGTTGCGTGAGCCAAGGAAGGCATGTGGCCATCTCTGCGGGCTTTGGCTTGCGGTTCCCTGACTCTCCTTCAGGCATGTCGGGACGGCACTTCAGGACATTGGCGATGAAGATATCCTCACGTGTGTATTCCATCGCGCTGATGATTTTGGTGAGGAGTTGGCCTGCCTTGCCGATGAAGGGTTCACCGCGGAGATCCTCCTCCTCGCCCGGAGCCTCCCCGACAAAGAGAAGCTCTGCGAAGGGATTGCCAACGCCATAGACCACCTGAGTACGGCTGGTCACCAGATGGGGGCAGCGCGTGCAGGAGAGGATATTTTTTTTAAGAACCTCCAGCTTTGCCAGTCGCCCGTCGTCACTACCCGAAACAATCGGGGAAGCGGGCTTGATCTGATCTGACGGCTTTGGAGACTCTGCAGGCTTGAACGTTTCCCCGGCTGTTGCCATCGGTTTTTCAAAGGAGGGGGGGAGCGAGGCCTTCAAATTTTCAAGGCTGGTCCGGGTGGCCTTGGGTTTTCCCCTGAGATTCTTGGTCATGGATTGGAGAATGGGGAGTGTGGCATCCAAGGCTTCCTGAAATCCGTCTGAAGTCGCACTCATGCCCGGGATGGTGGCTTTGAAGCGGGTAGGGGAACGAGCCCAAAATCCGCAGGAAGGGGGGCTTCACAGCTGAGGAGTTCACCGGTGCGGGGGTGCTGGAACTCAAGCTTCCAGGCATGGAGGAGATGGCGCTCAAACTTGTCGCGCTTTCCGTAGAGTGGATCCCCTGCGATCGGATGTCCCAGGCTCTGAAGATGAACGCGGATCTGGTGCGTACGTCCCGTGCGGGGCATGCAGGCAATGAGGGTCCAGCCATCACGGGTGGAGAGGAGTTCGTAATCCGTCACGGCATCGCGTCCCGAAGGGGCGCGCCGGGGGGTCATTTTCTGGCGCTGAACCGGATGACGGCCGATTGCGAGGTCGATTGTTCCTTTCGTATGGCGCGGTCTTCCACGGATGATGGCAAGATAGGTTTTCTTTACCTGGCGGTCGGCAAAGGCTTGGGAGAGGGCCGCGTGAGTCTGATCGTTCTTGGCCACAACGATGCAGCCGCTTGTTTCCTTATCAAGACGATGGACGATGCCAGGACGATGCTCCTCGGAGCCTGCCGATAGAGAGGCTCCATGATGCAGGAGGGCATTGACCAGCGTCCCCTCCTCGTGACCTGCGCCAATGTGCACGACCATGCCAGCCGGCTTGTTGACCACGAGTAAATCATCATCCTCGTAAAGGATTTCCAGGGGAATGTCCTCGGCTCTGGCTCCTGTCGGTGGCTTGGGCGGCTCCTCCTCGACTCGGAAGAGATCTCCTGACTTCACCTCTTCATTGTTTTTAACCGGCTCTCCCCGCAGGGTGACCCGTCCGGATTTAACCAGAGCCTGGATCTTAGAACGCGAAAGATGGGGGAGATGGCGAACCAGAACCATGTCGACCCTCTGGCGGCTATCCTCGTCGGAGGCGGTGATTTCGTGGACTGTGGGTTCTGTCATGGGAAGTGCGTTCGCGGTCTCGGGAGTGTTTCCTGATCCGAGTCGCTTGAAGGATGAGGGTTTCCGCCATTAGGGTCAATGGATGTCATCAATCCCCCCAGACCGCTCCGAGGAACCATGTTCCTCATGTGGGGTGATGCTGGATACTGCGAGGGAGCCTTTTTTCTCCATGGTTCGTTGCCCGCGCTGCCGCTCCGAAGTCAGGATTAAGAGAAGGATCGGTCCGTATGAGCTTCTCGAAATCGCAGGTCAGGGTGGGAGCGGACGGGTTTTTCGGGCGCAGTACACGACGGAGGATGGAGCTGTCTCTGAGGTGGCGCTGAAGGTCTTGGAAAAATCATCTCCTGATTACGAGGAGCATCTGATGCTGCTCCGGAATGAGACGGTCTCCGCCCAGTTGGTGGATCATCCCACGGTGGTAAAGGTTCTGACTCTGGAGGAGGATGACCATGGAGCCCGCCTGATGATGGAATTCATGGAAGGGGGCTCTCTTCATGAGCGGATCGTCTCTTCTGATACCAAGGCTAGTTGCCTCGATGAAGTGGCTGTGCTTAGGGTCGGTGTGGAGATCCTCGATGCTCTTGCTGCGGCAGAGTCTTGCGGGATTGTTCACCGTGACCTGAAGCCCGCCAATATTCTCTTTACCCGTGACGGCAGTGCCAAGTTGGGGGACTTCGGTCTTGCTCGTAGTACGGCGACAAAACCTGTCGATCAGTCTCATCTTCTCGCCACTCCTGATTACGTTGCTCCGGAGATGCTGGAGGGATTTCCCGGTGATATTCGATCCGATCTCTATGGCCTAGGCTGCTGTCTCTACCATGCGCTGTCTTCCGCCCCTCCTTATGAAACGGAGGGACTCTCAATACCTGAGTTATTGACACTAAAGCTCAGGCCAATCGACCTGTCCAGGGTGGCAGTCTCTCCGGCAACAAAAGAAATTCTGGTTCGGATGACGGACCCAGATCCTCGAAAACGCTTCGCTTCTCATGCACAGGCACGGAGTGCGATCCTTGCGTCGCTTAATGTGGCGGAACGCAAGGGAGTGGGTTTCGGTAAGTTGATGAAAAACCTCTTCAAAGGTAAGAACTGTAATCCCTGACGCGTTTCCCTTGATTCCCCCTGATGTTGCTGAAAATCTACCTGTCCGTGGTTAATTATCCGTCTCCATCACAACGACACGTCTGACTAGATTCAAATGAGGCTGCTGAAATCATTCCTGATCCTCCTGATTGTCACGGTGACGCTCCTTGTCGTTCTTCAGCTTGTTGGTGCTTTTGTCGGAGTGGGGAGTGCATGGCAAAACCTGATTCATGCTACCTCACTGCATCCCTCAGCGCATGGTCTGCCCCTGGTGCTGGCGTTGCTTCTTATTCCTCTCTCCCTCTGGTTTGGTCTTGCGGCCAGCTTGCGGGAAATGCTGCTCCTGGCACTTGCCTCCTTGCTGCTTGTGCTCGGAGCTTCGCTCGTTTTCTCCCTCTACGAGAGCTATCTGAATCCCGCGCCTGGAATGGCGGCCCTCCTGCTCTGTGTAATTGCGATCACTCTCTTCCGGAGAACCGAGGCCGGATCTAGGGAGCCTGTGTTGCGTCGACTTTTCGGCCAGCGTCTCCGACCCGAGATATTCCGACAGCTGGTCGACGGGGAATTGCCCGTTGATTTTCCCGGTGAGATGCATGATGCCTCGGTGCTCGTCTGCTCGGTTCACAACCATGTCGAACTCATGGAGGTTCTGAAGCCGGCTGACTATGTCTCCCTTATGAATCTCTATCTCCGAACGGCATCCGACTTCTTGGTCGATGTTGGTGGTTATCTTGACGAATGTTCGGGTGAAAGCATCCGGGTTGTCTTCGGGGCTCCACTCGCGCCACAGGGAATTCTCAACCATGCGGCGAAGGCTGCCCGGGCTGCGATCGATCTCGTATCAAGACTCGAGGAACTCAACCGCGAGTGCGACAACCGCTGGCAGCAGCGTCTCGATTTCCGTATTGGGGTGAACTCAGGCCCGATGATCGCTGCCGCCTATGGTGGTGCACGACTGGGGCGTTACAGTGTTTCGGGTCCTGTGGTGGATTTCACACGTCATCTCTCCGCGGCTTGTGCCCAGTATGGGTGCCGGATCCTGAGTGGTCCTTTATCCTATGAGATGGCCTCTGAAACCGTGGAAGGGCGTCCCATTGATCTTCTCCAACGTGCCGGCAGTCGCCGTCGAGTGGAACTCTATGAGTTCCTGGCACCCAAGAATTCCCTCTCTCCTGAGAGGGAGCGCAGTCGTGACCAGTTCTGGAAAGGGGTGATTCTTTTCCGTGAACGTAAGTGGGAGGAGGCCATCAAGGCCTTTGCCTCGGCGAGGATTGCGGGTATTCCCGACAGGGTGCTCGATCATTATTTAGAGCGTGTCGAGAGGGCTCGTCGCGGTGAGGATGAACTGACGCCTGAGCAAGCGTTGCTGGCTGAGGCGGTCTGATTTTTCCGTTTACTGATCGTCAGGATCGACAGTGCCAATGGTCCGCATTCCTTTTTTGGAAAGTTCAAAGAGTTCCGTGGAGACGGGTTGGGGCGAGATCAGATAATCATCGCGAATTGTCCGGGCCATTTCTGCAAGCCTGTTGGCGAGTTTTGGGAAGACATAGATTTTAGTTCGTGACGGGATGGCCACGATCAACTCCGGTCCGAAGATCGCGCTGAAACGGCGGAGAAACCCCGGATTGAGAATGCAGGAGGCGAGTATCGGATCATCCGAACTAATCACCGCTGCCTGGATCACTTGGTGGTTGTCGCGGACCATCAGGGGGTTAATGGTGGCCATCAATACTGAGGTATCCTCACGGGATCGTTTCACAAAGGCATCCCAGTCTTTAGGGGACATTCTGTCTCCCGATCCCAGGGGAGTTATTTCGCCATGGCTGGTGATACGAGCTGGAAAGAGCAACGTTCTTTTCGATCCGGGGAGGAAACGGTGGATCGGCGGACGTTCAAAGTACCCCCCGAAGAGCAACGCCAACGAGCTCTTTTCGTCGCTGCCGTGAAGCCCGGCACCCGCTCCGTAGAAAAATAGTGCAGACAACAGGAATATTGGAATTCGGCTCGAGTACGACAACCTCTGGTCTTTAGCGCTGAAGATAGGTAGAAACAAGGGTGTCATGATCACTTTTGTCGAAGGGATACTGGAAGATGTGCTTCCGAACCAGATCGTCGTCAATGCCGGCGGCATCGGCTACCAGATTCTGATTCCGCTCTCGAGTTACAACAAGTTCTCGAATCCCGGGGTGAAAGTCAGGGTGCTAACCCATCATCATGTGCGTGAGGATGCACAGATCCTTTACGGTTTTTCCTCTGCCGAGGAGCGAGACCTCTTTCGTCTTCTCATGGCCCATGTGTCCGGTGTCGGTCCCAAGCTTGCCCTGGCCATTCTGAGCGGAATGGAAGTCGGGCATTTCAAATCAGCTGTGGTGACCTCCGATATCGCTGCGATTTCAAAGATCTCCGGAGTCGGTAAGAAGACCGCCGAACGTGTCGTCTTGGAACTCAAGGACAAGCTCGGCGTCGCTGCGGAGTGGGAGGCGGCAAGCCGTGAAAACGCTCCCGCTGGGATTGAGCGTCATCTCCACGATGCTGTCCTGGCACTCATTTCTCTTGGTTACAAACAGGCCGATGCCCGCAAGGCCGTGAAGGCCGTCATGCCGAAGCTTTCCCCTGATTCCTCGGCCGAGGATGTGGTGCGTGAGGCGCTCAGAAACCTGCTCTCGTGATCGCAAGCGACTCCACCACACCGGCTCCTGTGCCGCTTTTAGAACTGCGTCGTCGCATCCCAGAGGGGGAGCTCTTCGCCGGCAAGGAATGGCTCTGGGCTCCTTCCCCCTACACCTTGGACGTGAAGCTCGCCCGAGAGCTTGAATCCATGGGACATCGTTTGCTTCAGTTCGCTCAGGCCTGCGATCTACTCTACCGTCAAAGCGTCGACGGGCGTCAACCCTCCTGGATCGCTGAGCTTCTTGATCAGGGAAAGCCGCCGGAAGTTGTGGCGCTCGGCAGAAATCCCGCCTTTCGCGGACAGATTGCCCGGGTGATCCGTCCCGATCTCATCGTGACGGAGGATGGATTCTCGATCTGTGAACTCGATCAGATACCGGGAGGTATCGGTCTCACCGCTTGGTTAAACGAGACCTACGCCTCCTTTGGCTTTGATGTGCTGGGTGGTACGCAAGGGATGTTCGAGGGGTTTTCTTCGTTGTTGCCCGCAGGTGAGATCATTGTTTCCGAGGAGGCCTCGACCTACCGACCGGAGATGGAGTGGATTGCTGAGCGCCTATCCGAGCGGAGGGGGAGCCCTGATTGGAAGGTGACGGATGCTTCCTCACGCCGGGGATGGAGCGGGAATGTCTACCGATTCTTCGAGATGTTCGACCTCCCTCAGGTGCCGTGTGCCGAAGGACTCTTTCGAGATGCTGCCGAGGGTCGTGTTTTCGTAACGCCGCCTCCCAAAGCACAGCTTGAGGAGAAACTCTGGATGGCTCTTTTCTGGATGGCTCCACTCCGTGATTTTTGGATCCGCCAACTGGGTGAACGCGGCATGCAATCCCTGCAAAAGTGGATTCCCTACACTTGGGTTCTCGATCCAACCCCACTTCCTCCAAACGCAGTCTACCCGCGTCTTGATATTCAGAATTGGAGGGAACTTGGAACTTTCAGTCAGAAGGCCCGTGATCTGATCATTAAAATCAGCGGCTTCGATGGTCGTGCGTGGGGAGCACGAGGGGTTTCCTTGGGCTCTGATCTCTCCCGTGTGGAGTGGGAAGGTGTTATTGAGCGGGCTCTCCACGAGTTCCCGGAACATCCCTACATTCTTCAGGTCTTCCGTCATTCCCTCCTATCGGATCAATCACTCTACGATGCGGAGGGGAAGGTCACTGTGATGAAGGGGCGTGCGCGCCTAAGCCCCTATTTCTTTGTCAATGAGGGCAAGTCAATACTCGGAGGTGTTCTTGCTACAGTCTGTCCTGCTGACAAAAAAATCCTCCATGGAATGAGCGACGCCGTGATGGTGCCGGTAATTGCCGGATAGGCAAATTCAGAGAGGGTATCAATCTCAGGCGACGGGTGCCTGACGAAGTTCTGCCTCACATGTCTCGGAATCCTTGATGACGGGATGCGGGTGATGGAGAAGTTGCTCCAGCATTCTGTCCCAGTGCTCCTGACCCTTGATGATTTCGATCTCTATTCTTAAGTAACGGATGGGAATCTCTTGATTCAGCAGGCGGGGCATCCGTACCGCATCCTTCTCGGTGGTGAGGATGCAAGAGACACCGCGTCGTGTGCAGCGTTTGATGAAGCGGTCGAGCTCTCGCTTCGAGTAGCGGTGATGATCCGCAAAGCTCTGGGTGAGTTCCAACGAGACGCCGAGTCTCCTGAGTCCTTGCTCAAAACTCTCCGGCGAGGCAATGGCGGAGAGGGCTCCCGCCTTCAGTCCCTGAAGGGTTGAGAGAGGGAGTTGCTCACCGGTCGAGAAATCCTGAAGTTCCACGGGGCGGTGCCGGCATTCGATGATGGGAGCAGTTCGGTTATAAAGACGGATGCGCCGGTACAGATCCGAGAGATCGCTTCCATCGCATTTGGTGATCAGGATGTGTGTGGCACGTCGCAGGTGGGACGGCGGCTCACGCAAGGTGCCACGGGGAAGGATATATTCATTCCCGAAGGGTGCCTCCCGGTCGATCAGGACGAGATCGAATCGGCGGTGCATACGGAGGTACTGGAGTCCATCATCAAGGATCAGCAGGTCGCTGTTGAGTTGTGAGATGGCGTGGCGTCCGCATTCGACCCGGTCCTTGTCAACCACAACGGCCACTCCGCGAAGGTTTTTGGCCAGCATGAAGGGCTCATCGCCGGCATTCTTGGAATCAAGGAGTAGCGCTCCTCCCTCTGAGACAATGCGCACGGGGGAGGGATTGTTTCCGGAAATCCTCCGACGAGTGCTTTTGTACCCACGGCTCAAGATGGCAATCTTTCTGCCTCGCATCGAGAGTTCTCGCGCGAGTTTTTCGACAACGGGAGTCTTGCCTGTGCCTCCCACGGTAAGATTGCCGATGCTCACCACAGGGCATCCGATCTGGTGTGACCTCAGAATGTTGGAACCGTAGAGCTTGATCCGTAGCGAGACGATGGCGAGGTAGAGAAGGGATAATGCCCGCAGTACGATGCGGAGAAGGCCCGCCCTTTTGCCACCTCTTCGCTCCAGGATGACATCGACCGCAAACTGTTCGAGTCTGTCGAGAAACTGCCGCATCAAGGCATCACGATTTCAGAACTCTGGCGCCGCTATTATCGGCGGCGACGATGAGCATCCGGGTACCTTTCGGTGCAGCGGATCGCATTGCCGAGGAGACTTTTTTTGCAGAAACAGCGCTCGGGGCAAGGCAGCAGATCGTCGATCCGGATCCGCTGAGCCATCCTCCGATAGCTCCAGCCTGCTCACCCGCGGTGACGACCTCTCCGAGGAAGGGAACCAGTCGGGAACGATACGGCTGATGAAGGCGATCACCGAAGGCGCCCCGTAACAGCTCGTATTTTTTGGTAGCGAAAGCCGTTGCGATCACTGCGGCATCCGCCGTATTTGCAGCCGCATCGCCAATGCTGATCGACTTTGGCATGACCTTGCGCGCGGCGGGGGTGGCAACCTCGAAATCAGGGATGAGGAGAACGAAGCGTAGGTTGGCAGCAACTGGAAGACGAATGGGATCGAGATGGGATCGTGCAATAGTGAATCCCCCGAACATTGCAGGAGCAGCATTGTCAGGGTGGCCCTCCAGTTCAGCGCAGAGACGGTAGATCCCGTGGCGAGAGAGAGGATTACCGCAAAGGGAATTAAGTCCCATGAGAATGCCGAGTCGTACTGTGACGCTGCTGCCAAGGCCGCGTGCTTGGGGAACCGTTCCCTTGATTTTCCAGGAAAACGGGAAGGGAGGCAGTCCGCTACCTAGGAAAAAGCTTCTTCCCGTAGCTTCCACCATCGCTGGAAGAGGAGTCCTCTTGTTCGTGGTGGAAACCGTGACCAAGTTCGCAACTTCAAGAGCGAGTCCAAAGGAATCGAAGCCGGGACCCAGATTAGCCGTTGTTCCGGGAACAGAGACCGTGACGGAGGAGGCAGATATTGTCTTTGTGGTCACCGTGCTCATGAGTACGCAAAGTATCCCTCCTTCTGTTGTGACAATCAATAACTGGGTGGAGGGATTATCCCGTGTCCTGCACGGGCTTTGGAAGATGGCTTCGCCTTTATCGATTTGCCACTGATCGCGGCATGCCATTCGAACCTAGGTTCTCATCCCTACGGCTCACGCCATTCAACGATGTTGAATGGCGGTGAGGGAGGGATTCGAACCCTCGGTACCCTTTTGGAGTACGGCGCTTTAGCAAAGCGCTGCTTTCGACCACTCAGCCACCTCACCTGATAAATTGGCTTTCTAGATTGCTGGAGCAAAGCGCTCTGGTCAACCGGAAAGCTCAACGGAATAAGGCATAACTTTTTTCAAAAAAATGGTGTTTGAGAAATAATGCATCCGACTTTATACATTTTCCCCCCTCAGAATCCTTCACCGTCAGTCATTTTGTTCAATTTGAGGATTCTTCGTGGAAGATAAAAACTTTTTAAAGCAAGTCGTCTCTCATCCATCACGGTGGAGAACGATTCTATCAGCTTTCATTCTGATCGTGATGACTGTGGCAGTTACATTGCTGGTAGATAATCATTTTGAGAAGCAGGAGCGAGGTTCGCCAGAGACTGTTCATCTGGGAGCGTGGGGAGAGCTTAAAGAACTCGATCTCCGAATGGAGCAACCCGAGGAGTACGTAGGGTTTGAGAAGGTCTCCGGCGAGGGACCGCTCTGGACGTTTGGAACCCTCTCGGAACCGGCAATTCATGATCTTCTGAAAGCTTCCGGTCTTGGCGAGGATCAGATCGGAACATTGATTGCCACCAGAATTCCAGGAACTGGAAATATTGTGATTCTGAAGCCCGATGAAACCCTCATCACTTCTCTGGATCCGGAAGTACGCTCCAAACTCTACCTGCAGCTTGCTTCCAATACGGCCAATCGTTTTCAGGCAACCCCTTATTATATTCCGGGCGGGGATGTCACCTCCATCTTCCAAGGGCATCGGAATATTTCGGTGCAGACCAGGCAATCCGTGGAGCATCTTATCTACAAGCGCAATGGGTTTACTTATTTCAGTGATCCTGAAGTGGTGCTCAAGCACGTGGAATCCGATGATGAACGATCTGATTTTCTCAAGGCAATGACCGGACAGAAGGTTGTCAAATTAAAGCTCATGATCCGGCCTGATACGGATATCAATAAATCGTTGAATTATTGGACGCTCGCAATCCCTCATATCCTCGTGAAAGATGTACGTCCGCTGTTTGAGTCGCTCGGGCGTCTCAATTTCGGCGGAGATTTGAGTATCGAGTATATCCTCCCGCCCCTGGCTCGCGATCATCTCTTTATTACACCCGCAATGACATCGGAGGGTGAGGTGAAACTGCCGGATTGCCACTGGAGCGCCCTGAATTTCTTTAATCTCAAGCCGGATCCAAGGATGAGTGATAACGACTTTGCCGCTGACTACATCACCCGGAACTATTATGAGATCGGAAAGCCGAGTATTGAGGGGGATCTGGTTCTCCTCATCAATGCACAGAACCGTGTGTTGCATTCCTCCGTCTATCTTGCGGACAATATCGTTTTTACCAAGAATGGTATCAATTTTGCCCAACCCTGGGTCACAATGAGGATCAATGACATGGTCGGCTATTTCTCGGCTCTGGAGCCGGTTCGAATCGCCTATTTCCGCAGAAAGGATCTGTAGTCTCACCTCCCTGTAAAAAGGGAGTGAGGATGGATGCAGGTCTAAACCCTGAAATAAGGGGTTAGGTGATTCGCAAAGATCAACACGGCGACGGCAATGGAGATTAAGGCCGTGATCAGGACGCCTCCTGCAGCGATATCCTTGGCTTTACCAATCCGATCCCTCTTCTCGAGAGAGACCTCATCTGCCAGAAACTCCAAGGCTGTATTGAGCGCCTCTGCCATCCAAACCATAGCAATGCAGAGGAGGATCGCTACCCATTCCCAGCGTCGCAAGTGGAGTATTTTCCCCAGTGCAAGAACCGCAATGGTTGAGAGCGCGTGTAGCTGGGCGTGCGGTTGCGTCAGCAAGAGAACCTTCAGACCATTGAACGCGTAACCGAAGCTTTTGACTCGAGCGTGCAGGTATCGGGCAAACATTTGTTGGAAGGTTTTGAAATCTTAGCTCTCTCCTGGGGTTTCCTCGTCGGCAGGAGGGAGTGAAGCGGAGAGTTTCTCCCACTCTTCCATCACTGAACTAAGGCGTTCCTGAAGTTCGGCCAGTTCTCGGTTTAACTCAAAGGCTTTTCCACCGGAGTTTTCGAGTTCCAAGACCAGTTCCCTCTGGCGGGACTCGAGTCGAGTGATCTCTTCCTCTGCAGCTTTGAGACGGGCCTGCTGTTCCCTGATGATTTTATTGGCCGCCTTCCTGGCCTCGGCTTCGGCACGCCGCTGTTCCTTGATCTCCTTGAGTCCCATCTTTACGCGAGGTGCAGATTCCTGAGCACCGGATGCTTCTGGGCGATAATCCCCGGGAGCGACGAGCGCCGCGCGCTCGGAGAGTGATCCAGATTTATCGAGGTAGTACTGATAATCCCCTGCGTAGGGAGTAAGCTTTCCCGCGCTGATATGCAGGACTGTGGTAGCGAGTGCCCTGATGAAGTGGACGTCGTGACTGACGAAAAGGAGCGTTCCCTCGTACTGGCTCAGTGCTCCGATCAGGGCATCGATGCTCGGCATATCGAGGTGAGTCGTCGGCTCGTCCAAGAGCAGAAGGTTGGGAGGATTGAGCAGCAGCTTCACTAATGCCAGACGACTCTTTTCTCCTCCACTGAGCACACCCACCGGTTTGAAGACATCATCGCCACGGAACAGGAAAGATCCAAGAATGGTCCGGACAGTCTGTTCCGGAACCGGAGTCTGTGTCTCCATCGCCTCGGCAAGAACGGTACGCTTCACATCCAGCATCTCGGTTCGGTGCTGGGCGAAGTAACCGATCGAGAGGTTGTGGCCCGGGGTGACTGTTCCTGCTTCTAGCGGGAGCATTCCTGCCAGGATCTTGAGCATGGTTGATTTGCCGGCGCCATTCGGCCCCACGAGGACGGTCCTCTGACCTTTTTCCACTTCGAGATCGAGGTGTGAGTAGACCACATGGGATCTGTAAGCCTGCTTGACTCCCTCCAGGGTGATCACCCGCTGTCCGCTTCGCTTTGGCTGTGGAAACGAGAAGTGCACTGTGGCCTCATCGCGCTCAGGTGGCTCGATTTTTTCCATACGGTCGAGCTGCTTGATACGATCCTGAGCTTGGGAAGCCTTGCTAGCCTTGGCACGGAAACGATCGATGAAGCGCTGGAGTTCCGCGATCTCTCGCTGCTGATTCTTGTAGGCGGCCCACTGTTGTTCCTCGCGGGCGGCCTTCTGGGCCAGATAGTCATCGTAGTTGCCTCTGTAGCGATTGAGCTTGCGGTTACGGATCTCGAGGATGCCGACGCAAATTGCATTCAAGAACTCGCGGTCGTGCGAGATGGCAAGGATGGCACCGGAATATTTCGAGAGATAGCTCTGAAACCAGCCGAGTGATTCAAGATCAAGGTGATTGGTTGGCTCATCGAGCATCAGGATATCGGGTTCCATCACCAGAAGTCGGGCCAGATGTGCGCGCATGATCCAACCTCCGCTGAGTGTGCGCGCCGGCTTGTTCACATCTCCTTCGCGGAAGGCCAAGCCACTCAGGATCCGTTTCGCCTTCACCTGAAGTGAGTGGCCATCGAGTTCGGCGAACCGTCCCGCGCCCTCATGATGGAGTGGATCCTCTTCGGAATATTCCCTCATCTGTCGCTGAGCCTCCTCCATATCGGAGGAAATATTGGTCGCCAGTTCCAGAACGGTTTCATCACCCGAGGGTGCGCTCTCCTGCGGAAGGAAGCCGATGGTGATACTCCTCTCCAGGGCCACGGTGCCGGAGTCCGGGGAGGCCTCTTTGAGGATCAGCGAAAACAGTGTCGATTTACCCGCTCCATTCGCACCGATGAGTCCGATGCGGTCTCCGCGGTTAATCTGGAGCGAGGCCTCCTCGAAGAGGGCTCGTCCGCCGTAGGATTTGGAAAGACCGGAAGCTGTCAGCATGATGTTGAAATAAAATAGGGGGCGAAACGATGCCCTCAGATTGCCTCGATCAAAAGAAGATTCGGTAGGTGAAGGTGGGGATATCGGATCGCCATGGTTTTGGGATTTCTGCTAGCTTAAACAAATGTCTTGGATCGAAATGATTTCCCTGCTGGCTTCTGCCTGCGCTGCGGGAATGATCAACGCGGTAGCCGGAGGAGGCACGCTCATCACTTTTCCGATCCTCATCCTCTTCGGTATGAACCCTGTGGAGGCGAATGCCACGAGTACTCTGTCACTCGTCATCGGTACCTCGGGCAGTATTTATGGATTCAGGAAGCACCTCGCCGAGGTTCAGTCCTGGCTCACCTCCTTTATTCCGGTGAGTATTGCCGGCGGCTTGCTTGGCAGTTTTCTCCTGACATTCGGAAGTGAGAGCTCCTTTGCCCGACTGGTTCCCTATCTGGTGCTCTTTGCCACCGTGCTCTTTATGATTCAGGGAGTGGTCAGGAGGAGGGTCTCCCATCAACTCATGATGGAGGGAATGGGCATGCAAGGTGTTCCCTCTGGAAGATGGCATCTGATGAGTGCCATGGCCTTTCAATTTTTGGTTTCCGTGTATGGGGGATACTTTGGGGCTGGAATTGGGATTCTGATGTTGGCGGCGCTCGGATTCCTTGGTTTTTCCAACATTCATCAGATGAATACGCTGAAGAATGTTCTCGGATCCCTGATCAATCTCGTTGCCGCGATCTGGTTCACGGTGCATGGATTGATCGACTGGCCGCGCATGGCGGTAATGACGGTCGGGGCTGTTGCCGGATATTATGTCGGCGCCACCTATTCCCAGAGACTTTCGCAGGAGAAGGTACGTTATCTTATTACGGCGATCGGTCTGATTATCACCGTCGCAATGTTCTGGAAGCTACGTTAGTGAACTTCTGAGGTAACGTCCGCTGTCTCGTTCTTCACGAGGAGTGCGGTGATCAGGATGTTGAATGATTTCATCAGGTAGTAGAGCACGACGACGGTAACAAAAAAGAGAAGGGTCATCTCCTCCGGTTTCAGGGCAAGGGCATCATGGAGAGCCTGATTCACGAGGCGTTCCGGATCAGTGACGACATCCCAGCTGTTGAGTCGGTCGATGCGTCCCAGGTAAATTCCAAAGGCACTGAGCGAAATAATCAGCAGTTCCACTGGAGCAATGAGGCGACCCAAGCGATGCCGACGGAGAGTCTTTTCCCAGAGCATCATTGGGATCACAAAGCACTCCATTCCGATTAGAAAATAGAAAAAATATTCCACGAGAAGGAGACTCATCGCCCAGATCGGCAGAGGTGGTGTGACGCGAACCTTGGCAACGAAATGGATCACATCGGTCAGAACATAGGGTGCGTTCGGCAGGAAGAGAACCATGATTCCCAATAGCGGCCACCAGAAGAGTGCCGGAATCCTGGTTTTCTCATGGAAGATCAGGAGTGCAATCACCAGGGGAATGATCGCAAGCACTAGATCGAGTCCCATGTGGAAGTTGGGGCGGACGATGGCAACCGCCTGCTCGACTGTCTGCAGCAGGAGGGAATCGACTTTGTGGAGCGGCAGAGAGGAGGAGTCTGGTATCATGCCCAATTAGAGTAATGGGGAGAGTTTTAGAGATCCAGGTGCTCCACAAAGGACTTGGGTCTCTGTTCGAAGAATGCATTGGCTGAGGTCAGTGTGGCACGTCTCAATTTTGGAAGCTCCTCCTCCAGTATCGCGATCAAGCGCTGAGATGCTTTGTTTACCGGGCCGAGACGGAGTGTTTCAGCAAGAAGGCTGAAATCACGTTCCTTGCCTGCCAGTTCACCCATCAGGCCGAGTTCTTGGATAAGATCTTCACCCTCTTGGGGCCAGGATCGCGAGGTAATCCGAATGGAGTACCAGAGCTGTTTAATGGTTTTTCTGAAGGTATGAAACTCCTCCGGATCGTCGCTGACCTGACAAAATTCGAGCAGGGATCTTCCTCTCCGGTAGATGCGTCGGATACGGCGATTCACATCTTTCCCTTGGAGCGGTTCCAGGGGCCACGCTTTCACTGCTCTGAGGGCCTCGTCTAGGAATCCCCTTACTCTTGGTATCTGACGAATATCATTGGCACGGCGCTGCTTGGCGATATCAGCAAGACCACTTCTCAGGGAGGAAAACTCCTCCGGCGTCAACCCATCGGCTTCCAACATGAGATCGAGTGTCTGGACCTGCACTTCGGAGTCCCTCAGGGGAGCAAGTCGCATCGCCGCATCATGGAGAAGTTCCGAGATCAAATTCCGGCGAACACTGCCTAGGGCGGGGGAGGCGAGATGGATGACTGCGCGTACTTTTTTAATCGATGTCCGTGCCTCATGGACAGGTTCCGGAGAGACATTGTTACCAGAAAGTTCGTCGAGAGCTTTTTCAAGGTGGAGTCGTGCGATGATCTTGAGTTCCTCCCCGATTGGCTCTCCACGCCTGAGATGAAAACGCAGTTTCCCTGCCTTCGCAGATGTTGAGCCCTTTGAAGGACACTTCCTCGATCGGTGAGTTTTTTTTATGGAACTCATGGTGCGGTTTCCTTGGAGCGAAGCCACCAAGTTCCCCGTTGAAGGGAGGATTAATCCCCGTCGCTGATTAGGAAGTTCTTGAACTGCCAGGGATCCTCATGGTCGAGCTTCGGATCATTGTATCCCGGGAAAGCGTTCTTGTAATGCTTGAGTGGTGTCCAATCCGAGGAAAGGGAGAGGAAGTCGCCAAGCCAAGGCTTCGCAATACCGAGCACATACTCGTGGGGAAGGTCGTCTGGGAGAAGGACTCCCTTGTCGGGATTCTCTATCATATACATGCAGGCAGCGACGACCGAAATGGCAACCTGGATCGTGGTCGCATTCTGATGGGGAACGAGGCGTCGTGATTCTTCGATCGACATATCGGAACCGCACCACCAGGCGCCGAGTGGATGCCCCATGAGGAAAGATCCAAGGATGTCGGCACCGCTGATGATCTCGTCCGTCATGATGCGGATACGGGACTGGAGTTGGTAGTCGGTTCCACGAAGTTCGTGGAGGCTGGCGATCGCCGAATCGCAGGGGCAGTAGGCGTAGTGAACGGTCGGGCGATAGATGGTCTTGTCTCCCTCGCGCACCGTGAGTTTCTCTGTGATGCTGAAGGCCTCTCCATGGCGGACCACCATGCCGACGATCCGGTGATTCGGGGGTACCCAGCTGTTCACGAAGGTGTTCATGCCCATGCGCGCCAGGCAGATCTGGCTCTGTGTCCCATCGGTGTGCTCGATCGCAAAGGGTGGCAATTCCTTCTCGTGGGTTCCCCAGCCGAGTTCGGCCGTGGTTGTTCCCTCTTCGCGGAATCCCTCAACGCTCCAAGTGTTGACGAACTCGTCGACTTCCTTCGGTTTGTTGGTGATCTGCGTGTCGCGTTCACTGCAATGGATGACCTTCACCCCGAGTTCGTGAGCCAGATGATTGAAGCTCTGGTTCCGAACATGCGTCACGATGCGCTCAGCAGCTTCGCCCGTGAATTTCTTCTCCTCCAGGCAGCGGGCCGCGATGTCGAGCAGGCCCTGCTTGGTGAAGTGGCTGATGAGGCCTGGGTTCGCTCCATGCTCGAGGACGGCCGTGGGGCCCGGTTGAGACCAAGCGGCCTTCATCTTACGAAGGTTCATGTGACGCCAGTAGAGAGTGAGCTCCGTGGGGTGAGCCCCCTTGGAGTGCTCATAGGGATCCCAGAGTTCTACCGAGGTGTTCACATAAAGGATCCCGTGATCGTGGCACCAGGAGACGATCTCGCAGCAGTCGATATTCCAGGCAAGATCGATCAGGAGGTCCCCTTGGGAGAGATGCTCCCCGAGAACTGCTGAGAGATTATCCGGGGTGATCCGGATGTTTTGGAAACGAACTCCCTGAGACGTCCAAGGCTTCAGCTCCTCCTCGTTGGGATCAAAGTCAAGAATCGTGATCTTATCGAGAGGCACTTCGAGATGCTTGAGGAGCACAGGAATGGTGCAGCGAGCGACTGCGCCGAAGCCAAGGAAAACGATGCGGTTGGTGAAGGGGAGTCTGTTTTGCATTTTGTTGTCTATTGAATCGTTAAAGTAAGCTGTGTTTTCTGAAAGTCCAATGGCTTGAGCAGCTCGAGCATGACGATTTCGTCATGTGGCTTGGGTGCCGTCTTTCCATTTCCGGTAGGGATGTCGGGAGAGAGAGGAGTTGTAGTAGCGGGGATCGCCGGTCACCTCTTCACCTGCCCATTCCGGGATGGGAACGTGCTGCCCTTCGTCCTTGAGTTCGATTTCAGCGACTGTCAGGCCTTCGTTGTCGCCGTGGAAAACATCGACCTCCCAGACATAACCTTCGTGCGGAATGAGGTGACGCGTTTTCTCGACGAGCGGTCCGTCGCATAACGGGAGCATGGCTCGTGCATCCTCGAGTGGAATCGCATATTCGAATTCCGCACGGGAGATTCCCTGCACCTCTCCCTTGATGGTGATGTAGGCCTTGGGTCCCGCAATCCGAACACGCACCGTGCGTCCGCGTTCCCTGGAGAGGTATCCCTGCACATAGGATATGCCGCTGACGTCGCCTCGCCATTGATTCTCGGAACCATCGCGAATGAGGAACTTACGTTCAATTTCAATACCCATAAGGCTAGATTTGTCCCGTTTGTGGAGAAAAGGCAAGGGGGCTCCGTGCTGTTGAACTTTGCTATCAGAGTTACCGTTTGAGGAATGGATGGTTCGGTGCCATCGTTTTCCTTCTTTTATTCATACTATGTGGATTATCTATGCCGTTGCTGCCTCCGTCTGTTGGGGCATGAGTTATGCTGCCAGTTCTGAGATCCTAAGAAAGGGGTTCAGTCCCTTGCTTTTTTTCTTTGGCTATTCGCTCTTCTGCACCTTGGGGGCCTCGGTTGCCCTACTCTCCTCAGGAACTCTCCCCAATATCTGGAGGCATGCCGATATCGACCGATCAGACACGGGATGGTTCCTCTTCTCCATCGGCATCGGAGCGCTCGGTGCCTATCTTACTTATGCTGCGATGTCTGCGAAGAACCCCACGCTGGCCTCTCTGATTGAGATCTCTTACCCCTTCTTCGTGGTGCTCTTCACCTGGGTTTTCTTCCGACAATGCCAGCTTACGCTTACCACGATGATCGGAGGGTTACTGCTGCTGACCGGTGTCACCGTAATTATTCTGGGGGAGCGCTGATCCTCTTGTGACGGAAACGTCACCAGCCGACTCCCACCTTGTTCTGGATTTTGGCAGGGGTTTTGGCACAACATGATATTTCATGTCTGAAGAATCGATTGTTCATGTCAGTGATCTCCGCAAGAGCTTCGGTGATGTCCAGATCCTGAAAGGGGTCGGCTTCGACATGGAGGAGGGTGATCTGGTCTCCATCATCGGGCCCAGTGGATGCGGGAAGTCGACGTTGCTTCGCTGCCTCAATGCCCTCGAGACCATGGACTCCGGGATTATTTCGATGGCTGGCGTTACGTTGAAGCGCTCCGAGGGTGAAACGCGTGTGGATCCGAGATTTCATGATCTCGCCCATGAGCTCCGACAGCGTGTCGGCATGGTCTTCCAGCAGTTCAATCTTTTCCCCAACAAGACTATTTTGGAAAACGTGATGCTTGCTCCGTTGGTGGTGAAGGAAGAACCACGCGAGGTAGCCGAGGAGAATGCACTCCGACAGCTGGAGAAGGTTGGATTGGCTGGGTTTGCCAAACGCTTCCCTGCTCAGCTGTCCGGCGGCCAGCAGCAGCGCGCCGCGATCGCCCGAGCCCTGGCGATGAACCCCAAGGTCATGCTCTACGACGAGCCGACCTCCGCCCTCGATCCGATGCTTGTCGATGAGGTGCTCGCAGTCATGAAGACTCTCGATGCGGAGGGAATGACCCAGATCGTCGTGACCCACGAGATCCGATATGCAAGGGATGCCTCCGACTACATCATCTACATGGAGGCGGGCGAGATCGTGGAGATCTCCGATGAGGATGAGATCTTCACCAATCCCAAGGACGAGCGCACCCGCCGTTTCCTGCATCGCTTCCTCTAATGAAAACACGGATGAAGACTCGTTTTTTAGCCATGCTGTTGTGCCTTGCACCCTCACTGCTGGTGGGGGCCGAGAAGCCTGATTCAGCCGCTGCTCCGCTTTTACGCTGGGCCTCCCAGATCACCAGTAATGCCCCTTTCTCCTTCTATGATAGGAACAATAGGCTGACGGGATTTGAGTATGAGATCATCTGCGGAATCGCCCGCCATATGGGGCGTGAGCCCAAGCTCGTCCAGAACAGCTGGGATGGTCTTATTCCGGGACTCGGACGCGGTCTCTATGATTGCGTGATCTGCGGTATCGAAATCACCGCTGACAAGGGGCAGGAGGTTCTTTTCAGTAATCCGTATTACACCACCTTCGAGCAGCTCGTGGTGGCCAAGGGAACTCCACCCGTGGAGTCCCTCAATGAACTCTCCGGCCGTAAGATCGGGACAATCGACCAGACCGCTGCGCTCAAGATGCTGCAGTCTACCCCGAATGTCATCGTCAAGACCTACATCGATGAAGTCCATGCCTATGATGATGTGGTAAATGGTCGCAACTATGGTGTCCTTCTGGATTTTCCGATCGCAAAATATTACGCCGCACCGAATTCCAAGCTCGAGTTCACGGGCCCTCCTTTCGGGAAGATCACCTACGGCATCGCCGTCTCCCGAAGCCGTCCCGAGCTTGTGCAACAGATCAATGTGGCGCTCAAGGAAATGATCGATTCCGGCGAGATGCGCGACATTCTTTCCCGGTGGGGTCTCTGGACTCCTGTGATGGCCTCGGCTTACAACCAGTCCTCCGAACCCTCCCTTCCCGATACCGAATACAAGGCCTTTGCCGCCCAGTTTGATGCACAAAGCGGGATCGTGGCACGTTTCCAGCGTATCCTGAACTACTGGCCCATCCTGTTGCAGGGTTCGATCCTGACTCTTGAGATTTCCATCCTCGGCATGGTGATCGCCATCGTCTTGGGATTCCTGCTTGCACTCATGAGGGTCTATGGCCCCTTTCCTCTCAGGCAGATCTCCACCATTTATATCGAGGTGATCCGCGGAACTCCGCTTCTGATCCAGCTCTTCATTATCTTCTACGGTCTTCCGAATATCGGCATTAAGCTCCAGCCGTTCATCGCCGGACTTCTCGGATTGGGACTGAACTATGCTGCCTACGAGGCAGAGAACTACCGCGCAGGACTGCTTGCCATTCCCAAGGGACAGATGGAAGCCGCCCGAGCACTTGGCATGACCCATCACCAGGGACTCCGGCATGTCATTATTCCCCAGGCCTTCCGGCTTGTGCTCCCCCCGGTAACCAATGATTTCATCTCCCTCCTGAAGGACTCGTCCCTTGTATCGGCAGTGACTCTGATCGATCTGACTGGGGCCTACAACCGCATCTCCACCCAGACATTCGACTATTTCGGCACCGGTATCACGGTTGCCGCTCTTTACCTCTTGATAGGTCTCCCGTTTGTGCGATTGGCAGGGATGATGGAATCTCGACTCACGACTGACAAGCGCACCCCCGAGCAGAAACCATCGTTCTGGCTCGGACTTGGTGCTTGATATGTCATCCAAAGATCAGCTGCCCGCCTGGAGCAGGCGTGATTTCGTTGTCGGTCTCGGCGCTTTCTTTGCTTCCCAGCTTTTACTGCCGAGGGTTTTTGGAGGAGTTGAGCTTCCTGCGGGATTAAAACCGATTCGACTCGGTTTTCTCACGGACTGCCACGCCATGGATGAGCATGATGCCCCAGTTTGGCTGGATCGTACGGCGGAACTGATGAACTCCCTCAAGCCAGATCTCATCATCGGGGGAGGAGATTTTGTTCATGGGGGATTTCAATCCCCGGGAAAGGAGATGGAGCACCGTTGGGGGCTTGCCGACACCTTCCTGAAGAAACTTCAGACAAGGCTTGAGCCGCTCATTGGCAATCATGACTTCTACGAACCACTTCAGGCTGATGGGTCTCCAGCACTTGGAGATCCCCGCTGGAGGTGGCGAAAGTATTTTGGATTAGAGCATACCTATCGCTCCTTTCACTCGAGCGGATACCGATTCCTCATGCTCGACTCGATCAAGGTGGTGGGGGGTAAGGAGCCCTATCAGGGATGGATCGATGAGGACCAGTTGGCGTGGCTTGATCATGAACTCGCCACGATTCCCCAAAATGAGCCCATCATCCTCTGCACCCATATTCCTTTTCATACTTTTGTTTCCGGATCCTTAGGAGGCCTTGTTGGTCCGTCACCTGGAAGGGTGAGTGTGCTGAATGCGAACCTCGTGATGGAAAAACTTAGCAATCGGCCCGTCGTGGCAATCCTTCAAGGGCATGTCCACATGAATGAGCGCCTGGAGTTGAAGGGCGTTCCCTGTATCACCGGAGGCGCTGTTTGCGGAAAGTGGTGGCAGGGCCCGAATATGAATACTTTTCCGGGCGTTGGAGTCATTGAGATCATCCCCATGGATTTCCAACCCCTGGAGGGAGTTGCGAATCGGAAGGTTACTTGGAGTTACACCAATACCCCGGCTCCGGAGAGCGTCTCTTCCAAGGCAGTCCTTGAAGAGCGCCGCGGGGATAACCAACTAGCAGACTTGGCCGTTCAGACAGTGTGATGAAGCAGGGCGATTGCGATCTCAATCACGATCAGGACAACAATGGCGACTTCAAGAAGCTCTCCTCGTGAGCCCGAGGCCTCGGCGTAAAGGGCTGCATAGGTGTCCCTGACGATGGAGAGCTTTCGATCCACGGCGGCGCTTACCGTTGGTACGCGGAATATCTCCAGGGCAGCCAGGTAGATGCGGGCCAGATAGACATCCTCGGTCACCTGGAGAACATTATCGGCTTTCTCGGTGAGTTCCGTGACCTCCGCAACAAGTGTGTAGAGCTTGCGGGCAAGGTCCGCAAAACGTCGGGGTGCCAGGAGATTCGTGGCACGACGTGCCTGCTTCACGAGCTCGTACATGCGGGGAAGCTCATCATCGAGCAGTTCGTCGTAGTAGCGGAACTCAAGTAACTGGGCATTGGCGACCTCTAGGATGTCGGAAACATCGGAATCGCTACGCGGTTCGTAGATGAAGGCCCTGTCCCATGTTACCACCACCAGATCGTCCTCGTAGTAGGAGAAGCGCTGTTTCAGGAGATCTTTGCGGGCTTTCTCCGAGAGAGGGCGGTTCTCACCGGAGAGGATCGGCACGAGGTCGATGAGTTCCGGAAGTTCAGCGCCGACGACCGTCCTATCCCATTTCTGAACAATCGCGACGAGATGATCCTCTTCCAGGGTCGAGTTGTTGGGGCGAAGCAGTGCCGGAGAGAGAGAGGATTTGATCTGCTCCAGCAATTCCTTCCAAAGAGCACTCTCTGCCTTTGGACCAATGGCTTGATCCACTGCATCGCAGAGGCCTGAGTATGCCTCCCAGCTCAGATCCGAAGCCGGAACACGGACAGAGAGGGCGACGACGCCGAAATCGTAGAGACGCGCCGAAACCGATGCCTGACGATGAACTCCTGCGATCTCCAGCATCACGGGATTCATTGTGAGCAGGACGGGGGGGACATCGAAGGTCAGAGCCTTCGGAGGGGTTGAGCTCAGTCGACTACGACTGGAGGATCGTCCATCTCCTTGGGACCAGAGATCCTCGACCCTCTTTAGGTCGATGGAATAGGCGATATCAAAAAGCCTAAGGGCAATAACGACACCAGACTCTACCCTTAGTTCGCTCATTCACAGAGGATAACCCCGCACGGGCTTTCCCGCAACACTCCTGGGGCTGTTCCGGGAGTGTCTGCGGCTAAAACCTAGTTTATGCCCTCTGATCCAGAGGAGTTACGGTCTTGCCAACAACAGGTCCCACATATTCGCTCAGCGGGCGATAGAGGCGATTGTCGACGAGTTGCTCAAGGATGTGAGCCGTCCAGCCCGAAGTGCGTGAAATCGCGAAGATCGGGGTGAACATATCGGTCGGCAATCCGAGGGAATAATAAACTGTGGCCGAGTAGAAATCGACATTGGCGTTCAATCCCTTGCGCTCCCTCATTAGTTCGGCAATGCGCTCGGACATGCGGATCCACTTGCCTTCGCCAAGCTGCTCGCAGAGTTGCACGGCCATGGAGCGGAGGTGCGGGGCGCGTGGGTCAAGGGTCTTGTAGACGCGGTGACCAATACCCATGACCTTTTTCTTGGTGGCGAGTGCCTGTTCGACCCAGCCGTCGACCTTGGTCTCGTCGCCAATCTCCTGGAGCATGTGAATGACACCTTCATTGGCACCGCCGTGGAGAGGTCCCTTGAGGGTTCCGATTGCCGAGGTAACCGCCGAGTAGATATCGCTGAGGGTTGCAATCGTGACACGTGCGGAGAACGTGGATGCATTCATGCCGTGATCGGCATGGAGCACATAGGCCACGTCAAGGGTCTTGGCAGCCTCAACGGTGGGTTCGACGCCATTAAGAAGGTAGAGGAAATGAGCAGCCTCACCGAGATCCTTGCGAACAGGAGGGAGATCCTGCCCCAAACGGGCCCTGTGATAGTAAGCGGCGATCACACCAACCTTGGCAGTGATGGATGCAGCACGATGACGATTCCTTGCAGGGTCGATGTCGCCGTTCGGAACCTTGTCATAGAGACCAAGCATGGAGACACCGGTGCGGATGACATCCATGGGATTGGCATCCTTCGGGGCGGACTTGATGAAGTCGATGACCCCTTGGGGGAGTTCACGCAGTGACCCCAGTTCCTCGTGAAGGCCTGCCAGCTGTGTCTTGTTCGGGAGTTCGCCGTACCATAGCAGATAGACGACCTCTTCGTAGCTGACCTTTCCGGCCAGTTCATCGATGTTGTATCCGGCGTAGATGAGAATGCCTTCCTCACCCCGCACATCGCTGAGGGCGGTGGAGTTGGCGACGATACCTTCGAGTCCTTTGGCGATGACAGGCATGGGAGTGGGCTTTTGGGTGTTGGATGATTGGGTGTGGGAAAGTGACTTTTAGCGCTTCATCCGACGGATGAGGGCATCTGCCATGTCGGAAGGGGTTTCCGCGATCTCAATGCCAGCAGCACGTAGTGCGGCAATCTTGCCGGCGGCAGTTCCTTGGCCCCCGCTCACGATGGCTCCCGCGTGACCCATACGGCGTCCTTCAGGAGCGGTCGCTCCTGCGATGAATCCAGCGATCGGCTTGGTGCAATGTTTGGCGGCCCAAGCTGCGGCCTCTTCTTCGGCAGTTCCACCGATTTCACCGATCATGATGATCGCCTCGGTCTCTGGGTCCTCGTTGAACATCTTCAGGATGTCGAGGTGGGAGGTTCCGTTGATCGGGTCACCACCGATGCCGACGCAAGTACTCTGGCCATAGCCGCGGGTAGTGAGCTGCCAGACGGCCTCGTAGGTGAGGGTTCCGGAGCGGGAGACAACACCGACGTTTCCCTTCTTGTGAATGTAGCCGGGAGCGATACCGATACGGCAGCCACCATGAGACTTCTCTCCGGTTCCAGGAGTGACGAGGCCGGGGCAGTTGGGGCCGATGAGACGGGTCTTGGAGCCCTTCATGGCTTCCTTAACCCTCATCATGTCGATGACGGGAATTCCTTCGGTGATCGCAACGACGAGATCGAGTCCTGCGGCAACACCTTCCAGAATGGCATCAGCCGCGAAGGGTGGGGGAACGAAGATCGCGGAGACCGTTGCTCCCGTCTCGCGGACGGCCTGATCCACCGTATCGAAAATAGGCACCTGACTCTCGAAGAGTTGGCCTCCTTTACCCGGGGTGACGCCTGCAACGACTTTCGTGCCGTAGTCGAGGCTGAGCTTGGCATGACGCGCGCCGAAGCTGCCGGTGATGCCCTGAATGAGGACCTTGGTGTCGGGAGTGACGAGAATGGACATGGAAAAATGAGGTGAAAGTTAAGGTTGTGAGAAAGATCAGGCATCGGCTTTCACGGCGGCCACAATTCTGTTTGCGGCGTCGAGGATGTTTTCGCCGCTCTCAAGCTTCAGGCCGCTTTCAGCGAGGGTCTTCTTGCCGGCTTCGACATTGTTACCCTCGAGTCGCACGACCAGAGGGATGGAGAGACCAGTCTCCTTGGCTGCCTCCACGATACCATTCGCGATGACATCACAGTCCATGATGCCACCGAAGATATTGACCAGGATTCCCTTCACTCGGGAATCCGCTAGGATGATCCGGAAGGCCGAAGCGACCTGTTCACGGGTGGCTCCACCTCCGACGTCGAGGAAGTTGGCGGGACTTCCGCCGGCATGCTGGATAATATCCATGGTGGCCATGGCGAGACCGGCGCCATTGACGAGGCAGGCGATATTACCATCAAGACCGATGTAATTGAGGCTGTGCTTGGAGGCCTCCACTTCGCGCGGATCCTCCTCCGTGACATCACGCATGGCAATGATCGAGGGCTGGCGGTAAAGAGCGTTGTCGTCGAAGTTGAACTTCGCATCGAGGGCCATCAGACGGCCATCCGTGGTGACGACGAGGGGATTCACCTCGACCATCGAGCAATCACGCTCGATGAAGAGCCGGTAGAGGTTGGTGAAGAGCTTGGAGGCCTGGTTCATCAGAGGACCGGTAAGGCCCAGGGAAGCGGCGATTAGTCGGGTCTGATATGGCATGATCCCAAGAAAAGGATTGATCGAGAGGCGGAGTATCTTTTCAGGGGTTTTCTCTGCCACGGTTTCGATATCGACACCACCCTCGGTGCTGGCGATGACAACTGGAACCGATGTGGCGCGATCGATGAGGATGGCAAAATAGAGCTCGCGGGCGATATCGACGGCCTCTCCGACAAAGATCTTGCCGACTTCTTTTCCTTCGGGTCCGGTCTGGTGCGTGACAAGAACCTGTCCGAGCATCTTCGATGCCAGATCCTTAGCCTCGGCAGGGGTATCGCAAAGATGAACGCCGCCTTTGAAGCCGTTCTTGAACGTTCCCTTGCCTCGACCGCCAGCATGAATCTGCGCCTTGATGACAAGCTTACCCTGATTGAGTCCTGTGGCTACGGTTTCGGCCTCGGTAGGGGTGCTGGCAACACTTCCCGGTTGGGTGGCGACGCCGAATTCGGCAAATAGTTCTCGGGCCTGGAATTCGTGAATATTCATAAGAAAATGGGATAAGTCCGACTAATACACAGCGTTCCGTGGAAGGAAAAGAACTCCCTGTCGGTAGTGTGAAAAAAAGTGCTCAAAAGCCCTTACCCTACTCCCCGATAACCCATTCCCAAGTGCCTATTCCCCGATCGCCTATTCCCTATTTGCTATACCCTAAAGCAGTGGCCCTGCCGCGAAGTGATCCGCCGCATGGGATTTCATCACGTCTACCCAGATCGGCAGAGCCAGTTCCGCGCCATAACCGCCATGCATGATGGTCTTTGGGCGGTCAAAACCCACCCAGACGCCGCACGTAAGCCCTTTAGTGTATCCTAGAAACCATGCATCGACAAAGTGGTCGGTCGTACCTGTTTTACCAGCGGCTGGCTTATTGAGTCCCAAGGCCGAGGAGGATGCAGCTGTACCACGGGTCACTACCTCGGTGAGGATGGCTGTGGTGGTTCGTGTCGCCGTGGGATCGAGCACGTGAATCCGGCCATGGGTAGCCCGATAGAGGATGGTTCCCTCGGAGTCGGTGACCTGTTCGATCAAGTGCGGTTGGAGTTTTTTTCCTCCCGTGGCAAGCGCCGTGTACGCCGTGGTGAGATTCCTCAGCGTTGACTCGAAGCTACCAAGACAAATCGAGGGATAGTGAGGCACGTGCTCAGCTAGTCCGAGTCGCTCCATGGTGGTGGCGATATCTCGGAGTCCTGTCTTCATGCCGATGCGAACGCTCATGGTATTCCGAGAATGAATAAGCCCCTCCTTGGCTGGCAGATCACCTCCGAAGGTCCCGTCGCTGTTCTGTGGGTCGTAGGGGGATGAGCGGGGAGGGAGATCTGCTGGAGTGAGGCGCGCATCACTCACAGGTGTCTCAGGAGTGATGACGCCTCTGCGAAAAGCCTCCTCGTAGACAAACGGCTTAGCTGAGGATCCGATCTGTCTCATGGCGACCAGGGCCCTGTTGTATTTGCTCTTCGAAAAATCCCTTCCCCCGACGATTGCCGTGATCCCTCCGCTGGCATTGTCGATGGCGAGGAGTGCCCCTTGGAGTGGTTCGGAGGGTTCAGCCCCCTTGGCGACATGGTGCTGCTGGCGAAAGTCAGGGCGCAGTTCGACCTCCGCAAGGCGCTTGGCGACAGCGGTCTCGGCCGACTGCTGGAGTCCGGCATCGATCGTGGTGTCAATACGCAGGCCACCAGAGTCAATTCTGTCCAAGGGCACCACCTGCTCCAACTCGTGGAGAATCGCATCGACGGCCCAGCTGTTCATCGGGTTAATCAGCCGCTGCTGGCCGGGGTTGATCGGTTCAGCCTCCGCCTTCTCAAGCTGGGCATGGGTGATGAAGCGGAGTTCCTCCATGCGTCCCAGGACGACATTGCGCTGAGCGAGTGATGCGTCGATGTTATTGAGCGGTGAGAACTTGTTGGGGCTTCGGATTAGTCCGGCAAGCAAGGCACCCTCCGAAAGATCCATGTCGGAGGCTGGTTTTCCGAAATAGGCCTGACTTGCGGTCTCGACCCCGTAAAGGCCCGATCCGAAGTAGATGCGGTTCATGTACAGTTCCAGAATCTTCTCCTTGCTCATCTCTATTTCGATTCGGAAGGCCATGGCTGCTTCCAGGAACTTGCGGTTGAAGGTTTTCCCACCTAGAGGGAAACTATTACGGGCGAGCTGCTGGGTAATTGTGCTGGCCCCCTGTTTCATACCGCCGAAGAGAAGGTTTCTGACGGCGGCACGGGCAATCCCTACGGGATCGACTCCATGATGCTCGTAGAAGCGAGAGTCCTCCCGGCTGATCAGTGCATTGACGAAATTCGGGGAGACCTTTTCGTAGGGGACGACGACCCTGTTCTCACCGACGGTCCGGCTGTAGAAGGTCCCACTGCGGTCGTAGATCGCTGAGCGCTGTGGCATCTGACCGATTGTCGTGATATCAAAAGTCAGTGCCCAGAGGTAATAAAAGAGACCGATCAGCACCCAAAAAAGGAGTGCCGCGAAGCCGAGCTTGATCAGTGTGAGATAGATCAAGCGTTTCCAGCGCTTCGGTTTTTTGCCGCCACGAGGGGAGGATTTGCTGGATCGTTTGTTCACTTTATTAGCAGGCGCAGGCAGGAGTACGGAGAGACTAACCCGTGATGGAGCTTGATGACGAGCCACCGTTCATCCCACGATTCTCTAAGAATGATTGAGATCCAAATACTGACCCCCATTCCTGCCATAGCCGGGGGAGTTCTCAAAGAAAGCATCCTTGGCCGCGCTCAGGAGGCTGGCCTCGTCAGGCTAGAGGCTGTGGATCTTCGTCGCTGGACTCACGACCGTCACCGGACTGTGGATGATGCGCCTTACGGGGGAGGCCCAGGGATGGTGATGAAGATTGAGCCCATCGCAGCGGCCCTCGCCGAGCTGCGTCGTCCAGAGACCAAGGTCATCTTCCTTACCCCGCAGGGTAGACCGCTCAGGCAGCCCATTGTCCGTGAGTACGCTACGGCAGAGCATCTGATCCTTCTCTGCGGCCACTACGAGGGAGTCGATCAGCGCGTGGCAGAACATCTCGTCGATGATGAGATTTCGATCGGAGACTACATCCTTACCAATGGGGTGCTCGGGGCACTTGTCTTGACCGATGCCATCGTGCGCCTCATTCCCGGCGTGCTGGGTGATGATCAGTCGGCGGTTGCAGAATCGTTCGAAACCGGTTTGCTCGATCATCCTCATTACACACGTCCCGTCGAGTTTCAGGGATGGGAAGTTCCTCCGATCCTCCTCTCGGGGAATCACGGGGCAATCGCGACTTGGCGTGCAGAAATGGCTTTGGAAGCGACCAAGAAGCGCAGGCCGGATCTCTTGGGCTAGAACATTTCTCCTTAAACATTATTCACTTGATGCAAGCGGGGGGAGGGGGTGGTAATAACGACGAACACCATACCAATCACTATGAAAACACTCCATACCCTCACCGTCATTCTTGGAATCTCTGGCCTGATCGCCACGGCCAACGCTGGCAGTTCTGCCCCTGATCCCGCCAAGAATACAAATGCAAGCACCCTAACGGCTGTCAAAAATACCTCCGAGCAGGCTGTCGGTACGGTTGCCGGAACGGCTGTGAACGCCGGCAACACGGTTATCAATGCTGGTGACGGGGTTGCTGGTACCGTGGGTCAGGCTGCCGTCGGCACCGTGAAGACCGCCGTGACGGCTGGTTCAACGGTCGTTGATTCTGGAAAGGCCCTCATTACCAACAATCCTCTCAAGGGAGTGGAGAATTCCGCAACGACGGCAGCCACAGGCACTGTGCAAACTCTCGGTCAGGGTGTGAAAACGGTGGAGAAGGCTGCCGGTGCTGTCGTCGACACGACCGCTGGTGCTGCAGCTGATACCGTCACGACCGCCGCTGGTGCTGTTGTCGGAACGGCGAAGACCGGAAACAACACCGTTGGCACCGTGGTGACTGCTGGCAAAGAAGGGGCAGACGCTGTCCAGAGTGCGGTTTCCAATTCAACCTCAACTCCTGCCAAGTAATCGAGTAAGGTCTTCTAAATTTTTTTAGCAGAAGGTCTGCTGTCCTGTTCAATCACAACAGGGGGCAGACCTTTTCTTTGTGAAGGGCAAAACACTTCCGGACTATCGAGAAATCGGGCTGGCGGGAATCGAATCATAAATTGTTGTAAACCATTGATCTGGGACAACTCGATAAATGTGAGCTAACAGGGTTTCTACTGGGTCTCACTGGTCTTTCACGTTTTCTCGTTGTGGATTCGTAGCGATTTGGATCTTCGAGGATTCTTCGCGAATTGAAATCTCGAGTTCTTCTCATTCCCCATCGAGAGACACATCCGACTCAACGAGTTCCATTCAGATTCTATCCACAGAAGCTGTCGGGTATATGACCACAGGCAGTTCTGGACAAAGAAAAAACCATCCCCGACGAAGAGGATGTGTCTCTTAAAAAGAAGTTAGAATTACTTTAGCTTTAAAGCTATATCAATTTCTTGGATTGCTTCTTGAACGTTTTGTTGAGTTGATCCGGTCAGCTGGTCAACTACTCCTCTTAAGAGTGATAGAGCATTCTGCAAATAGTTATCTGAAGTTGTCTGGTCACTAGCTCTTTGCCCATCAGTCTTATCTGGTTTTCCTCCTATTTCGCGAATTGCCAGCTTAACCTCTTGATCGGCTTTTCCGCGATGACCATGGTAATCGTGCATTCCAAGTTGGAGATTCTTGTGCGCCTCCTGTAGTTGAGAAAGAGTGTCCGAAGAGCTTTGAGCTGAAGCACTGCCAATCAGTGCTGCTGCGACGAGAAGAGGGAGTATGGATTTTTTCATGGGGAGGTTTTAAGGCTGGTCGTTTATCGCAACGATCTACGGATTCAGCAAACTCAAAAGTCAGACGTTGCTGACTAATCGGTAGCGACTCCTTCGCTCTTTGGGAAACCCATCTACCCCAACACCCTAATGGAACTTCTTCAGAGAGAACAGTCTCTCCAGAATCTCAAGAACTCGGGCTGGCGGGATTCGAACCCACGACCTCTTGAACCCCATTCAAGCGCACTACCAAGCTGTGCTACAGCCCGTTCTCGAGCCA
>DAISZK010000079.1:0-6758 GCA_036824855.1 Chthoniobacterales bacterium | reverse complement strand
CCACCGAGACCTCCACTTTCATAGACCGGAAAAAGACCCGAGAATGTGGCAGTAGGAGCATAAGGAGCCGGAGTTGGAATCAAACCAGGCTCGTTCGGATTGATTGGATTATTCGTGAGTATTGGACGCGTGTTGGAAACGCTTGATCCATAGTTATTTAGTAAGCCTCCATAGATTGCGTCATTGCCTTGGCCTCCGAGAAGAGAAACTGGTTGTGCGATGAGATTGCCATACGAGTCGGTGTAGGCTGGAAGAACAGTCTCCTGCGCCGTAACTTTGAAGTTGTAGGAGATCGTTGAATTCGAGGAACTGTAGGTTATTCCAGAGTAAGGATCAGTGAAACTGGTCGGCAGGTTGTCAACGGTTAACTTGGGCTTTAAGGAAGTGCCGATAAGATCCTGTGAGGTTCCGTTGAGATAGGTAAGATAGGGAGTAGTTGAAAGGATATTGCCGGATCCGTCGGTAGCCACCAATTGGTAGTTCACCAAATAACCCATCGTCTGTCCGACTGTCTGTGGCCCATTGGGGCCGCTGATGGTGGGAACTGACCAGCTCAAGTCAACCTGATCTTGTCCCGGGTTGTTCGGATCAGGTGTAAAGGAGCGAACTGAGAGAGAGATATTGGCATCGGGGACATTGTCTGATCCATAAGTCGTACCGTTTGAAATACCGTAAGCCACCTGAAGCTTGTCTGAGTTATTGAGAACGATGGCAGGGGCAGCCCCTGCGATGATGGAGTTGGTATCCGAGTAGCCTCCAGTGGCTCCGGCCACCGCCGCATAGGATGCGGTCATGCGTTGATCTGAGAAGGTTACTCCACCGGAGTTGGCAAACTGCGGGGTGACATTGACAATCAAGTTCGAGACATTGTTTGGATCCTGAGTGAGGTCAACTGAGGTGATGATGGTGTTGGAAGCACCAGTAAGACTGATCAGATCGGCTTGATGACTAACGATAAGGGTATTATTACCACCGGATCCTATCATGGTATTGGAACCACTGCCGTCGTAGAGTCCATCGTCGTAGCCCGAACCTGCATCAAGGTATGATCCAGCTCCGGAGGCTGTCAGGAAATTGTTTCCTGAAACGCCCATCACGCCGTCCACAAAAGCCTGATCACGCGTATCAATCGGAGCATAGGCATAAAGATCAGGGGAAGCGTAGGAAGTGTTGCTATCACCGTAGAGAGAAGATCCAACTCCCGAGGCTGTCAGTGTATTATTGCCACCCATACCGAGAAGTAGCGCTCCGGCTGATGCAACAGACATTGAGTTGTCAAGGGCGTTGCCGATCCCGTAGTTCGCAAATCCCAACAAGTTAAAATTCTGAAGATTGTAGAAACTCGATAGGTCGCTGGAGGCGAAGGAGGGAGACTTTGTGATCGAGGGGGAGTTATCCGGATAATATGGGGAGAATTGTGAAACGGGAGATCCTTGGATCGGATCGAAGTTGACGAAGCTATTAACGATGCCGATTTCTGGTGTGGTTCCTGTTTCAGGATTCAGTGAGTCTGGACCGAAAATGCGGGTGTAACGGTTCCTAACAACGAAGAGATTAGTGCCTCCATCGGCCTGAAGCGTTGAGATCCCATAGCCGCTGTCGAGGGTGCTGTTCCCGACACCCGATTTAATGAGGTTGTAACCGTTGCCGCCGATCAAGCTATTGTTACCGTCACCACCTTTGAGGGTATCATTACCCGATCCGGCAAGAAGCGTATCATTACCCGATCCTCCTTGTATTGATTCATTACCCGATCCTTTAGAGGCATCAAGGTAGACAGATGGAAGATAGTTGATAGGGACTGCAAAGGTGTCAGCGCCCACGCCACCAATAATCGTCTGAATGCCAACACTTGCGGCTTTATCTCCTATCAAAATGGAGTTCTTTCCATTTGCAGTCCTGATGATCTGGGCTGTCTTTGCACCAACATTGATGAACGAGTTATCTGTCAGTTGAACACTGTTAGAGGTGAACTGGATGGTGCTACCACTTTGAATCGTCGAATTATTCTCGATCGTCGGCAGGAGTGTGTCGCCTGGAAGGTTATTCAGAACATAGGTGTTGGTACCGGGTCCTCCTACAAGTGTATTTTGTGCGCCCCGAAGAGAAGCGGTTCCGGAGTTGTTGAACATTCCGGAGACGAAAGTGTTGTCGGTAACAACATGAGAATAGAAGGAGATTCCAGTGGCCTGATTTGAGCGGGAATCCGTGAAAGTAATGTTAGAACTCAGGAGGGAATCCGGCGCTGTGGAGATGGCTCCCTCAACGAGCTCACCTGTGCCCCCAACGACTAGGGAATCACCTTTGGTCTGGATGTAGGTTAAGGGATTATTCTGCTGTGCTTGAAGTGCCTGGACATCGAGAACAAGCTCGTCCGGAAGTCCGAAGTTCTGCAGGTAAATGCCATTATTGGAATTTGAAAGATTCAGTACTTGCTTTAGAGCGGCGGCTCCCTCTGCAGATGTGGCATTTTGACCGGTGCTCAGATGACCATCAATGGTGACGGCGTTAAGGAAGGCGTTAACCGATGTTCCCTGCGCAACCAAGGCGGAAGTTGGCTGGCTAAGATGAACAGTAACAGTCCCGGAACCGCTGTTAAGCGTAGGCGTTTGATCAATGTAAGATCCCGGGGAGATTCCGTTGCCAGAGAGGTAAAGACCTTGTGCAAAACCCATGGTTCCAGAGGATCCATTTTGTAGAGCAAGGGTGATCGTCCTCGAACTCGAAGGAGTTGAAACCTTCACCGTAGCGGTTACAGAAGCAGAAATGACGTCGCTATCAACTCCAGCGCCCCCGATAATCGTCCTGATGCCACTTCCTTGAAGCGAGCCAACAGTATTGATACCACTGGCCAACGATGTGCCTCCGGAAAGAGAGAGTACGGAGATACCGGTGAGAGCATTGAAAGTTTGGGAATTGAGCGCAGCATTACGATTAATTTCCAATGTGTCGGTGCCGCCGTTCCCCGAGATTGTGCTCGTGCCTGAGGTGTTCTGGAGCACAAAGAGATCACTCCCTGTCGATCCCTTCATAATATCATAACCTCTTTGGCTTCCAAAAAAAGTGTCCCCCAAGGCTCCTGCGACAGTACTTCCAACAAGGCTGACATGATTGGTTGCGTTGCCGGCGGCCGCAGAGGCATTGAGCACAGCAGAACTTGTGAATCCCGCGACGCTCAGAGTGTCGCTGGCGGCACCGGAGATCAGGGATTTTACTCCTGCTGTTTGGGCACAAGAACCAAGGCTGATAAGGTTAGCGGCACTGCTGTTTAGATCGACGACAGCGGGGAGATAACCGGCCTGTATATGCGCGAAGAGTGTGTCCGTGACGGATATCGCTCCTGCGGTAATGTCGAGAGAGTTAAGCGATGCTGAGGAGAGTGAGGAGAAGGAAAGGGTATCGAAACCAATCTTATTCGCTTGAGATTGGGAGGTGACGAGGAATGTATTAGATCCCTTTCCTCCGACAAGCGATTCACCGCCCGCGAGACTCCCAGCAATCAGGGTATTGCTACCGGTTCCTCCCACGATGATGAGGGCCGCTGGATTAAGGCTGGCATTCATGTAGTTGGTACCGCTGCCGCCGAACAATGAGTCCTTGCCGAGCCCTGCGATCAGGGTATTTGCCCCTGAGCCACCGAGGAGAGTATTGCCACTTGTAGAGGTGGAGCCTGATACAAGAGAATTTGTTCCGGATCCACCGAGCAAGGTATCCTTGCCACTGCCACCACGGAGCGTGGATGGGCCGCTGATGGCAATGAGGCTGTCATTGCCTGCTCCTGAAATTAGGGAGTTGGAGGCCCCTCCTCCTATGAGGGTATTACCCTGAAGCGTGGAGGTGGAACCAGAGATCAGGGTGTTGGTTCCGCTACCCGATCGAAGAGTGTCCTTGCCAACGCCCCCGAGCAGGGTGTTGGCACCACTGCCACCAATGAGGCTTTGGTTGCCGGTGCCAGCTTTGAGCGAATTATTCCCACTGCCACCGATGAGAGTAGCTGATCCATTCGCCGCGACCATGGTGCTGTTACCAGCCGCTCCCTTGAAGTAATTGGTCTGAGTGCCTGTCCCGCCGAGGAACCAGTTGTTACCCGATCCACCAATCATGCTGGTGGTTGTGGCATTTCCGGCAATGAGGGTATCATTGCCGCTGTTAGCTTGAAGGTAGTTGTATGCGAGAGGGGTGCTGGGAGAATTTCCCGTAAGGCTGATGCTGGCCAGGCCGGTACCAACTAATCCGTGAGATGTTGCTGGAAGTGAGGCTGATACAGCCGTGTAGATAGTATCGTTTGGATTGGTGGAACCGCCGCCACCAGAGCCGCCACTCGGAAGCGTTGGTCCTCTTGGAATGATGCACTCGACGGCAACAAGAGATCCAAGACGCGTGATCACTGCGGTGTCATCTTCGTTCAGGATAGCGGTGATTTCTTCCTCGGTCAGTTCGACTCCACGCACTGTGGCCGAAAAGAGGGCACCCTCGTCACCAGGGGTCTCCTCGGCATTCAGCAAGGCATCGATGTGGTGTCCGATTTCCTCTAAAAGAGCCTCGGTCAATTGATCCGAAGGGATGGTGTCGGAAAGGTAGATGGTAGCGGTTGCGCGGGCATACGCACCGATCGCTGGAGAAAGGATTTCGGAGGAAAGAATCTCGACCCGAGGGAGCCAGGAAAGGTCTTTATTCCTGATCTCACTTAAAAGGGTAATGCTAGACTCAGAATCAACTCCGAAAATTTCCTTGAGATCAGAGGAAGCATCTGGTCGCTTAGCCCATGCTGAGAGTAGAGAAAGAACTTCCGTGGAGTAGATCGAATTCAACATAGGGGGAAAACTTTGTAGGGAGATATGAAGAAAGGGGAAACTTTTCAATAAAGTAGGGTAGATGTGGTGTCTGTCAAATGAAGATTCTTATCTCAATGGAATTCATATTTTAGAGATTCGACACATAACGCGGATGCCTGTTCAAAGAAGCATGATCTGAGATGAAAAAATCCGCTTCCACAGCAAGATACTCGTCCAATCAATCTGAATTAAGAACCAAGGATATGATACAGCCCACCTGCGACTTTTTCCAAAATTTCGGTCGAGTGTTCCGTTGAGAGGAATCCCGCTTCGTACTGGGAAGGGGCGAAGTAGATGCCGTTCTCTAGTGCGGCATGGAAGAAGCGTGAGAAGGCGGCAGTATCGCTCTTCTTGGCATCGGCGAGATTGCGGACCGGGCCTTCAGTGAAATAGAGGCAGAACATGGAGCCGATGCGCTGGAAGGTGAGGGGCTTACCTTTGATCAAGGCTCTCATGGACTCCTCCATCTGGGCTCCGAGGGACTCGAGGCGGGCCCATCCGTTGATCCGCTCCATTTCCTTAAGTTGGGCGAGTCCGGCGGCTAGGGCGAGGGGATTACCAGAGAGTGTTCCGGCTTGATAGACGGCTCCAAGAGGAGCGAGGTGATCCATGATGTCCCCGCGACCTCCGAAGGCTCCGACGGGTAAGCCTCCTCCGATGACCTTGCCCATGGTCGTGAGATCCGGGGTGATGCCGAAAATCTCCTGCGCACCTCCGGGTGCCAGACGGAACCCTGTCATGACCTCATCAAAGATAAGCAGAGAACCATGTTCCGTGCAAAGCTGCCTGATAGCCTCAAGGTAGCCGGGTTCAGGAAGGTAGAGGCCGGCATTTGCTGGCACTGGCTCCAGGATGACACAAGCGATCTCAGATCCCTTATCTCGAAAGACGGCTTTCAGTGCTTCAAGATCATTGAAAGGGACTGTGGTTGTCAGAGCGGCCAGAGAGGCGGGAATGCCGGCGCTATCGGGCTGCCCTAAGGTGAGGGCACCGCTACCCGCCTTCACGAGCAGAGAGTCGACATGGCCGTGGTAGCACCCCTCGAACTTCACGATGCGATCACGCCCAGTGAAGCCGCGTGCCAAGCGGATCGCCGACATGACAGCCTCGGTGCCGCTATTGGTCATTCGGACTTTCTGAACGGAGGGAACCAAGCGACAGATGGTCTCGGCCATCTCAACCTCCAGGGGATTCGGAATGCCGAAACTCGTACCGTGTTTCGCCGTTTCGGTGACGGCATCGATTACGACTTGCGGTGCATGACCGAGAATCGCCGGCCCCCACGTTCCGACAAAGTCAATGTACTCTCGGCCATCGACATCGGTGATGGTGCATCCCTGAGCCTTGTTGACGAAGAATGGTTCGCCACCAACGCCGCGAAAGGCACGGACGGGGGAATTCACCCCGCCGGGAATACGGCTCAGCGCCCGTTGCCAGAGGGCTTCGGAAATAGGGCCGGCGTGGTATGGAGAAGACATAAAAAATAAAATATGGAACTCAGGAACTCAGGAGCAGAAGGAATGAAATAAGAATTTAAAGGTAGTTCACACCTGGATCCCTGATGACTCCACGTGTCTCAGATTTCACCCAGACTACCACTCAATTTCCTGAGTTCCTGAGTTCCATATTAAAATCTCTGATGCGCCCTACTTGCTGAGTTCCAGCATTCTGCGGACGGACTTTTCGGCTTTGGCACGTAGGCCCTCTTCAAGAAGAATCTCAGGCTTGAGATCGCGAAGGCAGAGGAAGAGTTTCTCGAGGGTATTCCTCTTCATGTAGCGGCACTCGGCGCAGGCGCAGGTATCGGTGGGGCCGGGAATAAAGACCTTGTCTGGTATCTCCCGGCGCAGGCGGTGAAGCATTCCCTCCTCGGTCACGATGACGAAGGCATTCGAGGGTGAGTTCTTGCAGTAGCTCACCATC
>DAISZK010000043.1:0-22860 GCA_036824855.1 Chthoniobacterales bacterium | reverse complement strand
CAGGTGCGTTGTTCTTTCCAAAATGTGACACCTGCCAGCACCAGCGTGATCAGACCGATTCCCGAGGCGAGGAGGCGGTGCGAATGCTCCCAAAAGATCCCACCCACCCACTTCGAGTAGGGAAAAAGAAACATGTTGTAGCCGTAGGTGGTCGGCCAGTCGGGAACCGACATGCCGGCTCCTTTGGAAGTCACAAGACCTCCCACGACAATCAGGCAAAATGTTGCTACTGATCCAATCAGGGCGACCCGATGAACGATACCCACAGCCCCTGCAGAGGACGCAGGAGCGGTTCGCAGAGGACTCCTGGCTGTGTTCACGGTTCCCACAAAGACGACAGGTCAACCCTAGTGGGCTTCCAGCGTGATGTGAGCGGGAGCCTTTTCGTTCTGAGGCAGGAAATCCTTTGCAAGTCCAGGCACGCTATACTCGTAGGGGCCATGGTAGACAGTTGGAGTGACCGCAAAGTTACCATGTGGAATCGGGTGAGAAACCGTCCACTCAAGCGTGGTGGAGTTCCAGGGATTGGCAGGGGCCTTAGGACCATTCCGCATGCTCCAGATGATATTCCACACAAAAGGAAGTGTTGCCAGACCAAGACCCATCGCCCCGATCGTGCAAACCACATTGAGGGGTTGGAGTTGTTTCAGGCAGTCGTAGACGGTCGGATCAGCAATGCGGCGCATCATGCCACCAAGGCCGAGGTTGTGCATCGGGAAGAAAGTCAGATTGAAGAAGACAAAAGTCATCCAGAAATGAATCCAGCCGAGTGTGTTGTTGAACATTCTACCCGACATCTTGGGGAACCAAAAATAGATGGCGGCGAAGATTGCAAACATGCTGCCGCCGAAGAGAACGTAATGGAAGTGGGCGACGATGAAGTAGGTGTGGTGAACGAAGAGATCGACCGGTGTGGAAGCCATGAAAATGCCGCTCAGCCCACCGATGACGAACATGGAAACAAAGGCCACAGCGAATGCCATGGGGACTGTGTAGTGGATCGAACCGCGCCAGATGGTTCCCATCCAGTTAAAGGTTTTAATGGCGCTCGGTACGGCGATAACCATTGTCGAGACCGAGAACGCGGCGCTCAGCGTCAGGTTCATACCACTGACATACATGTGGTGGCCCCAGACGATGAATCCAAGGAAACCGATCGAAATCATCGCCCAAACCATCGCCTTGTAACCAAAGACGGGCTTGCGAGAGAAAACGGAAAGGATCTCTGAGGTCAGCCCCATTGCGGGAAGGATCAGGATGTATACCTCAGGGTGTCCGAAGAACCAGAAGAGATGCTGCCAGAGAAGAGGCTGCCCATAGCCGGAGGGTCGGTAGAACATGGTTCCAAAGTTGAGGTCAAAGATAATCAGAGCGGCAGCTGCGGAAAGAACGGGAATCGCAAGGATAAGAAGGATCGCCGTGAGGAAGATCGCCCAGACCGGCAAGGGCATCCTGAACATCGTCATTCCGGGCGCGCGCATGGTGATGACGGTGGTGATGTAGTTGACAGCACCGGTGATTGATGAAAGACCATTCACAAAGAGGGCCGCACACCAGAGCGTCTGACCCATGGGGGTCTGATTGTACGCTGCGACACTGCTTAGGGGCGCATACGCTGTCCATCCAGTGCCAGGGGCGCCACCTGGAACCCAGAAGGAACTCAGCATGAGCACACCGGAGAGTGCAAAGAGCCAGTAACTCAACTCGTTCAGAGCAGGGAAAGCCATATCGCCTGCACCAATCTTGAGAGGAATCAGAAAATTCCCAAAAACTCCGATGAGGAGAGGCATCGCCACGAAAAAGACCAAGATCGTCCCGTGCATGGTGACCAACACATTGTAACCGCTGGGAATAATGGCTCCCTCATCGTTCACAACACTATGGGGAAGGAGATGGCCGATGACCGGAATAGGGTGTCCGGGGAATGCCAACTGCCAACGCATGGCCAGGGCCATCGCGCCACCGAACAGGAGGAAAAAGACTGCCGACCACATGAACTGCAACGCGATCATCTTGTGATCCGTGTTCCAAAGATAGTGCATGATCCCGGGCTTACCATGGCCGTGGTCATCATGATGGCTGCTGCCGTGGGTCTCCACGGTCGCGATGCTGTCGTGGGTGAGTGAGGTGCTCATAGAATTAGAGAGTATTTCCTGTGCCTGGACCAGTCAAGGAGGCCGCTTTTGCAGGGCTCGGAGCCGCTACAGGAACAGACGAAGGCGCCGGTGTGACACCGGCATTCTTCTGCTGTCGAGGTGTCAACCACTTCTGAAACTCCTCCTCGGAGACAATCTTGATCGGAGCCTTCATGTTATAATGGCCGGTACCGCAGAGTTGGTTGCAGGCTAACTGGAAGTCACCGGTCTGTGTTGCTTGGAACCAGACCCAACCGATGGTACGACCAGGGACACAGTCCTGATAAAGACGGAATTCCGGCACATAGAATGAGTGGATCACATCTCGGGAGTGTAGAAGAACATGGATAGGGCGACCAACGGGGATCACCAGATCGGTGCTGATGACATCCTGGGCCGTTTTCGGGTTTTCAGGATCTGTTCCGAATGGGTTCTGCGGCGTGATCTTGCGTACATCCATCGGAGCCAGTTTGCCACTGATGCCGGGATAACGCATCTGCCATCCGAATTGATAGCTGGAGACATCGATCGTCAGGGCGTTATCGGGCGCAGGACGATGAATTTCCTCCCACACACGGTTGCTGTAGATGGCGAGAGCCAGGAAAACGATGGTCGGTGCCGTGGTCCAGATGATTTCCAGGGTGTTGTTGCCATGGCTGTAGTGAGCAGGAACCCCAGGACGGCGGCGGTAAACGATCAGGTAGTAAATGTAGGTGCCCTGAGTCAGCAAGAAGACGACTCCCGTTAGCCAGAAGATCATCTTGATAATTGAGTCGACCTGAAGACCCGTGGTCGTCACGCAGGGGGGTAGTCCGTAGACATTGCCGGAACGTTCCTCGGCGAAGGCTCCGCTTGCCATCAAGACAGAGGCAAGAAAAATGCCGCCGGTCAGCAATCGGGAAACTGTCCGTTTTGTGAAGAGCTGAGAAATCATGATGGTGATTATTTCGTGGCCGGAGTGGCTCCTTGCGCTCCGGAAGATTTCATTGGCGGCATGGCCATCAACTGCTCTTGCGTGTAAGAGTCGTTTGCACTGGCGGTTTCTTTCCTGATTTGGGCTACAAATGCGGGTGTGATAGCTGGCGCGTTATTTCCCCAATCGGAACGAATATAGGTCAGGATATCCGCGATTTGCTCATCGGTAAGCTGCTTCCAAGGCACCATCGCGTTGTTGTAAGCCTCACCCTTGACCATGAAATGTCCCTGAAGGCCGTTAAGCACAAGCATCACAAGGTGATTGTCCCCCATGTTCCCTTGGGCAAGGACGTATTCGCTCCCTACCAGCGGCGGGAACTGTCCAGCGACTCCCATTCCGGTGGGCTGATGGCAAACAACACAGTTCTGGGTGTAGAGGCGCTTACCGACAACCTTCGGATCCACAGGTGCCGCTGCGGCGACACCTCCACCAGCCCAATTCACGGCATTGGATTCATAGACATCCTGACGAAAGCCACCGCTGTTGAAGGCGAGATAAAAGCCACCCCAGCAGAGCGCAAGCATGAAGGTGCCGACAAGCCACGGGGAGAGCGGCCTGTTCGTCTCCTCGGATCCGTTCTCGTGCTGATTGTTATGGTGATCGTGATTCACGGCTGGTCCTCTTATTTTGCTGCCCCGTTTTTCTTCACGGGAGCCTCCGGCAGGGGATAATCATGGCGCAGAGAAAGGAGATAAGCGACGAGGTTCTTGGCATCAGCCGTCGGGATGACTTCATAACCCTCCTTAGGAGCATCGGCACCGGTGAGGTTAAGCGCATCATCAGATCGCTGGCCCTGGATCTTGCGAACTAAGAACAGATCACTGAAGCAAGGCATCAGGGACCCCTCACAAACTGCGGCCGGATGGTAGAGATGGATGAAGTGCCACTTGGCGTCGGGACGACGCACTCCCACATTCGAGAGATCCTGACCAAGACGGCGGGATCCAAGGAAAGCCGTGCTGTCGCGCAGATAATCACGGGCGACGGAGGGACGGACACCCCACCCACGATCAATATCGGAAGTCGTGATGCTCGTCTGACGTACCTGCTGGCTATGGCAAGAGATGCAACCTTCCGTTGCGTAGATGCGCTGTCCGGCGATTGCCTGGCCACCGTAGGTCGGAGGAAGCGATCCTCCATTGTCGGTGTCGGCTACCGGTGTGAGTCGCCCCAGCTGGAGAGCTGGATAAGCGACAAGCCCGAGCCATGAAGTCAGGAAGACTAAGAAAATACCGCTCAGCAATGTGGGGAGACGATGCATGTTATTTCCCGGTTTTCTTGTTGAGGAGATAATCACCCGCAAGGGCGATGGTGATATTTGCACCAAGAAGCAGGGCGGCCACGAGGAGCAACAACTGCGCGACACACTCCATCACATGGAACGGATAGGAGTACGAGGTAATGTTGAGGAAGGAGACCGTGGGGTCGGCGAGAGCGAGTCCCGTGAAGAGACCGCCAAGGAGCATCAGAACGACCAGCATGCCGAGACCCACCAATGTCAAAACATAATGTCTTCCCGAGAGAACAGGAGACCAGCAGTCGCGACCTAGCAGATGGGGAAGAGACTCGTAGAGAGCACCAAAAAGTGGGAGCGAGATCGCTCCTAGAATCCAGAGCTGTGTTTTTGCCTCTGTGAATGCTGTGAAACGTACGGCTCCGCTGACATCGGGCAGGGAGGCAATTGCTCCGATCACTCCCACGACAATCAACGCATACAGGCCCATGAGAAGAAAACGACTCGGAATGCTGTCGGCAACAAGTGCTTCCTTGCGATGCATTCCGAGGAGGTTGATTGAAATCATGAAGATCGGGATAAGGAAAAGAACTCCCGCGACAACACCTGCGGAGGTCATCCACGCAGGGACAGGTCCGCCGATCAGTCGGTCCATTCCGTTCCATCCACCAAGCATAAGGAGCATCCAGAAGCCCAGAGTAGCCAAGTTACGGCGATTCAAATGGGAACCCAAAAGTCGGGGAAGAAGCGCGTAGGCTGAGGCTAGCGCCACTGGCAAGAGCCAGAGAGCAAGCAGGCTTCCGCAATACCATGACTGAATCGGACCTTGGGCGGATGCTTGGATAGGCTTCCACACGAGAAGAAGATTGGCCGTACCATAAACCCATGGGAACCAGCAGAAAGCCGCAACCAGATACCACTGGGCCACCTCGGCTCGTCCGGTGCTACGGCGGTCAAAGAGAAGCACTGCCCAGATTCCAATCAGAAGGAAGGAGAGCAGGAGCATGGCGGAGGCCCAGTTGGGATACTCGAGCCATTCGACACCAGTACTGTATCCCGCAAAGATTGCCAGCGTCCCGAGCAGCACAGCCAAATTCCAAAGCACCGTGGCACTGATAATCAGCGTTCTAAGCAACATCCCTCCGAATCCCTCGGCATTTTTCCCTCCAAGAGGGCGTCCGCAGAGGCGGGCCATAAGCCAAATACCTGCGCCAAGAGCGGCCTGAGACGCCCATCCGTAGAGCATGAGATCACGGGCCATCGGGGCGAGACGACCGTAGTTCAGGAAGCTGATGCCTCCAAGGAACCCCGGCGCGATCAATTTGATGGAAACAATAACTGAGAGAAGTGCTGCGACCACAAGCCAGTGGATGGCATTGCCAAACAGAATGATTACCGGCAGCCTGACCGACGCGTCGATAGACTTGCTTTCTACAGGCAGATAACCCGACTCGGGATGGTGATGAGGGAGTGTGTGATCGCTCATGACTAGTGCTGGGCCTCCTTGGGAGCTTTGCTTGCAGAGGCTTGGAGGGTCGGAAGAACCAGCTCCATGGCTTTGGTGACAGGGATGTGGACAATGCCCTTTGCCTGATCATTCCACCCATAGGTTGTGAGGGCATTCGAGTCTGAGGCCTGAAGTTCAGCTAGGTTCTTGGTCCGGACTGCGGCACGATCAGCATCCTCGGTTTCAGTGGCGGAGGAGGAACGATTCAGCCAGAGGCCTCCGATCACTGCAGCGAGCAGCAGGATCAGAACTCCGATCAAGAGCATGATGCCGGTCGATGAGCGCGGCGTTTCAGAATGGGAGAGGTGATCGTTGCTCATCAGTCGATGTAGTTGGCGGCCTCCGCCAGGCGCGGATCGCGGGAAGGCCAGAGAGGTGAATCACCAAGTTGCTTCAAGAAGAACGCGCTCAGGGTGCATCCGATCGCGAGCAAGGCGACGACATCCATGACGGCGGGATGAAATCCCTCGGGATGAAGCACTGGCAGAACCATGGTGTAAACATCGAGCAGATGCATTGCCAAAATCCAGCCAGCAACCAAGCCGAGGAATCCTGCACTTGCCTTGGGTCCACGGAAGAGAAGCAGCACAAATGGCACCAGGAAGTGGCCAACCACGAGGATGATCCCGAGTACCTTCCACGACGAGGAGGAGCGGATGACGTAGTAGACGCTCTCTTCAGGGATGTTTGCGTACCAAATAAGCATGTACTGCACAAAGGCAATCCAGGACCAGAAGAGGGTGAAGGCAAGCAGTAGCTTGCCGAATGCGAAGTTATGCTGGCCATTCAACACTCCTTTCAGATAACCGGCATTGCGAAGTGCATTGGAAAGCAGAATGATCACACAGAGGGCACCAAGAACCGACCCTGCAAAGATATAGAGTCCCCAGATCGTGGAGTTCCATTTCCAGTTCAGCCCCATGATCCAGTCGATCGAGCAGAACGTGAGGGAAATAGCACCGACCGGCACCAGGAAGTAAGCCACCCGACGGTTACGGATCGTGTGAATCGCAGCTCCATCCTTGTCCTGTGCCAAAGAATTGCGCCGTAGAAGGAATGCTCCGATCCCGAACAGGAGGAAATAGAAGACGGTACGAAGCCAAAAGAAGTTCACGTTCAGGTAGGCGGACTTTTCGGCCAGTTCGTGATCGGTCACAGGGGAGAGCTTCATCCAGGTCCAGAGATCCGACGCCACATAGAGAAGAGGGATTAGAAGCAGTGTTAGAAGCGGAAGAAGGCAGGAGATGTTCTCGAGTTGGCGGCGAATTCCAACACTCCATGCGGCGTCGACCGCATGGTGCACCACAACCCAGAAAAGCGATCCGATGAGTATCGTGAAGAAGAAGAAGCCTGCGAAGAACCAAGAGAAGGCGAATTGGTGTGGATTCTTCAGGCCAAGAAGAAGCGAGATAAGCAGCGTGACAAGGGCCGTCACGCAGAGACCAACAAAACGACCGCCGACATGCTTGTAGTCGAACGTTTCGGAAGACGGGAGTGGTGTGTGTTCGGCGCTCATGGCTTGGCGGGGGCGATTGTCGTCGCGGGCGCGTTGGTTCCGATCAATGCGGCACGCTCGACTGCAGGCACATCGTTGATTGTCGCATTCTGTGAACGCTGCAAGGCTCGGATGTAGGCGACAATAGCCCAACGGTCGGGCACTTGAATGACGGAGCCATAGCCCATCATCGTATTTTTGCCGTTGACGATCGTATTGTAGATCTCTCCGTCACTCATGTCTCGGATGCGCTGCTGCTGAAGGTTGGCAACGCCTACCAAACCATACTTCGAGGCGATACCATTGCCGGCTCCCGTGGCCCCGTGGCAGACGGCGCACTGGATCTGATAGCGCTCATGTCCACGCTCAAGCGTCGCCATCGTGGCGTTGAAGGGAAGGCCATTCCCCCAGTTGGTCCCGGTCTTGCCCGTGTTGGCGTAATCCTCCTTGCCGGAGAAAACGACCACATCGTACGGACTACCCATGGTAGCCGATCCTGAGGAAGACTCTGAGCAGGCTTGTGGTGCGGCGTAGCCCACAGGGACAGTTCCGGCAACATGGGCGCGGGCACCACGTCCATCGGCATAAAAATCACTGGGGGCCTGTGCTTTGACTTTATCCTGACGAACCATGTCGGGGAAGATCTCGATCGGCGGACGCTTAGTCTTATGCGGCAGGAAGGAATAGTCGCGAAGCCCGGCGATGGAAACCACCAAGATGGTGATCAGAGCAAGAAGGAAAAGAAAGTAGCGTACCATGGCGATTATTTCCCCTCGGAGGCCTCCTCGTGAATTGCAGTGATGTCGCCTGCACCAAGTTCATGCAGCAACTCGGTCAAGGCGGAAGTGGAGAATTTCCGGTCGCGTGCTTCCACGGCCAGGAAAAATCCTCGGGAGGCATCTTTCGCGAAGAGGTCCCAGGCGAACATTGGGTTGTTCCAGCGAGGCATTCCTCCGAGTAAGATCATCCCGACAACGGCAGTGACCGCCCCGATCATAATGGTGAGCGCAACAATGATCGGAATATATTGAGGGAGTGCGGAGAGATTGAGCGGTTTGCCATCAACAACCAGCGGGTAGATGAGGCAACTCGGAATCAATTCCATGGAGAGGGCGATCAGGACCGCAGAGATTCCGCCTCCAAGCACCAGAAGACTCAGAACCGATTTTGGAAGTCTCATCGACTCTGCAAGGCCATGCACCGGATAAGGAGTGAAGCACTCGTAGAGGGAGACTCCTTGATCACGAAGATGATCGACGACTTGAACAAGGGCTTCAGGCGTCTCAAAACGCGCTCCGATGGCGTAGAGCGGTTCCTCTTTGGAGCCTGCCACGGGAAGGTGATGCCCTTGGAAACCTGAGGACCCTTGGGTCTTGGGAAGGTGGTGGCTCATGTTAGTGGGCCTCCTCTGCAAGATGATTGGAGTTGATGGCGTCACCATGGGGCTGTGCACCCGGCAGGGTCGCCTTGAGCTCGTTCATGCTCATGATCGGCACGAAGCGGATGAAGAGCAGGAAAAGGGTGAAGAAGATGCCCAGTGTCCCGGTAGCAGTCAGGATGTCGACGATCGTCGGATGAAAATCTTTCCACGAGGAGGGAAGGAAATCATGGGTCAGCGTTGAGGTGACGATCATGAAACGCTCAAACCACATGCCGACGTTGCAAAGGATTGCGAGAACAAAGACAAGCGGGAGGCAACGGCGGACGGCTTTGAACCAAAAGAGTTGAGGCACTGTCAGATTAATCGAGAGGCAGGTGATGGCATACCAGGCACTGCTACCGGTGAAGCGCTCCCAGAAGGCACCGCGCTCGAAGGGATTCGCACTATACCAGGCATTGAAGAGCTCGAAGACGTAGACATAGCCAACGCAGGATCCCATCAGCAGGAGGAGCTTGCAGACCTTATCGAGCTGGGAAGGTGTGATCAGATCGCGCAGCTGGGGATAGATCAACCGAAGGGGAAGGAGGAGGGTCAGAACCGCCGCACTACCGCTGTAGACCGCGCCGACCATGAAGTAGAAGGGGAAGATCGTGGCGTGCCATCCGGGAACCACCGACGTGGCGCAGTCGCTCGCCACAATGGTCGTCACCGTGACAACGAGCACCGAGGTGAGTCCCGCAAGCAAGACATACATCATTTCGTAATGGCGCCACTGGCGTGCCGTGCCGAGCCATCCCAAGGAGACGATCCCATAGGCAAACTTGCGAACCTTTGTTGTTGCCCGATCGCGCAATACAGCCAGATCAGGAATCATGCCGGCGAACCAGAAGAGCGACGAAACCGTCAGGTAGCTGGTCACCGCAAAGACATCCCAAAGGAGCGGACTTGAGAAGTTGGGCCACATGCCATAACTGTTTGGCACAGGGAAAAGGAACCAAACAAACCAGACGCGGCCGATATGGATCGCGGGATAGACACCTGCGCAGACGATCGCAAAGACAGTCATTGCCTCGGCTGCGCGTGAGATCGAGAGACTCCATTTCTGGCGGGTTAGGAAGAGCAGTGCCGAGATCAGGGAGCCGGCATGCGCCATGGAAACCCAGAAGATGAAGTTGGTGATATCCCAGGCCCAGAAGCAGGGGCTATTGGAGCCCCAGACACCGACGCCGGTGCAGATCATGTAGAGGATGCAGGCTCCACCGATCGCGGCGAAGGTTCCGGTGAAGGCGATTGCCGCATACCACCAGAGCGGAGTCTTTCCCTCGACGATCGAACAGACCGCATCGGTCACCCAGAGCGGGTTGCGATTGTTGAGAACCTGCGGAGGACGCTCCAAGAGATGAAGGTCCGGCGAGTTTAACTCGGACGTCTCCTGAGTGGTCGTGATATTCGAAGTGGTGGACATACTTCGCTCTTAGGAATGTTCTACCTGTTCGGCGCCACGATTGGCGGCACCGACGAGGTCGGCACCCGGCATCGCAGGGTTAGGATTGCGGATCCTCGCCATGTACGTTACGCGAGGACGCGTGTTGAGATAGGCGAGGGATGAATAGGTGCGCGGGTCCGCCTTGGCCTGTGACACAGCGCTCTTCGGATCGTTGATATTTCCAAAGACAATCGACTCGGAGGGACAGGCCTGCTGACAAGCTGTCTTAAAGGCAGGAAGAGGAGCCTTTGTGACATCGCTAGCGCCCGCCTTGACCGATCGGGCGATCTTCGCCTCCTCGATACGCTGGATGCAGAAGGTGCACTTCTCCATGACTCCACGCATGCGGACGGTCACGTTCGGGTTCTTCGACATCTTCAGGCTGTCCGCCATGCCCTTCGGAGCAAGCGGGCCATAGTAGAGCTCATCCAGAGGACGCTCGTTGTAGTCGAACCAGTTGAAGCGACGAACCTTCCAAGGGCAGTTGTTAGCGCAGTAGCGGGTGCCGATGCAGCGGTTATACGCCATGAGGTTGAGCCCCTCCTCACTGTGAACGGTCGCGTTCGCGGGGCAAACGGCCTCACAGGGAGCGCTCTCGCACTGCTGGCACATGACCGCCATCGGGATCATCTCGAGGCTCTCCTCCTTATGATCCGCACTAGCGAACCAGCGATCAATGCGGATCCAAGCCATGTCACGACCACGTCGGACCTGATCCTTGCCGACGACCGGGATGTTGTTCTCAGCTTGGCAGGCAACAATGCAGGAATTGCAACCGATGCAGGAGTTAAGGTCGATCGAGAGCCCCCACTGAAGATCGGAAGTGAGAGGAGGATTCGGGTAGATGGAGATCGGCTTCGGCAGTTCGCCATCCATTTCAGAGGCGAATTCAGGCTGCTTCTGGAAGGTAGCAAGCGTTCCCTCACGGGCAATGTTGCGACCCTCCATGTTCTGATGCTCCTGAGTCCGGGCAAAGACATAGGACTCCTTGGGAAGTGACTGCACCTTGACACCCGAGCGGAAGCAAAGATTTGAGGCGTCTCGGAGCGGATAGGCGTCAAACCCTACCTTATCCATCACATGGGAAACACCCTTGCGGCCGTAACCCAGCGCAATACTGACTGACTTGTCGACATGACCGGGTGCCACGATCGCAGCGGCCTCGATCGAGCGGTCACCGGCGGTGATCTTCAGCCAATCACCATCCTTGATGCCGAGCATGCGGGCGTCGGCGGGACTGACCAGCGCGGCATTATCCCAGACCAGCTTGGTTACATAGTCAGGAGTCTCCTGAAGCCAGGAGTTGTTGGCATAGCGGCCATCATCGACGCTGGAGCTGCGAAGGAAGACGACTTCGAAATCTTTGGGGTCCGCCTTCGACGCAGACTGAATTGCAGCGGCAGCGGCTGATGCGTTGAGCGAAGGCTTGATGATGGGCCATGCCGTTCCGTCCGCAAATCCGTTTCTGAGAAACTCATTCCAAGCGGCATCGGTAGAATCTTTACCGACTGCCGTGAAGGTGGCGCGAACCACGGAAGGGCCGTCGACTTTTTCACCCGCAAGGGCGGCAAGGATCTCAAGCGAAGAAACTCCACTCCAGAGTGGGAGGATCATCGGTTGGACAGGAGAGACAGTTCCGTCAATCGAGCGGGCATCACCCCAGCGCTCCAGATAATGAGCGGCAGGTACCTGCCAGTGGGTCACCTTGCTGGTCTCATCAGCGAACTGCGAAAGATGAAGCGTCTCAGGAACTCCGGCCAGAAGGTTCGCGAAATTAAGCTCTGCGGGAGCCGTGAGAACCGGATTACCCTCAAGAATCAAGAGAGTCTTGACCGAACCAGCACCCATGGCCTTGGAGAGGTCGACCAATGTGGCCGTAGGCTTGGCCGTGGTCTGGACCGCATTGATGGTTGATCCAAGGTTGCCGAGCGTGTTGTTAATGGCAAGGGCCAGAGCCTGAACTGCGGCAGATTGCCCTGCTCCCGCAATGACTACTCCCTTGCCCTTGGCTGAGATCAGGTCATCAGCCACGCCGCTTACCCAAGCAGGGTCAAAAGAAACTCCTGAGGAGGGATAGGCCGCAGCCAGCGAGGAAAGGGACGCATCACCCGACTTCGAGGCAATGACCTTGGCAAGTGCAGCCGTGAAATCACCAATTTCACTGGCGCGTACGCGAAGGCGGTGGTCAGACATGCCGCCGGTGAGCGAGAAGTGATTCTCCACCACATAGAGGCGATTCATCGTGCCAGCTGAGTTTTTAGGATCGCGACGTTTGGCAAAACCTTTCGCAAATCCGAGTCCACTCTCCGAAGGATTCAGGAAATCACTTCCCAGTGAAAGGATCACATCGGCCTTCTCGAAATCATAAACGGGGCGAATGCCTGCACCCAGAAGCGTATCAAAGGCACCATCATTGGTCTTAATCGCCTCATCCTGCACCCAAAGCAATTTCGGGAATTGAGAAGCGAGCACAGCACGAAGCCTATCAACGGTTGGCGAGTTCTCCTTGCCCACCACGATGGCAAGTCCGTCACCACCATTCGTTGAGGCAGTCGCACGAATTTTGGCGATCAACGCGTCCAAGTCGGCACGGGAGACCTTGGTGGAGTCACGGGTGATCTCCTTGGAGCGATTCGGATCGTAAAGTCCAAGAATCGAAGCTTGGGCGAAGACATCCGTTGAACCGTTGCTCGCGGGATGCAGAGGGTTGCCTTCGATCTTCGTGGGGCGCCCATCCGAGGTCGTAACCGTCAGTGGGATGGCCCATGCCGGAGTCGGCATGGAACTAGCGTAGTAGAGGAACTTGCCGGGGATGGTCCACTCGGCACTCTTCGCAAAGGGAACGAGATGAGCCTCGGGCCGACGGCACCCAGTGAGTCCGACACCAGTCAGAGCGGTCGCTGCCCCCATCAGTCGGACGAAGTCACGACGAGAGAGATTATTATCGCCGCCATCAGTTCCTGTGGTTCCAGGAGTGAACTCACGGGACAAATCCTCGGCAAAGGCTGCGGTATTCTCACGCTCATCCTGGCTTCTCCAGAGCGTCGGCTTCAGATCACGTGCGGGGTGTTGGAAAATCTTTTTCATCGGTGGCAGCCTCCGCAGTTGACGGGTGGATTGACCTTCCACTCCTCCTTGAACTTGGTTCCCAGCTCACGCTGCGCCTCTGGCGAAACAGGGTGCCAGTTCATGTTAAAGATCTCCGAGGGAGGGCGAAGGAAATTCTCGGGAGCACGATGACAATCCAGGCACCACTTCATGCTGAGTGACTCGGCCTCGTAGACAACGCTCATCTCGTTTACCGCACCATGGCAACTGTAGCAGCTGACCCCGCGGTTCACATGGACGGCATGGTTGAAATAAGCGTAATCAGGGAGGCGGTGGATCTGCACCCACGGAATCGGCTGACCGCTTTCCCAACTGTCGCGGACGGCGGCAAGGCGCGGACTGTTCGGCAGAATCTTGCCCTGGCCGTGGCAGTTGATGCAGGTCTGGGTGGCCGGAAGGTTCGAGTGACCCGCCACCTCGACGAAGCTATGGCAGTAGCGACAGTCCATCCCAAGCTGCTTCACGTGCAGGGCGTGGGAGAAGGGAACGGGCTGGTCGGGCTGATAGCCGACACGTGTGTACTTCGGCGTGAAATAATACCAGATTCCCAGCGTGATGGGCCCACCGATCACCAAGCCGCAGACTAGCAGCTGGAGCGGGAGCCAATTGGCCCATTTGGGAAAGAAATTCGACATTCGGGTGTTTGAGAAACGCCCGGATGGAGGAATTCGCAGGCCCAAATAGAGTAGAAAGTCAGTGGCCGAAGGCAAGAAATTTGGTTCGAAAAATCTCGCTCGCCGCTCGCCCTGCGATCGATCTGCCTTTCTGTCCTTGCGCTTCAGCATTAAGTTGAACACCGCATGAAACCAGCATCGCTCCTTGTTCTTTTGCTCCTAACGGCCCTGAAACTCCATGCCGCCCCGAAGCCCCAACTCGATCTCCCGAAGGCAACCCTCACGCTCGGAACCAACTCCTTGAATGCACAGATCGCGGCAGATGATGCCTCGCGCGAGCTAGGCCTGATGTCGCGAACCAATCTCGGAAACGACGAAGCAATGGTCTTTGTCTTTCCTCAACCTCGTCCCGTCACCTTCTGGATGAAGGATACCCCGATTCCCCTCTCCATTGCCTACGTGGGTCGTTCAGGATTGATTTACGAACTGCACGACATGAAGCCCTTTGATCAAACTCCCATCCCCAGCGCCTCCAGCGCAATCGTCTACGCGATCGAAGTTCCCCAAGGCTGGTTCCTCCAGCACGGCGTCCTTGCCGGCAGTAGCGTAGGCGGCCTTCCCTCACCGAACACTGCCAAATAAAACCCCGCGCTCCTGTCAGGAGGCGGGGGCTTCATTCGATTCTGTTTCTGAACTAGTAGGCTATAAGCCTAGATCCTCTATGCCTGTTTGATGGAGCCATAGGCACCATCAAACCTTTAGCTCCTCATTCGTCATCGCATTCGCGACAGTAAACTTCTCCACATGCAGCGTTGGGTCCGACTTGAAGGTCAGGCGACCGGCGTACTTGCGCTCGATGTCGATCAGGAGTTCCTCGTCTTCGGTGCGGAGACGATTCAAGAGCTCTGGGTGGACGGTGATCTTGAATTCATGGATCTCCTGCTGATGGCGCTTCATGAGGGTGTGGAGCGCGCGCTGGAGTTCGACGCTCATGGTCATCTGGCTCTTCACGACTCCCTTGCCGTGGCAGTAGGAGCAGTTCGTGTAGAGGGAGCTGGAGAGACTCTCCTGCGCACGCTGACGGGTCATCTCCATGAGGCCGAGTGCAGAAATGGGCAGGACATGGGTGCGGGCCTTGTCACGGCGCAGTCGATCGCGCATGCGCTGGTAGACAGCCTGCTGATCCTTGCGGTTCTTCATGTCGATGAAGTCAACGACGATGAGGCCACCTATGTTGCGCAGGCGGAGTTGGCGGGCAACCTCATCGGCCGCCTCCATGTTGGTCTGGAAGATGGTCTTGTCCATGTCCTTGCTCCCCTTGTTGCGGCCTGTGTTCACGTCAACCGCGATCATGGCTTCGGTCTCGTCGATGACGAGGTAGCCGCCACATGGTAGCCAGACCTGACGCAGGAAGGCATTGTCGATCTGTGTCTGGACGGCGAAGTTGTCAAAGATCGGCTTCTGCCCGCTGTAGAAATGGATCGACTTCTTGGCGCGCTTGGAGATCTGACCAACCAGCTCCTGCATGCGCTCGGCCGCCTTGATGTCATCGACATGAACGGCATCCACGCTCTCGGTAAGGAGATCGCGAACCGTGCGGTCAACGAGGTCGGGTTCAAGAATCAGTGTGCTGGCTGCGGGCTTCTCGGCCATTCCCTTCTCCACTTCGCGCCACTGATCGAGCAGGAAGCCGAGATCTCGGACAAAGAAGCGGGCCTTCTGTCCCTCGCCCGCCGTGCGAATGATAATGCCCATTCCCTCGGGGAGAGTCAGCTCGGTCAGGATCTTGCGGAGACGCGCGCGTTCCTTGGGATCCTCGATCTTGCGGGAGATACCACACTGGTCATTGAAGGGCATGAGGACCATGTAACGGCCGGCCATGGAGATGTTGGTCGTGATCCGAGGCCCCTTGGTGCCGATAGGCCCCTTGGTCACCTGAACCATAATCTCGCTTCCGACGGGATAAACGTTGGGAATGTCCTTGGCGGTGATCTGCTGTTTCTTTTTCGGGTTATTGCCTCCACCGGCACGCTGAACGGCCTCGATGCCGCTATCAAGAGCGGCCGGGATGGCGTCCCAGAAGTGGAGAAAGGCATTCTTCTCGAAGCCGATATCGACGAACATGGCCTTGAGGCCGTGCTCGATGTTGCGGACCTTGCCCTTGAAGATGCCGCCGACAATATTGCGCTCGCTGTCGCGCTCGATGGAGTATTCCTCCAACTTGCCGTCCTCCAGGAGGGCTACGCGTTTTTCGAGTTTCTCGCAGCTGACGACCAGCTCGATACGGGGGCCTGATTTCTTGACGCCGAGGAGGCGTTTGACGGTGTCGATGATGCTCATAGAATTGGGTTTTTAGGGGTTTAGGCTGAAGACTATTAGGTCTGAGGTTGATTGGTTGATTGTGAAAAACTGATTTTGATTCGGTGTGATGTGAAAATTGAGCTGGGGGGATTTTGTTTTTACCTAAAAGTCTAACAGTCTTCAGTCTAATAGCTTTTCAGTGGGTTTAACTCGGTGATTGGGAAAATGGTTGGAGCTGATGCTGATAGTCTCAAAGTCTTCAGCCTATAAGCTTAATTGGATTGTTTGGGAACAGCGGAGCGGCCCCCGCCGAGAAAGTTGAAGAATTTCTGAAGGCCGCCCTGGGCCTGTGGTTTACGGTTTTTCACATGGCTGTCCGCGTCTTCCCGGATGTCGGGCTTGGCTGCGGGGGTGCCTCCGGTGGATCCGTTGTCGGACTCGGGGGAATCATCGGCCGCCGGCTCCGGGGCTGGAGCGGTATCGCCTCCATACTGAGCAGGGAGATCTTTCGCAAAGTCGATTCCGGCGATCGGCTGGAAGTTCCCGATTGCTGGGGTGACGGCCTCCGGCTTGACCTCCTGTCCTTTCTCCATGGCAAAGATCTGTTCTAGGATCTTTGCGGCGATCGGGGCAGGGACAGAACCGCCTGATTTGCCACCCTGGACGAACACACAGACGACATACCGAGGCTTATCGTACGGGGCGAAGCAAACAAACCAGGTGTGGTAGTCCTTGATGCCGTTGCGCCAGAACTGGGCCGTGCCCGTCTTTCCGGCGACCTGGACATCCTTCACCCGCGCCTTGCGAGCGGTGCCATCGGCATCGTTAACAACCCTCCACATTCCCTTTCGCACCTTCTCGAACTGATCGGCTGTAATCCCTGATTCCTTGAGGAAGTCGGTGCGAATCTTAACCGGCTCCTCCTTGATCAGCGAGCCGTCTTGCCCCACGACCTTCTCAACGAGATGTGGCTGATAAACGATGCCGCCGTTGGCCACCGTTGCCGCCATGTTTGCCACCTGCAGAGGGGTCGCAAGAACGAAGCCCTGACCGATTGCTGTGTTGGCCGTGTAACCGGGGCTCCAACGCTCACGCGGATAGTTCTGTGCCAGCCATGCCGTGCCAGGCATCACACCCGAGGCCACGCTATTGAGCGGCAGATCCGTCTTCTGACCCAAGCCTAGCATGCCGCCCACCGCATCGATCTGATCGATGCCTGCGGCATTGCCGTACTGGTAGAAAAACGGGTCGCAGGAATTCTTGATCGCCGTGCTCAAGTCCTGGTGGCCATGAGGAGGAAGGGGCGGCTTCGCGGTGAGCACCCAGCACTTCATGTACTTGTTGCCGTATTGGACGCCACCCGTGCAGTCGAACTGCCTGTCACCCACACCAGCGCGAATACCCGCCAAGGCTGTGCAGAGCTTAAAGGTTGAACCGGGCGCGTAGGCATTCACCGCCCGGTTCATGAGTGGATCGGTTTGGTCCTTGGCTAGTTTTTCCCAGTCAGTCTTGGAGATCGAGGGAACGAACTGATTCGGGTCGAAGGAGGGGACCGAAGCCATGGCAAGGATTTCTCCGGAATTCGGATCGAGCACGATCGCCGCACCGCGACCAACGACACGGAGCGCCTTCTCCACGATGGTCTGAATGCGTGCATCAATGGTCAGGCAGACCTTGGCACCCTGCTTTGGCTCGATCCTCTTGGTCTCCCCGTCGATGACCCCATGAGCATTACGCTGAAGAAACTTGGTCCCGGCCGTGCCACGGAGGACATCGTCGTAGGCTTTTTCGATCTGCGCCTTTCCCTCCACATCAGGCTGGTAAAAATTGAACTGAGCGGCCTCCTCCTTATCAATCTCCTTCGGAACACCGACATAGCCGAAGAGATGTGCCGCGAGAGCTCCGTAGACATAATGCCGGACGGGCTTGAGCGACACGGTGACACCCGGAAGGTTGAGGCTATTCTCGCTGAAACGGGCCATGGTCTCAAAATCCAGGTCCTGCCGGTAAACATAGGGTACCTCGGCATTGTCACGGAAATGCACCTGCAGCTTGCGGCTGTTGTAGTCTCCGGCGAGCCCCAGTTTCTCAAGCTGAGGGACGATCGACTCGTTGACGATCTTCACGATGTCGGGCTCCGATTTGAGAGCCCTCATGCCATGGTCGAGTCCCCAGTATTTGCGGACAGGCACCTCGTCATGCTCCTCTTTCCAGGCGCGGACGATATCTGGCAGATAAAACTCCACCTCCATGCTGGCCCGATTCTCAACCAACGGCACACCCTTGCGGTCACAGATTTCGCCACGCACGGCCGGGAGTCGAACCGTGAGCTGTGAGTGCCCCTTGGTACGGGCCTTGTAGTCGGCGCACTTGAAAATCTGGACGTACCACATCCGCGCCAGGAGCAGGATCAGCGCCAAGGCAAGAATCCCCCCAAGGATGAGGATTTTGCGTAGGGAGTCGTCGAGCGATTTCATGGCCTTACCTGCTGAAATTGGGTTTCTTGGGGAGAGGGTTCTCCTCAAGGAACACCGGCACGAGTTTGCGAAGAGCAAAGTAAAGAAGAGGAGCAATCAGTAATGCTGCCACCGAAGGAATCACGACTCGCAGGAGAACCGTCATCTCCAGCGGCAGCCCTCCCCTCTTCACACAAAGCACCAGGAACTCGATGCCCAGAAGAGTCAGTGTCACGGCGGCGCTGCCGAGGGCGTGAACTTCCCATCGCATCCCATGGGTTGCCTCACTTGCCATCTGGAGAAGAATCGCCCAGGTCAGAAAAAACACAACCGGCACCGTGAGCCCGAGTTCCACCTGTCCCGACTGGATCTGCAGCAGCACAAGTCCCTGGACCAAGGCCGTCGCCAGAGCAAAATAGAGCGATGGCACCAGTGGCAGGGCCATCACCCCGAAACAAAAAACCACAGGCAGAAGCTGGACCCTTCCCTGGAAAGGGGGAATGGCAGGCAAGAGATCCTGAACGGCCACAGATATCGGCAGCAGAAGCAAGAGAATGATGAAAAGGATGCCTTGCCTCATTTCGCCCCGGTGACAATGAAGACCTCCTCGAGCGCGCCGAGATCGGCGGAGGGCTCGAGGATGGCTTCGCCATCAAGTTCGCGGGCGTGAAAACTTTTCACCGTGCCGAGAGCGATACCGGAGGGGAAGATCCCTCCGCTCACACCCGCTGTGTAAACTTTCTGCCCGGGCTGAAGATCAGCCAGTTTGCTCAAAAACGTTAGCCTCAACTCACCCACCGGGTCACGTGACCCGGCGCTGATTCCCTGCTCCTTGGTTCCCTCCACCTTGGCTGCTACCTTGCAGTTTTCATCCGTGACCAGAAGCACCTCGGAGAGGTTGCTGGATACGGCCGTGATCTTGCCGACAAGCCCTTTGTCGGTGATCACCGGCATGTCGGGAGTGATGCCATCGGCAGACCCCCGGTTGATCTTGATCGTGCTCCACCAGACGCCGGCGTCATGTCCCAAAACCAAGGCGGGAACCAGACGGAACGAGGAGCGCTCCCGGTAACCCAACACCTGTCGGAGATGATCGTTATCCTGCTGAAGATCGCGCAGTCCATTGTTCTCCGCACGGAGCTTTCGGTTCTCGGAGAGCACCCGCTCATACTCCGCCTGGAGTTGATCCAGCGTCATAAGATCCTTACCGAGGGTGCCGATACTGCTTTTGACCGCGCTTCCGGAACGACTGATCGGCGACATAACCCCTAGAAGTCCCGACTGGAGCCATGACAGCGTGCCGGACTCCAGCAAACAGAACGCGATCGCAAGCACGGCGAAAACGACAAGGGTGGCAATCTGGATTTTTTTCATCCGGATGGTGTTCCTAGTGCTGTTTTACGGATCGTGGCCCCAGAAAGGGAGTTCGTGAAATCCGGGCGCGGATGACTCCGCCAGCCCGAAATAACTTTAGGCCCTGGGACGATCGGTCGCGGCAACGGCCCGGAGGAATTCGATTTCCTGGAGGGCTTTGCCGGTTCCTTCGGCAACGGCGCTGAGCGGATCCTCGGCCACATGGACCGGAAGACCTGTCTCCTCGGCGATCAGCCTGTCGAGGCCGCGCAGAAGGGCTCCGCCGCCTGCCAGAACAACTCCGCGGTCGACGAGATCTGCGGAAAGCTCGGGAGGGCAACGCTCAAGCGTGATGCGGACTGCATCCACAATACGCGAAACAGGCTCCATGAGGGCCTCACGGATTTCCTGTGACGTAATGGTGATGGTCTTGGGAAGTCCGGCGACCTGATCGCGTCCCTTGACCTCCATGGTGAGTTCCTTCTCGAGAACGTAGGCACTGCCAAGACGGAGCTTGATCTCCTCCGCCGTGCGCTCACCGATCAGCAGGTTGTAGGCACGCTTGAGATATTGGGTGACGGAATTATCCAACTCATCACCCGCAACACGCTCGCTCTTGCTGATAACAATTCCCGCCAGCGAAATAATAGCCACCTCGGTGGTGCCGCCGCCGATGTCGATGATCATGTTGGCAGCGGGATCGGTGACAGGAAGCCCGACACCGATCGCAGCGGCCATCGGCTCCTCGATCAGGTAAACCTCACGAGCACCGGCATGCATGGCGGAATCCTTCACCGCGCGCTTCTCCACCTCGGTGATTCCACTTGGAACAGCGATCACGACGCGTGGGCGAACAAAGCGGCGATTCCCATGGGCCTTGTTGATGAAGTGCCGAAGCATCGCCTCAGTGATCTCAAAGTCGGCGATGACACCATCCTTGAGGGGACGGATCGCGGTGATATTACCGGGTGTGCGTCCAAGCATCCGCTTGGCCTCATCACCGACGGCAAGCACCTGGGTGGTGCCGGCCTTGACGGCGACGATGGAAGGTTCACGGAGAACGATGCCCTTGTCCTTGACATAGACAAGGGTGTTGGCGGTTCCGAGATCGATTCCAATATCACTGGAGAGGAATCCGAGAAGGTTGTTGAACATGATTTGGGAAATGGCTGAGCGTTAGGAAGTCTTGGGTGAAATGAAGCAATGCGACGGCAGTCCCGTGCCCAGTAGCATCTTATTCAGGAAATATGGGATGCCTCCCCGGCGCGTTTGCAATCTTAAGCTGCATCTCATGGAATAAAAGCTCGGGGAGGCCGCGTCAAGCACCCCCTCCCTCGCTCCATGGGGTCGAGACCGTGAGTGAGGAGATTTTGCGTGAGTTGACCTGCCGTGGCACGCATACTAACGACTCTTATGGCCAGCATCTTTGGAACTCTCTTTCGCGTCTCCACCTGGGGTGAATCCCATGGCGGAGGGGTCGGCTGCGTCATCGACGGCTGTCCCTCCAGGCTTCCGATCACGGCTGAAGAGATCCAAGTCGAGCTCGACCGCCGCCGCCCGGGACAAAGCGACATCGTCACCCCGCGCCAGGAGGAGGACACATGCCGCATCCTTTCCGGGGTTTTTCAGGGACAGACGCTTGGCACCCCCATTCTGGTGGCCGTCGATAACAAGGATGCACGCCCTTCGGCTTACACCGAGATGGAGACCATGTTCCGTCCCTCGCATGCCGATTTCACCTACCAGACCAAGTACGGCATTCGGAACTGGGAAGGTGGCGGGCGCTCCTCCGCCCGCGAGACCATTGGTCGTGTGGCTGCCGGAGTCGTCGCTCGCAAGGTAATCCGCACACTCCATCCCTCCTACGAAGTGGTCGCCTACGTCCGCTCCATCCATGATCTAGAGTCGGACGTCGATCCGGCGACCGTCACAACCGCCCAAGTCGACGCCACCCCAGTCCGCTGCCCCGATCAGAAAGCCGCCGAGGCAATGATCGCCCGCATTAAGGAAGTTCGTTCCCAGGGAGACAGCATCGGCGGAATCATCGAGTGCATTGTCCGAGGGGTTCCCCCCTCGCTTGGCGAACCTGTCTTTGACAAGCTCGAAGCCGATCTTGCCAAAGCGATGATGAGTCTCCCCGCGACAAAGGGATTTGAGATCGGCAGCGGCTTCGCCGGATCACGTCTCACTGGCAGCGAGCACAACGATGCCTTTGTGATCGAGGAAGGAAAGGTCTCCACGGCCACGAACCGCTCCGGCGGTATCCAGGGCGGTATCAGCAATGGAGAGCACATCTTCTTCCGTGTCGCCTTCAAGCCGACCGCTACCATCGCAAAATCTCAACAGACGGTGACTGTGGAGGGAGAGCCTGCGGAGCTTGCCGCACGCGGCCGCCACGATGCCTGCGTCCTGCCGCGCGCCGTTCCGATGGTCGAAGCAATGGTGAATCTCGTCATCTGCGACCATCTTCTCCGCCAGCACGGCCAGAATGTCCTCCCCTGATTTCACACCACTCGCCGAGGCATTGCGCGAACGCCTTGCCGTCATTGCCGATCACACGCACAGGGATCGGGATGCCGCAGGCCATCTCGAGCGACTGATCGAGGTCTCTCATCGAATTGACACACTAAGCGCAGCGCTTCCAGTCGAGGAACTCGACCCGCAGTTCCTCCACTACCTTGAGCGTTGCAGCTACGACAAAGCGCTTGCCTGGATCGAGGCGTGAGCCGGTTAGGGAAGCGCTGACCCATTACCAAACTAACGGAAAATCATTCCTCGTTCGTCGATCGCGAGCTCCTTCCAGACCCCGGGGGC
>DAISZK010000078.1:0-6931 GCA_036824855.1 Chthoniobacterales bacterium | reverse complement strand
CGATGGAAGTTTTCTTCTTGGATGACTTAGCGGACTTGGCTGGGGATTTTTTGCGGGAGCTGGAACTCATGTTGAAAAGCTAGCAGAGGGCGATCATGGATAAAAAGAAAACATCGATAGCGAATGAAAGCGCTCAGTTTTTAGGCGGGATTACTTCATCGGGCTTCAAATGATCAATGAGGTGCTTGAGCAGGGCCCGCTGCTGCTGGGTAAGTTCCGGCTGGGAGATGGCCTCCTCGAAGGAGCGCATCGCCTCGCCTCGCTCTCCATTTTTGGCATAGGCCTGACCGAGGTAGGTCAGGCTGGCGCCGAGTAGTTGGTGTTGTTTCCGTGCCATCTTGACTAGAGAGCGAAGCGCCTCGATCTCTTCGGTCTTGGAGTTGGAGGCATTGGCGGCTCGGGCAAGGAGGAAGAGGGTCTCCTGATTCGCGACGTGTTCCGTGAGCTTCCTCGCCACATTCAGGGCCTCGTCAGGGTGACCACACTCGGTGAGGGCCCTGATCAGGATTTCGGCAGCCGCTGTGTTCCGGGAATCTGCGTGGTAAGCCTCCCTGGCATGGGTCAGGGCATCGTTCCAGCGTCCTTGGGAGGCAGCTAACGAAGCCTGAGCCGCTAGCAAGGAGGTACTGCACTTCCCTGTAGCAGAAGCAGATTTAAGAAACTCCTCCGCATCACTCATTCTCCTGATGGAAATGAGGTTCTCTGCCGTGGCGATGAGCCATTCGGTTCTCTTGGTGATGTCGCGATACTCTTGGGTCAATACCTCCGAGGATGGGGGACTCCAGCGCATGTTTTTCGATGTGTTGGGAAGATTGGGCGACAGGATATAACCCCAAGGAGACACATCACTCAGGATCCAGAGCGGGGAGTCGATCAACTCTCGGACCAAGGCAGTGGAGGCGGGAAGAGTCCCCAGGATCAGGAGTGAAAAATGGCGTTCCCTATTGAGTCTGTAAAAGCTTGTGATATTCGTCGTCGCAGTCGCGGCCTCCAGGGAGGAGGGGAGCGAATTCAAAACCCGTGCAGGAAGAGCGGGATAGTACTCGGGAGAAAGAAAAACGGTCTGATGCTGACTTAGTGACTTTTCCAGAAGGGAAATCTGTTTCTCGGGGGGTGAGGCCCTCAGGTCGACTGGCTTTCCCGTCTGGAAAAGAGTGATCCCTAGCGTTACGATTAAGGGTACAGTCACGCAACTGGAGAGGATTAGGATGAGAATCCGAGTAGTGTTCTTCATGATGTCGGATGGGTCGAAACGCTTGCTCTGAGTGCCGATGATGCTATCCCTTGGCCATGAAGCAAACGTTTCTTATACTCCTCACCATGAATCTTTTCTCACTCTTCGCCCGCGCTGAACCCCTCACTGTCGGAACTCCCGCTCCACAGATCACCGCAAAAAATCAAGATGCGCAGGTTGTGATCTTCGGCGACGTCTATGCCAAGGGGGTCACCCTCGTTTATTTCTATCCCAAGGCCGAGACTCCTGGCTGCACAAAGGAAGCCTGTTCTCTGCGTGATTCGTATGCGACGCTCCATGGAAACGGGGGCAACGGTCTTCAGATCCTAGGGGTGAGTCGTGACACGCCCGAGGCTCAGAAAAAGTTCAAGGATCATCAGAACCTACCCTTCACCCTGATTGCCGATACTGACGGCAAGGTGGCCGAGGCGTTCCATGTGCCGATGATTCCCGTCGTGGGAGTCCCGATGAGGCAGTCCTTCATTATCAAGGATGGGAAGGTCGCCTGGGCCTCGCTGAGCGCGCAGACTTCGGGTGCAGCCAAAGAGGTCCAGAGCGCGCTCGACTCGTTGCAGAAATAGCAGACGGAGGCCTAGCTCTCCATGCTACCCCCTTCGCTAGCTGGGGAACAAATTGTGCATGGCAATTGTGTCAAAATTGTCATGCAAATTCTGTAGACACCGAACTGCCGGCTTGAAAGAAAGTCAGGATGGTTTCGAGTCAGGCAAGTTCCTCCCCAAGTGTCGCTCACGGGCGACTCACAAAGTCTGAAAGACCCTCCTACCGGGTCAGATTTGCAACGACGACGGAAGAGATCCGCGCCGCATTAAGCCTGCGCTTCGAGGTGTTCAATCTCGAGTTGAACGAGGGATTGGCCAGCTCCCATGCCACGGGACTTGATGAGGATGAATTCGATGATGTCTGCGATCACCTGATTGTGCTGGAGGAGAATTCCGGCTCCGTGGTCGGCACCTACCGGATGCAGACCGGTGCCTCGGCCGCTTGTCACCTCGGCTACTATGGCGCGGGTGAGTTCGATTTCGCTCCCTATGAACCGATCCGTGATTCCCTCGTGGAGCTTGGCAGGGCCTGCGTGCATAAGGATCACCGCAGCATCGTCGTCATCTCGATGCTCTGGAAGGAGATCGTCCGCTACGCTCTCGACCATAATGCCCGCTATCTGATCGGCTGCAGTTCGCTGACTTCGCAGGAACCTGCCCATGGACAGGCCATCTATCAGAGATTCATCAAGGAGGGGCATCTCGCCCGGCCAGAGTTTCTCACGAGTCCTCTTCCTGCTTTCCGCTTAGAGGATGTGGCACCGATGGTTGACTGCCCGCCGCCGCCGAAACTTCTGCGCGCCTATCTCGGTGTTGGTGCGAAGATCTGCTCCACGCCGGCCATTGACAGGGCCTTTGGCACCATTGACTTCCTCACCATGATCGACTGCTTCAACGCCGATGCCATCGCCACAGAGCGTTTTCTGGAGCGCCCCAATAGGGATAGGACGATCGTGATCCGCCCGGAGCAGGTCCGCTGATGGGAAGGCATCCATTCCGTTTGGCTTTCCGGCTCCTGTGGCTTGGGTGGGTCATCTTTTCAGGTATGGTGGCTCTGGCTTGGTTCTTACATTCAGGGAGGCGAGGTGAGACGGATTCTCGGATCGCGTGGATGCAATGGATGAGCCGTCGCTTCCTTGCAGTGCTCCATTGCCAAGTCACGGTGTCGGGAGAGATTCCTTCTGGAGGTCTCATCGCCTGCAATCATCTCGGCTATGTCGACATTCTGGTGCTCGGCTCCCTCTGCCCTGCGATCTTTGTAGCGAAGAGTGATGTCGTGGAGTGGCCGGTTTTTGGATGGCTGGCCTCACGGGCCGGCACGATCTTTGTGAGTCGGGATGCCCCAGCCAAGGTTCCGGCGCAACTTCGAGAAATGGAGCAACCCCTGCGCGATGGGCGTCCGGTTATACTCTTTCCCGAGGGAACCAGTTCTGACGGATCCCGGATTTTACCATTCCGCAGTTCCTTGTTGGAATCCGCAATCATCACAGGTGCCTCCGTCACAGCAGCAGCCATCGGCTACGATTTAGAAGGGGAGGGGGAGGTGGGTTCGGAGATCGCCTACTGGGGGGATCTTGTTCTCGTGCCGCACCTGATCAATCTCCTCTCGAAAAAGTCCTTCAAATCCAGCCTCGCCTTCGGACAAACACGTGAGCCGATGAGCGATCGCAAACAAGAAACCCGCCTCCTGCACCAGGAAGTCTGCTCGCTACGGCAGGCCTTTTTTTCATAGGCAATTCCCGGTTATGAGTGGAGATTGAATTCATGCGACCACTTAACCCAGTAACCCTACTTTCTGTTCTGACTCTCGCTATCATGTCCCTACCGATGAACGCTACTCCATCACCCACTCCTGCTCCTGCTTCTCAAAAGACCGCCACGGCCACTTTCGGAGGGGGGTGTTTCTGGTGCATGGATGCCGTCTATCAATATGTTCCGGGGATCATCAAGATCACCTCGGGGTTTGCCGGCGGATCAACAGATCATCCCACGTACGAGCAGGTTTGCACTGGGCGTACCGGACATGCCGAAGTGATCCAGATCACCTATGACCCTGCGAAAGTAAGCTACAATCAGTTGCTCGATCTGTTCTGGAAAGCCCATGATCCGACGACGCTGAACCGTCAGGGAGCGGACTCCGGTACCCAGTATCGTTCCATTATCCTGACCTCTTCTCCCGAGGAGGCGACTGAAGCCGAGGCCTCGAAGAAAAAGGCACAGGCTCAGTTCCCCGATCCGATCGTCACCGAGATTGTTCCGCTCAAGACCTTCTATCCCGCAGAGGAGTACCATCAGGACTACTATCAGAACAATAAGGATAAGAATCCCTATTGCCAGGTGGTGATCGCTCCGAAGCTCAAGAAACTCGGCTTGGAGAAGTAATCGCTTAGATCATCGTCGCCTGGGGGGAAAATGCACTTCCACTGAAGGTGGAATCTTGCATAATGGACGGCTGATCGTTTCAGCACTTCCCCACACAAGGGGGCCGAGGCAATCAAGCTTGGGTTGATAGCTCAATGGTAGAGCAGTACCCTTTTAAGGTATTGGTTCTGGGTTCGAGTCCCAGTCAACCCACTCTTCTCTCAAATCGGCGTGCAACGAATCGCGGAGTGCTGTATGCAACAGGTTCATGAAAATCGTCGTTGCCTACTCCGGAGGTCTTGATACCTCCGTCATTCTCAACTGGATCAAGGAGACCTACTCCGCTGAGGTCGTTGCCTTCTGTGCGGACATCGGTCAGGAGGAGGAGTTGAAGGGACTTAAGCCCAAGGCTCTCCGCACCGGAGCCTCGAAGTGCTACGTGGATGATCTCCAAGAGGAATTTGCCCGTGATTTTATCTTCCCGATGATGCAGGCAGGCGCGCTCTACGAAGGTGAGTATTTTCTCGGAACAAGCATTGCCCGTCCACTGATCGCAAAGCGCATGGTCGAGATCGCGACAGCCGAAGGTGCCGATGCCATTGCGCATGGTGCGACGGGGAAGGGTAACGATCAGGTGCGATTCGAGCTGGCGGCCGCGGCTCTCTCCCCTGATCTCGACGTGATCGCTCCCTGGCGCGAGGAGAACTTCCGCACGGAATTTCCCGGTCGTGCCGAGATGATCGAGTATTGCCGTGTTCACAAAATCCCCGTCGAGGCGAGTGCCAAGAAGCCCTACTCGATGGATCGCAATCTGCTCCATATCAGCTACGAGAGCGGTATTCTGGAGGATCCTTGGTTCGATGCGTTTGCTCCCGAGAACAAGGGCATGTTCAAACTCTCAGCCAGCCCCGAGGATGCTCCCGACAAGGCGGAGATCGTTACGCTCGATTTCGTTCAGGGCAACTGCGTCGCCGTTAATGGCAAGCAGCTCAATCCACTCGCCGTGATGAAGGCTCTGAACAAGATCGGTGGTCGCCATGGCGTGGGACGTGTCGACATGGTGGAGAACCGTTTTGTCGGAATGAAGAGCCGTGGTGTCTATGAGACGCCGGGTGGTTCGATTCTTCATTTTGCCCATCGACAGATGGAGTCGCTCACGATGGATCGTGAGGTGATGCACCTGCGTGATGGTTTGATTCCGAAATACAGCACGCTGGTCTACAATGGCTTTTGGTTCGCTCCCGAGCGTCTCGCCCTTCAGTCCCTGATCACGGAATCGCAGAAAAATGTTACCGGCACTGTCCGCGTGCGCCTCTACAAGGGGAATATTCTGGCTGCTGGCCGAAAGAGCCCCGTCAGTCTCTATCGCCCCGATATCGCGACGATGGAGGCCGATCCGACCCAGGCCTACAATCAAGGCGATGCCACTGGCTTCATCCGCCTGAATGCCCTTCGTCTGAAAGTCGCGGCTAAGGTTTCAGCGAAAGTCACCACTGGCGGAAAGAAGTCCGTAACCAAGAAAGCTCCTACGAAGAAGCGGAAATAGGAATATTTTCCCGCAGAGACGCGGAGGCGCAGAGATTGAGGGATTGTGATGTATTGAAGCGGTGTAGAGCACGAGCTTGAACTACCGCTCGTTATTATCAAAAGAACTGTCGCCCCATCCTTTTTTCCTCCGCGTCTCTGCGCCTTCGCGGGAGAATTCAGGAAATCTTCAGTTTCTTATCTGATGAAGCCCCAGCGTTCGGAGAAGGGCCAGTAGACAAAGTAGCCGCGTCCTATCACGTTCATCTCCGGAACGATGCCCCAGTAACGGCTATCGCTGGAGTTATAGCTGTTGTCACCCAAGGCGAAGAAGGCATGGGAGGGGACTGTGAAGGTCTCCTCCGGAGTAGTGAGGTATTGGGCGGCGCTCGGGTTGGAGTAACCCCGATACCCATTCTCGCAACTCATGACGCGCTGGAAGGGCGTCTGCATGGCGAGGGATCCGTCCAAGAAGAGCTTGGGAGAGTCGATCCGCAGGTTATCTCCGGGCACGCCGGCAAGTCGCTTGATGTAGAACTGCGATCCGAGGGCCGGGTCAAGATTCATTTCGATGCGTCTGATCCCCGTAGTCTTGAAGACAAAGACATCGGATCGAGTAGGATTCCGGAACTGGTAGGTCATCCGGTCGACGAAGACCTGATCACCCGCCTGCACGTAGCCATGGACGATTGTTTCTCCAGCTTCATAGACCCGGCCCGGGCGCACGCCGAAATCACGGGCCACCACATCCCGAGGGGCGAAGATCGAGAGTTTTCCTTCCGTGGTCACGACTTCCGTAAAGGTGAAGAAATTGAGCTTGGTATGCTCGTTCAGACCAAGCACCTCTTGTTTGGTGGAGGCCTTGAGATCGAGGTGGGTGCGACCCAAGCGGATGAAGTCGATCGCGCGGTTGACGGGACCTGGGAGAGGATCTTCCGAGGGATGGCCTGTCATTCCGTAGAGAGTGGGCTGCATCGACCCTGTGGGAATCTTGAAGGGTTTCAGGAAATAAGCCTGGAATCCGATAGCCAGTGCGATCGCGACGACGATGGCCTCGATGTTCTCTGCCCAGACGGGGTGGGGTCTTGCCGGAATGACGGCTGAGAATCCGACCTCAAGATCACGGGTCACAGCGTTGATCTCCGGTTCCTGCTTCCCGGCGATCGCCCTGTTGAGATTCACAATGAGTTCCTGCAGCTTGGAAATCTGCCCCTCTTTCAAGAGGTCACGGTGGTGGTGAAGGGTATTGGAG
>DAISZK010000077.1:0-6991 GCA_036824855.1 Chthoniobacterales bacterium | reverse complement strand
CTTTTCTCTCAAGCGTCACCAATGAGGCGACCGCGACATCGGCTTCTGCTGCAGGTGTCACAACCCGTTCGCTTGCTGATGCAGCTATCAAGCTCGATATTGCCCAGATCCGTGATGCCACAGCGGGATATTCACACGGTTCCGACGGATCTCTTAACATGTCTTCCCCGGTGGCTTGGGCATCGCAACCCGGAGCCATCCGAACCTGGGGAACCAATCCCTATGCTACGAATGGGGGGGGGGCTGGACTTGCTGGTGGAACGACGATTTACAAACTCTACTCGGCTCAAGTAATGGTCGATTCCTCTGGAGGTAATCCAGCAAATGATTTGCCGACAAATTCATCCTGGGTCTCAAATTCAGCAATTTGGACGGATTTAAACTCCCCCGTGGTTTCCAGTGGGAACACGAATTACCCTATTATTGATCCCGTGATGACCAATACGGCAAATGGTCTTCCTGTGGTGGAGGGATTCTCGATCGATACGTCATCGGTCTCGATTTCAGGAGTTGCAAACCAGGCCGCCATGCCAATGCGATGGATCTACGTGCTTAAGAACGGAACAATCACCACTCCTAGCGCGGGAAGCAGCAATGTCGCTTCATTCTCAACAAATGCTCCCTCCGCTAGCAATCCCATTGTCGGACGTATTGCCTTCTGGACCGATGACGAGACCTGCAAACTCAATATCAACACAGCCTCGGAAGGCTCATTCTGGGCTCCACCTAATTTTTCCACTTCCTTGGATGCGGCCTTCGGCCTCTTCCCCCCTTCCACCCGTGAGTACTATCGATATCCCGGTCATCCTGCATCCACCTCGCTCAGCCCCGTGCTCTGGAGCTACCTGAATCTGACTAACCCCTCACTCTTCGTCAATGGGTTGCCGGGAATTGCAACGACGGGCGCAACACTTTATTCCACCAACACGAATACCGGGGTGATCACCACGAATTTACCCTCCTCGTACAATATCGGATCGGGTGTGATGTCGCCGGCTGATATCACTACCAATGTCCAGACCTATCTATCGAATATCATCACCATCATCGCCCCTAGATATGCTTGGGGGGGCTCTTTTGCGGGCCGTAAGACGCTCTTTACGAACAATAACCTGTTTAGCGCCTCGACCTACGGCTCTCCCCTCTCCGGCTCAAATCTCTCCAACTACAGACTCTATGCTTCCGTTGACGAGATGTTCTATGCTCCTACAAATCCTGCGGGTCAGACAAATGGTCGTGTAATAACCCCCTTTCTTTCCAATGCTGTAGGGAGTGGCCCCGGTGTCTCTATCGGTACATCTGGAGGATCAGCTCGCATGATCAGTGCCCTCCGTTTCTTTCTGACCACGGATAGTCGTGCTCCGGAGGTAAATCCGCTGAATCTACCCAAGATCACACTCTGGCCGGTGCCCTCCACCAACAATGCTATGAAGGCAAATTCCAACTCTACGAGTGCCTCCGCCACGCGTACCCTGACTGATCAGACGATAGCCTTCTGTTCCTCCCTCGGCACCAACCCCTACTACTTCACGCGATACGATGCGACCAGCACCAACAACGATCTCTCGGGGCGTAATGCGACTCTATACTCCTACCTGTGTTCGCTCCTGAATAGCCCTGTGCCCGGTTATCCGGGTGGATCGTTTACTTCCGGGAAGTGGACAACTAACCAGGCGAATCAAATCACGACCCTGCTCTTCGACTACATTCGTTCCTGCATTAATCTCGCCGACACCTCCATGGCAACCAATGCGGCCGCGATGACATCTTCAGATCTTGCTTACTGTTACACCGCTCCTGTCACAACGAACGGGGGCCTGAGTAGGGGCACCGGTCAGGTCGTTCCGATCGTTGCAACTAATGGGACGAAGGGGATCGGTCGCTTCCCCACACTCCGAGGGGCTACCTTGTGGTTCATTGCCCGAGAGGCAAACATACCGCCAGTGTTAGTAGGTACAAATGGTAGACCTATTGTTTATGATTCAACTGGTTCGAATGTGATTAGTGCTGCAGATGGATCCCTTAATAGTACATACATCCAGAACATGCTGGCAGGTACGAATTACTACGTAGCAGTCAACCCGATGCACCCCTGGACGACTCCTCCGCTTTCATCGGGTACTACCAATACATTAAGAGGTGGAACAATCATCCAAGCTGGTGGACTGACGCTAATTCCTAATTTGAAACTGAACAGTGCACCCGTCTTTGCAATGGCAAATCCGCAAACAAATCAAACGCTCAGTACAGCTGCCACGAATGTTTATCCTGTCTTTGATTTATCCGAAACAAACACTGGAGGAACTCTGGTAAGGACGTATCCGACGTTGGATGGGAGCTATACTTGCATGACGGCAGCAGCATCCAATGCTGTCATTTCTGTCCCCGTGGGTCGTGGATCTTCCAATTATCCATGTTACATTGCAGGAAATTATGGATTTACTAATGGTCCTTCAACAAATTGTCCTCCTGCAAACGGTACGGTGATGTCAGGGAGCGCAGTAACGCATCCGGGTCTCTGCAACCTTTCCATCCAATCTGCCAGCGGCACAAATGCGGGAGCATTTTCTCTAGCTAATTCATTGTCTAAAGATCCTGTCATTTCCTATGGATCGACAAGGGTAGAGATGTGCTATGTTCCCGATTTTGTGAATGTGGCACCCGGACAGGTGGGGCTCAGCCCCAATATCACCATGTCAGCCCAAGGGCTTACCTCTTTTCAGGTAAATAGTACGAATATGCTATTTGCCAATACCACTCCCGGGATGGCATATAGTAATGTGTCTGGTTGCGACTACAGCATGCTCTATGACCTGGGGCTTCAGTTTCTCTGCAATGCTTCATCGAACTCACTTTCGAGTACAAATGCCCTGATTGCCACGACCAACACCTTTACTTTTAATGGTGGACAGGTGACAAACCAGATCTATGGCCCCGGCGGTAGTCCACAGGTTCAGACGATCGCTATCAATTTTCCCAATGGCACCTTCCCTACGCCCAAGCTGGTAACGATGACAAGCACATGGCATGTGTACCCCCCCACCCATGCGACAAACTGGACTCGTGTCGCTGGAGCAACCACGAGTACAGTTTCAAGCGATCTTGTCACGAATTCATCACTGACCTTCAATGCAAATACGTCATTAGGTAATGGGGGGGGCACTCGGCTTAACAACTATTACTACAATGGTTTCGATTACCAATCCTACCTTCTCCCCTCGGAGATGAATGTAAATACTGTGACGAATGATGTCGCCTATCCCTGGTATACTAACGGACTCGACAGGATCACGTGTGATACGCTTCGTTCTGTCGACCTAATCTTCAGTGATCCCAGGGTTACCGCATGCCTGTCGAGTGTTCCGACCAACTGCTTCTCAAATAACCCTCTCTATTTCTCAAACAGTCAGATCACGGTTAATGGCTGGCCTACTTACCTACGATCCGCTCATTCGCTTCGAACATCCAAGGAGGATATGAATGGCGGTCGCTTCGGCACTCTCCTCTGCGTGGGAACCAACAGCACTGGAGGAACCAATAGCTACTTTTATCCCCCAATGATGGCCAGCACTCCGGTTGCGGCCCAGGGACCGATTAATGGGGCGACTTCACCCACCAATTTCTTTGCCATTACGGGGGCGCGATTCAACAGCACCACAGGCACCATTTATTTGAGTAATCAGGGGCACAACGAACAACCCTATGCAGGCGTTGATTGCGACTTCACGATCTCAGCCTTCATGCAGATGTGGCTCAAGGGAGGTGACTTCGACAACGGAATTGGATTCTATGCCGACGGCCCGTTCATCAACAAGGTGGACGAGGGCTTCGGATCGATCGGATCAGGAGCTTTCCAGCAGAACCCATACTTCTCCTTCCTCAATTCCTCCGCGGGAGGATCCCTCTTCTCGGCCAACCGGATGGTACCTTCTCCAGTTGTCTTCGGGTCGCTTCCCGTATTTGATACTAACTGGTCCACCAGTTCCCCACAGACCTCACTCACCAAAGCCAGTTGGAGAACCCTTCAGTTCTCACCCAATCCGAACGCCTACGATACGAATGCGCTGCTTGCCCGTAATGCGGCCGCAGGATATAGCGTGGCCGGGTCCAAAATCACCAACACAGTGATTCCTGATCACCTCCTGCTAGATTTCTTCCAAATGCCGGTGGTTGATCCTTATCCAATCAGCGATTCCTTCTCCACAGCTGGAAAGGTCAATATGAACTACCAGATCGCACCCTTCTATTACATTAACCGTGATAGTGCGATGAGGGGGGCTCTCAAGGCACTTATTATTACCGCCGTGGATGACCAATGGGGATATGACTATAAGCTCCGTAATCTCACTAGCTACGACGACAACAACGCCGGATTGTACTCAGACTCGACGGTTCGAACAAATCCAGCCGGCCTAGCTAATGCCCAGAGTTACGACTCCTTCGGATCAAACTCGGCCAATTTTTATTTTAATTATCCTGTGCATGCCACGGAGACGCTTCGTCAGTTCACCAATCGCTTTGGTCAAAATGATCTCTTTCATTCACCCTCAGAGATCTGCTCGCTGTGGCTATACCCTGCCAAGCAACCCTCCGTGGCAAATCCCACAAATAACACTGCGGCCTTGACAAACTGGGATTCGACAAATGCAAACATCATGAGCTGGTGGTATGCCAATCCTGGCGTGACGAGAAAGAGCCTCACGGGGGATAATGTTCGTGAGCGCCCCTACAATTATCTCTACCCCCGCCTGACGACAAAATCGAATACTTACCAGATCCATTACCGCGTTCAGACGCTTAAGCAGAACCAATTTGCTCATGCCTCTAATGCTTATGCCACCTGGATTGATCCTGCTGCAGGAGGAATCACTGACAAGGTGCTCGGTGAGCAGCGTGGATCGGCCGTGATTGAACGGTTCATCGATCCAAGCAATCCATCAATTCCTGATTTTGCATCTGTGTTTTCCAGTGCTGGAGGTGGAGCATCCCTTTCTGCCACAAACTGTATGGATTCCTTCTATCAATTACGCGTCTTCAATGCGAAGCAGTTCACGCCGTGAAAAAGCCGAGATACGCCGCGTTCACTCTTGTCGAACTTCTGATCGTCATCACGATCATCGTGATCATGGCTTCGCTGATGGGACCAACGTTGAATTCTGCGCTCCGTGGTACAGCGCTGACTCAGGCCTCGGATAAGGTGATCGGAGTCCTGAGTCTGGCCCGTCAGACGGCAGTGAGCAAGGCACAGACGGTTGAGGTGAGATTCTACAGCTATACCAACAAGGAACTGCCGGGAGATACCGGACAGGGGCATGGACTGCAGGCCTTCACGGTGGATGATTCCGGAAACTATTCACCTCTAATGAAGGCTCAAATCCTTCCCAATTCGGTGATCATCTCCACAAGCACAAATTTCTCATCACTGATGGCTAATGGAACAAATGCCACGCCGACAAATGCGATTCCCAGAGCCGGATCCAACTATACATACGCCAGTTTCCAGTATTATCGGAGTGGATCGACATCGCTGTCATCTTCCTCGCTCTCAACCAATGTTTGGAGCGTAACCGTGGTGAATGCCTCGGACATGAATGGCGCCAACTCGAACAACCTGCCCAAAAATTATACATCAGTTGTCATTGATCCCTACAATGGGTCTCTAAAAACCTACAGGCCGCATCTGTAGAGTTCTTAACAAAAGCACTCGACCACGAAAGGCCCTAAAACCACAGTGCCAGGTAACTTGGAGTCAAGAAGAGGAAACGGTTAAAGAGTTAGAATTGTAAAAAAGTTTCAATCCGGATCACAGGCAGCGTCGCGGCCCTTGTTAACCCTTCTAACGGTGTAACAGTTTTAACCATCGCAGTTGCGTCTCTGCGTTTGCTTTCCCATCCGTTGCTACGTCTACGTTACGGCTGCAGGATTCATTTTTTAGACTTTTCGTTGCAGTAGCTTTCCCTTTTTATTTTGCCCTCCCCATGAACACCTCATCCGTCCATCTAGGAGTGGTCGATTATTCGATCCTCGCATTCTATGTCGTTTTCGTCATCGGTATCGGCTTCGCCCTGAAGCGGCAGATGAAGACCTCGGCCGACTTTTTCCTCTCCGGTCGCAATATCCCGGCATGGGTGACGGGACTCGCTTTCCTCTCCGCGAATCTCGGAGCCCTGGAACTCGTGGGCATGGCGGCCAGCGGTGCCAAGTACGGCATCGCCACGTGCCATTTCTACTGGGTGGGGGCGATTCCAGCGATGATCTTTCTGGCGGTCTTCATGATGCCTTTCTACTACGGCTCCAAGGCCCGTTCCGTTCCCGAGTATTTGAAGCTCCGCTTCGACGAGCGTGCACGTGCTTTCAACTCGGTCTCCTTTGCGGTAATGACTGTCTTCGCCTCGGGCATCTCGCTCAATGCTCTGGCGAAGCTTCTGCACAACCTTCTCGGCTGGGAATACAATATCTCCCTCTGGGTCTGCTCCTTCATCGTGCTGCTCTATGTGCTCAAGGGGGGACTGACCTCCGCGATCTACACGGAGGTGCTCCAGTTCTTCATGATCGTCCTCGGTTTTGCTCCCGTGGTCTGGCTCGGACTCAGGGATGCTGGAGGATGGAGTGCTATCAGGCAGAAGCTTGCCGGGGTGGCCGTGAATCCCTCGGGCTACAATCTTGCTGATTCGGCCTCCTCGACATTCCACTCCGATGCTTGGACGAGCGCCTGGAAGCCACTGCTCGGTGGCCCCTCGGCCAATCCGATGGGTATCGATCTCTTTGCGATGGTCTTCGGCCTCGGGTTCGTTCTTTCCTTCGGCTACTGGTGCACGAATTTCCTCGTCGTCCAGCGTGCGATGGCAGCCAAGGATATGAAGGCTGCACGCAACACACCACTGATTGCCGCGGTTCCCAAGATGCTTTTCCCCTTGCTGGTCATTCTCCCAGGCATGATCGCGCTGGCACTCTCTACGACGGAGGGGAAGGGATACCAGTTTCCTAAAGC
>DAISZK010000042.1:0-23650 GCA_036824855.1 Chthoniobacterales bacterium | reverse complement strand
ACCGAGACCTCCGCATCCCCGGTACCAACCCCCGTCTCGACACCTGCTCCCCCGGTGCCCCCCTCAGCTCCGGTGGCTGCTGATTCCTCCGCCGAGGCAATCAATGAGGGCGCATCAGGAGAGGCCGAGATGGAGGAGAAGGCGATCGTCCTGAACCTCAAGGATGACGCGGATCTCCTGCATGAGTTCCATGGCGAGTCGGTCGAGCTCCTGCAGAACATCGAGCAGGGCCTCCTTGTTCTTGAGGAAAATCCCTCGGACTCCAATACGATCAATTCCATTTTCCGTGCCTTCCATACGTTCAAGGGAGGGGCGGGGTTCCTCCATCTCCACGCCCTTCAGGATCTGGCTCATGATCTCGAGTCGTTGCTCGATGCGGTGCGCCAGTCGAAGCTGCAGATCAACTCCGCGATTATCAACATCATCCTGGCCGGGTCCGATGCGCTCAAGAACTACACCCATGAGATCGGTCATCAGATCAACGGATTCAATGCCGGGGATCCGATCGTTGTTCCGACAGCCAGGATCATCCGCCATGTGAAGGCCATCCTGAGCGGCGAGCCTCTTCCCGACGAGTCGGCTGCAAGTGTTGCCAAGCCCGTTGAAGCCGAAGTGGAGGTCGTTGTTCATCAGAATACGGAGTGCGTCTCCGAAGCTGTCGATTCCGCTCCGGTCGCCGAGAGCACGCTTGCAGTTTCGCCATCGGCGGAGACGAGCGGGACATCCCCTGAAAAGACCCTGGCCAAACAGGTCCCTCTGGTCACAAGGCCCGTCGAGGGGAAGGGGAAACAGGTGGCCGTGACCGAGTCGGCCTCGGGCTTCGTGAAGCTCGAGACCTGGAAGCTCGACGCCCTGGTCGATCTGGTCGGAGAGCTGGTGATCGCCCAGTCGATGGTCGTTCAAGATCCCGATGTCCAGACGCTGGAGAGCCGGACCTTGGCCCGCAGTCTTCGCCAACTCAGCCGCACCACTTCCGAGCTTCAGCGCAATGCCATGTCGCTCCGCATGGTCCCGGTCCGAGCGGCCTTCCAGAAGATGACTCGCCTCGTCCGTGATGTCGGGGTGCAGACCGGAAAACAGGTCCAGTTGATCCTGGAGGGTGAGGATACCGAGCTGGATCGCAATATCGTCGAGAAGCTGGGTGATCCTCTCGTCCACATGATCCGCAATGCCGTCGATCATGGCATCGAGATGCCTGAGGAGCGTGAAGCCAAGGGCAAGGCGAGACTCGGTACCGTCCGTCTCTCGGCCTCCCATCAGCGCGGTGGCATCCTGATCCGTATTCAGGACGATGGTAAGGGGCTCAATGCGGAGAAGCTCCTGGCCCAGGGTATCAAGCGTGGGATTGTCAAGGAGGGTGCCGAGCTGAGCGAGTCCGAGATTTTCAGTCTTATTTTCGAGCCGGGGTTCTCAACGGCGGAAATCGTCAGCGATCTCTCGGGACGCGGCGTCGGCATGGATGTCGTGAAGCGGAATATCGAGAGCCTGCGTGGCAAGGTCGAGATCCATTCGGTGATCGGTGAGGGATCCACGTTCAATATCCTCCTCCCTCTGACCCTCGCCATTATTGACGGCATGCTTGTGGGAGTGGGGGGTGAACGGTTCATCATCCCGACGATCTCGGTTCGCGAGTCCTTCCGCCCACGTCCCGGCATGGTCAGCACCATTCATGAGAAGGGAGCGATCGTCAGCGTCCGTGGCAAGCAGACACCGGTCCTTCCGCTCGGCAAGTATCTTGGCATCCCCACGAAGGCGGCCACCCCCGAGGAGGGAATCATGATCGTCGTCGAGTCGGGAGATGCCTCCCGTGCCATCCTGGTCGATGAACTCATCGGAAAGCAGGAAGTCGTCATCAAGAGCCTCGGTGAGACTTTCAAGGATCAGAACCTCCTGGCCGGAGGTGCCGTTCTAGGTGACGGGTCGGTCGGTCTGATCCTCGATGTCGATACCCTTGTGAAACTCTAATTTTTCTTCCCACCACCACTCCACACCCCAATCAATCCACCCACCCGGAATCCCAAACCAAACGATGAGTACCACGACACTGGCAGTAGCCACGAAAGATCAGCCGACCAAAACAGGTCGCTACCTCACCTTCTCGCTCGGCAAGGAGTCCTACGGAATTCCCGTTCTTAATGTCCGCGAGATCATCCGCCTCTGCCCGATCACTCCGGTTCCCAAGATGCCGACCCATATCAAGGGTGTCATCAATCTCCGCGGTACCGTCATCGCCGTTCTTGATCTGCGGGCCAAGTTCCAACTCTCCCAGGCTGACTATAACGACCGTGCCTGCATCATCGTCGTCCAGTTGATCGGAGCCAATGGTGTGAAGACCAACATGGGAGCGATCGTCGATGCAGTGGAAGAGGTCGTGAATCTCAATGAGGCGGCGATCGAGCCGGCTCCCGACTTCGGTGGTTCGCCGAACAGCGAATACATTCTCGGAGTCACGACCGCCGAGGGTGGGGTCAAGACCCTGCTCGATATCGAGAAGATCTTTCTCGATGACGCCTCGATTACACGCTCGCTCCCCGAGGGGGCTCCCAAGCTCGCCGATGCCCAGTCTGCCACCGTCAAATCCCACTAAACCGCCTCTGCCGCCTCGATCATAATCAAAAGCCAAAAAACCCCAACTCAACCCAACCTCAAAAGACCCCAACCTATGAATACCTGGACCATCGGCCGCCGGATCACCACTGGCTTCATCATCGTGCTGCTCATCACAGCGGCACTCGGAGGCTTCGCCCTTCTGAAAATGTTTGGTTTGAAGCAGAACATCTTCGATCTCGGTGAAAACACTGTTCCGAGCCTCGAGCTTGTCGCCAATATTAAGGCCGAGGTGCAGAACCGCATGATCGCGATCCAGCAGCTCAACGATAATATCACGCCGGAGCGTCGTGCTGACCTGACCAAGCGTCTGAACGATGCCGCGGAGAAGTCCGTTTCGTATCTCAAGAAATATGAGGCGCTCCTGAGCGATGCCAAGGATCGCGAACTCTGGACCCAGGAGACCAAGCTCAATGACGAGTTGACACCGATTATTGCCAAGACCCTTGATCTGATTGCCAAAAATAACAGCGCCACCCCCCAGACTCAGGCTGCCGCTACTGCAGTCCTTGAGGATTGCCTGATCAAGGAGCTTGATCCCGCCTACTTGGCAACCATCAATGCGGTTCAGGCCGACTTAGATTATAATGTTCAGCTCGGTGGCACGGCTGCCAGCACCGGTAAGAACAGCGCCGCGAGCGCCGTCCTCTTCATCAGCATTGCGATCGGTATCGCGATCGCTGTCACTCTGGTGATCATCTGGCAAGTCACGACCACCGTGAACAAGGCCCTCGGCGAAATCACCGCAAACCTCGATCGTGGTGCCCTTCAGACAGCCGCCGCCGCGCGTCAGGTCTCCATGGCCAGCAATCAGCTCTCCTCCGGAGCCAGTGAGCAGGCCTCCTCGGTCGAGGAGACCAGCACGTCGCTTGAGGAGATGTCGAGCATGATCCGCTCGACTGCTGACAATGCCCAGAAGGCGAAGGCCCTCGCCACGGAGGCCCGTGCCGATGCCCAGAACGGCACCAACACCATGGATGAGATGATGGCCGCCATGACCGCGATCGACACCTCGAGCGCCGAGGTGGCCAAGATCGTTAAGAACATCGACGAAATCGCCTTCCAGACGAACATCCTCGCACTCAATGCCGCCGTTGAGGCCGCACGTGCCGGTGAAGCGGGTGCAGGATTCGCCGTCGTCGCCGACGAGGTGCGCTCCCTTGCCCAGCGCAGTGCCGCCGCCGCCAAGGAGACCGCAGAGAAGATCGAGGCCGCCATCGCGAACAGCCGCAGCGGTTCCCAGTGCTCCGTCCGTGTCGGCGAGTCGCTGAAGCAGATCGCCGAGAAGGTCGCCGCCACCGATGCCCTCGTCGCTGACATCGCCACCGCCGCCAACGAGCAGGCTCAGGGGATCCAGCAGGTCAATACGGCCATGGGCCAGATGGACAAGGTGACCCAGAGCAATGCCTCCAGCGCCGAGGAGAGTGCCAGCGCCGCCGAGGAGCTCGATGCCCAGGCCGAGACAATGAAGGATCTGGTCGCTCAGCTCCGTTCCCTTGTCGGTGGATCTTCCACTGGCGAGAGTGCCCCGGTTTCTCGCTCTGCCAAGAGCGCTTCCCCGAAGTTTGCTTCCGCATCTTCCGGAAAGTCCGGTAACTCGGGCAAATCTGCCCATAAGGGCTTCCCGATGCCAGGCGACGAACCCTCCCACGGTGGGGACGACGCCAGCTTCCGAAACTTCTAAGAATCCTCGGTTCAGGCTAATCTTCTCGTTCAGTGCATTCGCTCCATGATGGTGCCCTGTCGGCACAGGCCTACAGGACCATCGTGGATCTGGTGTACGAGCACAGTAGGATCAACCTGGGGCAGGATAAGCAGACACTGCTCTCCAATCGTCTCGGGAAGCGCCTCAAACATCTGGGGATTGCTACCTATGACGAGTATTGCGCTCTGCTGAAATCTCCCGGCGCCCAGGAGGAGATCGAGCATCTGGTCGATCTCATCTCCACCAACCACACGCGATTTTACAGGGAACCGGACCACTTCACCTACCTCACTGAGAAGATCCTTCCGGGCCTCATTCCTAAACTTCATACGGAACGAGCCCCCCTCCGCGTCTGGTCGGCCGCATCCTCCTCGGGAGAGGAACCTTACACGCTGGCGATCGTTCTCTCCGAATATCTCAGGGCTCACCCAACAGTGAACTGGAAGATCGAGGCCTCCGATATCTCTCGTAGTATCATCGCTAAGGCGGAGCGGGCGATTTACAGAATGGATGCCGTAGAACCGGTCCCACTGGAGCTACTCAGGCGTTACTTCCAAAAGGGGGTGGGGGAGTTTGATGGTCATTGCAGGGTGCGTCCCGAGCTGAGGGAGAGAGTCCGTTACGCCAGGGTAAACCTTTTCCAGCCTGACTATCCCATCTCCCCGAAGCAGCATGTCATCTTCTGCCGGAATGTGATGATCTACTTCGACATTCCCTCACGGGAGGCTGCCGTCAAGCGCCTCAGCCAGCATCTTCTTCCGGGAGGTCACCTCATCGTCGGTCATTCGGAAAGTCTCATGGGGGTGCGCCATGGACTTGTCTCCATCAAGCAGGGGATTTATCAAAAGCCATGATTCCTCCCAAAAAAGTCCGCGTTCTCGTGGTCGATGATTCGGCTCTTGCCCGTCGCGCGATCACTGATGCGCTGAAGCGTGATCCCGAGATTGACGTTGTCGGGGGAGCGGTCGATCCGTATCAGGCCCGGGAGATGATCTTGGAGTTGGAACCCGATGTGATCACGCTCGATCTCGAGATGCCTCGGATGGATGGCCTCACCTTCCTGAAGATCCTCCAGCAGCATCATCCTTTGCCGGTTGTGGTTGTCAGTTCGCTCACTCAAGCCGGATCCGCGAAGGCCATGGAGGCCCTGAACGCGGGGGCCATTGATGTGCTTGGGAAGCCCGATGGCAGCCGCAATCTCCACGAAATGGGTCGTGTGCTGGCCTATCACGTGAAGGCGGCGGCACGCTCCAAGAGGAGGGTCAGAACAATCAATCAGGAACCTTCACCGGTTGCCGTGACTCCATCAGCGATCCCGGCAGGGAAATATTCCCCACGCAGGATCATCGTGATCGGTTCCTCGACAGGGGGGGTGGAGGCGCTCCGATATCTGCTGCCCAAGTTGCCGACCGGACTCCCTCCCATCGTCGTGGTTCAGCATATTCCGGCGAATTTTTCCAAGATCATGGCGCATCACCTCGATCAGCTATGCCCCTATGAGGTGCGCGAAGCCGTCGACGGGGACGAACTGCGTTCCGGCCTTTGCCTGGTGGCCCCGGGTGACTTTCATCTCACGCTCGTGCCTCATGGGATGGGTTATAAGGTGAGGCTGATGCAGTCACCTCCGGTGCATCATTGCCGCCCGGCCGTCGATATTCTCTTCCGCTCAGCCGCCCAACATGCGGGCTCCCACGCCGTGGCCGCCCTGCTCACCGGCATGGGGGTCGATGGCGCCGCCGGCATGAAAGCTCTCCAGACCGCCGGGGCAGAGACTATGGCCGAGTCCGAGGAGAGTTGTGTCGTCTTTGGAATGCCTCAGGCAGCCATCAAGCTGGGTGCTGCCAATCAGATTGTCCCTCTCTCCAAGATGGCCCCTGCCATTCTGGAAGCCCTTGAAAAGAATTCCAAAAAATAGCCCTTAAAAAAAAGAACGCTCCATCACATGTCGAATTCCAGTCTCGTAACGGAAGATCTCTCGTTGACTTCGGGTCGCGCCCTCCGGGAAGTCTTTTCCAAGCAGCTCAAGCTTCAGATCCTAGAATCACCAGACAACGATCCGCTCTCCACGTTGGAGGGAAAGCTCCTGCATTCAGCAGTCTCCATCAACGGGGAGAAGATCTCTGGCACCGTGCTGCTTCAGCTTCCCGAAGCACTCGCTCATCAGATCACCGAAATCATGCTGGGATCCGCGGGGGATGCCGAGGAGATCCGTGACGTGACCGGGGAACTCTGCAACATGATTGCCGGCCGGGTGAAGGCACAACTCCATGCCTCCGGATTTCCCGCCACGCTCGGCACGCCTACTGTCTCCGTAGGTCAGCGCATCGCGCTTCAGCAGCGGGGTGAGGCGCAATTTTCCTCCACCGACTGGTCGGTCGAAGGGCACGAAACGGGCGCATTCAACCTCCAAGTCCAAATCCGTATTATCTCATGAATCCCAAAATATTGAGTGTCGACGACAGCAAGACCATCCGGATGCTTCTGAAGCGTCTTTTCATCCCCTTTGTCTGTGAACTCTTCGAGGCCGGTGACGGTCAGGAGGGGCTGGATGTGGCAACCCGTGAGAAACCGAACCTGATCATTCTTGATTACAATATGCCGGTCATGGATGGAGTCACCATGCTCCGACACATGCGGGAGAATCCCGAACTCAAGAGGACACCCGTCATCATGCTCACGGCGGAGGCGAGTCCGGAGATCATCTCCACGGTGGCGCGCTTGGGAGTGCGGGATTACGTCACCAAGCCTTTTGACAGTGATCAACTCCTGGAAAAGGCGGCACGGGTCGTCACCCTAGAGCGTCGTCCAGAGATTCCCGAGGCTTGATCTCCGATCACTAACCCGTCAAACAAGGACACCATCACTATGAGCGATAATAAGAGCTTTACCGCAAGCAATGAGGTCTCTGTGAAGCCCGAGGAGGTTTCCGAATCACTCAAGACCGCCGAGGTCCTCGTGGTGGATGACAGTCGCATGATGCGAGCAGGTCTCACCCGCTCGCTTAAGCAGCTCGGATTCACCAATATTTCGGAGGCTGTTGATGGACGTGATGCCCTTGTCAAACTCGAGGAGAAATCATTCGACCTGATGCTCCTTGATATGGAAATGCCTGAGATGAACGGCATGGAGGTCCTGGCGGCCATGAATCTCAATCCCAAGCTCGGTGGTGTTCCTGTCATCGTGATTTCCGGAAGCGATGAAATCGAAAAGGCCGTGCAATGCATCGAGGCAGGTGCCGAGGATTACCTCACCAAGCCTCCCCATCAGACCCTGCTTCGCGCACGCGTGACGACATCGTTGGAAAAGAAGCGTCTTCGTGATCTTGACAAGCTCCGCTTTGCCCAGCTCCAAGCCGAAAAAGAACTCGTCGAACTCGAGAAGGAGAAGTCGGAGAGGCTTCTGCTCAACATTCTGCCGGGAGCGATTGCCGGACGTCTCAAGGGTGGAGAGAAGAATATTGCGAATGGCCACACCACGGTTTCGGTCATGTTTGCGGATCTCTGCGGATTCACGGCTCTCTCCCGCAAGACGAATCCTGCGGATCTGGTGACGATGCTCAACGGGATCTTCACGGCGTTTGATACCATCGTGCAGAGGCATGGTGTGGAGAAGATCAAGACCATCGGTGACTGCTATATGATGGTGGGTGGTCTTCCTACTCACCGTGATGATCATGCTAGGGTGGTGGCTGCAGCCGCGCTTGAGATGGTTCAGGCTTTAGACCATCTCAATCAGGTCAACGGGACCGAACTCAAGATGCGTGTTGGTATCCATACGGGTCCCGTAGTGGCGGGAGTCATCGGTAAGATCAAGTTCACCTACGACCTCTGGGGAGATACCGTGAATGTAGCCAGCCGCATGGAGTCCTCGGGAATGCCTGGAATGGTCCATCTCTCGGAGCAGACCGAACAGGAACTTCGCGGACACTTCCTTCTTGAAGAGCGTGGCTATGTGGAGTGCAAGGGGCTCGGGCAGGTGAAGACCTTTTTCTTAAAGGGGCACGCCGCTGGGAACACAGGTGCTCTAGGTGGGGGACACTCGACTCCTGCGTTGGACAGCTGATTCTCCGATACAACACCTGAACCAATCTCGATGTCTAACGACCGCTCTCCAGTCGATTTGCAGGGTACACTCATCCGCTTCTGGGGGGTGAGGGGATCGATACCGACACCGGGATCATCGACAGTACGTTACGGAGGCAACACCACGTGTGTGGAGTTTTGCATTAATGGGGAGACCATTGTGATCGACGCCGGCTCTGGGATTCGCTCCCTCGGTGGTGCCCTCCTCAAGGAATCTTCTGGGAAACCAATCGTACTGACCTTGCTCAATACCCACACACACTGGGATCACATTCAGGGTTTCCCCTTCTTTGCTCCTGCTTTCATCAAGGGAAACCGGATCCGCGTGATAGGTCGCAACTCCCAACCCGATGGACTCAAGGGTGTCTTTGAGAAGCAGATGGATGGCACGCGCTGTTTTCCTGTCCCTTTTGCTGTCTTGGGGGCAGAAATCGATTTTCAACATATCGAGAATGAAGCAGACCATCACTTCCAAATTGGTTCTGTGAAGGTCGAGGCGTGTCCCACGAGTCATCCTGGGGGATGTCTTGCCTATGCCTTTGAGACCGATCAGGGAAGGGTGGTTTTCCTCTCTGATCATGAGACGGGTGGGGCCGATGAGCCAAGGATCCTGGAATTCATCAAGGATGCCAGATTGCTGATTGCCGATGCCCAGTATGATTCCTCGGAAATCACCTCCCGAAGGGGGTGGGGGCATGGAAGTGTGGACGAAGTCGTTGATCTGGCCATCAAGGCCAAGGCTAAGGAACTCTACCTGTTTCATCATGATCCAACCCACGATGACGAGAGGCTGGATGCCATGTTGACTCATGCCCGAGCTATTGCCATCGATGCAGGGGTGGAAATGATCATCCAATCTGCCGCCGAGGGGATGGAGATCTGTCTCTGATTATTTGACGTGCTTAAAAGCCCGGTTCGTCACATTTTAAGCCTGTTTCGTCACAAAGTGCTTTTCACAGGTATTTACTACGAAAATGGTGACAAATTTGTCACATAGCGGAGATTGGTGTTTGATTTCGTTTCATTTTAAATAGTCGTATGTTTGTTCAGTCTTTTTCAGACTCCTTTTATCTGCTTGGTTGTTACAACCAACTTCTGAAGAAATACCGCTTGGAGTATTCGATTGTTCTCTTGGGAATTGTTACCCAGGTTGCGTTCTTCATTCTCTATCCGCTGGTTTTCAAATACATCTTCGACAAGGTCATTCCTCACAAGGATTTCACGCTTTTAGCCGAGGTGGTGATCGAAGTTGTCATACTGATGATCATTTGTGCCGGTGGTGCTTATCTGCAGACCAAATACATGGCGCGGGTAGGTGGCAGGGTGCTTGCTGATCTGCGCCACGGAATGGTTAGTAAATTGGGCGCCCTCCCCTCGGGCTTTTATGCCTCCGTCGATACGATCGATTTGTTGTCCCGCTTTTCCAGCGATATGGATCGCCTCGAGAACTCGATGACCCGGGCTCTGCCTGCCATGGTAGAGACCTTCCTCATCATGATTGGTTGCTTGATCACGATTGCCACCATCGATTGGCATCTGGCCATTGCTGCCGCCATTCTTCTGCCGATTGGTTTTCTGGGGAATGCTTTGATGGGCCCGAAGGAAGACCAGCTCAACAGCCAGACCCGTCAGTTGAAGAACACGATGCTCTCTTCGGTCGAAGACTTCATTAACTCTTGGCTTCTGATCCGGGCCTTTAACGACAAGAGGCATATCAGGGGGAGATTTGATTCAACCAACAGCTCCTACACCGAGCGTTCCTCCGACTATTCCTATTACATCAATATCTCCCCGGTCTTTTCCGAATACGGGGTCAGCGTTAGCCTGGCTATCATCGTGGTTCTGGGCGCGATCTTTGCGATCAAGGGGCAGTTGACCGTCGGAGCATTTATCGGATGCTTTGCTCTTCTGCGCAAGGTGGCTGACGGTTCTGCAAAGACTGCCAAGTCCTACTCGGGCTTCATCAATGCCATCAGGCCGTTCCGAAGAATTCAAAAACTTTTGAGCGAGGAGGCAATGTCTCAGGATAAGGTGAATGCGGTAGAGTTGTTGCCACTGAGCCGGGAAATCAAGTTTGAGGATGTCAGCTTCGGCTACCTTCCTGAAAAACTCATCCTGAATAAAATGAATCTCTCGATCAAGGCGGGGACCTCTGTCGCTCTGGTAGGATCGAGCGGTTCGGGTAAAAGCACCACGACGAAGCTTGCGATGCGAATTCTAGAACCTCAGTCAGGTTCAATCTCCTTCGACGGGGTAAGATTGACCGATAGCACGATTGATTCCTTACGTCGTCAATGCAGTGCCGTTCTTCAGGAAAGTCATCTTTTCCGCGGATCCATCGCGGAAAATATCAGGTTCGGAAAATACGATGCCTCCATGGAAGAAGTCATCAGAGCTGCACAGAAAGCTCAGATTCACGAACTGATCCAACACCTCCCGGATGGTTATGAAACGATCGTGGATGATAGAGGAAGCTCTCTCTCTGGTGGTCAGAGGCAGCGCATCGCCATCGCACGCGCCTTTATTCAGAACACATCCATTCTCTTCCTAGACGAGCCCACCTCCATGCTTGATCCGATCACGGAGTCTTCGGTGAACGAGGCCTTTATGGAGCTGTCGAAGGGGCGCACCGTGATCATGGTGACCCATCGTCTCGCTTCGGCACGTCATTTTGACAAAATCATTGTGATCGACGAAGGGAAGGTTGCTGAGGAAGGGAGTCATGAAGAACTGATGGCACTCGGAGGAAAATATCGTTCTCTCTGGGACAAGCAGCACGGGTTCAGCATCAGTCCGGAGGGATACATCAAAGTGACCCCGGAACGCCTCCGCTCCATACCGATCTTCTCAACACTCGATCAGAAGGCCTTGGAGGGGCTAGCTGGGGAATTCAGCACGGAGACCTTTGAGCCGGGAGTGACCGTAATTCAAGAGGGTGCCAAGGGCGACAAGTTCTACATTGCGGTCCGAGGCAGTCTTCAGGTCCTGAAAAAAGGACCGGATGGAGTCGATAAGCCGATCGTCGTCCTTAGTGATGGGGATCACTTCGGGGAGATCGCACTTCTCAAGTCGGTACCACGTACTGCCTCCCTCAAGACAATGGCGCATACCAGTTGCCTGAGCCTTAGTCACGAGCGCTTCAGCAGGCTTGTGGAATCGCAGCCCGAATTGCTCAAAGCACTTGAAGAAAGCATGGCATCGCGTCAGTGATGTCCTTGAGGCGCTTTCGCTTCCTGAATCATCCTGTTAGTTATCTTGGGTGGAATCTATGACACCGGCCTCCATTCTTGTTGTCGATGATAGCGCGACGATGCGGCGCGTCTTGATCCAGTCGCTTGAAAAAATCGGCTTTACGACAATTATCCCTGCAGCAAGTGGTGAGGAGGCTTTGGAAATTCTCTCAAAGAACCGTGTTGACCTCGTCGTTCTCGATATCGAGATGCCCGGAATGAATGGCCTTGCAGTCTTGTGGATGATGAAACGGGATCCTCTCTTGAAAGAGATTCCGGTCATTGTCATTTCAGGATCTGACGAGTTGGAGACAGCCGCAACCTGCATCGAGGCGGGGGCTGAAGACTATCTTCACAAACCCTACAATCCCACGATCCTTAGGGCACGTGTCGAATCCTCCCTGGAGAAGAAGCGACTGCGTGATCTTGATCGGTTGAGGGTTCTCGAAATTCAGCGGGAAAAAGAGCTTCTTGAAAAAACACAAAAGCGTCTTTCCAAGGAACTGGATGATGCGGCCAAGTATGTCCGCAGCATTCTTCCAGATCCTGTGACGACTCCCTCTCACACCATTGATTGGTACTATGAACCGACCGGGGAACTCGCTGGAGACTCTTTCGGCTATCACCATATCGATGATGATCACCTGGCCATCTACCTTCTTGATGTCTGCGGTCACGGCGTCGGTGCAGCATTGCTTTCAGTCAGTGCGATCAATGCCATCAGGACTGCGGGTATCAAGGGAGTTGATTTCCTAGAACCCTCCGCCGTTCTCGAGGGTCTTAACGAGGCGTTTCCGATGGAGCGGAACAACGACATGTATTTCACCATCTGGTATGGTGTCTATCATGCTCCAACACGCACTCTTCGCCATGCGAGTGCCGGGCATCCTCCAGCCCTGCTTCTTCTTCCTGACAAGGGGGTTCTGGAAGTGAATGAACCGGGGATGATTACGGGACTCATGCCAGGCACGAGATACAACTCATCATCATTGGAGATTCCGCCGGATTCCAAACTCCTGGTGATCTGTGATGGTACCTATGAAGTGAAAAAACCCGATGGTGCATGGTTGGAGTTTTCGGAATTCAAAGACTTTCTCGAAAAGAATGGACGCAAGAAGGATCTCTTTAAGCAGCTCCTGGAGTGGATCCGTTCAATGAACGGGCCGGGACCTTTGGCTGATGATTTCTCGATCATCAAGATTCACTTTAGCTGAGGATTACCTGGCTCTGGTGATTCTGTCTGCTTGGGTGGTACGGCTTCAGGCGATGGCAATTTTGGAAGAAAGGCTTTCATGCGGATGTCGCGTTCAGAGAATCCGATCTCCACAAAGACTGGTCCCTCGGGCATGACCCACGTGTTTTTGGTCGGATGCCAGTACATGAGGGAGTGTTCGGTGAGGGGAATGGTGATTTTCTTGGATTCGCCGGGATTCAACTCGACCCGTAGAAAGCCCTTCAATTCACGAAGGGGCCGTGAAGTCGATTCCCTGGGCAGGCTGATGTAGAGCTGAATGACGGTGGCTCCGGAACGGGTGCCTGTATTGGCAACATCAACGGAGACGCTATGACCCTCTGCGGTGGGACTCACGGTGAGCGTCGAGAGGTGAAAACTCGTGTAGCTGAGTCCAAAGCCGAAGGGAAACAGAGGTTCATGTCCTGACCGGTCATACCCTCGATATCCGTAAAAAATCCCCTCTTTGTAGCTCACGACGGGCCAGGCTTTGCCTGCCTGAAATTTCCCAGGATACTCGCCGAAGGAGGGGTTTTCCTCGATCGTACGGTCAAAGATGCAAGGAAGATGTCCCGACGGGTTGGCGTCGCCGAAAAGGATCGAGGCGAGGGCTGTCCCGGCACTCTGACCGAGGTACCAGGTCTGGAGGACTGCAGGAACCTTATCGATCCACTCCCTCATATCAACGGCTCCCCCACCGCTCAGAACGATAATGGTTCGCGGATTTGCCTCGGCAACCTGCTTGATAAGCTGCTGTTGTGCTACCGGAAGGGCAAAGCCTCGATCGTAGCCCTCTCCCTCGACTTCGGGATTGAGACCCACGCAGACGATCGCTGCATCCGCGATCTTTGCCGGATAGAGTCCCGTGGCCTCCTTGGGAATCATCCGAATCCCGACCAAGACATGACCACTCCCACGGCCTACTTCGCTGGCCGTGACTCGTAGTGGAACGGAGACACCTTTTTCCAGTGTCATCACGTAGCTCTCGGGATTCCCAAGTTCACGGTCGCCGAGACGTATCTCGGGATGACCGATCGCGAGGAGTTCATAGTTGCCCGAGCTGGGCACCTCGATCTCGGCATCCCAGGTGACGCGTGCTTCCTGATCTTTGGGGACACCCTCTGGGGGGGAGCGATGCGTCCACGAGATCTCAATTCTTTTGCCTTTGCTCATGGTCACCTTGGTAAAATTTGGTTCGGTAACACAGGTCATGCGTCTGACATTGACAATCCGGGGAGGTTCCGGGATTTCCTTCCCTAACTCAAAGAAGCTGGAAAGAGAAAAAGGAGTGCTTAGCGGCATGGGTGCGTAAAAGACGGATGCACCCTTGGGGAGTGCTTGCCGGATTCCTTCGAGGAAGCTCACCTTACGAAATGGCTCGACCCCGCCGCTTCCTCCCCCGACGGCCGGAGTATCCTGTGCATTGGGACCATAGACAACGACATGTCTGAGCGATTTGGAATCCAGCGGAAGCAGTGTCGGCGAATTCTTCAGCAGGACGATCGACTTGGTAGCCACGTTGAGTGCCAAGGCGGCATTCTGCTTGGAGTCCAGCGGAAGGTCTTTTCGTTCTTGCTTCTCATCGAGGAAGCCCATGGAGATAGCCATTCGGAGAAGTCTCCTGACAGCCTGATCAATCTGATCCTTGGAGATGCGCTTTTCATCCAATGCCCTAAGGACGTTTTCCTTTGTGACCTGATAGCCCATCGGCATTTCAAGATCGAGGCCCTTGCTCACCGAATCCGCTGACTGAGTCGCCCACCAATCCGACATGACGATGCCGGGAAAGCCCCATTCTTGTTTGAGGATTCCATTCTGCAGTCGGTCGTTGCCGGTGCTTGGAAAGCCATTGAGCTTGTTATAGGCGGACATCACAGCCCAGACACCTCCGTCCCGAACGGCTTTCTGAAAAGGTTGCAGATAGATCTCTCGCAGGGTCTGTTCATCCATGAGCGACTCGATCTCCATGCGGCGCCATTCTTCGTCATTACCCACAAAGTGCTTCACCGTGGCGACGACTCCTTGGGCCTGAATTCCACGGATCCATTGGGAAGCCATCTCTCCAGTGAGGTAGGGATCCTCTCCGTAATATTCAAAGTTACGGCCGTTGAGCGGGGTGCGGGCGATATTCACTCCGGGGCCAAGTTGGATATGAATTCCTCGTGCCCTGGCTTCCCGTCCGATCGCCGCGCCATACTCGTAGGCCAGTTTTGGATCCCAGGTTGCAGCCAGCGCAATCCCGCTAGGGAACGAGCAGGCTGGTCCATGGGCACGGATTCCCTGCGGACCATCAGCCATGACGAGCTTGGGGATACCGAGTCTTGGAACTGCTTCGGTCGACATGCCGTCAAAACCATCACCCGAAAGCAGGCTGATCTTCTCATCCAGCGTCAGCTTGGAGAGGAGTTGATCGACTCTTCTCTCGACGACCTCGGGGGCGTAGTGGGAGGGGGTTGGTGAGGGAGGAGTCGCTGGCGGTGCCGAAGATTCTTGGCTCCAGAGGGGGGCTGCTGAGAGTAGCAGCAGGAGGGCCAGCCTCCTCATACGGTTACGGTGACCGAGCCGGAAACGTTATCTGGGATTGATGAGATCGAGGTGCCTTCGGATGACTCGTCGAAGGCCTTTACCTGATCGAGGATCACATCAGCCATCATCGGATCGGTACCGATGGCGCTGCCATAGTAGAGTTCCTTGCCATGCAGGTGATGAGGATTGGATTGGAAGACCGCCGACTGACTCGCGGCGGGGCCAACCTCCTCGCGGATACCAAGAAGTACCGGGATATCCTGGTAACTATGGAGGCCATCGCTGATGAAGAAAGGGATCACCACAACGTTCTGTTGGCTAGTCATGGCGGCCCAGTCACTGATCAGGGGGGCCTCCTCCATGTAGGTTGGAAGAACCTCCGCATAGAGGTTCATCTGGGACAGAAGGGCCACCTGGGTCTTTGCCGCTTTGGCTGAATTATCATTCAGGTTGGTACCATGACCGACGATCAGCAGGCTGGTTTCCTTGGTGGGGACTCCTGGAGCTGTCTCCCGCGCTCGCTTCAGCAAAACTTCGGTCATCGATGAGTGGTTGCCGACCGGCTCACAATATCGGATTGTCGTTCCGTTTCTGTGGGTGAGGGGGCCCTCGAGTTCTAACTCTCTCGGGATCACGGTCTGGGTGAAGTACCCCTCGCTGATAAAGTTCGGGACGATGTAGACCTCCGAAGAGGAAACGGAATGCATCACTTCGCGCATGGAGGGCTCCTCCTTCCAGAAGCAGCAGATGACCTGGTCAAAAATACCCCGCTCCCGGATGGCATCTGCAAGGCGGTGATTCGGCTCGCTGGAGTCGGGGTTGGTGGTCGATCCATGTCCAACGATGACAAGTGTTGTGCCGGGGCGCTTCTCCATACCAGGAAGAGTAATTGTCAGAAAAAAAGGGGCAAGGGATGAATCCTTTAATCCTTCTATGATGGGGCCCCGAGTCTTGAGTCTCTACTTCAAGTCCTCGAGGGCATCGCGGATCGCGACGGTGATATCGCGACCCCCATCACCCCCCAGACGCTCATCAATATCCTCAAGACGGTGGATCCAGTCCGAGACTTCCTTTCTGCTGTAAGGACCTCCTGCTGCTTCGCAAAAGTGGGTCCGGCATCCGAAAGGACGTCCCTCATAAATCATGCATCGCGAGGTGTAGGGATGAAGCAAGGGGCAGGCCCCATCCTCGCGGTTTGGGAGTTCCTTGCGACCTGCCGCACGGACAGCCTTCGCGGCCGTGAGAGCCTCCCCTTTCGTCAGGACGGGTGTCTGTCCCGTGAGATGAAATCGGCAGCACTCGGTCTGCAGCGTGCAATGACGCTCGGGTGGATTGGCCTTCAGTTCAGCATAAATCTGCCGGACTCCGGCAATGGCCTCTTCGGTGTCGCGACGGGGATCGGAAGTTTTGTGGGGGTTACGTTTACGCACGGAGATAAGAAAGTATGAAGGATGAATGATGAATGACGAAGAATCAGATTGAAGACCCGCACGCATGGGCACTCGCCCAAGCCCACTGGAAGTTATAGCCGCCGAGCCATCCGGTGACATCAACAACCTCTCCGATGAAATAAAGGCCCGGAATCTTACGCGACTCCATCGTTTTGGATGAGAGTTCCCCGGTATCGACACCGCCGCATGTCACCTCGGCCTTAGGATAGCCCTCGGTACCGGAGAACGACTGCTGCCAGCCATGGAGTAATGCATTGAGGTTTTCGATCTCCTCCTTGCTACACCTGGCGAGTGGTTTGTCGGGAGCATTTCTGGTGCACCATGCCTCGGCGAAGCGCCGTGGCCAGATCTTGGAGAGATTCTGTAACGCCGTTGTGCCGCTACGGATCGTTGCTGCGAAGGCCTCTGAATCAGCCTTCTCGGGCAGTAAGTCCATGGAGAGAGGAGAACTCCCGTCCCAATATGAGGAGATCTGCAGGACGGCCGGGCCGCTGACTCCGCGATGTGTGAAAAGCATGGCCTCTTCGAACTGACGATTCCCGGCACTGATTCGTACGGGAAGAGCCACCCCGGCCAGCGGTTCATAAAAGCTTTTTTCTGTGGGGTGGAAGGTGAGGGGAACAAGTCCCGGGCGGATCTCGGTCACGCCTATTCCAAAATTCCTTGCGATCCGATAACCGAGATCAGTCGCTCCGAGCTTAGGGAAGGAGAGTCCGCCCGTAGCGACCACCAAGGCATCGGAGTGAAAGGTTCCCCGTGAGGTTTGAACGACATACCTATCGAATTTCTCGACCTCCCGGACATCACAGTGTGATAGGATCCGGACTCCCGCCTCCCGGCATTCTGTCTCCAGCATTCCGATGATCTGGCGGGAACTGCCGTCGCAGAACTGCTGGCCGAGTTTTTTTTCGTGGTAGGCGATTCCATGCTTTTCGACGAGCGCGATGAAATCCCAGGGCGTGTATCGTGCGAGTGCCGATTTGCAGAAATCACGATTGCCGGAGAGGTAGTTCTCTGCCGAGGCGTTGATATTGGTGAAATTGCAACGCCCGCCACCCGAGATCTCAATCTTCTTTCCCAGGCGTTCGTTGTGTTCCAAAAGAAGGACGCTCTTGCCTCGATTCGCCGCAGTGAAGGCGCAGAACATGCCGCCACCTCCACCACCGATCACGATAACGTCGTACTGTTCGGGAATCTCCATGCTCATCAGATAGCAGATAGTCATGACAGCAGTGGTCCCAAAGAAAAAGAATCGGTTTCATTTCTGCGAACAAGGGTGACGCGGACCTCGTTACGGCATAGATTGGAGTGATTATGGAAAAACATCGTTTCGACAGCCTTGGGCTCTCACCTGAAATCCTCAAGGCAGTCGCCCAACTTGGCTTTGAAGAGGCAACTCCCATTCAGTCTGCCGCGATTCCGGTGCTCCTAGCCGGGGGAGATCTCGTGGGGCAGTCTCAGACTGGTTCCGGGAAGACGGCGGCATTTTCCATTCCCGCGATCGAAAAGGTAGATCCCGCCAGTAAGGCCGTGCAGGTCTTGATTCTCTGCCCCACCCGCGAACTTGCCGAGCAGGTCGCCGACGAGGTGCATCAGTTAACCGCTTTCAAACGCTCCATCCACTCTGTACCGATCTATGGAGGCGCCTCCTATGATCGTCAGCTTTTTGAGCTCAAGAAAGGTGTTCAAATCGTCATCGGAACGCCGGGGCGTATCATCGACCACCTCGAGCGTGGCACTCTTAAGCTCGACCAACTCAAGGTCGCGATTCTGGATGAGGCGGACCGCATGCTCGACATGGGCTTCCGCGACGATATTCAGAAGATCCTCGACGCGACTCCCGATGAGCGTCAGACAGTCTTCTTTTCCGCCACCCTCTCCGGGCCGATCAAGCAACTGATCAATCGCTATTCCCGTGATGCAAAGACCGTAGCAATTGAGCGCAAGGATGTCGCGGCTCCCGATATCGAGCAGTTTTTCTATGAGATTCCGCCACGCGGCAAGACGCAGTCCCTGATCCGTCTTGTTGATTTCTACGGCTTCCGTCTCGGAATCATTTTCTGCAATACCCAGAGGATGGTCGACGAGCTTGCCGACGCCTTGCTCGCGCAGGGATTCTCGGCGGACCGACTTCATGGTGGCATTACTCAAGCCCAGCGCACGCGCGTCATGAACAAGTTCAAGAACTCAGAGTTCGAGTTCCTCGTGGCCACCGATGTGGCTGCGCGCGGAATCGACGTGGATGCCCTTGAGGTGGTCATCAACTATGATCTCCCCCACGATCCCGAGGACTATGTCCATCGCATCGGGCGCACCGGACGCGCTGGCAAGAAGGGTATGGCCGCCACCTTCGTGACCGGACGCGATATCTACAAGATCCAGTATCTTGAGAAGTTCACCCATTCGCGCATCCGCAGGGCGAATATCCCAACCCCTTCCGAGGTCGAGGGAAAGCGTTCCGAGCAGATGTTCGGCAAGGTACAGTCACTCCTTGCCTCGGGTAAATATGCCGACCAGACCCAGTTCACCGATCGCTTGATGGAGGAGGGGTTCCAGGCGACGGAAGTCTGCTCCGCGCTCTTCTCCCTCCTGCTGGGTCAGGCCAGTGTCGAAGAGCCACAACCGCAGAAATTTGCGGGTAAGAGCGAGTTCCCCAATGAACTCCCCGACCACGAAGGGTTTGCCCAGCCAAAGGGTTTCAAGAAGTCGAACTTCCAGCAGCGTGAGCCTGGTGTTGTCTCCCATCATTCCGCACAGGGTCTTGCTGGAGGTGGCTCCAAACCGGGCTTCAAATCAGGATTCAAACCTGCCTTTAAGCCCCCCTTTGAGAAAGGAAAGCCGGGCAAGTTCGCGAAGGGATTCAAGAAGGATCGAGGACCAAGGTAGTGAACAAGACTGTTAGGTCGTCAGACTCTTAGACTATTCGGCTGTTGGGTTGCATGATGCGGAGGTTCAACTTGTGAAGAGAGCCTTCTTAATATTCTTTGTCCTCCTCAATCCGCTTCGGGCGGATGTCTCGATGCCGCCGATTTTCAGCGACCATATGGTGTTGCAGCAGGGAGTGACGCTTCCTGTTTGGGGATTGGCCTCTCCCGGGGAGCATGTCTCGGTGTTAGTGGGTAATCTCTCAGGGGAGACAGTGGCCGATTCATCCGGGAAATGGAGGATCACATTGCGTCCCTTGCCGTTATCCCCCGAGCCATTGGTGATGGTGATCAATGGAAAGAACCGCATCGCACTCCATGATGTCATTTTAGGCGATGTCTGGATCTGCGCCGGCGAGGCAAATATGGCCTTCCCTCTTTCTGATGCACCTCAAGGAAGGGAATCCGATGAAAAGATAGCTGATGAGAAGCTCCGATTTTTTCAATACGACAATAATTCCAATCTCAATGAGACAAAGACTGAGGCAAAGGTCGCTCCAACACAGGGTCACTGGGTTGTCTGTTCACCGAACACCGTTTCTTCATTCTCAGCCGTCGGATATTTCTTTGCTAGAGATCTGCGATCCTCCCATCACCTCCCGATCGGAATGATCCAGTGCACGAGGCACGATTCCCCAATCGTTTCGTGGATCAGTCAGCGTGGCCTTGCCAAGTCGCCCTCTATTTTGCCATCTGCCGATCATAAGGAAGGAATCTCTGCTCCCTCCTCTTGTTTCGAGTCTCTAGTCTATCCACTCATACCCTACGCTATGACTGGAGTTATCTGGTATCAGGGGGAGTCCGACGAAGGGGGTGCCGCGCTGCAATACCGTCGAATTCTCCCGCGCATGATTCGTGACTGGAGGGAGAGATGGGGCGAGGGGCCTTTCCCCTTTTACGTTGTTTCTCAAGCAGGATTTGGTGATGAGGAGGGGAGAACCGTTGAGGGGTATCATACCCAAGATGGTAGAATCGCTCGGGCATTGCCCTGGCTCCGGGAGGGAGCCGTCAGTGTCCTCACTCTTCCTTTTACCGGGATAGCTCAGGCAAGCGATCTTGGTTCCGCTGAGGAACGTATCCCTCCGGATAAGCTTGATGTTGGGAGACGTCTAGCACTCCTGGCGCGCCATCGTGTCTATGGAGAGGAGATCATTGATTCGGGGCCAATTTATCGGGGGATAAAAGTCGATGGCAACAAAGTCCGCGTGGAGTTTGATTCAGTGGGTGGGGGATTAGTCCTTGGCGGATCTCCCTCCAAGACGGGGGAGTTCTCCCCTGCCTTGATTACTTCGCTCAAGGGATTTGCTCTTGCTGGAAATGACCACAAATGGTTTCCAGCCCAAGGCAGTATTGAGGGGAATAGTGTGATCCTCTGGAGCGATGCCGTACCCTATCCAGTAGCTGTACGGTATGGATGGAAAGGTTTCCCCAACGGCACCCTCTACAATAAAGAGGGGCTGCCTGCCGCTCCCTTTCGCAGCGACAGCGACCAACCTGAGTAATCACTCGATTCAGCTTTCAGGTTTTGCATACCGCCCGTCTTCTGCCACAACTTCTAGACCTATGAGAATGACGAGTATCCTGCGTTTTCTTGCGTTCCTGCTGTTCTTGCTCCTGTTCCTACCTTACGGACTCCTTTATGCAGCTGGTGGAGGGAAGGGGAGGGTCATTCAATCCCCAACGGCAACTCCAACCACGGATACGCTCAATCAGCCGTTAACCTCAACAGCTCTTAAAATAACACAAAGGGCCCTCTTCATGCGGGTGATCCAGGCGCGGCTCTTTCATAACGGCAACTGGACCCTTGGAGACTCATCACAGACGCCGGTTACCGTGGCTAGGACGATTGCCTCGCTCCACCCGAGTTTTGTGACAGGCCTTCTGCGGATTGCTGATCATGGAGACCTGAGTCATGCCGAGGAAGAAGCCTTTCTGACGATCCGATCAGCTGTTCAAGCCTCATCAAAGGCATGTCGCTTTGATGTCGTCCTGAATGCGGGGGATGAGCGCTCGGCAGATCTCATCGTTCGTCATCTGAGAGAGCTCACCATCCGTATTCATCCTGATGCATGGACCTTTTACGTTTCGCCCGACGCTACCTCAGTGAATCCGGAGGTCTTTGCAGAGGGGATCGCCGCCGCTCATGCCGCGGGTCAAATGGTCGGCTATGACGGGCCTCTATCGCTTGTTCCCGAAGGGATCGACTACTTGGTGGTTCGGGCCTGGAACATGAAGGTCTCCAAGCGTCAGATTGACCTTCTGAAAGCCAGCAAACACATCCCGTTGATTGTTGAAGTCCCAACGACCTTTGGTAATCAGCCACCGCCCGAAGTCTCCTCCTATGTGAATGAGTTCAGTCCACAGGATCGAGCGGCTTCGTTGACTGCCCTTGCCGAGAGCCAGAACGTATGGGGTTACCACTTTGCTTATCCCGTCTTTTATCCTCTTTTCCCCGCGAAGCAGGTCTTTGACGCGACCAAAGATCCGATTCTTATGGTAACGATCCGCTCCCTCGTGGCGCGGTTTAACTAGAGTTAGTGGTCTCTCATGAAATCAAGGACATGAGAGTTCCGATTTCGTAAATCGCGTGGAGATGCAGGGTGCGCCATCTAAATAAGACATGGTGAAGGTTTTGCCCTCTAAAACTATTTCGGTATAACTCACGGTCGTTGCATCTTCCCGGTGCATGCAGATGGAAAAAGCTCCCTTTTCCGGAGCATGGGACCGATGAAGATTCCTGAGCTGGCTCAAGGTATCCGGACCCGAATAATAAGTCTCTCTGCTACAGACAAGGTCGCGGTGTCGCATGGCTTCCGCTTCATCATAACCAGACGAGAACCAGTGATGTTTTGACCAAGAGTATAAGGCTTTCTCAAGAGAGACCGCATCCGAGCGGAATTCATGAATCGATTGCTCCTTTGATGAAACAACGATGAGACGAAATGGGTTGAGTTTGGTAAGGGGAAGATTCCTCAGAAGGATTTCGGCATCCTGAAGCACTTGGGCTGCGAGAAGTTTCGGAATGATCTCTCCGCGACTAAAAGCAGGCGCATAAGTGAGTTGGGTTTTGGAATACCAATTAATCAAAGCAATTGTCAGGCCTGCTTCATTCAATCCGATCCAGGTTCCCCCGGTCGGCTCAGAGGGATAGAGAGCACGCAGGCTGCCACATTCGTGGATTTCTGGTGGGAGGGCTTTTGCGCGGGATTGCTGTTCGTCGCGATTCATCCCGAGGAAGAACCCATGGGAGGTTGGAATAAAGGAAACCGTGCACATCTCGAGAAGGAATCAGTCCGCCCGGGGAAGACAGCGGCTTGTACGTCGGTAAGAGAGCCATTCCTTGAGAATCATCAGCGGCGAAGTGGATAGGTATCCGCGCTTCCTGTTCTCGGCCCCTATAGCAAAGGCCAGCTCCCAATGGCGGAAGAGCAGGGAGAAGGCATGGGTGATCGGTCGGGAAGCATCGTAGGCACTCGTCGGTTCACCGGCGACTCCATTGAGTTCCAGGATCTGGAATCTTCTACCTCTCTCCAATTCCTCCCATGTTTCAAAACGTACATCGTAGCGACCGATGAAGAACCCATTCACTTGTTGTGAGATACGATCAATCGACCTCTCAAGTTCCGCCGTCCAATGACCCATGCCGTCTGAAAAAAGACATCCCTGGGCATGGTTTCCGGCTTCCACGAGTCGGAGTTGATGACCCGGATTCAGGATTTCATGACGACGTTTCCCGAATCGTTCCAGCAGGATGGCGGCCTGATTCTTTGCGCGAGGATCGGCTAAGATCAGTTCTTCAATGGTGTGCCTTCCATCGCCGGTCACTTTTGGAAAGTGCTTCTCAGTAATGGCAAGGATTGCTCCTTGTGAGGCTCCGGGCATTCGGTAGTAGAA
>DAISZK010000076.1:0-7116 GCA_036824855.1 Chthoniobacterales bacterium | reverse complement strand
AGCGAGATCAAGCCCTCCGAGATCTCCCCGCTTATTTACCGGGAGTGGAGGGAAAGTCAAAAGGCAGAGTGAAAAATGCGAAAAATCTCTGTTAAGTCTCTCGTCAGACGGGAATAAATCCTAAGCGCGCTGTTCCCTTTTTCATTTTTCCTTTTGCCTTTCGTCACTCTTTCCTGCATTCTAACCAACTCTTATGAAAGACGGTCTTCATCCCAATTACAACCCGACGACCATTATCTGCGCCTGCGGTACCGCTTACCAGACCCGCTCGACCCGCGATAATATCAAGATCGGTATCTGCTCTTCCTGCCACCCTTACTTCACCGGTGAGCAGAAGTTCATCGACACGGCAGGACGTATCGAGAAGTTCACACGACGCTACGGCAATGTCCGCGCCACCCGCGCGTCCAAACCGAAGCTCTCCGCCACCAAGGCCTAGCTTCCTTCTTCCCGACCATGTGTCGGGAGGACGATTGGCACCGGAATAGGCCGGTGCCGGGCGGCTCCCGAAAATGAAAGGGAGTACACGCCATGAATCTTGATTTCAAACCGCTGATTGCCAAGAGGCGTCAGCGCTTCGAGGAGCTTGAGAAGGAGATCACTGATCCCTCCCTCTTCGACGATGCCAAAAAAGCACGTGAGGTGCTCAAAGAGCATGCCCGGGTGAAGGAACTCATTTCCACGTGGGACGAGCTTGAGAGCTGCCGGATCCAGCTTGCCGAGAACGAGGAACTCGCAGCAGGAAATGACGCCGAGATGGCGGAGCTAGCCAAGGCCGAGATCGAGGAGATCAATGCCAAGATACCGAAGCTTGAGCAGACCGTCCTTGTCTCGCTCCTGCCTCCCCAGCCCGATGACGACCGTGATGCCATCGTCGAAATCCGTGCCGGCACGGGAGGTTCCGAAGCCGCCATCTTCGCGGGGGATCTCTACCGGATGTACACCCGCTACGCCGAGACCGAGGGTCTCCGCTTTGAAATGATCGAGGCAAGTCCGAACGATGCCGGTGGGTTCAAGGAAGTAATCTTCCAGGTCTTTGGGGATGATGTCTTCCGCAGACTCCGCTACGAGAGCGGCGTGCACCGCGTCCAGCGCGTTCCTGCCACCGAGGCCCAGGGCCGCATCCATACCTCCACGGCGACAGTCGCAGTGCTGCCTGAGGCTGAGGAAGTCGATATCGAACTCCGACCCCAGGATCTCCGCATCGAGGTCTGCCGCGCCGGTGGTCCCGGAGGCCAGGGGGTCAATACCACCGACTCCGCAGTGCAGGTCATGCACATCCCCACGGGCAAGATCGTCCGCTGTCAGGATGGCCGCAGCCAGCAGAAGAACAAGGAGAAGGCCCTCACCATCCTGCGCTCACGCCTCCTTGAGGAGAAGCGCGAGGAGGAAGCCCAGAAGTACGCCGCCCATCGCAAGAGCCAGATCGGTTCCGGTGGCCGCGAGGAGAAAATCCGTACCTACAACTTCCCTCAGAACCGCCTTACCGAGCACCGCATCGGCGTGACCCTCTACAATCTCGACCGCGTCATGGAGGGTGAAATCGCCGACCTTATCGCCGCCATCGAGGCCGCAGACACCCAGCAGAGGCTCGAGGCATCGGTCTCCCAATAGCATGGCAACCGCCATGATGTCCCTGCTGGAAGTGCTCAAGGGAGCCTCCGAGTTTCTGGGTAAGCAGGGGGTGGAGTCTCCCCGACTCAATGCCGAGCATCTGCTCGCCCACGTTCTATGCCTGAAGCGCATGGATCTCTACCTGCAGTTCGATCGTCCTCTCGGCGAGAGTGAGCGGGCACCCCTCCGTGATCTGATCCGCAAGCGCGGCACCGGCATTCCGCTCCAGCATCTTCTGGGCACCGTCGAGTTCTGCGGACGCACCTTCAAGAGCGACTCCCGGGCCCTTATCCCACGCCCTGAGACCGAGCAACTCGTCGAGCGGGCACTGAGCTACTCCAAATTGAGCTCCATCCTCGATGTTGCAACCGGCAGCGGCATCATTCCCCTCACCTTGGCCTTAGAGCGCCTCGAGGCCTCCGTCACCGCCACCGATATCTCCCCGGAGGCCCTATCACTTGCTCGTGAGAATGCTGCACTCCTCGGAGTCGATCGCATCTCCTTCCACGAAGCTGACCTCATCCCTGAATCCTCAAACGCATCCTTAACCGCGTCATTAGCCACAGGCACATCCTTTGACCTCATCACGGCGAATCTCCCCTACATCCCCTCCGCCGAGATCCCCACACTAAGCCGCGAAGTGCAGCATGACCCCCTTCTTGCACTCGATGGTGGCGCCGATGGACTAGACCTCATCCGCCGACTCGCACCACTTGCCTACGAGCGCCTCTCACCAGGGGGACACCTGCTTCTGGAGATCGGAATCGACCAATCCGAGGAGGTCATGAAATGTCTTGCCGGGCATAATTATCGCGACATTGTTGCCCTCCCGGATTACCAAGGAATCCCGCGCTTTATTGAAGCAGTGAAGCAGTAATGGGCTCTAGATCAGAAAGAAAAGTAACGCATCATGGATAAGATTCTCGTTCACGGAGGCAAGATCCTCGAGGGTGACGTCCGCATCGGAGGTTCCAAGAACTCCGCCCTGCCGATCCTCGCCGCCACACTACTCACCAAGGAAAAGTGCGTCATCGACCGCGTTCCGGATCTGAGCGACATCCACTACATGCTCACCATCCTCAGCAGCCTCGGTGCCGAGGTGGAGAGGGCCAGTGGCGTGGTCCAGATCCGTGCCGAGAAGATCATCACCGAGGCTCCCTACGAGATCGTCCGCAAGATGCGGGCTTCCGTCTGTATCCTCGGTCCCCTGCTCGGCCGTGAAAAGTCTGCGAAGGTTTCCCTTCCCGGCGGTTGTGTCATTGGAGACCGACCAATCGACCTCCACCTGAAAGGTTTTGAGGCCCTCGGTGCGAAGGTGACCGTCAAAGGAGGCGATATCTTCCTCCATGCCGACAAGCTGAAGGGAGCCCGCATCAACCTGCGCGGTCGCCACGGTCCGACCGTCCTTGGCACCGGCAATATCATGATGGCTGCCGTCCTCGCCGAGGGGACAACTGTCATCGAGGGAGCCGCTGAAGAACCCGAGGTTGTCGATCTGGCGCGCTTCCTCACCGCCATGGGGGCCAGGATTTCCGGAGCAGGTACCCAGCATATCGAGATCGAAGGAGTCGCAGAACTCCACGGGGCAAATCACACCGTCATTCCCGACCGCATCGAGGCTGGCACCTTCCTCGTCGCCGGAGCCATCGCTGGAACACGCGTCACCATCACGCGGACCGAGCCCGAGCATCTCGGAGCTGTTATTCACGCGCTGAAGGAGGCGGGATTCAATCTCTCCCACACCAGCGACACCGTCACGATCTCACCGAATGGTGCCCGCAAGCCGCTTCATCTCGAGACGATCCCCTACCCCGGCTTCCCAACTGACATGCAGGCGCAGTTCTGCGCCATGCTCGCCACCATGAATGGAACCAGCGTCGTCACCGAGACCGTCTTTCCCCAGCGCTTCATGCATGTCGCCGAACTCAAGCGGATGGGTGCCAACATCGAACTCATCGATCACCACGCCACCATCCACGGCGTCGAGCGTCTCAGTGGTGCTCCCGTCATGGCCAGCGACCTCCGAGCTTCAGCCGCTCTCGTCCTCGCTGCTCTGCCAGCCGACGGAGTGACCGAGATCAACCGCGTCTACCACATCGATCGCGGGTACGAAGCGATTGATGAGAAGCTGAATGGGCTTGGTGCGCATATCGAACGCGTCAAAGCTAAATAAAGAAGGCTTGGAATTTCGGCGCCGCAGGGTGCTCGCCTGCGCTCGCAACGCCGAGTGCTGGGAAGCACGGAGTAGCCTATGCAAAGCACAGCCCCGTAGGGGTGAGGCCGTCGGGAGACGGCGAGGCAATATGATTCATTACAGCTTCGCTTGGCTGCCTACTGCGACATCCAAACTTCAGAGCCTTTAGTAATTATTGAGCCGCTAAATTTTTTCAGTCTGTTTTCGAGGACTTCGTAGTCGCCGAGATGCGCGCGCATCAGGCTTTTCCAGAGTTTGCCGTGATTGGGGACTGAGAAGTGGAGCAGTTCGTGGACGATCACATAGTCACCCAGCTCGACAGGCATCCCCACTAGCTCATCGTTGAAGCTCAGGGTGCCTGCCGTGGAGCAGGAGGCCCATTTCCTACTCATGGGACGGATGTAGATGGCCGTGGCCTTCACATCCAGCTTGGCAGCCCATTCGAGGATTCGGGCGCGTAACTTCTCTTTCGCTGACTCGCTCATCAGATCCGGTCGGCTTTCTCCAGCAGGGTGAAGAGCCCATCGACGATCCGCGTCACGGCATCGAGATCATCCATCTCGGCAAAGACGGCAAAGGTCACCGTCTTCCGCAGTTCGCGGAGCGCCGCCTCACTGCGTTTCCAGTTGGGATTAGCGGCAAAAGCCTCCTTGATCTTCCGGCTCACGGTCTCGGCATTGGCGACCTTGGCATCCAGCAGGGTGCGGTAAACAAAGAAGGTCAATCCATCGAATCCCTTCTCGGCCTGCTCCTTCTTCCGGTCCTCGTTGCGGCTCACTTCCTTGAGGAGGAGCTCCAGGGCCTCCGCCGTGTTCGTCTGGCGCTGCTCGAAGCTCTCCTGCACCGCTTGGGCACGCTGAGCCATGGCGATCAGGAAGGGATCATCACTCTCCTCCTCAGCCGTCTTCTGAATGCTCTTGATCAGGTTGATCACCTTGGTCCCCTCGCCTCCGCGCTTCTTCGTGATGAGCTCCAGGGTGGTGCCGTCGATCTTCATCGGGTCAAGCGGTCCGTCGGAGGTGTAGCCACCCACATGCTCCTGCACGAGGGCATTGGTCTTCTTCTGGAAATCCCGGTCCACCATCACCCGCCTGGTGTAGGCCTTGCGAACGATGTCATAGATCGACGAGAGCGTCGTGAAATCATCGATGAAGGGCCGCAGGAAGGCGTCCGGCGAGATGATCTCATAGAGCATCTCGATCTCCTTGTATTCCTTGAAGAACTCCTTCCGCCGCTCGGGATCGCGGAAGTGCTCGATCAGGGTATCGATGTCCTTGTCGTTGAAGTTCCGCTCGATCAGACCGAGATAGACTGGGGCCTTGGTCTGCATCTTCTCTTGGAAGAGCACCTTCAGGAGCTTCAGATCCTTGACGATCGCGTTGATCTCCTTGCTGTCGAAGGCGAGAGCTTTTTCCAGCTTGTCGAAGATCCCGACGAAATCAAGGACGAAGCCGTGGGGCTTTACCATCTCATGCGCCTCATTCTCGTAGGGACGATTCACCCGGGCGATTGCCTGGAGCAGGGTGTGATCCCGCATCGGCTTGTCGAGATACATAGCGTAGAGCACAGGGGCATCAAATCCCGTGAGCAGCTTCTCGGTGACGATCAAGATCTTTGGCTGCTGGTCAAGCTTGCCAAAGCTCTTGCGTATCTGGCGCTCCTTCTTCGGATCAAGATGGAATTCCTTGAGCAGCGCCGAGTCATTGTTATTCCCCGTATAGACCACCTCGGAATACTCAGGCGGAAGCACCTGATCGAGGGCGTGCTTGTAGAGAGCGCAGGCCTCGCGATCCACACTGACCAGGAAGGCCTTGTAGCCCAGCGGCTCCACATTCTCGGTGTAGTGCTTGGCGACGAACCGCGCCACCTGCTGAATGCGCTCCTTCCCCTTGAGGAAGTTCTTCAAGTTCACGGCACGCTCCAGGATCTTGTTCAGCTCCTCGATGTCGGCCATCCCCTCGGCCTCGGCGAGCGAGAGGAACTCCTTGTCGAGCGTCTCATGCGGGACGAGCAGCTCATTGGGGGCAAGCTGGTAGTAGAGCGGCAGGGTCGTTCCATCCTCGATGCTGTCGGCGATGGAGTATTTGTGGAGGTAGCCCTGGTCATCCTCACATCCGAAGGTCTTGAAGGTCCCCCTGCCATAGACCGTCTTGTCGACCGGAGTGCCTGTGAAGCCGATGAAGGTGGCATTGGGCAGTCCTGCCATCAGGAAGTTCCCGAGATCACCAGCCGTCGTCCGGTGGGCCTCGTCGATGAGGACATAGATATTCTTCCGGAGATTCAGATCCGCAGGCATATCACGGAATTTATGGATCATCGTCACGATGATGCCCCGGTAGTCGTCGCGCAGGAGCTGATTGAGCCGGGCAATGCTGTCTGCGTGTTCCAGATTCCCCAGGCCGAGTGCGGAGAGGTTCTTTAGCATCTGATCCTCCAGCTCATTGCGGTCGATCATTAGGAGAATCGTCGGTTTGTCGGCCTCGGGAGCACGGAAAAGCCGCTCCGCTGCCTTGATCATCGTGAAGGTCTTCCCACTCCCCTGCGTATGCCAGATCAGTCCCCGGGTGCGCTTCGGATCGAGGGCTCGGCTAACGGTCGCCTCCACAGCCCCCGTCTGATGCTGGCGGAGGATGTATTTGTTCAGCTCCTCATCCTTCTCGGCAAAGACGATATAGTCCTTCAGGAAAGCGAGCACCTGCGGGATCGCGCAGAAGCTCTTCACCTTCTCCTCAAGTTTGCCGACCTCCTCGTGCTTCCAGTTAAAAATATTCCGCCGGACCGTATTCCAGCTCACCCCATAGGAGAAGCCGATGGCATCCGTGGCGGTGAAGAGCTGCTGAGGGATGAACAGCTCTGGCGTCTCCCGGTGGTAGCGGCGGATCTGATCCACCCCCAGCGCGATCGCCTCATCCTTGTTGGCATTCTTGCACTCGATCACCAGCACCGGGATGCCATTGACCAGGAAGACCACATCCTGCCGTGTCCCGTAGTGACCATTGTGATAGGCCCACTCTTCGGTCACCTCGTAGCTGTTGCGGGAGGGATTCTCGTAATCGATCAGGATGAGGTCGCGCTCACGGTTCTTCTCATGGTCGAAGAACTTCCCCTTATTCCGCAGATGATCAAGGAATTCCCGGTTCCCATAGATGTCGCTATGGAGATGGCGGAACTTGCCCAGTAGTGAACCCTCCGCCTCGGCATAGCGAGGGTTGAATTCCCGCACCTTGGCGTCGAGGAGATCATCGAAGAAGAGGGTCCGGTTCTTGGCTCGGTCTTCAGGAGATGCGGCTGGATCAAAGCCCCTCCTC
>DAISZK010000075.1:0-7148 GCA_036824855.1 Chthoniobacterales bacterium | reverse complement strand
CGGCTGCGCTGTTCTGTTTTTGGTGTGCTCATTGTTTTGAGGAATTCGGCGTACCGTTACTTGGTCTCGCGGTGGAGGGTGTGACGCTTGAGGTTCGGGTTGTACTTCTTCTTCTCAAGACGGCCCGGGGTATTGAGGCTCTTCTTGTTGCGGGTCGAGATGTAACGGGAGACGGGCTTGCCTTCGGCAACCGCTTCGGTGCATTCGAGGATGATGATGTCGCGTGGCATAAAACAGGGATGGTGGATTGGGTCGGGTTAGCTGATTTCGGTGGTGTCTTCCTCTTCGTTCTCGGCCTCCTCTTCAGTCAGTCCGAAAAGCGAGGTGATCTGGGGACGAGCACTGTTGTGGTGCTGGTTTTTCTCCAAACTTGCCTGACAATCCACCGTGTAGCGGGTGAAAGGCAGTGCCTCGAGTCGCTCGTGTTTGATCGGCTTTTGGCAGAGGTCGCAGACTCCGTAAGATCCATCCTCGACCCTTTTGAGGGCCTCGTCAATCTCGTAAAGTGATCCCTGCTCCTTGGAGAGCATGCTGAGGGCGAAGTCACGGTCGTAGGCGTCGCTGCCGGCATCGGCCTGGTGCATACCAAAAGCTGAGGTGTCACTGCCGGAGTGCAGGTTGTCGCGGGCAACTCCCCTCATCGCATCGAGGAGAGTATCCTTGAGTTCGAGAAGACGTTGGCGCTGCTTGGCAAGGAAGGGGGTGAGCTTCAGGTTCTTGTTGGTCTTCGGCTTGTGAACAAATTGCTGGGCCAGCACGCGGTCGTTTGAGGAGACAACAACCTTCGGTGTGGCCTTCGTGGCGACTTTTGGTTTGCTGACCTTGGTTACCTTAGCAGGCTTGGCTAGAGCTTTGACAGGGGCCTTGGCCGCAGGCTTAACAACTTTTTTGGGAGCTGGCTTCTTCGCGGCGGTCTTCGCTGGCTTGGAAATCTTCTTGGGGGCAACTTTCTTGGCGACGACTTTGGAAGCAGGTTTGATAACCTTCTTTGGGGCTACCTTTTTAGATGCAGGCTTTGAAGCCTTTACAGGAGCTTTCTTGGGCGCAGCGGCTTTCTTGGCCGGGGCCTTTTTAGCAGGTTTTTTGGATGCCATAACGGGATCGGAGGAGTGTTTCTGTTTAGTGTTGGGGGAAAATAGGGGAGGGGCTTGTTATAGGCACCTAGGGGATCCCGCAAGAGAAATCTTCGGAAAATCGCAAACCCTTGTTTTCAGAGGGGTGTCCGCTCGGCAACTAGTGAGGTTAGAAGTCCCAGCCTAATGCTCCAAAAGATAGTCCGGATCCAGTTGGTCGAGACGAGTAGCATCATGGCCTTGTTGTCGGCACGATGCTCCAGAAGCCCATGGAGAGGAACCTGAACGAGAAAGGTGCTGGCCCAGATCAGAATGAGGCAACCTAGCGCTCCAAGGTAGAGAGGTGAGAGTCCGATTGTCAGCTTGCCTGCCGAAGTGACCGTAAGGAGCAGAAGAAGAATCGCCGTCCCCAACTCGATGAGCATCAAGGGAGCGACGACAAACCCGGTCCTGACCGTGTGGGACTGCTCGTAGGAGACAAACCCCTCGGAGGGGACCTTCAGAAAAAGAGGGTAATGAACGATCTGCACAAACCAGATGATGCCGGTCATCATCGCCGTGGCCAGAATCTGGATAAACAGCAGATTGCGTTCGGAGAGGATATCGGAGGTCATGAAGGGAAGCTACTCCAAGTGATCGGGGATTGTAGAGGGGAGATGTCTCTCCTAAGCTAATGAGCTCGTTCTCAGAATTTCCCTTTTCCTACCAATGAAACCTCTACCCGGCTTCCGTGATCTCTTCCCAGAGGATTTTGCGCGGCGAAATTATCTCACGGGCAAGTGGCGGGAGACGGCCCGTCGGTACGGATTCGTGGAGTTCGATGGCCCGACACTGGAGTCAGCTGAACTCTACCGGAAGAAGAATAGTGGCGGCGAGATTCTGGGCCAACTCTATGAGTTCACGGACAAGGGGGAGCGTGCCGTGGCGCTTCGTCCCGAAGTAACGCCCACGCTGGCCCGCATGGTCGCTGCGCGCCATCGTGAATTTCCGAAACCAATGCGGTGGTTTAATGTCGGCACCTGCTTCCGCTATGAGCGCCAGCAGCGAGGGCGCCTGCGTGAGTTCCTGCAGTTCAACTGCGATCTGGTCGGCGATGCTTCCCCTGCGGCCGACGCCGAGGTGATCGCGCTGCTCATCGACCTGCTTCGTTCCTTCGGTTTCGGGCCCGAGGATTTTGCGATCCGTCTGAGCGATCGCGCGGCATGGCATGATTTCATGACTCTGCATGGAGTGGAGAAGGAACGGGCCGCTGAGTTCCTGACTATTGTTGACCGCATCGAAAAGATGCCTCCCGAGAAGACCGAGGAATTGCTCGCTCCCTTCGGAGTTACGCCGACCACGCTGCAGGAGTTCATTGCCCGCGCGGAGATTCCTGCGCTGGCCCCCTTGCTAGCCAATCTGGAAGCCCGTGGTCTGCGCGATTATGTCCGCCCTGATCTCGGGGTGGTGCGTGGACTAGCCTACTACACGGGAGTCGTTTTTGAGGCTTTCGCTCTCAAAGCCGGCCTGCGTGCCATCGCCGGTGGTGGACGTTACGACCAACTGCTTGCGGATTTAAGCGACGGATCGGCCGATCTGCCTGCCGTCGGATTCGGAGTCGGTGATGCTGTCCTGCTCGAGCTTCTCAACGAATGCCCTGAGGCTAAGGCCCAGGAGGAAGGCGCACTCAAGGCTGATGCGCCCGTCCAAATCTATCTTGTGATCGCCGACGAGACCCATCGATCCCACGCCCTGAACCTTGCCCAGCAACTCCGCGGCGAGGGATGGCGTATCGGGTTTCCCCTCTCCCAGGAAAAAGTCGGCAAGCAGTTCGGCTCGGCCGAGACCCTCGGGGCTTCCCATGCCGTTGTGATCGGAGCCGAATGGCCCGAGGTTAAGGTGAAGCGCCTTTCTGATCGCATGGAGCAGGAACTCGACCATGCCACCCTTGGGGTCTGGTTAGAGGAGCAGAGGGTGAAAATGTTGAGGGGTTAAAAAAGTTAAACATCTTAGAACTCTTCTTTCGTATCGCGCTCATAAGGCTATTCTTTCAGCTCTATTTTTAACTTTTCACACTTCAACTTTTTAACCTTCGATTTTCCCCATGCACTACCGTGACTGCCTCTGCGGCGCCCTGCGCCCTTCCGATATTGGACGCGATCTCACCCTCAGTGGTTGGGTCGCCTCACGCCGCGACCATGGTGGTGTGATCTTCATTGATCTGCGCGACCGTGACGGCATCACCCAGGTGGTCTTCCGCCCCGAAGTGCATGCCGAGGCCGCTGCTGCGGCACACAGTCTTCGATCCGAGGATGTGATCACTGTTGCCGGCCAGGTGACAGCCCGCCTCGCAGGAACGGAGAATCCGAAGCTGCCTACCGGTGCCGTGGAACTCGTTGCCTCGACGCTCACCGTGCTGAACCGCTCGGAAGTTCCCCCCTTCCCGATGGATGAACGGATCGCCAATGAGGATCTGCGTCTCACCCACCGATTCCTCGATCTCCGTCGTCCGGCAATGGCCGCGAATCTCGGCCTTCGTCATCGCATCACCAAGTCGATTCGTGATGTTTTGGATAATGAGGGATTCTGGGAAATCGAGACGCCGATTCTCTCCAAGAGTACCCCCGAGGGTGCCCGCGATTTCCTTGTTCCATCACGCCTGACGCCGGGGGCATTCTACGCTCTCCCGCAGGCCCCCCAGCAGTACAAGCAGCTCCTGATGGTGGGTGGTGTCGACAAGTACTTCCAGATCGCACGCTGCTTCCGTGACGAGGATCTGCGTGCCGACCGACAGCCTGAGTTCACGCAGGTCGATATCGAGGCTTCCTTCATCAAGGCTCAGGATCTTCAGGATCTCATTGAGAAGATGTTCCAGAGGATCTTCCGTGAGTCACGCGGTATGGAGATCCCCGTTCCGTTCCCCCGCATGACTTATTCCGATGCGATGAATCGCTACGGTAGTGACAAACCGGACACACGCTTCGGTATGGAGATCGTCGATGCCGGAGATATCTTCGCGCAGAGCCAGTTCAAGGTCTTCCGTGCCGCTCTCGATGCGGGTGGAGTGGTCAAGGCGATGAATGCCAAGGGATTTGCCTGCATCACGACCGGCCAGATTGAGGAGCTCACGGAGCTGGCGAAGTCAGCAGGAGCGAAGGGGCTTGCTTTCATTAAGGTCGAGAACGGCGAATGGAAGTCGCCAATCGTCAAATTCTTCAGCGAGGAGGAGAAGGCTGCCCTTGCCACCCGCCTCGATATGCAGGAAGGGGATCTCGTCCTCTTCGGCGCCGATGCCTGGGAGGGTGCATGCACCGTGCTTGGTCGTGTCCGTCTGCGTGTCGCCGAAGTGCAGAAACTTGCAGTCGACCCTAATCAGCTCAACTTCCTCTGGGTTGTCGATTTCCCGATGCTTGCCTTCAATGCTGAGGAGAATAAATGGAACGCCGTCCATCATCCCTTCACACGTCCGAAGTCCGAGGATCGCGAACTGCTCAAAGATCCGTTGAAGCTCGGTGAGATCCGCGCCGAGGCCTATGACATCGTGCTCAACGGTGTCGAGATCGGCGGTGGCAGTATTCGTATCCACGAGGGAGATCTTCAGGCCGAGGCTTTCTCAGTACTTGGCATCAATGAGACGGAGCAGGAAGAACTCTTCGGTCACCTCCTGCGCGCCTTCCGTCACGGAGCTCCTCCACACGGAGGTATTGCTCTAGGGCTTGATCGCCTTGTGGCGCTCATCGCGGGAGAGGAATCGATCCGTGAGGTGATTGCCTTCCCAAAGAACAATCGCGGAGCCGAACTTCTCACCGGATCCCCCGCGCCTGCCGAGATGAAGCAACTCAGGGAGCTCTACATCTCCTCCACGGTGAAGCCGAAGCAAGCCGGGGTGCCTGGAGCGCCTGGAGCACACGTGGCGTAAGCGGGGTCGAGCGATCGAGCGATGCAGCCTCAGCTCCTTCCGGGTTTCGAGGCGACGGTCGACCGAGTCCTTTATGCCCCCGAGCTTCCCGCACCAACCGATCAGCCGCATCCCTTTGTCTACCACATCACCATCCACAATCGCAGCGACCAGACCATCACGGTGAAGGGGCGCAAGTGGGTCGTCCGCGGCGAGGATGGACATGTCATCGTCGTCGAGGGGGATGGAGTCGTCGGCTGCTTTCCCCGTCTCGAATCGGGTGAGCATTTCTCCTACAATAGTTACCACACCACGGCGGGACGTGCCGTGGCGGAGGGATCCTATCTGGCGATGACCGAAGCTGGTGAGGCTGTGGTGGCAAGGATTCCTAGCTTCCAGTTAATTCCGCCAGCGAATTAAAAATATGGAACTCAGGAACTCAGAAAAAAGCCAAGGCAGTTTTAGGCGGGCCATGGTCGCGTAAAATCTAAGCCTGTGAGATTTTGCAATAAATACCGAGTGTTGTGATGGGGGTATTCCTTTCCCCGATTTTTTCATTTCTGAGTTCCTGAGTTCCATATTCATCCCACTGCATTATAAGTAGTGTTGATGCGCGCTGCCTTTCACCATACTCACGAGTACGGAGGATTCCGTTTGCGTTACGGACACGCCCTTCCATACGGGGCGAGCCATGTGCCGGGTGGCGTGAATTTCTCGATCTACTCGGCCCACGCAACTTCCTGCACATTGGTGCTCTTCCGCAAGGGAGAGCCTGCACCCTACGCTGAGATCCCATTCCCTCCGGAGTGCAAGATCGGGGATGTCTTCACGATGATCGTCTACGATCTCGACTATGAGGAGACGGAATACGGCTTCCGTATGGAGGGACCTTATGACCTTAAGGCCGGCCATTTGTTTGACCCGAAGAGGATTCTGCTCGATCCCTTCGCCCGTGAGATCGGTGGGCGTGACGTGTGGCTTTCGCAGCCTCCCGCGGAGGAAGTCTTTCCTCATCGCGGAAGAATGCCTTATGAGGATTTCGACTGGGGGCATGACCGGCCGATCAATCTTCCTGTAGAGAATCTGGTGATTTACGAGATGCACGTGCGCGGATTCACGCGCCATCCCTCCTCTGGGGTGAGGCATCCGGGAACCTACGAGGGAATCATCGAGAAGATTCCCTACCTTCAATCCATCGGCGTCAACTGCATTGAGCTGATGCCGGTCTTCGAGTTCGATGAGTACGAGAACAAGCGGATCAATCCCGAGACCGGCAATCGTCTTTGCAACTACTGGGGCTATAGCACGGTTGGATTCTATGCGCCTAAGAGCGGGTATGCGGCGACCGGCCATCACGGCAATCAGGTCTCGGAGTTCAAAGGGATGATCAAGGCGCTCCATGCCGCCGGTATCTCCGTGATCCTCGACGTGGTCTTCAACCACACAGCCGAGGGAGATCTGCGCGGGCCGACGATCTCCTTTCGTGGGATCGATAATCAGACCTATTACATGCTTAATCCGGACGGGAGCTATGCGAACTACACCGGCTGCGGCAATACGCTAAACTGCAATCATCCGGTGGTCCGTTCCTTCGTGATTGATTGCCTGCACTACTGGGTCTCTGAATACCACATCGACGGCTTTCGTTTTGATCTCGCTTCGGTGCTGGGCCGAGATCGCAACGGCCATCCCTTGGCGAATCCTCCTCTGCTCGAGTCACTCGCTCTCGACCCGATCCTTGCCGGATGCGATCTGATCGCCGAGGCTTGGGATGCAGGTGGACTTTATCAGGTCGGGAACTTCCCTGCCTATGGCCGCTGGATGGAATGGAATGGCCATTTTCGTGATGCAGCCCGACGTTTTCTCAAGGGAGATTCCGGCGTTGCTGGAGAGATGGTGCAGGGCATTCTTGGCTCTCCGGGGCTCTACGCTTCATCCGGGCGGAAGCCGACTGCCTCCGTAAATTTCCTGACCTGCCATGACGGCTTCACCTTGCGGGATCTTTTCACTTACAACGACAAGCACAACCTGGCCAACGGAGAGGAGAATCGCGATGGGGCCAATGACAACAACTGCTGGAACTGCGGCGTCGAGGGGGAAACCGATGACCCCGCCATCAACGCCCTCAGGGCACGTCTCCAGCGCAACGCCATGGCGCTGCTTTTCCTGAGTCAGGGAGTGCCGATGCTATCCATGGG
>DAISZK010000041.1:0-24247 GCA_036824855.1 Chthoniobacterales bacterium | reverse complement strand
AGATAACAGGTACACGATGGGAGAGCCCCCACCGAAGAGCCAGGAGCGATCCCCGATATCCCCACCCCGGGACCACCACGGCCTCTGGGGTGAATTCATCCAGAACTGCAAAGAGGCGCTTTTGAAACTCTTCCGGTGAGAGCTCTCGACTCGAGCCGCGATCATTCAGGGCCACTCTTTGCAGACCATTGGTCTCCGAGGCCTTCCAGTCATACTCGGCACTGGAGCTGCCAAACTCTACGGCCATCACATTGCACACTCCTGACGCCGCACTCAGACGGGCCAGATGATACGGACCGAAATTATCGAACAGAATTGCTACGCGGGGCATGATGGGCAAAGCCGAGGATCGATGGAGAAGGGACGAGATCTTGATACTTCAGGCAGCTTCCCGCTTTCTGATTTTCACCTCTCTACCGATATTGTTGGGCAATTTGCTGGTAGTCCGTGGAAAAGGGACCCTCATTCGGGGCAATTGCCAATGATTGCTTGCGGAAATCCACTAATTTAACCCCCGTACTCAGGAGTTGAGGAATCGACAAATGGAGCGCATTGAAGTGCTCGGCAATTTCGTCATAGCTTGTTTCATAGTCATGCGAGGCTATGTTTCTGATCATTCTGATTCTCTGCCACCCATCCACCGAATCGATTACTCCCACTTTCTCATAGAAAGAGAGAACGACAAGAAACGTCTCCGTACGCTCGGCTGACAGAATGGCAGCATGGCGCATCACCCCGGCGCAAGTATCCTGAAGTTTTGAAAACCTCTCGTTGAGGGCCGCAAGTGAGTCAAACAAGTCGCGGTCTTTACAGCGCAAACGCAATGCCTCGCCGCTAAGAGGAAACGAGAGTCTAGAGTTCAATCCCTCCAAGAAATAAACACATCGTTGGACGGCCTCCAGTAGTCCCGCGAGATGTTGTTTTTCGAGCGACAGCAGATCCTCGCTCATGGCAGCGGCTGACTCTTACTTATGGCTAGACGCTCAAAAACCGTTTTCGTTCCATTCCGGTTCACCAAGAGTAGATCCACGGGCACACCAAGAACCCTTTCCAAGGCAATTTTCAGATCAACTTTATCTAGGATGCCATGTCTCTGCTCGGACTCCACCACGAGATCCAAGTCACCCCCCTTCCGGGAAGCGTCCAGACGGGATCCGAAAACACGGATCTCTGTGACATCATTGAACAGAGAAGTCACCGTATTCCTGAGTTTACTGATTTGATCGGCTGAAAGCCTCATGTAAAAACAACTACCCCTGACAGATCGGACAGGCAAGCCTTCCCATAGTGACGCTATCCGCTTTTGATAAACAGATCCGGTTCATTGGAGTCAGGTCAGTCCACTGGTGATGGGTTTTCAAATCCAAGGGAAGAATCACAGATGCCAGTTTTTTAAACCACAGAGTAGGATCCGAGGCCCATCCGAGAGGGTTGCAAAGCAATGCCGCTAATGCAATAGCATGGAACCCAGCGCATCGCGCTGTGGTAGATGCTGAGCGGGGGATCCCTCTCGCAAGCTCGCTTGCAGAGATGATCCATCCCTCAGCTAAGCTCCGTCATCACGGAGCCCATGCCTCTCTTTACTACCCCCTCTGCATCACTCTCGGGACCAAGGGCTCGGTGGTGAAAATGCCCCCACTTAACAGTCTAGCAGACTTTTATCTGGCGGTCGTCCCCGACCAGGCATCCCTCGACCTGATGGTCTCGGGACTTCTCAGCCAAACCGCTTTGAATGATTAAGCCGCCTTCCGAGGCGCCTTTTGTCTAACAGCCTTTTTCCCATCTCCTTCACCCAAAATCACTTCAGGAGACTGACAATCTGTGGATGATCGGTTTGGGTAAAGGGATTGATGACGGTTACCCCTCTCCAGGTGAATCCCTCTTGCAGATCCTCTGTCATGAGAAAGCGACAGCGGTTATCCGCCGCAACAGCCATGATCAGGGCATCCCAGATCTGCAGTTGATGGTCAGCGACAAGATCCAATGCTGATTGAAAGGACGTCCAGGAAGAATCCGCAACCTCAAATGCATCTCCCCATCCAAGAATTATCACCCTGGCAGAAGGAGCAGATAGTCCCTTCTTTGCAGTGATTACCCGGAAGAGTTCCCCAAGGGTCTGCGCCGGTAAGAGGACTTTCCCCGAAGGAAGCCTCTCGATCAGTGATCTGGCAGCATCACATCTACCCGCATCACCTACTCCCTCGGCATAGGCCAAAATATTGGTATCAAGGGCAACACGCATTCTTATGCGTCATAGAGTTCGCCTCGAGTCCAGCTTCTGGTTCCTGTAACTGATTCGGATTTCAATCTGGCAACAAGTGATCTTTTGGCAGCCTTTCGCTCACCATCCCCTCCTGCACAAGGGGCAATTGATGCCACTGTCCGCCCTCTTGAGAGAACAGTGAAAACCTCCCCCTTGGCGACCTCTCGCAGGACACTCGAAAATTGCCGATTTGCAGCAGCAGCTGAAATTGTCTTCACTTCATAAAGGTAGGCTTTATCACTACATTTGTCAACTTACCAGACTCTCCGCTGTTTTTGAGTGAACGCATAAAGGAAAGAAAGGTGCATATGCACTTCAACGCCGAGTTCCGAGAGGCAGTGTCGCCCCTAGGACTGGCTCTGCTCGTCTTCCGAAGCCGACCCTTCGGGCGTAGTTTCCATCTTTTAACCTTCTAACCTTCGCCAAATTCCGCCTCTAGCCTTAAAACTTACGCCTTCAGATTGCTTCCCTGTGAATCTTGTGCCTCTAGAAAACGGTTCCCACCTCAGGCAGAGGCGAGCACCGGCGCGTGAGGCTGCACGGCCCCCTTCTTCTTGTAGTACCAGTTCAGGAGAATCCATCCAAAGACGAGGGGATAAAGGATCAGGAGGGTAATATCGCGTCCCATGTTGTACGTTAGGACTAACCCTAATCCATAGAGCATCAGGTAGCCGATCCTGTGACCAATCAGATCGAGACGAGCCAGTAGCGCTACCCAGACGGCCATCAGAAATGCCGAGGCAATAGGCCCGAAGAAGCCACCAAAATTCACCACCCCTTGACCTATCATCCCCGTGGAGATTGAGGCCGCAACACCTCCAGATTTTGCATCTAGTTGTCCATAGGCCATACCGCGGGCGATTGCGTAGTCGATTCCGATCATCGGCTTTCCGGGCCACAACACCCGAGGAATCGGATTCACAATCTCGGCAAAATATCGAGTACCCCAGTTCACCTTATAGGTTCCATTTGCAATGAAATAATTAATGTAACCTAGCTCCTGATACATATTGAATCCGCCATGCTTTTTAGTTTTAGACTCTTCACGTGTAACGAATCCACCCCGGTTAAATGCATCCGTAATTGAACCTTTATCACGGTTATCGATCACGAACTTCATCCAGCTCTCCAGCGCCAGAAAGGAAACTGAGATCACGATCAGTCTGACAATAATCCCACTTTTCATGCGGAGAGTTACTAGGGCCATAAATCCTGGGAGCAGAATGGCAAGCATATAGCTCCTCGTCCTGTCAAAGACATAGAAGGGCGCTGAGAGAAAGTAGATGATTCCCGCCATCGAGAAGGTTTGAGGACGTTTGCTCAGCGCAAAGACCACACCCCATACTGCGGTCAGCATCAATTGGATATAGATTGCAAATGCATAAATTGCATCGAACCCACCGCCAACGCGATCTCGAGACCAAGGCACAGATAGATGTCCAAGATAAGGAAAAAATATTCCGATTAAGTCAAATTGAGTTCTTATCAATGCAAGTGCCATTAGCACGATCCATGGAATCAAAAGGACTTTTCCGATATCATCCACTTGAGTCTGAAACCACTCCTCATCGACACAATGCTCCCGCATCATACGCAAGACATTGCTTTCCTGCACGGGCAGATCATGATTGATCTTGGCATTCATCACAGGTATCAGCCATGCCAAGGATAAGAAGAAAAGGAGAACCTCCCACCATGCCGCTTCGAGCGCCGGCTCACCGAACATCCTGACGTAACTGCCGTAATCGTTGTAGAGAGGATCACCGATGTACCAGACTCCGGCCGTTCCGATAACGGCCAGCATGGGAATTCCCCAGGCCTTGGTTCTTGCTGTCCACGCCTGCCAGGCAAGCGCCAGAACCGTTGCCACACAGAGGAAGAACGGAAACGGAAGATGAGCAGCTTCGTCCATGGATCAAATGGTAATGAAATAGCAACTACACCCCTAGTTACTGAAAAGATACTGACTGCATTGATTCAGTCTTTTTTTGACCCTGCAGTTCGTCATGAGGTCAATTGCTCTACGAGTCGTGTTGCGAGGGTCAGGGCGGTGAATGTGGTGTTGGCATTCCCTGAGGTGCGAAATGTCGAGGCGCCGACCACATAGAGGTTTTGAGTTCCAAAAACTTTCAGATTCTTATCCACGACTCCATCTTTCTCGGAGAAGCCCATTCGAGCTCCACCTACCTGATGGTAGTTATCCCTGAGTGATGGGAGAAACTGCTCATCCCCTCTCGTCAAGGCATGCTCGATGTGAAGTTTGGCCAGACCAGAATCCTGAAACGCTGCATCAACCCGTTCAGTAAACTCGCGAATGGAGGGCAACTCTTCGCTTCCGGTGCGCCAGTCCAGAATCACCTTGGGTAGCCCATTGGCATCCCTTACCTCAGGATTAATTTTGATCCGGCTTTCAGGCATCGCTGGTTGCTCAGACTGGATATGGAGGGACACCTTGGAGGTGCTTGGAACAAAGACCCTATTAGCCACCACATATTTCCACATGAGGGGAAGGAGATGCTTCCAACAGGCGAGCAGATTCCGGAAGAGATCACCAATCCCATCGATCTTGCGGCTGAAGATGGCCGCTTTCAGGAACTGCTTCAGATACACAAGGTTTTCGCTGACCGAGCTTTCAAACGCCATCATCCCGTAGAGATTCAGGATCCGTTCACTCCTCAAAGCCTCATCCTGCAGCCTGAGCTTAGGTTGAAACTTCTGCCCCGCCCGCACAATCGTGCTGAAGGTATTGAAAAATCGTTTTCTATCCAGAATCTCTACGGAGGCAACACGACCGATCAGATGATCCTGAAAATAGCGTCCGATGTTCTGATTATCCTTCCAGGGACATATTTCCCTCTGATTTGCGGCCGAGTGCAGCAGTAGTCGCGAGATTTCAAAGGTGCCGCAAGCCAGGATGACGGTGGATCCCTTGATCACCAGACTAGCTCCCTTGGAATCAAGTATCCTGACTCCAATGATCGTTGCTCCCGAGACTTCAAAACCAACTACTGAATGCTCTAGCAAAACCTTCATCCGCTCGCTGGAGCGAATTTCCTCGCCGTAAGCCACGGCCATGCTGGGAATCTTGAGCCAACGTGTCAGAAAAAGTTCCAGCCCATTGCGGAATCCGGGATCGGAGACCCCCGCTTGTTTGAACACCGAGGCATCATCTTGGAACTCCTTGCCGATCCCTAGGTTCTCATAAGTCTTCTGATGGTAGGAGGCTACCTCTTCATAAGTGACTGGCCATTTGGAATCAGGGAGCCAATCCCTGCCTTGGAAATCGATAGGTTGGAACTCCACGAGCTGTCCACCCCAGAGGTTCGAAGTTCCTCCGAGACTTTTGGATCGGCCGATGCGGATTCCTTCATGAGTCTTGCCGATTGAGTCGTAGGTCTCGGGATCAAAGTTTCCCAAGGACTCCGCGCCTGATTCGATCACGAGAATCTCTTTCCCTCGTCGAGCAAGCTCATGAGCCACATAGAGTCCGAGCGTTCCTCCCCCGACGATCACGATCCGATAAGGGTTGGATGCCTCGACTTGGTTGATCTCTCTAAGAATCATTGTTGATTGAGTTAATGGTAAACGGGGTTGCTAATCAGCATGCCGAGACAACTCCTTGATTTTAGGTGAAATCAGTTTTGCGAACTCCTGAATCTGCTCTTTTGAGAGGACATTTCCATCAGCCAGACGCGCCGCATCTCGAATACGAGCACATCGGGAACTTGAGAAAAGGACGATCCCCTCATCATTAGCCAGCATCGATAGCCCAAGTAACAACGCCGGGAGCACTCCTTCGTTCATCAGTTTCAGATTGAGCTGAATATCCCACTCGGAACGAATCGAGGGATTCGCTGAAAGCCACTCAGAAACAACGGGCAATGCTTTGAGAAAAGTCCTGTAGGTAATGCAGTTGGGGCCCAAAGCCCTGATTTCCCTAACGTGGGGAGCCAACACATTGTCCTCAAATTGGAGCCACTGAGATGTAGGCAGGCGATTCAAGGCAATCTCACGAATCGTTGGAAACTCTCCACCGCATCCATAGGCCAGAATGGTGCCTCGGCGCACCTCATCCTGGAGGAAATCATGGATCTCCGGTGATGCGGCATCAGTCAGTGACGGTTCGTGCAGCAGATAGAGATCGATACGATCAGTTCTGAGCGATTTGAGGCTTTGCTCCAGACTTTTGCGGGCAGCTTCTGCTGAGAAGGAACCCGTCTTAGAAAGGTTCTGCGCTTTTTGGGAAAGAAGGGATCTGAGAGAGGGCGCTACCCCAAGGATCTTCCTAGCCAACTGATTCACGAAGCGGTTTCGAACTACAGAAGGAGGCTGAATTCCGAACTTTGTGGTGACTGTGACCTGATTCCTTTTTTCACGGAGAAACTCTCCAAGGACTCTTTCCGCTTCTCCATATCCGTAGTAGGGAGCCGTGTCGAAATGGCGAATTCCTGCCTCATAGGCACATTCCAATAGCTGCAATCTCTCTTGCCCACTTTGAACAGCCATCAGACTGGTGGTTCCATATCCAATCCGGACGGGGGGGGCGGAGCCGTTGATAAACTGAAAACTCTTCGTCACGTGGATTTCGAAATTATGATCAGCCTCTTCAATAAAAAACAAAGGTTAGCCAGGAACCCCAACTTTGGACCTGGGGTTAAAAAACCTACGGATCGCCAATCTCGAGGGTTCTTCGACTAAGTGATAGATTCCAGCAGCTATCAGACATGGAAAAATTAAATATCCCATTGTTACTACGATTTTCAGAAGCGCGGGAGATGAGGTGAATTTACCTGTGGGAACTACAACATGCAGCATGCGTTGCGCTATGGCATGAACTAAATATAAAGCATAAGATATTCTCCCAAGATAACCAAATAAACGAGTTGATAAAAGTTTTGAGAAGAATGAGTTTTCCTGAGTTAAAAATGCAATGATAACTGGCACGGCAAAAAGAATTAAATAATGATTGCATGGGATTGATTGAGAAAACCAAATTAACCCAATGAATAAAATAACAACAAAATCAAGATAGGATGAAAACTTCATAACAATAATCTTATTTTGAATAAAATAAAGATAAACAAGGCATCCACTCAAATATTCAGCAGAGACCTGCATAATGAAATACAAATTGTGCGTTTTAACAAACGATTGATTACCAATCATTACAAATAGAAACAAAACTAGAATAATTAATAAAATTGAGTGCTTGCGGAAATAATATTTTGATGCCACCCATACCGAAAAAGGGAATATAATCAAATATGCAAACCACTCGGCACTTACTGACCAAGCTGGAGTATTCCAGTTATCCCATTTCGCTGGTATAAATGGCCAGGCTTGGAGCATTGAGAGATGCCATATGATTCCTGATATTGGATAATCCAACGAATTTGTTACATGCTTAACTCCGTTTATATGATTTCCTAAAAAACGATCACCAAAGATTAGAATAAATAATAAAACAAAGCAGAAAATATAATTGGGATATATTCTTGCTATTCTATTAGTTAGAAATCTTTTATATTTAACTAACGTCAAATTATGATTTTCAATATTATATACGCTTGAAATTACAAATCCCGACAATACGAAAAAGATATCTACTCCATAGGCACCTTGATCAATGAGAGGGTTAAATAAACTTAATGAGGGTAACAACGAAAGTAGATCATTCTTAAAATGAAAGAGTACTACCCATATAGCCGCCAGACCACGGATTCCAGTTAGTGGGCGAATTTCGTTTTTTATCATGTCTATTATATTATGATATTTGAATTATGTGAATTAATTATTTCCATTAAACGCTCTCCATAAGCGTCGATCGAGAATTTCTTCACTGAGGCACGACACTCATCGCTCATCCTGAACGCCAGTGCTCTGTCTTGGCAAAAACGCATCACGGCCTCTGCGAGTGATTTGGCATCTCGGGCCGGAACGATAAAGCCCGTTTTTCCCTCCGTGACCACCTTGCCGCAATGGGGAGTTGTGATCACCGGCAGACCGCAAGCCATGGCTTCTAACTGAGTGATGGCAAATCCATCGGAAAGCGTCGGGAGCACAAACACATCGGCTTTACGATAGTAGTCTGCAGCAAGATCCCTGCTGACTGATCCACAGAAGGTCATGTTCGAAGGAGCTGAATCCACAATCTCACGAGCGATCCCGATCGGCCCCACGATATCAAAGTGGATATCATGTCCCTCCAGCATCCTGGCCGCCTCGATCAGGTAATGAATTCCCTTTCGGACATTGACTTGGCCAAGCCAAAGCCCCCGCAGAGCTTTCCCCGAGTTTTGATCTGATGCTTTGGATATTCCCTCGTCACAGCTCGGATCGCCCTCATAGGAGAGAGGCAGAATATCGATTTTTTCAGCCGGCACCCCTTCAGAGATCAATGCATCTCGACTCCATTCCGAATTCACGACGATCACATCTGCCAGATTCCACTCCTGCTTGAGTCGGTCATAATAGGCACTGGGATAGGGGGCCGGAGGTCCTGCGAGTTCGGGATATTTCGCCATCTCCTCGGCAACCAGCCTGAACTCGACCGGTCCCGGATCAATCTGATCGAGAATGGTCAATACATCCTTCCGTTTCTCAATCTCAAGCATCTCAAGACTCATGTAAGAGTAGCCAAAGAAGACGTTATGGTGTGGCAATCGTGTGCAAGAGACTGCCTTGGTGAAGGCGATGTCCGCAACCAGAGCCCTTTCCTGAGAGGAGGCTCTGAATCGCCCTGACCGCTGCCTCCATTTACCCATCAGTCCATTGAGCCAATTGACCTTCACAAGATTATCAGGAATGTCCTCTGCCTTGGCAGCCATAGCGGCTCGCCCCCTTGCTCCAAGATGCTGTGCGGCAAATCCCACAAGCTTGCCCAGCCATCCCTTTGGCGCATACCAATCTACTAACAGACATGCCAGCGCTCCAAGCCGATACAGGGCCCTTGCAGCCAGGAAGTGTTCTCTGGCCCCTTTTTGGGCAACGACTACCTTCAACTCTCCATGGGATATGGAGAAGTCTCTGCGATGCTGATCAGAGAGTGACATTTTTGAGAAGAGAGAGATCCGGCTTCACCCTATTGGTCGACCATTTCGATGAGTTCCAATAAAAGCTCAGCACCTCGCCGTTTTTGACTGAAAAAGGCTTTATATGCTTTCTGCTGGATGGGTAAAGCATATAGCCGAGACCCAAATGATTGGCGGAATTATCAATCACAAGCTGCGCTCCATAAGGAATCGACGAAGGAGAGGAATCATCCAGTACATAGACGGAATTCGGGCGGGTGTAGACCGTCTGATGCAATGGGCCAGAGGCTACCGAAATTACGTTGGTCTTCCCGACCCCATCATCATCCTGGAAGGGATGATACTCATTATTCGTGAGGATCAGGGCATACTGAGGGGAATACCCACCGAGAAACATCGTGTTCGAGGCGAGGCATTTGTTCCCTGATACCACCACCCTCGATGCAGAGGAATTCGTGTAGCCTCCAAGAAAAACCTGAAGCGCTGGACCAGAGCTTGTGTTGCTGACGACACAGACGGCCTCCGATCTGTTTTGCCCACTTCCTTCGAGTTGGATGACGTTGCGAGGGCCGGTAAAGGTATTCCCAGCGATGACGATATTGCTATTCCAGAAGCTTCCTTGATACCCCGCGCATCCGATGGCAATTGCGTTGTTGAACTGGGCACAGTGGAACTGATTGTTCCGAATGAAGAGGTTGTCAGCGGGACAGGTCATGATTCCGTTGCCCCCAGTGGCAGCGAAGGTGAAGTCGTTGTTCTGGATGTAATAGGGAGGATTCGTTCCTGTTCCCCCATTAATGGCCATGCCGCCACTTGTCAGGGCTGTAGCCGTGTTGGATTCAAACAAACACGGATGCTTGTGATAGGCCTGATAGAACTCACTGATGAGGAAGAGATTCGAGAACAAGCATCCCGTGATCTCGTGCGAAAAGCTAAAGTTGAATCCCGAGGCATTACCATCGGTGAACTCACAATTTTGGATTTTGATGAATCCATCCCAGTTCGCGCAGACGCTTTTGACCTCCTCTCCCCTCCAATGGGTGAAACGCACCTTGGAGAAAGTCTTGTTGGAATTCAGAGGCGGCGGGCCCATATCCACCACTGCTGAGTGGATGAGATCCCAACCCGTTCCGTCGATGGCACTGGCCGGGAATCCATGGTTGGTCGTGTTCCCTTGGGACACTCCTCCATCCAGAGTCAGATCCTTGAGAAGAATGGGATAATCGTTGGAAACGGGTCCCCTGCATACCAACAAAAAACCCCGATAAGCACGATTCCCCTGACCTAACTGCCAGGCACCACAATCGGTCAGAATCGTCCGATCCTTCCCCTCACCGACAAGTTGAAAGCCACCTCGTTGAATCACCACAGCCCCTTCTGTGGGGGCGATATCTTGGTTAAAATGGGCGGGAGCAACGAGGAGGTAGTTTCCGGCTGGCACCTGGATTAGGTTATTGCTCCCCCTGCACCCATTCAGCACCTTGGAAAATGTTGGGGCATTGTCTGTCCCATAGACACCCTTTGCGTCGGCTAGGGCAGCCCCAGGAGCTGGTCTGATCCGGACCATATGGTCGCCGGAAATTGCGACTATTTTAGCCACGAGATCTTGATGATGACCTCCGGAGGTAGGAACTCCAGCACCGGTGAGCTCGACCACCTTGCCGAGATCGGTTTTTGAAAATAGGAGCGACTCCGAACTTATCGTTTCGGATCCAGCCTCCGTGCTTGCCTTGAAAGGGAGCAAATCCCCCTTGGCTCCTTTCTCCACAATGTTGATCGTCTCGGCGGAGAGTGACGCCGTGGCGACTATGGAGAGCGAAATGAATTGGGTAAATTTTTTCACTTCAGGCTGAGCCATTTTCGATATCCCGCCCAAGAGACGGGTTTCCTGCTGCGAAGGGCTCGGGGTAGCCCCCCGACTGCAGCAAACCACCAGAGCGGCTCACGGATTACCCAGTCCATTCCACGCGACCAAGCATATCCTAGCTGCCGATAGATCCTATAGGCAGCGACAGGCAGTAGATAGGGCATCGGACAGCGCATCACCGTGCTCCAGAATTCATTGCGGCCATGCCGCTGATGATTACGCACTTCACTGCGCCCGGATCCGGTCCAGTGGTGTCGAATCGAGGGGGCGTCCGGCATGAAGATCACTTCGTAGCCCGCCGCCACACACTGGAGTGTGTAGTCTGGCTCCTCATACATGTGGAAAAACTCATGCGCGAAGCCAGGAAGCGTGAGGTAAATCGACTTCCTAAGAACAGCGCCTGAACTCGTAAAGGATCGAATCATCCGAGGTGATCCAAAGTCAGTTTGAGTCAACGACTCGGGATATTCATCTGTACGTTGAGGGATACCCATGACCGCGAGTTTGGGATTTTCCTCGAAGTAGTGGCTCAGATGGGCCAGCGCATCGATTTGCTCGGGATAGCTATCGTCATCAAGTGCCAGGATCAGATCACCCTTTGCCTCACGCACCATCCGATCACGCGAGGCAATTGACCCCATTCCGACTTCATTGATGATCAATCTGGCAGATGGCAATTCTCTCTTCACCATCTCCACCGTGTCATCGGAGCACCCATCCGCCGTGATCAGAACTTCCAACGGCTGAGGATACAATCCCTTAAGAACATTCAGGGTCTTTTTGAGATCAACCGACCTGTTCTTGGTCGTGATCATGATAGAGACCGTCATCATATTCCTTTGACCTTGGAGAACCATCCCTTGGTGTATCCGGTGAAAAGAAGCCTGTCTTTGATAGCTTTCTGATAGCCGACCTTTGCCTTGGCCGTCATCGGCAACCTCCTCGCAGGAGTTTTCTGCCACGATCGGAAATCCCTCGTAGCCGTCTTGCGCAGCACACTCCTCCACATGTCATATTGGGGATGGAGAAATTCGGCGCCGAGATCCCAGGGCTTGGGATACTCCACGAAGTGAAGGAGACGGTTGAGCGAACCCACGGGCGCTTTCAGTGCCGGCCAGTGCTTGCGCATGTTGACGATCGTGTTGAATCGCTCATCGAGTTGGTATGCCTTCCGATGGAGGACAAAATTCAACGCCGACTGATCATGATACGGTGGGTGATGTTTTTGCAGAAAATCAGTGGCCTGCTCAGTAATCAACTGGCGACGCCATTCAGTAGCATTCACCAACATGATGCCGGCGTTGAAGTAAGGTTCATGCGGGCTTGCTCCGAGCAATTTTGCAACATCACGATCAGCGCATCCTGAGAGCGGAGCCTCCGAGACAAACCCAGCCGGCGCCTCTCCCATATCGAGATTCTCCAACTGAGAGACATCCAGATCACAGAGGATATCGGCATCCAGATAGAGAAAGCGATTTACATCCAGCATCGAGGGAATCAGGAGACGATAGTAGGTCGCCCAGCTTCCGTTCAGTTGAGGAAATCCAGCAAAGAGACCGGCATCGACTCTGCGAATCTCAAGCCCATAGGGCTTCCTCAGAGGATCAAGGCTCTTTGCGAGCAATCTCTGATCAGCCTCATCCAAATCATCGCTGAAAACCGTGAAGTCCGGACGAGATTTGCCCTCGTAGCGCTCCAGGACAGAGTAAAGAGCCACATGCAGTCCCGGGAGTACCCTGCGATCAGCACAGAAGACGATGTTCATGATTCGATTCGCTTGAATCCCCAGTGCTTAGAGGGGGGGATTTTTCAGCGATTGATACAAATCCAGATAACGACTCGCCATCAGGGCAGAGCTGAATTTCTCCTCCACAGACTTTCTCGCCATCCTTCCCATAGCCTCTCGTTCCGAGGGGTGCTCCATCATCCAGGTTAGCATCCGTACTAAGCCTGAAACACTTCCTACCTCCCGCTCCATCAATCCATCAACTCCATCCTCCACGACATCAGCCAATCCGCCTGCCGTGTAGGCAGCCACCGGAGTACCACAGGCCATGGCTTCCAAGGCAACGAGACCGAACGTCTCGACTAAGCTCGGCATCACAAAGACATCGAGGGCGCTGTAGTAGAGGGATTGAAACCTGGGTGATCCGATACTCCCCATCGAGATCGTCTGATAGCGGCCAGCATTCTGAGGCCATTTCCCGGAACCGAAGATCAAGAGCAGGATGTTGTCACTTGGAAGGGACTCCAAAGCCTTCAACAGCAGATCAGCTCCTTTTCGTTTTTCATGGAAATCGGAACAGGCGAAACCGATCACAAACTTTCCCTCGGGGATCTGCAGGGCCTGCCGGGCAACTGATTTATCGATGACCGCATACTGCGAGGGATCGAGGCCGAGTGGGATCGTCGTGATGGATTTGGCATACTTTCCAAGTGCGGAACGGTGGATTTGCTCCGTCGTCCAAGTGCTATTCCCCACAAAATGGAGATTCGACCCCTCATAGAGCCCCTTCTTAATTCGGAAATTCTTATGCGTGGCATCACGGGCATGAGGACTCTTCTGCTGGGGACAGTTGCCGCATTCCTTGCTGAAGTGATCGCACTCCTTCGGATAATGACATCCCCCGGTGATCGGAATCAGGTCATGAATCGACCAGACCACAGGTTGATTCTGTGGCAACGAGTGAAAGAAACTTGGGAGATCTAGCCACCTTGCCACCCAATGCAGGTTCACGATATCAGGCTGGAGTCCCGTATCGTGCAGAGGTGTGGGACGGATCCACCCCGGCCCCGTGACAAACCCTCCCTCCGAGGTCTTCCTGTTCTGGATGCTCGTCCGAATCGCAGCGAGATTTCGACGGACAAAGGACTGATTCTCATAAGCACCCCTGCAGGTGGGATCCGATGTCGATCCATCTCCGTAGACAAGATGGCTATCAGCTCCCAGACCCAATAACCCGCGATGGAGTCGTTGGGCCGCGATGCCGGAGCCACCGGCTAGCAAGGTTGAGAAATGGGCGACTGAGAGGCTCATTAGAGTGAATTTTTGATGGTTGAGACAAGGTGTTTTCCCAACTCCTCGGGTACCCAGTCCTTGACTCGCTCATGAGCAGAGATACCCATCTGGTTCCAGTCATTCTTCCGCGACCATGCCATCTCCAGGGTTTTATTCAACGAGTCGCTATCGAGTCCCGGAGAGAGAAACCCATCGATCCCATCACGAACGAGTTCATGATTACCTCCCGCATGATTGATCAGGGCCGGGCGACCGCAACACATCGATTCCTCGAGAGCCAAGGTCAATCCTTCCGCCCTTGATACGAGAAGATGGAGATGATGCTCACCCCAGATTTTTTTCAGATCACGTTCATAACCTCGGATCGATACCTTTTCCTCCAATCCGTAATATCGGATCAGATCGCGGAGATATGACTCATCGGGACCACCACCGAAAAGATTGTAATGCCAATCCCGCTCTTTCCAGAGCTGTGATGAAAGGGTCTTAAGAATCAGGTCCTGAGCCTTGCACTCGGTCTCGTATCTGGCAACGGTCGCAAACCTGATTCCGCGGGACTCATCCGGCCAAGCTAACGGTTTCTCGAGACGCTCCCTAATGGGATTCGCAATCACAACGGCATTGGGAAGATCCGTCGCCAACTGTCTTTCCAGCATCTCTCGATTCCCCTCAGAGACACAGATGATCTTGGCGGCATTCCGGTAAAGAGGGAGGAGGGCTCTTCTCATCTGATCTCCCTTAAGGATTGCCTCCGCATTGCATTGAAGAATGTAGATCTGCGGCACATTCATTTTCTGCGCCAGCGCAAGAATGTCTCGTTGCGCAAAAAGATCGCAGGGAACTCCCAGTGAGATGCAAAGGACGTCCGGCTTCCAACGATCGACGGACTGAAACCTTGAATACCACCCTTTTTCAGAAAGACGTCTCTGGATCCAATTGAGCGATTGATACGGGATGATCACACCACCCCCCGCACGGAAATCATCCAGTTCTTCCGATTCCGAGATCGGATATTGCAGGAATGCTGCAACCGAGTCCCCTTCCTTGAGTGCCTCGACGGCCATGAGCTTCCACATCTCCTCGCTACCCGCCCACGAATAACCTCCCACTGTTGAGACAATGCCGATTTTCATGGTGATGTTATTGATCGAGTGATTGGACCGCAAAAAGTGCGAACCGTTTCAATCTGGTCTTGGCAGATAAGGGAAGTGTCCGAATCACGAAATCGACGCTCCCCTTGAGAACTTTTTTGATCCCTCGGAAGGGGTCCCTTCGTTCAGGCGGAGCAAAGTGCCAGCGGATTTTTTTGACTTCCGGATATCCTCGCTCAAGGAGGCGCCTCCGATATTCGTCGTAGATGGGCCGCAGGTCAGTCCGATTCTCAAAGGATTCAATCGGCTCCTCAGGACGAGTCACAGAGACTTCAGGTCGCTCTGGTTTGTATCCACTGTAATGCACGAAGACGAGATCATGCGATCCATTGACTAGATACTTACCCCCATGATTCTCCAACCTCCGCTCAAAGTGGTTCCAGTAGCAGAAATTGTAGCCTGGATCCTTCTCCACATAGACCCCGTCAAAGTAGACTGGGGCCAAGCCCGTCCATAATTGATCAAAGAACGCTCCGGCGACTCCGGCACGGTAAAAGCAATGGTCTTTCAGCCGGATTTTCCACCATTGCAGAAAGGCCAGCGTCACCGCCGATCGACGTGTGGCGATAAACCCCAGATTGTAAACACCGGCATAGAGCATCACTTGCTCGTAATGGATATTTTCCGGTGAATCATCGTAGGTGCAGCTATGTGGCGTGAGGACGATATTGTTCTGCTCCAGAGTTTTCAGGAGGCCATCAAAGCTGGAGTAGACCATCATATCGGGATCCAGATAAGTCACCGTGGCTACGGCGTGATCTCGCTCATAAAGGTGCGCCATATAGAAGGGCTTCACCGCGGTGTTCAGCTCCACGATGTTGTACTTGGCTGCCATATCAGCGAACTCCGCCAACTTAAGCTCCTCGACAGGAATCACCTCGAATCGACTGCAATACTCCGGATCCAGATCTGAAGGGAATCGGTCGACAAGACCGATCACGAACTTAAAGTCGGGATTCTGATCGAGAACTGAATCCCCCAGCGTCTTGGCGTGAGCCAAGTAGTTGGAGGAACAGATGGTGAGGACGATGTTCATGAGAAGTTAAAACTACTTGCACTGCAGTTTATATGACTTAAATAGATTGGATTCCATCAATGTAATATCAGAGTTTTTATAATATTCAGCATGCCTATTGTGGAGATTTCCATCTTTAACAGATAGATAAGACAAATAGAGTTTTCTAAAGATTGAATATCTTCTGATAATATATTTTTTGAGCTCTTTGATGGTATCAAGCCAATTGTAGTTTTGAACTGCAAATAAAAAATAGTTCCCAATAAGTTTATTATGATGAAAGTGCCAGAGTCTATCCTTAAGAGTAGAATTAAAATACAACCATGGTTTTCGCTTCATGGAATAATGTAGAATTCCGCTAATAATATTTTTGTTTAAAACGATATTTTCATCCTGCCAATTCCAGCATTCAGCTAACAACTTAATGTTGTGCCTATAAAAATAGTTAATAACTGTTTGATCCCAATAATTGCATTTATATTTCAGAGCAAGATCAATCAGTTTCCTTTCAGAATTTGATTTTCTTACATCACTCAGATTAATTAATAAAACGCCACAGTTAATGTATAGAAGTTTATTTTCAGATTCTGAAATTTGAAAAGGGCAGTCATCTCCTAACTTTGTTGGAGGATAGTTAGGAGCAGCTAGTATAGTTTTACCTTCCATGTCCATTTGCCAGATTTCAAGCAAATCTCTAATAACTAAAACATCACAATCTAAATATATAACTTTATCTGAATTTACCAATGATGCAATTAAAAGTCTAGCATAAGTAAGATAAGAGTTGCCAGGGCCAAGAGTTGCTCCAGCAAAAACACAATCGTTAAAATCGATTATAATCAGAGTACATTTTGGGTGAGTCTTATTACAAACATCCTCCAGCTTTTGAATAGATTTTTTAGAGAGGCCGCTATTAAGTATATGTACAGTAACTTCAATGTTTTTATCTAAATAATAGAGCGATGAGGAAATTGCGACAATTAAACCAGGTGCATATCTCTCATTTGAAGCTGATGTGATATGAATCATCATGTAAATATCCTATCCAAGTTGAATGATTCGATCAGCCCTCTCAAGTGTGCTTAAGCGATGAGCTACCGCAATGATAGTAAGTTTTCCTTGTAGTTCATAAATTGTCTGCATAACTGCCAACTCGGTTTGATGATCAAGGGCACTGGTAGCCTCATCAAGAATAAGTACTTGTGGTCTGTGGTAAAGAGCTCGAGCTAATCCTATTCGCTGACGCTGTCCTCCTGAGAGTCGCACTCCACGCTCACCGACCAAGGTTTTGAAGCCATGAGGCAAATCCTTCTCAATAAATTCCAAGATCTGAGCTCCCTGTGCCGCATTTCTGAGCGCATCCGGATCTACTTTTTCCAAAGGAATTCCGAAGGCTATATTGGCCTCAACTGTATCATCCAAAAGATAAATGTCTTGGGGTACATATCCTATCATTTTTCTCCATGAATCAATGTTGTTTGAACATAGAACAGAATTGTCAATTAGTATCTGTCCTTCACTTGGAGAGTGAAGGCCCAAAAGCAAATCTACTAAAGTTGATTTTCCGGAACCAGATGGACCAGTAATTCCAATAGATTCATTTTTAGAAATCGTAATAGTAAAGTCTTTAAGTATTGGGTCAACTTCTTCAGAGTATTTAAACATTACTTTATCCACTCTAATTTCTTTGCTAAAAGAGATAGTGTTTAATTCATTTGAATTATTCTGAAAATCCCTAGACTCGTCTTCAATTTTGAAAATTTCCTCCTCTATTTGTTTTAATGTATAGTTATTTGTTGCAACTGTAACTAATTGACCATACAAAAGTTGTAGGGTTGGAAGAAGACGAAGGGCTGCTAAGGCCATCACCGAGAGATTCGGCAGAATGTCCGAGAAGGGTCTCCCGCGAAGTGCTAGGATAATGACGATAGAAACCAATCCGCCAAACGCAATGGGTTCGATCATATATCTTGGGCCATTGCTGTAAATTGGTATAAGTGACTGAAGTTTACCTATTTCCAAAGAATGGATGAGCGCCTCCTGCATGAAATACTTGCGTTTTCCGTGAACAAGAACCGTTTTAATTCCATGGAGAAATTGATATGAGTTTTTAGCAAATCCGGCATTATGATGCTGTAAACCATCTCCAATTGCACGAGCTCTGGGCCGCAGCCATAGAAAAACAATCAGATAAAATCCACCAAGAACAACCAGAGCACCGATTGCGACCCAGGGTTGCACTAAAAATACCGCGCCAACTAGAAGGATGACCATGACAAGACGAGTAATGATCTCCCCCAAGGGTAAAAGTACACTATAGATAAAAGTTTGAATATCCCACAACCGTTGATAGAGGTCTGTTGTATTTCGCTTTAAAAAAAAGACATATGGTCTACTACTGTAAGATTTAAATAGTTCATTTCTTAACCAATGGCAAAAGCCATAAGCATAACGAATTCTTATGACCTCACTTGCAATGCTGCCAAAGCTTGCAACTACAAGCATTAAAATAGAAAAGGATCCAGCAATTACAAGTAGATTATTAGTTGATAATGGTGGCAATAGATTTATAAAATAAGAACCTAGATGTGAATTACGTATACGATCAGGATCAGCAGCTAAAGCAAAGAATGGAAAAATTGAAGTAACACCAATAAGTTGGAGAAATCCGTTAAAAAAGATAAATGAAAGGACAGTGAAAAGCTTTATCCGACCATACGGTAAGGCGAGTTGGTAGCAACGATACAATATTCCAATAAATGATTTTAACATATTTTTATAATGACATTTGTTTAGAAAAACTATGACCAATTTTATTAAATTTATCCTCAACTATAAAAAAAGACAATGAGGCCGCAACTATTGTTAGAATAAAAGAAGATACAAAAATCATTAATGCAGAAATAATAGGATGATTATTCACAAGGACTGATGGGTAATATTTTTTACATAGAGAAAAAACAAGGAGTGTAAAAGGAACGTTTAAAAGGTAAAAGCTGAAAGATATTCTCCCTAAGTATTCAATTGGACGGCTAAGAAGAAGGTTTTTAATATATTTTGAATTACAGGGGACTAGTACGGACAGGATTCCCGCTAATATTATAGCTGCCGTTACATACATAAATCCACTAAGTATAGTAAATAATAATAGCATGAATCCTATACTTAGCAGGCAAAGAGTAGCCGAAGATGGAATTGTTTTAAGGAATTTCGATGATTCAAACACCAAATATCCTAAATAAAAAATAAATATATATTCCCAGTAATAATTTCCTAAGCTTGAAGAGTAGTAGAGAGCAACTGAAAGAATGCAAAAAAAAGGAGTTTTTAGGTTTTTGTTTTTGTTAACTATAAGCAATAAAAAGGGAAATATAAAGGAGCAAACAAACTCGACTTTGATAGTCCAAAGAGGATTGTCTAGATTGGTATTTATCAAAATCAGTTCATTTATATATGATTTAAAACCGCCAACTTGCTGAGCGTTATTTATTGATTTTTTAAGCCAATCTCCAGCTATTGTATAATCTGTACAATTTGCATAATACTTTGCCAATAAAGCGCTGATAAATATTGCTATTAAAACTGCTGGATATAGCCTAAATATCCTCCTTATATAGTAACGTACTATTGAAGTAAGTGATAATCCATCATTTTTGAGTAAAGATTTGCTTAAAACAAATCCACTCAATAAAAAAAAGAATATAACAGGAGAACTTCCTAATAAAGCTCCTAACTGATGTCCTTGATGGCTTATACCGTTAATGCATAAAATAGAGTGGTGCAATGCTACTGTTACTGCAGCAATTCCTCTTAATGAATCGAGATGAATCAGTCTATCTTGTATTTTATTTTCCATTATTTAATAGATTTCTGATTAAAATATTTTCTGAACCTATCTGTGTTCCGCTCAAAGAGCCACCAGATGACTACGGAGTAGACAATCGTCAGTCCAAGCCCTCCTATGAACCAGAGAGAGGTCATCGGAGTCGGAGTTACCTGCCGACCCTGAAACAGGACAAAAAACAGATAGGCCAACAGCGGAAAGTGCACCAAGTAGAGGGTGTAGGAGATCTCGGACATCCCGGCTGAGATCATTCCATAGAGGTGGCTTGATGAAACTCTCGATGCTAATCCTGCAACGAGGACCGCACAGCCAACTCCAATCGCCAGATCTGCCCCCTCCCCCATGTGTCCAGTTCTGCTGGCCAGGAGAGTCCCAATCGTCAGAAGAAGTCCCAGAATCAACAGAACGGGATGGTTTGCAATAGTCCTGATCGAGTCCTTACGGATCAGGAAGAAAACTCCAGCCCCGAGCAACCAAATCACTCCTCCCAAGAGAATCGACTTAGGTAGGAAGGAAACGATACCCGCCACAAGAATGAGGGCTATCACCCGATCTCTCCATTTCCCTGCAACGAAGATGGCCAGTCCCAGTGGAAAGAGCAGGTAGTACCAGAATTCATTAGCAAGGCTCCAGAGCGGGCTATTCGTTCCGAAGCAGTGCACGAGGATGGTCTGAAGGAAAAAGAGATTCCCAAAAAACGAGGCAAGGCTCCAGTCCGCCGGGCCAGCTGGAGTGGGGCCTGAGTTGTAGATCTCCCGATAGGCCCCCTCATATCCGGTGGGAGCGTGGGCATATCCCAGCTTGTCCCAAAGGAGCGTCAGCAGAAGCGCCGGGATTAGGACGACCCAGAGGCGGGTCATGCGTCGTAGCAGATACTCTTTCCACGACCATTTGCCGGTTTGCAGTGCCGTAATCACGCTCCCCCCGACGAGGTAACCGCTCAGCACAAAGAAGATCATGACGGCCTGATGGCCAAGCCCGGTGACGAGGTAGAATCCCTTGGCCAAGATTCCCGGGGCTTTCAACTGGGCAAACGGAACAAAAAGAAATGCCCTGAGATGCTCCACCACAACGAGCAAAGCCGCCAACCCACGCAGGCAATCAAGATGAACAAGGCGGTGTTTCAACTTCGGCGTTAGGAGCTAGCAGCTAGGAAATTGGCGAAATCGCAAGACCGTTTGCTAATAGGTGCGAAACCTTATCTGGAATTCATTTCCCGATACCACGCGACGAACTTGGGTATGCCCTCTCGGATCGGGGTATGGGGTGCGTAGCCGAGAAGTTGGCGAGCCTTGGTAATATCCGCAGACGTGAGGGGCATATCCCCCTTTTGCTCTGGATGGTGCTCTATCACGGCTTTCTTTCCCAACGCATCCTCGATCGCGGTAATGAGCTGGGTCAGCGTGATGGTCTCGTTCTCGCCCAGATTGAAAATCTCGAAGAGTGATCCCTCACCCTCGATGAAGCTAAGTGCCCCCATCACTCCTTGGACGATGTCGTCGATGTAGGTGTAGTCACGACGCGTGGTGCCGTCGCCGAACTGCTTGATCGGATGACCATGATCGATGGCGCGGGTGAAGCTGTGGATCGCAAGATCGGGGCGCTGTCCCGGCCCATAGACGGTGAAGAAGCGTAGGCAGGCGATCCTCATGCCGTGGAGGTTCACAAAGTTTCCGCAGAGTTGCTCTCCGGCGATCTTGGTCGCGGCGTAGGGGGAGAGGGTCTGTAGGAGAGCCTGATCCTCTCGGAAGGGCACGGTCTTGGAGAGTCCGTAGACTGAGGAACTGGAGGCAAAGAGGACTTTCCGGCAGTCAGTCAGGCGGGCGGCTTCCAAGACATGGAAGGTGCCGGTGATGTTCGTGTCGATGTAGAGCTTGGGATCGAGGATGGAGGGGCGCACTCCGGCACGCGCGGCAAGATGGATCACGGCATCGGGCCTGACCCGCGCAAAGAGTTCACGCACTGGCTCCCACTCGCGCAGGTCGAGCTCGGCGACTTCAAATGAGCCACTGAAGGATGCGACGTTGGCCCGCTTGATCGCTGGGTCGTAGAAGTCATTAAAATCGTCGATCACTGTGACTTCATGGCCCTCGGCCAGCAATGCACGGACCACATGGGATCCGATGAATCCCGCTCCTCCGGTAACAAGGATTTTTTTGGGCATTTGTTAGAGGGTTAGGCTGAAGACTCTTCGACTCTTAAAAAGGGCATGGGAGATGGGGACTGCGGGGGAAATGTAGAAAAGTAAAAGGTTCGAAGGTGGAAAAGTATTAATGTGAACCAAGCCATCATTGAAAGGGCGCCACCGCTTCCGGGAGGAAGTGGCGTTAAACCCAGGATCAGAGTCTGCGGATCTGATCGTGGTTCATCACATCAAAGAGAATGATTTCCTCTTCGTTGATTCTCATAAGCAATCTCCACCTGAGATCCAATCGAGCCTCGTGAAACGCGCTGCCGTGCAGTCTGCGAAATCCATATCCGGAATGGGCATGGGGATTACCCATGAGTTCGGGTAGGGCAATGATGATCTCGATAATCTGCAGTCGCTGTTTCGCGGATAGTGTCCGCCAGGTCTTTCTGAATCTGGTGACCGCAAAGATTGGTCTATGCCCAGGCATTCTTTACCAAGTCTTCAATTGGGAAGCAGCTTCGGATTCGATGGCTCCAAGCTGGAGCAGTTTGGCCTCTCTCCTCTCCTGCTCGATCTCAGCCTCAAAATCGTTCAAGGCATTAACTGGAACCTCGGGGTGAAAGCTCAGGTCCTCCTCAGTGACTCTCATAAGAGTTACTGCAGGTCGCGAGCCACGCATGATGAGAACCTGCTCGCCCAATTCGGCTGCCTCGATTAAGGAGCTGAGCTGAGCTTTGGCTTGGGAAACATTGACTAGCTTCATGGTCAGAAAATAGGTCTAGGTTTAAGATCTGTCAACAAGGGATCAAAGAACCCGGACGTGACAAATGAATGCCTTAAACATTACTTTATTTATATCGTTTTTATATATGGAGGACTTTGCTGCTCTTCTCAAAACTTCCCGGCGAGTGTCTTGAAGACGGGGAGCACTTTGCTGAAGAAGCGGTGCCAGGAGAGGAGTTGGTTGATCCGCTTTTCCTGGAAGTCGTTCCGGGAGGCGTGGCTGTCGCGTACCTTCCGAAGGGATTCGATCCGTGTCTCCCCTCCCCTGAGGTAGGGCTCGATGCGGTCCCGGAGGTAGCCGCCCGCGAGTCGGCGGAGGCTGATCTCGGCGGTGAAGTGGTCCTTGCGGGAGCCGTCGACGGGGACGAGGTTCACGGCGCCAAGGGAGCGGAGCACGCGGAGTCCCTCGCTGACGGAGCCTTTGCTCAGGTCGAGGTGGGTGACGAGGTCGTCGAAGGCCAGGGGTTCCTCGCTGCTGTAGAGGAGGCCGTAGATTTCCCCCAGGGAGCGCGGCAGAGAGAGGACGGCAAAGGCCCCGACGAAGAGGTCGATGGATTCCCTCTGGAAGGGGGTGAGGTGCTGGGAAGGCGCGGAGGGCAAAGGGGAAGATGAGGATTTTAGAGTGAAGACTGTTAGACTAAAACAACGTGGGAGCTGAGAAAATGAAGGATGGGGGATTAGGGATCAGGAATTTTAACCACCGAGCCCCGTGTCCCGAGAGTAATGCAGAGGCGGAAACCAAGGCGAAAGGGGCGAACCGGCATGGGCTCCGTGATACGGAGCTGACCGCGCGATGGATCATCTCTGCAAGCGAGCTTGCATGAGTGATCTCTCGATTGGTCTAAACGCAGCGCCTGCGCTGAGTTTCATGCCTTTGCACTGCCGGCTTTGCTTTGCAGTCCACTCGGATGGTACTCGGCTGTCACCCTCGGTGGTTCAAACACCTCGGTCTGTAAATGCTGCCGCCCTTCGCAACCTGGAGGGGTTTTACCAGCGGGAAGTATGACTGGCGGGGCTTGGTGCTCAGGGAAAGCGGTCGGCCGACCTGTGCAAAAATAATCGAACAAGCGATTTGTTCAATTAAAAATGAACAGGGATGACGAAGCCCTGATAAAGCGATAGCCCGAGTGGACAACTGGTGCT
>DAISZK010000097.1:0-2717 GCA_036824855.1 Chthoniobacterales bacterium | reverse complement strand
ATCTGGATCATATTGCAGATAAGGCCCCAGCCACTTCTCGACTTCCGCAACGGGCATTCCTTTCCGCTTCGCATAATCCTCGATCTGGTCGCGGCCAAGCTTACCGACGGCAAAGTAGCGGGATTCGGGGGCGGCGAAGTAGAGACCCGAAACGGAGCTGGCGGGATTCATCGCGAGGCTCTCAGTGAGGGTGATCCCGGTGTGCTTGGTGGCATCGAGGAGGCGAAAGAGTTCCCACTTCTCTGTGTGGTCAGGCCCGGCGGGGTAGCCGGCGGCGGGACGGATGCCGCGGTACTTCTCGCGGATGAATTCCTCCTTGGTGAGATTCTCCGTCTTGCCAAAGCCCCAGAGGTCGCGGGCCTGCTTATGGAGCCACTCGGCTGCCGCCTCGGCAAAGCGATCACCGAGTGCCTTCACGAGCAGGGCGGTGTAGTCGTCGTGCTGCTTCTCAAACCCCTCGGCGTACTCGCCAACCTCAGGCCCTGCCGTGACGGCAAAGCCGCCGATCGTGTCGAGGCGTCCGGACTCACGCGGGGCGATGAAGTCAGCCAAGGAGTAGTTCGGTTGGCCGGCAGGTTTCTTATTCTGCTGGCGGAGCATGTGGAACTTCCCGATTACGGAGGAGCGCTCGGCATCGGCGTAGAGCTCAACGTCGTCACCGACGCGATTCGCTGGCCAGAAGCCGCAGACTCCGCGCACCCGGAAGCGCTTCTCCGCCACAATGGTCTCGAGAACCTTGAGCGCATCGTTGTGAAGCTCGGTTGCCTGAGCCCCGATTTCGGGATCCGAGAGGAGGCCGGGATAGCGACCTCGCATTTCCCAGGCGGCAAAGAATGGTGACCAGTCGAAATACTCCACAAGCTCTGCCAGCGGAATCTCGTCAAAGGTCAAAACTCCGGTCTTCTCCGGCACAGCGAGATCGGCCGCGGCCCAGTCGATGGGGGTGATATTCTCGCGCGCTACCTCAAGGGGAAGGAGATCCCCCTTGGCGCGCTTCCCAGCATGCTCCTCGCGGAGACGTTTGTGATTCGCCTCGACCTGGAGGTGATAAGCTTCCTTGCGATCCTCGGAGAGGAGCTCGGCAGCGACTCCGACAACGCGTGAGGCATCGAGCACATGGATCACGGGATGGCCATACTCCCCGGCGATCTTCACCGCGGTGTGGGCGGGACTCGTAGTCGCTCCACCAATCAGGAGGGGAATATCGAAATTCGCACGCTTCATCTCGCGGGCGACATGGACCATCTCGTCGAGCGATGGGGTGATCAGGCCGCTGAGACCGATGATGTCGACCTTGTGCTCCTTGGCAGCTGCCAGGATCTTGTCACAGGGAACCATGACACCGAGGTCCACGACTTCATAGCCGTTGCAGGCGAGGACGACGCCGACGATGTTCTTGCCGATGTCGTGGACATCCCCCTTAACGGTGGCCATCAGGATCTTTGACGCGGAGCTGGTATCAGCGGCAGCGGCCTTCTCGGCCTCCATGAAGGGGGTCAGGTAAGCGACCGCCTTCTTCATCACGCGGGCGCTCTTAACAACTTGGGGCAGGAACATCTTCCCGGCACCGAAAAGATCACCGACGACTCGCATCCCGTCCATGAGGGGGCCCTCGATCACCAGCAGAGGACGACCCAACTTCACGCGGGCCTCCTCGGTGTCACTGTCGATGTAATCGACGATCCCCTTGATCAGGGCGTGCTGGAGACGCTCCTCGACGGTGCCTGAACGCCAGGCCTGCTCGGTCTTCTGCTCCTTCGGATCTCCACCGGCGGCTTTCAATCCTTCGGCAAAGTCGACCAGACGCTCCGTGGCGTCGGGACGGCGGTTCAGGAGCACATCCTCAACCATCGTAAGAAGCTCCGGATTGATCTCCTCGTAGACCTCGAGCATTCCGGCATTCACGATCGCCATATCGAGACCGGCTTGGATCGCATGAAACAGGAAGGCAGAGTGCATCGCCTCGCGCACGGGATTATTCCCGCGGAAGGAGAAAGAGATATTGCTCAGACCACCGCTGGTCTTGGCACCAGGGAGAGTCGCCTTGATCTCACGGACCGCCTCGATGAAATCGACCGCGTAGTTGTTGTGCTCCTCGATGCCCGTGGCAACCGTGAGGATATTTGGATCGAAGATGATATCCTCGGGATCGAAGCCGATCTTATCAACGAGCAGTCGATAGGCTCGGGTGCAGATGCGGACCTTATCCTCCTTGGTGGCGGCTTGCCCCTCCTCGTCGAAGGCCATGACGATCAGTGCAGCACCATAGCGCTGGGCAAGACGAGCTCGCTTCAGGAAGGTCTCTTCTCCATCCTTAAGACTGATGGAGTTGAGGACGCATTTACCCTGGAGGCATTTCACTCCCTTCTCGAGCACCGACCACTTGGAGCTATCGATCATGATCGGCACGCGGCTGATCTCCGGATCGGCAGCCAAAAGGTTCAGGAAGGTCTCCATCACTGCCTCACTGTCGAGCATCCCCTCGTCGACGTTGACATCCAGAATGTTGGCTCCACTCTCCACCTGCTGTCGGGCGACCGAGAGCGCCGTCTCGTAATCGCCAGCGATAATGAGCTTCGAGAAACGGGGGGATCCGGTGACATTGGTGCGCTCACCGACCATCATGAAGGAGCTGCCCTTTTCGATCGTCAGAGCCTCAAGTCCACTGAGACGGGTAGCCGGAGGCGGTGTCGACGGCTTACGAGGAGGATGTGGAC
>DAISZK010000040.1:19529-24779 GCA_036824855.1 Chthoniobacterales bacterium | reverse complement strand
CGTCGATTTTGTCGCCCTCAGCTTCTGCCGTGAGCCCTCCGACATCGTCGAGATGCGCAGGGTTCTTGCCCTGCATAACAGCAAGGCCCGTGTCATTGCGAAGATCGAGGATCAGAGCGCCGTCAAACTGATCACCGAGATCATCAAGGAGACCGATGCCGTCATGATCGCCCGTGGTGATCTTGGTATCGAGTGCCCCATGGAGGAGCTGCCCATCATCCAGCGCAAGATTCTCAAGACCGCTCTCAAGATCGGCAAGCAGGTCATCGTCGCCACTCATATGCTCGAGTCGATGATCGAGAATCCTGTTCCGACCCGTGCCGAGGTCACTGATGTCGCCAATGCCGTCTTCGAGCAGGCCGATGCCATCATGCTGAGTGGAGAGACCACGGTCGGCAAATACCCTGTCGATTGCGTGAAGGTCCTTGACCGGATCGCGCGGCGCATCGAGCGCAGTGGCAGTGCCCACTTCGCCGAGCAGACTTCCCTCCTGACTCCTCGCCAGAAGACCGCGCACTCCGGTGTCGTCCTGGCCAACTCCTTTGCGAACGCCAGCATTGCTGTCCTGACCCGCCATGGTGACATGGCTGACTACACCAGCCACATCCGTCCTGAGCACGCCGTCATTTACGCCATCACCCCTTCGGAGGTGACGGCCCGTCATCTCACACTCAACTGGGGTGTTCTGCCGATTGTGATGCCTTTTGGAGCGACTCCCGAGGAGTCCGTCAAAAAAGCCGAAGAGCTTCTTCTATCGCGAGGCCTCCTCAACAAAGGTGATCAGCTCATCGTGATGAGCGACATCATCGAGGGGGATGAGAAGTTTGATTCGATTCAGCTTCGCAAAATCTAAGTTTTTGCGGCTTGGGATTGAACTCGGGCGTGCCCACGCCGCTCGCCCTTCATTGATATTCAGGGCTGCCTTCGGCATTTCTACCTCCTCCCGCCAGTCGGAGGTTTTTGGCACAGGGCGGTGTTATTGCCCGATCGGCGTAGGATCACTGCTGTCTTTTGACGTAACTTTGTTCCCGCAAAGCAGTGCCGCCCGATAGGGCTGTCTGGATGCAGACTTCCGGGCCTCTTCCCGAAGGCTTGGTTCACGCTCGCCTATCGCAGCCTTGGCGGAAATGGTGTTCCATGAACCAAAATGTAAAACTTTCGCCGTCTTGGTTTTTTCTGCTTGAACCCTCCAAGGAATGTCATCAGCGTTTTTTGTGAGATAACGCATATAAAATGCACGAACAGAAACCCTAATCGAAAACCGGAACATCCAATGAACAAAGACCAAGCTGTCAAACTACTTCAAGAATTCGCCGCAACAGATCATGAAGAGCAAGGCCAGGAGAATCCATCAGAGGTTTGGGATGTTTTGACGTGTGAGCTCTATTTCAAGGAAAGCACCTCCAGAAGCAAATACCCAGGAGGACAAGAATGCGGTGATTACAAAATTAATTTATCAAACTTCTGCAATAGTTTTGAGCAGTTGCCCAGTAGCATTGATGCGATTGCAGATGAGATGGTTCGCGTTTCCGAAGGTAGAGATTTAGTCACTATTTTCATTAGTGACCGTATGGATGACGGCTACACGGATATGTTCGAATGGCAGCGATAGTTTTTAGACAAATTCCTATAGAATTAATTAACAACAAACCTCTAACCCCTAAAACCCATGTCACAAGCAGCAGTTGTCAAAGTCGAAAACGGTCAAGTCAAGGTCTTCACCTCTTCAGGTTCTGGCCTCTACTCCTTTGGAGTAGGCGGTGGCAGCTCCGCCGCCGTCAGCGCCTCCATTGTGGGTGATGAGATCCATGTGAAGCGTGTCGACGGCAAGGTTGTCATCTGCACTCACTCAGGTAGCCAGAAGAGAATCATTTGATCTACGTCTCCCTCCCCCATCATCATGAAAGCGCTGATTGATCGAGTATTGGATTCTGTTTGGTCCGAAATCTCTACAGAGGGTAAGAAATTCAAGACCCCGGATGATCGAAAGGGAGCTCCATATAGGATCAGCAAAGCGACGAAATCCTCCATCACGATTGAGACAGAGGGTGCTAGCTCGATCAGAACCCCTCGTGCGGCTTTTACTGCAGCGATCCAGTATCTCGTTGAGAATGGTCATTTGAATAAAAAGACCGCTTGTCTCATCGAGGCAAGCCAGAGCGTTCCGGGTCCCCTGAATAGGGCAACGCGCATGCATACCAAGAACACCATGAGCATCTCCTATATCATGCCTATACTGGCATTTGTCGGAGTTGTGAGCATCGATGGTTCCCGAAAAAACAAGACTTGGATCAATCTCTGATCCTGCAGAAACAACGCACCTCCCTAGTTTTATCCATGGAAACTTTGGAAGAACTTTTAGATCAGGTCAGGGAAACTCAGCCCACCCTACGCTGGGCCTCCTTCTACATCAGTGGAGGCGGTGACGAGATTGATGGCTTTCAGGAAAACGATATCTTTCTGAATGGAAGGCGAGCTGTTCGTGCATCTCAAGAACACATAGAAATAGCTTCCGGTCCCACAGGGACTGACCTTGATGATTTAGTTAATGACGAGGAGGTTCAGGAGCTTATATTTCACCTCGTTCGATCCGAAGGCACTCCCATGCAGTTTGGAAGCATGGGGGGATGCCGGGGATGCATGCTGATTGTTGCTCAGCCCTCGGATTCAGAGGAAGTCGTCACAATCGAAAAGGGTCCCATGTTTATTTTTGGTCCGGCACGTTGGGATTTTAAGATCCCCGCCGGATTCCATGGGATCATGATGAGTTTCAGTAACCTCGATGACGAGGGAGAGGAGTTAGGGACTTTTGAAGTGACCTGTGGATCGGATCAGACTTTTGAGGGAGATACAGCCCCCAAGGGTTCCAATGCGTCCTCTATTGGAGAAGCTACATCCTCCGCACATAAGACGCTATCCGCGATCCTTAAGGCTGAGGGATTGGAACGCCTCCTCCCGAACTTTGTGGATCAGGGTGTCACCGATTCTATCCTCCACGAGTTAAGCGATGGTGACCTGAAGGATCTTGGCATCGACAAACTGGGTGAACGGAAACGCCTTTCAGCGGCTTTTAAGAGCGGGAATATCTTTTCAGAGAACGCAGTTGTTTCAGCTTCAATCCCTCTCGCCACCGCACCAGCTAAAACAAAAACTGCCGCTACGCCATCCGAGGCAACCAAGGAACGACCTTTCATTAATACGCTCGGTATGCCGTTTGTTCCGATTCCCCGATTTGAGGCTCGATTTTGTGTCTGGCCTGTCAGGGTACAGGATTATGAGGCGTACTGCATGGCGACCGGGAGTCCTTTCCCTGAATGTCCATTCACACAGGACGGGGATCATCCGGTCGTCGGGGTTACCTGGAACGACTCGATGGGATTTTGCAACTGGCTGACCACTAAAGAGCGAAATGAGGGTATCATCGGCCCAGAGGAATCCTATACCTTGCCGAGCGACCTCGAGTGGAGCGCTGCCGTGGGCCTGCCGCACGAACCCGAGAGCACTCCGGCAGAACGACATCTCAAGTTGCCCGGCTACCCCTGGGGGCTAAGGTGGCCACCGCCAAAGAATTCTGGAAACTACGAACAAAGAAGAACTGACCAGCTAGGGTTTTTATCTATTGCGAACGGGGCGGCACAGGATGCGGCTAGCTCTTTTCGAGCAGACCAAGAGAGCGATTCATTTGAAATACGTTCCTGTGGCTCACTCTTTACAAAGAGCTATAGAAAAATAGAAGATGCACTGAAACATTATTCCAGAAAATGGACATCTGACTGGACAACATCAGTGGATAATTACGAGTTTACGTCACCTGTAGGGGCTTTCCCTGAAAATCATTTGGGTATTTTCGATCTCGGCGGGAATGTTTGGGAGTGGTGTTTTGACCCTTGGAGTGACGACGATAGCTTCCGGACATTGAGGGGTGGGAGTTATGCGCATCATCGTTTTGCCGGAGATAATGATAAGCATAAAATCATACAAAAAGAACTTATATTGGAGGATGTCGATAAATTGGATTTCGATTGGAATCTAAAAGAAATGCATAATAAATGGAGAAATTGGTTATTTCAAGATAACGGGTCGAAATGGCATGGACCGATCAGCAATAAATTCATTTATCAGTCATCTTTTAGATATGGTGCTTTTGAGAATTGGATAGTCAAAACTAATTTTGAGTCATCAGAACAATGGACCGACTACCCGATTGCAGGGTTTCGCGTGGTGCTGACAAAATCCATGAAGGGGCGGAAACTGCTTTCCCCTGAACAAAAAAAGGCTAATGCCAGAAGAAAATCCTTACTGGAAGTAGCATCCAAATATTTGAATTTTTTGGAAATGACACCCCTGATCAAAAACGGGTTGGTAGATTCAGATTTATTGGACGAAATCTTGATCAAAATGAAAGATAGGGAAGATCAAGCTAAAGATAAACATACCGACATTGATGAACTATTGTCAGATGCTGCAGACGACCTTGAAGAGGAGAAAGATTCGCTTCCATTAAGAGAGATCCTTTATCGGTTATCATATCTATACAGCATAAATGAAAATACCACGCCACGATGGCAAGCTGCATTGTTAGATTGTATTTATCAATGCATTAGCGAAGACAAAAATAGAAATCAAGAATCATTAGATTTTTTACGAGCGTTTTCTTGCGTATCGGGGGATCATAAAGCATGGCTTCTATACAATCACGCCTGCAGAGAATGTCTTGCCGGTAACCTTGAGAAGGCCAGAGCACTGCTTATTGAATACCTGAGTTTACCTCAGGATTTGCATAATGAAGATAATGCAGACATAGAATCTCTTTTGAACGAGGCGTTTGAGGATGAGGATTTTTTTGAAATCAGGGATTTTATTACAGAATTAAAAGATCCTAAAACGCAGTTTGAAATAGGAAAAAAGTTTGGTAATGGCACAGGATTTGAAAAAAACTACGATAAAGCAGCACTTTGGTATCGTATCGCAATTCAGAAAGATGAACCCAGAGCATTAAATAATCTTAGCACTCTCCTGAAAGATAAAGAGACGGAACCATTAGGTAGCGAAGATTGGAAGGAGCTAATAAAAAAGGCTGCGACACTTGGTAGCAGGGTTGCTCAATACAATTTGGGCGATATGTTTTACCGTGGAGTAAATTTTGAAAGAAATGAGAAAGCTGGTGTGGAATTGATCAAGAAAAGTGCAGGTCAGGGCCTCGAAGCAGCCGTAGAATTTCTTAAAAAACATAATATAAAATGGTGTGCT
>DAISZK010000040.1:0-19429 GCA_036824855.1 Chthoniobacterales bacterium | reverse complement strand
GAACCTGCTGAACCTGCTGAACCTGCTGAACCTGCTGAACCTGCTGAACCTGCTGAACCTGCTGGGACGACTTCGGTAATAAGTAAAAACTCATTGTCAACAGATCATTGGGGTCAAATAGAAGAATTATTAAAGTCCTTTCCAGCGCACGATCGGATTTCAAAGATCCCAGGGATCCCGGCGGGTAAACTATCAACTGCCAGAGACTCGATCGTTAAAAATAAGGAGGAGTATATCTTTCTCGTTTATGATGATACCGTTTGGGGTAGCGGCAAAGATGGTGTTGTCTTAACGAAAACGGGAATATTCTACAAAATGCTATGGGAGAATCCGGACAATATCCCATACGATTCAATTAAATCAATTGAGCGTCTCAATAAGTTCCAATTCTTTATCAATGGTGAAAAGAAGTTTTCTTGTGCCTGCATGGGAAAAGAACCTGATTTTCCAGCACTCGATAAGATGATTGAGATCATCAAGGTTGCTGCTGGGATAGCCTAAAACGAGGTTCGTGAACCATGAGCAATTCCACATGCGTCTATTGTGGCTCCACCAACTATGGGCAAGGATGCAGACAAAGCCCTAATGGCTTCCATCTGAAGCCTAACGACCCGAATACCTGCCGATACTGCGGATCACCAACGCGCGGAAAAGGGTGCCAATTTAATCCATCCACAGGCCTTCATGTGAGAGGCGCCGGTGGCTCGGTCTGCGTCTACTGCGGCAGTCCTAACAAAGGCCCCGGTTGCCATCTCAATCCTGCAGGGATCCATAACCCCTTCGGGCCATAAGATGAAAAGTTCATACTCCATTCAGGAAGACATTCGCCGCTTTGCAGCTTGGACAACCTCTCAAGCATTTATGTCGGGCACCAAGAAGAAGGGTATGAACTTTGGTCTAAAAAGAGGATTGATCATAGTTATCCTCTCTCTTATCGCCGCAGAGACAGCCATCACTGCGCCCTATGGGAGCTACTGTGCTCAGGGTGGGGGATGGGCAGGTTGGAATGGTAACTGTGGAGGGGGCTATTATCGCGGCGGATGCAATCCCGGAGGCTGGTATGGAACCGGCATTCCGAATGGTCTTGGATGGACGCTTTTTGGCCTGACCGCCGCATTTGGGGCAGGTGCTCAGGCTTACGGGGCCTATGTCGTTCCGACTCCTGTTTACACAGCGCCCCTTACAACAGTGATCCAACAACCTGTTATGGTGCAGCAAGGCACTCCTCAAGCCCCCTTAGTCATTTACAAGGGGGTACCATGCTACTATCTCAACGGAAATTACTATCCGGCGAACCCGATGCCGTAGAAAGCAGTGGGATGAAGCAGGGCTACTTAGTGAAGACTTAAATAAATATAACTATAGTTACATCATAAACCAAACAACTTCATTAACGTAAAACAACAATGAATAACGCCGAAATAATCGCAAAGAAACTCTGCAAAGCAAAAGAGGTACACGCCTACCACCTAAATGAAGACGGATCTCGTGGAGAAGAAATCCCATTGAGTGATTGGAACACTCTTGACCCTTAAAGACATGATTTTGATCTAGAGAGTCTCAGACTCATTGACTCAGAAGAGTTTGAGTTGTGGTACAATGAATGTAATGAAGCTGAAATAACTGGCGATTCCTTCAAAATCTGGGACATGGAAATAGTGATAATTAGCAAATTCTAAAGATAGCAATAAATCCTAAAATGAATTTGACCGAAGCTCTTGGAAATTATGCAGGGCTTTATTTGAATGAATCCAATGATTGGTACTGCTGGCGTAAACTAAATCTGAGCAAATTGCCTCAGGGAATTCATATAGATTCTAAACTTAATCAATATCACCAGAATTTATCCCTCAAAGATAAATTATCGCAAAAATTCTCCGTTTCTGATTCCTTACAAAAAGTAGAGCTCACGAGATATTACGTCTCTACATGGGGTGGAATACATGGAAATAATAAAGAAAAAATAAAATGCTATGCATTAAGTAAAGCGGCGGATTTAATTAATAATGAATCGAGCGGTATAGCCTCTTGGTCGAAAGCTCTTAGCATGAGAGATCATAAAAAATATGCCATCTATGACGCCAGAGTAGCATTCTCATTAAACCTGCTTCAAATTGCCTCCAATGTACTAAGGCCCGTATTATATCCATTGCTTCCAAGTAGGAATACTTGTGCAGATAAATGGAAGTCTCTAATACTTAAACACGCAGTAAAATCCTGTTGGGATAAAGCAAGCCCATCAAATTTTTACACGGATTATATTAACATATTAACGAACTCATCAAAAAAACTAGAATGTTTTATTACTACATTGGAAATGTTGCTGTTTGCGAAGCCGCAGGATCTTTACAATAAAGCCTCCATGATGAAATAAGCGCTCACCAATGGAAAACTGAGGTTAGCTTTAGTTCTTAAGCTCAGCCCTGAGCGCTTCCAACTCCTCCCATCTGGCCATCGTCTTTTCGATGGTCTGGTGGAGTTGGTTGAGTTCCCTCTCCACTTTCTGGAATTCTCCATCCTTGCTCTGATAGAGAGCGGGATCAGCCAGTCGTTCGGAGAGTTCTGCCTGCTTGGTTTCGAGTTCCTCCAGCTTTGCCGGGAGCTCATCCAATTCCCTTTGCTCGCGGTTGAGGAACTTGCGGCCCTTCTCCGTCTTTCCGGGCTTGGGCGCTTCGATTTTTGGCGTGAGTGACACGGGCATTGCGGCTACGCGGGCGAGTTCCTTGCGCTGGCGGACCCAGTCTTCGTACCCGCCGGTGTATTCGGTAATGCGTCCCTCTCCCTCGAAGACGAAGGTGCTGGTGACCACATTATCCAGGAAGGCACGGTCGTGGGAGACGAGCAAGAGCGTCCCTTCGTAGCCGACGAGAAGCTCCTCGAGCAGTTCCAAGGTCTCTGCATCGAGATCATTGGTCGGCTCATCGAGAACAAGGACATTCGCCGGTTGGAGAAAGAGGCGTGCCAGTAGAAGGCGGTTTCGCTCACCTCCCGAGAGCATCTTGGCGGGCATCCGAATTCGATCTGAGGGAAACAGGAAGTCCTTCAGATAGGTGTGAATATGGACGGGGCGTCCTTGGAAGGTGACGGTCTCGGCATCGCCCGCGACATTCTGTCCTAGGCTCTTCTCCCCATCGATCTGATCGCGTAGCTGGTCGAGATAAACAATCTGGAGTTGAGTGCCGAGTTTCACGGACCCCTCCGTTGGCTCAAGCTTGCCGAGGAGCATTTTGAGCAGTGTTGTCTTGCCCGCGCCATTGGGGCCGATGATGCCGACCTTATCCCCTTTCCAGAGGGTGGAGGTGAAGTCGCTGACAATCGGGTGATCCCCATACTGGAAGCTGATATTTTTCGCCTCGATGACTTTCTGGCCTGAAGAACCAGCCTCTTGGATTTCGATCTTGGCGGAGCCGACGCGTTCGCGGCGCTTACCCCGTTCGGCGCGCAGCGATTTCAAGGCGCGCACACGGCCTTCGTTACGGGTGCGACGGGCCTTCACCCCTTGACGGAGCCATGCCTCCTCCTGGGCAAGCTTCTTGTCGAAGGCCGCCCATTGCTTCTCCTCGGCATCGAGGAAGGCACCCTTCCTCTCGAGGTAGGTATCGTAGTCGCAGGCCCAGCTGGTGAGTCGCCCCCGGTCCAGCTCGACGATGCGGGTCGAGAGCTTCCGGAGGAATGCGCGATCGTGGGTCACGAAGAAGAGGGTCGGTTTGACTTTCAACAGGAAGTTCTCAAGCCAGAGGATCGATTCGAGGTCGAGATGGTTGGTTGGCTCATCGAGCAGCAGGACATCGGGCTGACCGACGAGAGCGCGGGCGAGGAGTACACGGCGCTTCATCCCTCCGGAGAGACTCTGGAATTCTTTTTCGGCGGGGAGCTTCATCTCCTCCATCAGATCCTCGACGCGGACATCGGCCTCCCAGTCTTCCTCCGCGCCGCCGACCCGGAGCCCTCCATGAATCACCTCGTAGACTGTGCCGACAATGCCATCCGGAACCTCCTGGGGGAGCCTTGTCAGGATGACTCCGTTTGGCTTGGTGATATCTCCTTCCTGAGGTTTTTCCTCGCCGGAGATGACTCGCATGATGCTGGTCTTCCCGGTGCCGTTGCGACCCACCAGGCAGACGCGCTCACCGGGATCGATCTGCAGGTCGACTTTGTCGAGAAGCGGAAGATCCGTATAGCGGAGGGTGACCTGCTGGAGTTGGAGAAGAGGCATGGGGAAAAGTCGTGAAAAGTTGAAAGGTTAAAAAGTGGAAAGGTGGAAAGGTGGAAAGGTGGAAATGTATAGAGGTAGAGAACGAAAAAAGCGGTATTAGCTTTCAACCGCTTTAACTCTTTAACCTTTTAACGATTCAAGGGCACAGCCGTTGATGGCAGGCTTGGGAGTCCTCCGGTGTTCTGTGCCGGTTCATTGAGCCATGGTTTGTCCTGAGGGCTCATCTGGAGCGAGTTCATCAAGACATAGAGGAGTTGCTGCAGCTGCGCGGCATCGCACCGATAGATATCCGCGGCTCCCTCGGGGGGCTGCCAGGTCGAGGGAGGAAATTGAGGGGAGTAGGAAAGCTCCGCAATGAGGAAGGACATGGCGAAGTCACTCCTCCGGATGTCGATGCGCTTCGGAGTATACTCGGAGCAGATCCAGAGCTTGGCTGAGAAATCCTTGGCGTTCGCGGCTTTGGCCACTTCGGGGATCAGGCCGCCGGAGATGAGTCGGCAGGAAGTTCCGCCGATCTCTGCGACTTCCTGCGTGTGCTCGAGCTGGAAGAGTGCCGGAAGAAGTACTGCCTGCTGCGCGGTGAACGGGAGCTGGAGCGGAGCGGGATTCTTTTGCTGGAGGGGAGGCTTCTGCTTGAACTGTCCGAGCAGGAACTGGATTTTTGCGCCGGGCACCGCCCAGACCTCGTTGCCATTACGACAGACCGTGAGGGTCTCCCCCATCACGGGAGCCTCGACGCGGATCCTGCCGGGATACTCGATCTTGGCCGTGAAGGTCGCCCCCTTGATCACTTGCGGCAGGCGCCCGGCCACCTGATCAACGGTAGCTTTTAGCGTTAGGGCCCGATCGCTGGTCTGGTTGCCACCCAGGAGGACACCCGCCATCGGTGTGATCATCTTGGAGAGGACGTCGTAGCGGTTCTCCGAGGGGGCGGGAGCGGATGGGACCAGTGCGTTTGTTTGGGACGGTGACAACGTGGTATCGGGGACCACTTGCGGATCCACAGCCTGAAGCGAACCGGAAAGCAATGTGATGACCAGTAACGGGGCTAGGAAGGCGGGACGAAACATCCCACCTTGATATCGGGCTCACCACCCCATGGCAAAGCCGCATTCCAAGCTCTTTGCCGGCACAGTCACTTCCCGCTTGTTCTAGGGTGGTGCAGGAAGATGATACGCCTGTGAATGAAGAGCTGAATGTTAGCGAAATCATTGCCCGACTCGGACTGACCTCTCATCCGGAGGGCGGGTATTATGCTGAGACCTTTCGGTCCAAGGAGGTCGTCACCCTTGCCGATGGGCGTCTTCGCTCTGCAAGCACCGCCATCCATTTCCTGCTGCCGGCTGGATCGTTTTTAGCTCTTCACAGAGTCGCGGCAGACGAGGTTTGGCATCACTACGGCGGCTCACCATTGGAATTGGTGACCATCTCGCCAGCCGGGAACCTCGAAACAATCTTTCTTGGTCGGGACCTCTTTTTGGGACAGCAACCGCAACATGTTGTTCCCTCGGGGTGGTGGCAGGGTGCCAGACCCTTGGATAAGGGGGCCACGCTTACTGGCTGCACGGTCGCCCCGGGCTTCGACTTTCAGGATTTCGAAATGCCTTCCCGGTCCGTTCTCCTTGAGCTGTTTCCACAGCACGGTCCAGTGATTCTTGAGTTTACCTATCCCCAGGAAACCGTGATTCTTTGACTCATGTCCTTATTGCTCGGCAGCGGAATCGTTTATGCCTTCCTCGAGTCCACACCCGAGGGAAAGGCCGTCCTCCTGACGCTCTTCGTTGGGTCTATTTTCAGCTGGTCGGTGATGATCACCAAGATTCGGGTCCTGAGCTTTGCCAAGAAACAGTCCGAACGCTTTATGGCCCTCTTCCATCGCGATCGCGAACCGCTGAATATCTTCGAGACAGGGCTGGAGTTTGAGGGATCTCCCCTCTACGAGATCTATCAGGCTGGCTGCGAAGAGCTCTGCTTTCAAGTGCTCGGTTCGACCGAGGTGGACGAGACCTTCAAGTCACGCCTCAAATACGCTGATCGTATCACCCCCGCGCAGATGCGCTCCGTCCAGGCCGCCATGGAACGTGCCGTCGGCGAGTCTTCGTTGAAGCTGGAGTCGCAGATGATCATTCTCTCGACGGCGGTCAGTGGTGCTCCCTTTGTGGGTCTGCTCGGTACTGTCTGGGGCGTCATGGATGCCTTCGGGGGAATTGCCGCTTCGGGAAGCGCTAGCCTTGCAGCTATGGCACCTGGCGTCTCCGGTGCCCTCATCACGACGGTGACCGGTCTGCTGGTCGCGATTCCAGCGATGTTCGGGTATAATTTTCTCGTGACCAGCGTTCGCGGAATGATCGTTTCCTGCGACAACTTCGCCGCTGAACTCTCCAGCGAGATCGAGCATCGCTACGTCACCCACGGGAGCCGCAACGGCTAGGGACCGCTGCATTAATCCCATGCGTAGATTCTCGGACCGCAACGCGCTGCACACGCTCAGTGAGCTGAATGTGACGCCGCTGCTTGATCTGGCCTTCGTCCTGCTGATCATCTTCATGATCACGACCCCGCTCATGGAGAACAGCATGGACCTGATCGTTCCGAGTAGCTCCACCGCAAAGGCCGAGGTCAATCCAGCACAGGTTCAGACCCTCTCCGTCGATCGCAATGATGTCATCAAGCTGAACGAGCAGGTGATCTCCCCGGCCGAACTTGAGGGGCGTCTTGCTTCCCTCAAGCAAGAACAGCCGAACCTTGCCGTCGTTGTCCGACCGGACCGTGATCTCCCTGTGCAGAATTTCGTCCGTGTGATGGACCTACTCCATAAGGCCGGCATTTCCAAGGTCGGCGTGATGACCCGGCCAGATGGCCAGACATCCAAGCAATAATCGACGATGAGCAGGCAAGAACCCCGCTTCCGCAGGGCACTCATCGTCGTGGCCTTGGTGCACCTCATGCTGATTGGTGGACTGATTTGGTTTTTCAACAGGCCGATCAATAAACCCTCCGGTCAGCTCACCTGGATGGAGACAGGCTCTTTCTCGGCTCCTCAGGAAACAACGGCGACCCCGGCCATCAAATCACCTGTGGAAAAAGAGGAGGACAAAGAAGAGCCCGAGAAGCCTCGTGAGAGCAAGCCTCGCCCCACCCCGCTTTCTCTTCAGAAGAACGAAAAGCAACCCCTGCAGACACCCGAGCCACCCTCCGAGATTTCCTTGGCTAAATCAACACCGACGCCGACACCGACGCCGACACCCTCGGCAACTCCCACTCCCACGCCTTCGGCTACACCCAAGTCGACGCCGACCCCCACGCCTAAGCCTACTCCTAAACCGACACCGACACCAACACCTGAGAAGACTCCTAAGCCAACCCCGGAGCCCGAAGAGACTCCCAAGCCAACTCCCAAGCCTTCGCCTCATCAGACGCCTGCTAAGCCCAAACACTCGCCGACTCCCCATCCGAAACCGAAGGCAACTCCGAAGCCCTCTCCAAAACCAGAAAAAGTAGAAAAGACCGAGAAGGAGCAGAGCCAGCAATGCAATGACGAGGATCATCCTCACAAAAAGGCTTCATCCCAAAATTCTGAGAAATCCACAGAAGGCTCCAAGAAGAGCTCCAGCGACACCAAGAAATCTTCGACAGCGAAGGGCGAAGGCACTGGCAACTCCAATGCCAAGGCGGCCTTTCTCGCCTCCAAGGGAGGTGGGACAGGCGCAGGAGGAGCGGGTGGCAATGGTGCAGATCCCGGGACCATTGATGCCTATCATAGTCTGATCCACGATCGCTTCTACAGTCAGTGGGAGCAGCCGACCTCGATTCCCACGGAGCATCGTCACGACTTTGCCACTGTTCTGAAAATCACGATTCAGCGCGATGGAACGATCAGTGATTTCTCACTCTCGAAACCTAGCGGAAACCCCGTGATGGATCAGTCCGTCCTTGAAGCTGCACGTAAGGTCCTCAAGATCGCCCCGGTGCCGGAAGGAATGGGTAATTCAGGCGGCTATACGATCAATATCAACTTTGAGCTGGAGTAGTGTGATATTTTTGGGAATGAGCGCGTTACAAATTGGAATCGACAGCTTCGTTGCCACGACAGCCGATCCAGTGACAGGAGCCAAGGTTGACCCTGTCGTCCGGCTTCGGAATCTGCTCGAGGAGGTCGAGACGGCCGATCGGGTGGGACTCGACGTCTTTGGGATTGGGGAGCATCACCGCGAAGAGTTCCTCGACTCGGCTCCGGTCGTTTTGCTGGCAGCTGCAGCAGCCCGCACGAAAAAGATTCGCCTCGCAAGTGCGGTCACCGTGCTGAGTGCCGCTGATCCGGTGAGAGTCTTTCAGGAATTTGCCACGCTCGATCTGATCTCGGAAGGTCGCGCGGAGATCGTTGCCGGACGAGGCTCCTTCACTGAGGCCTATCCGCTCTTCGGGCTCGATCTCAAGGATTACGATTCCCTCTTCGACGAGAAGCTGCGTCTTCTTTTGGAGATCCGAGCAAGCGAGAGAGTCACCTGGTCTGGGAAGCATCGCCCGCCGCTTCGTGATCAGGAGATCCATCCGCGCCCTTTGCAGAACCCTTTTCCAATCTGGATCGGGGTGGGAGGATCCCCCGAGTCAGTGATCCGAGCGGGCTCCCTCGGCCTGCCTCTCATGATCGCGATCATTGGAGGGCAACCGGACCGCTTTCGGCCACTCGTCGATCTTTACCGCGAATCCGGCGCCATGTCGGGACATGCGCCGGAGAAACTGAAGGTTGGCATCCACGCCCTTGGTGCCTTCGCCTCAACAACCAAGGAAGCCCGCGATGATTACTTCCTCGGCTATGAGCGGATGTTCGGCCAGATCGGCAAGGAACGCGGATGGCCTGCGATCCGACGATCCCACTTCGACGTCCTCTGTGGTTCGGAAGGGGCGCTTATTATCGGTGACGCAAAAGAGGGAGCAGAAAAAATCCTCCATTACAATGAAGTGCTCGGAGGCATTGACCGGATCACGATTCAGATGAGTCCTGGCACGCTGCCTCATCCCAAGGCCCTCAAGGCCATCGAGATTTTGGGTAATGAAGTCGCCCCTGCTGTCAGGAGCAAAATCGCAAGCAGGTAGGTTTCCTACTTTGCGGAGTTTACCCAATCAATAAAGCCCTTTGGACCTCCAGGGATGTAACCGCTCTCCTGTTTGATGACTTTTCCAGCAGGCGAGAGTAGGACGAGGGTTGGAAATCCCTGCACCTGATACTGCTCCTGAAGTCCGTCATTTTGCATCTTCACAGCATTCGGAAGGGTTTTTCCCTGAGGGAAGTCCACCTCCACCAGCACGAGGTTCTTGTCGGCAAACTCCTTGAATGCGGGCTGATCAAAGGTTTCCTTTTTTAGGCGAATACACCAACCGCACCAGTCGCTCCCGGTAAAATCGAGCAGGACCTTTTTGTTTTCCTTGGCTGCTGTGGCGAGGGCGACCTTGTAATCATCACCCCATCCACTGGCAAAAGCTGAGGAGGCAAGAAGGGCGGCGACGAGTGAGAGGAGGAAGGAACGGGGGGAGTTCATCACGCTTGTTTGTTCCATAAACCCTTCCAGCGCAACATCAAAATTGATTTCTCTGCCTACAATCTCAGTTTCCTACCTGCCACTGGGGTGAGATCTCCAACCCTAGAGAGCTTTGCTCTCCAGAGCGCAGATGGTGCAAGGCAGCGAAGGCGATCATGGCGGCGTTATCCGTGGCAAACTCCGGCGCGGGAAGATGCAATTTCCATCCCTTGGTAGTGCAGAGGTCCTGAAGTCCGTGTCGCAGGGCGCGGTTAGCCGCGACCCCCCCCGAGACAGCGAGTTCATGAAGACTAGAGATCTCCATTGCCCTTTCGGTTTTTTCAAGAAGGACACCAACGATCGCTTTTCGGATGGATGCACATAGATCGGCCATCCCTTCCGAGGTGCTACAAAGATCAGGGTTTTTCTCCAGAAAGTAGCGGACCGAGGTCTTCAGGCCGCTAAAGCTGAAATCGAGATTACCTTTTTCCATCAAGCCCTTGGGGAATTGATGACGTTCGGGATTGCCGCCTTCGGCCAGGCGATCGATCTCGATGCCGCCCGGATAGGGAAGTCCAAGGAGTTTCGCCGTTTTGTCAAAGGCCTCGCCCGCCGCATCGTCCAGCGTCCTGCCCAGCACGGAATAGTCGCCGGCGCCTCTGACGTGGGTCAGTTGTGTGTGGCCGCCGCTTACCAGCAGGGCGAGATGTTCCGGGATCTCCACGGCTCCAAGAAAGGGAGAGAGCAGGTGTCCCTCAAGATGATTGATCGCCAGATACGGAATCCCCAAAGCAAGGGAGAAGCCCTTGGCGTAGGATGCTCCGACGAGCAGGGCGGGTGCAAGACCGGGACCCGAGGTCGCGACCACGGCCCCCAGATCCGAAGCGGCGATGCCTGCGTCCTCCAAGGCGCGTCGAACCAAGGGATCAATGGCCATCAGATGATTGCGCGAGGCCACCTCAGGTACCACGCCGCCGAAGCGTGCATGGAGTTCCGCCTGCGAGGCAATCAGACTGGAGAGGATGATGCCGGGTGCACGCAGGATCGCCACGGCCGTCTCATCGCAGGAGGACTCGATTGCTAAAATGGGAGCTAAGGAAGGCATGCTCGCTGAATGAGATATGGAATATGGAACTCAGGAACTCACGAATGGGAGAAACCTTTAGGATGTGTTTAGCCGCAAGATGCACAGAAATCACATAAAGAGTCTCCAGAGTATCGTTTTTCCCTGTGCCATGTGTGCTTTCTGTGGCCCTTCATTTTCCTGTCTTCCTGAGGTCCGCGTGGTTTATTCCCGATGCCTGTGTGAATCAGGAAGGCAGGAGATACCGATTCCATGTCGCGAGAAGCTCCTCCGGGGATTCCCGCATGAGGTGTTCCGAGATTCCTAATTTTGTAATCAGTGAGATTGCAACCGCAGTTCGCTCGAGCGGGCTTTTGCAGGCCATGGCAAGCGAGCAAGCGCGTTGCTGAAGTTCCTCGGGGAAATCCTCGCTGGTATGATTCACATTAAGGCCGATGCCGACCACGGCGAAGGGATCTTTGCCTGTGCGGGTTTCCACCAGAATGCCGGCCACCTTTTTCCCTCCGATCAGGACATCATTGGGTGACTTGATGGCACAATCATCAACACCGAGACCCCGGATCATCTCCACCAGGGCGACGGCTGCGAATGCCGCGAGCGAGGGAATCGTGCTATCATTGATCGGCATCCTTAGCAGGAGGGAAAACCAGAGTCCGAGTCCCGGCGCCGAGGACCAGGGCCGACGGAACTGGCCGCGCCCAGCTGATTGGCGTTCGGCAAAGAGAAGCGTGCCCATCGGAGCTCCCTCCTCGCCCATTCGGAGTAGTTCGTCGTTACTGGAAGTGGTTTCCTGGAGTACTTGCACCGGAATATTCCAAGGCGAAGCAGTCGTGAGTGCCTTGCCATCCAAGGGGAGGAAGGCTGACGATTCAGATGGCATGCCCGAGTTCCATCGAGAGATCGGCGTTAGGAGCCGAATGGGTCAGTGCGCCCACGGAAATCCGATCCACGCCGCTATCGGCGATCGGGCGCAGGGTCTCCAGCGTGACACCGCCGCTGGCCTCGAGGAGTACGGCAGGGGAAAAGGTGTTTCGGAGGGCCACGGCGTTTCGCATCATAGTCGTGTCCATGTTATCGAGCAGGATCACATCGATCCCCGTCATTGCAAGCAAGCGCTCCACCTGCTCCAGCGTGTCTGCCTCAACCTCGATCGGTAGGCCGGGATGCTCGGCGCGAAGTTTCGTGATAACGATTGGCAGTGCATCGAGGGAGCCAAGCGCTGCCAGATGATTATCCTTCACCAGGACGGCATCATGCAGTCCCATCCGGTGATTGGTGCAGCCGCCTGCTTTGACCGCCCGCTTTTCGAGAAGTCGCCAGCCTGGCGTTGTCTTTCTGGTATCGAGGAGTACGGTCTTCGTTCCCAGTACTTTTTCGGCATAGAGAGCCGAGAGAGTTGCAATGCCGCAGAGGCGGCCAAGAAAATTCAACGCTGTTCGCTCACCGGAGAGAATTGATCGGGATGAACCCCTCAACTCGATCAGGGTTGCTCCCGGGGCAAGTCGGTCCCCCTCGGCGCATCGGAGAGTGACTTCAAGTTGGGGATCGATCCGTCGAAAAACTTCCGATGCAGTCGAGAGTCCCGAGACGATGCACTCTTCGCGGGCGACGATCCTGGCAAGAGAGACTGATGTGACCGGAATAAAAGCCTGCGAGGTGACGTCACCCCGATCACCAAGATCCTCTGTCAGCGCGAGGTCAATGAGATCCCAGCGAAGACCGGCTTCATCATGCCCGGAGTTCATTGAGTTTTGGTTTTCTCCTAGTCTCCTAGGGTCCCTAGAGGAGGTTGGGCTGTGCTGGGGGCGCCGCTTTTTCTTCAGCAGACGAAAGCTTCAGCAGGGCGCGCTGCCATGGCAGAAGGATGGAAGCCGAGGGATCGGCCGCCACCGCTTCCAGAGCAGCTTTGGGGGCAATGATAGAGGGGTCGAGATCAATCTCGAGTGCCACCTTGTCACGGAAATCACGCAGATGGTTGAAGCGGTCGATTTGTTCCTTTGAAGCACGGATGCGAACTCCGCGGATCACCTGGGGCCACTCGGATTCCGGGAGCGCTAGCGCCGCTTCGAGGGTCTCCTCCATCCGGTCAGCACGTGGCTGCGGAATGCGAGGGCGCGAGAAGCGTCCACCTCGTGAAGCGTCATCGGCGAGACGCAGCAGGCTTTCATTGGAGAGCACATGAAAGGCAGGGCGATCCCATTGCCGGGCCTCGGAATCACGCCAGTGCCAGAGGGCCCTCAGAATCGCCCAACCTCGCTGTGAGAGAGCCGCGTAGCCGGTGATGCGCCAGAGGTTTTCCTCATCACGCTGGCGGGTTTCGCGGGTCCCCTTCACCATGCGATCGCGGGACTGTTCATACCACGCGGTGCGATTGAGTTCCTGCAGGCGTTCGTAGAGGATACTGGCCAGTTGCGAGAGAAAACGGACATCGTTCAGGGCATACTCCGCCATCTGGTCGGAGAGAGGGCGCTGGGCCCAGTTCGCCTTGCGCGAGGCCTTTGAGAGGGTGATGCCGAAATATTTTTCCACGAGTCCTGCCAGGCCTAGCTGGGGTTCACCACAGATTCTTGCAGCGAGCATGGTGTCGAAAATATTTTTATCGGGAAAGTCACCGGAGCGACGCAGCAGGCGCAGGTCGTAGTCTGCATCGTGAAAAATCACCGTCTTTCCCTCGAGGGCTTTGAAGAATTCCTCAAGTGGCAGGCCTGCCAGAGGGTCGATGAGTTTCAGATCCTGAGCCCAACCGCTCTGCGGCTCCTGACCCCAACCGCTCTGGATCAAGCAAAGCTTCTCGAAATAGCAGTGAAGGCTATCGGCCTCCGTGTCGAGTGCGACCTCTTGCTGCTCGGAAAGGCCCGAGAGGTACTCCCGGAAGGCGGATTCCCCGGCGATCAAGGCTCCGCGATAAAGGTAGCCGTCGTCGGAAGTTCTCCGGCGTGGCGGGCGCGAGGTTCACGCACCTCGGTGTTGCCCTCGGTGGGAATGGTGACGAAAGGTCCTCCGGCAAGCGGTGCCACCTCGGTGAAAGCGATATCGGGGACATCGGAGGGGATGCCCTCAAGTGGGAACTCCTTGCGTAGGGGGTGGTAAGGATATCCCTCCCACATAAGGATGCGACGGAGATCCGGATGATTGCGGAATTTGATCCCCATCATGTCCCAGACCTCGCGCTCGTGCCAGTTGGCGGTAGGCCAGATGTCTGTCACGGAGTCGATCTCGGGCTCATCTTCCGGCAGACTGCTTTTCAGGCGCAGGTGGGTTTTCTTGGCGATCGAGTAGAGCTCGTAGATCACCTCAAAGCGTGGATGGCGTCCGGCATTATCGACACTGCAGACATCCAGAAGCATGTCGAACCCTAGTGTGTCCCGGCAGAAGAGGGCAACTTCATGGATCCGGGTTGCATGGATGGAGATGGTTGTCTCACCTCGGAATTCCTTCCGGTCGAAAACGTCGGGAGAGAAAGTCTCCTCGATTTTGGTAGCTTCTGCGGCGGCGCTCATCGGAGAGATTGGAGAAGTGCGCGCTTCTGATCGAGCACGGAATGCTCGGACATGAGCTTGTTTTGAAGCTTCATCAGACCATCCAGTAATGCCTCGGGACGTGGAGGGCAACCTGAGATATAGACATCGACGGGAATGATCTGGTCGACACCCTGGAGGGTGGCGTAGCTGCGGAACATGCCTCCCGAGGAAGCACAGGCACCCATGGCGATCACCCATTTAGGCTCGGGCATCTGCTCATAGATACGCTTCACAGAGAGGGCCATCTTGTAGGTGACGGTCCCGGCGACGATCATCACGTCAGACTGGCGTGGTGAGAAACGCATGACCTCGGCGCCGAAGCGGGAGATGTCGAAACGCGAGGAAGAGGCTGCCATGAGTTCGATCGCGCAGCAGGCGAGACCCATTGGCATCGGCCAAAGTGAGTTCTTCCGCATCCAGTTGATGGCGGCATCAAGTTTGGTGATAATAATGTTTCCCTCAATCTTGGAATCGAACGCAATCGGCGTCGAAACCGGCGTGGCATGAGGATGCATGTTGGGCAGAGTTCCCGTAGACATAGAATGGAAGCCTATAAGAGAGGGAGGCCAGAACAAGTGAAAAGGATCTGGCGCTCTCGACGCCATCCGTAACCTGCTTTGCAAGAAATGGATGCATCAGGAAATCTCAAAAAACCCCTCGACCGCGGGGGTGTCACTTTCCGATGCAAAAACTACTGAAGATTTTTCCCAGAATCTCCTCTGTGCCCGCCTCGCCGACCACCTCCCCCACAGCACCGAGTGAAGACCTCAGCTCCACGGCCACCAGTTCAGGAGGCTCTCCTGCTTCGAGTAGATCCATGGTAACTTGCAGGCTGGCCACGGCACGCTTGAGGCAATCCTGGTGGCGCGCATTGATGGCAGCTCCATCCTGAGCGATCTCGCCTAAAGCCCCTCTCTTCTCTTGGGCATGTCCTGTCACTTTGGCGATGATTGTTCGAATCAATGTGTCGACTCCCTCGCCGGTGCGGCAGGAAATGGCAAGTTCTTGGAGAAGGGCATTCCGATCAGAAGCCTTCCCCACAAGGTCCAGCTTGTTGTAGACCAGAATCTCGTCATCGAAAAGTGGTGCTGGGATTGCTAACGCATCGGAGAGCAGGGAGGCATCAACGAGGTGAATACGGAGATCGGCCTGTTCCGCGGCATGACGTGCACGGCGCACGCCCTCTTGTTCCACCGGGTCGGTGGTTTCCCGGAGTCCGGCCGTATCAATCACTCGGAAGGGGTAGCCGCCAAGACTCGCCCTCTCCTCAATCGTGTCGCGCGTGGTGCCGGGAGTCTCGTTCACAATGGCCCGCTCGGCTCCCAGCAGGCGGTTGAGAAGGCTCGATTTGCCTGCGTTTGGTGCACCGCAAAGAGCCAGCGTGATTCCCTCACGAAGCAGGCGCCCCTCATCGGCTGTCGCAAGAAGACCGCCAAGACGTTTCGCTATCCCTTCCATCCGGTGACGCAATGCCGCGCCACTCTCGGGATCGATTCCCTCCTCGGGAAAGTCGATGAAGGCCTCAAGATGGGCCACGCATTCCAGCAATTCCCCTCGCAGTGCATGGATCTCCTGGCCGATTCGACCCTCCAGCTGAGCAGCCGCCGCGCGGGCCGCCCTCGGCGTTCCGGCACTGATAAGATCCATCACCGCCTCGGCCTGCGTCAGGTCGAGCTTGCCGTTAAGAAAGGCACGTTCGGTGAACTCCCCGGGTCGAGCCATTCGGGCTCCTGCTTCAAGCGACCGTGCCAAGACTCGCGAGGAGACAAGCGATCCGCCGTGGCCGCTGATCTCAACCAAGTCTTCGCCTGTATAGCTGCGCGGATTTCGGAACACGGTGAGCAGCGCCTCGTCGATGACTTCACCCTCTGCATCAATGATCCTGCCAAAAGCGACTGTTCTTTCGCCCAGGGCAGAAGGACTCTTCGATCCGCGGAAGAGGATGTCAGCAATCGATAAAGCCTGCGGTCCGCTGATTCGGATCACAGCTAGTGCTCCTTCGCCGGGGGGCGTGGCCAGCGCGGCGATCGTTTCTTGCACGGCTACTTATTGAGCGCCTGTCTTAACTTCGCGATGCAGCGGCGGTTCTGCTCCATGGTCCCGACGGAAATGCGAATCCATTCCGGCATGCCGTAGCTGGCCATGGCACGCAGGATGATCCCTTTGCGGAGGAGGGCTTGGAAGATGGCATTGCCATCTCCGACATTCACGAGCACGAAGTTGGCGACGCTCGGCACATACTCCAGCCCCATGGCGGCGAACTCAGCTTCCAGATAAGCACGGCCCTCGTGAGTCAGTTCGCGGGTGTTGCGCATGTGCTCCTCGTCGAGGAGGCCGGCAAGGGCGCCGGCTTGGGCGATGCCATTGGCATTGAACGGCTGACGGGTCCGCTGAAGCACGGCGGCCAGCTCGGGCGTGGTGATGCCGTACCCGATGCGGAGATTCGCAAGGCCCATGATCTTGGAGAAGGTCCTCATCACAACGACATTTCGACCCGCGCGGACATAAGGCAGGACATCGGGAGCTGCGTCGAGGAATTCATGGTAGGCCTCGTCAAAGATCACCAGCACATAATCCGGGACCCGGGCCATGAAGTGGTCGATTGACTCCTGTCCGACCATCGTGCCGGTCGGGTTATTAGGATTGGCAATGAAGACGGCGCGTGTCTTCGGAGTGATCGCCGCAAGCATGGCGTCGAGATCGGCCGTGTAGCCGGGATCGGGCACTTCGAGCGTGTCTGCGCCAAAGAGTTGAGCCATCAGCCTGTAAACGGCGAAGGAATGACGGGCCACCACCACCTCGTCGCCGGGTCGCAGGAAAGCATGGCCGATAAATTCGATGATCTCGTTGGATCCATTGCCGAGCACGACATTCTCCCGGGAGACGCCGAGGCGCTCCGCAATGGCGCCGCGCAGTTCGTACCCGCCGCCATCCGGATAGAAGTGGGAACGTTCCAGCGTCTGGCGCATCGCTTCCAGCGCCTTATTAGAAGGGCCAAGAGGATTCTCATTGGAAGCGAGTTTGATGATCTCTTCCTCCCGGAGTCCCAAGTCACGTGCCAGCTCCTCCACGGGCTTGCCTGGTTCGTAGACGGTCAGTTTCAGGATATGCTCATGCGCGGTCTTCCACATAGGGAGGCGAGTTTAAGAGGGTTGCGGGCACGAGGAAAGCGGGAAGGTGAGGCGAATCAAAATGCCCTTTGATCTGGAACTTGTTTGGAGTCAGGGCCAATCTTTTCACCAATGAAGACCCTTCTCATCACTGGTGCCTCGACAGGATTTGGCCGCGCTCTGGCCACGGAAGCCCTCAACCGTGGCCATCAGGTCGCCTTGGCCGTCCGCAATCCCGAGAGCGTAGCAGAGTTCACCGCCCAATATCCCGGCAAGGCTGTTGCGATCCGATTCGATCTGACCAAGGCCGCGGATGCAGAGAGGGCCGTGAAGGAAACCTTGGAACAGTTTGGGCAGCTCGATGTCCTGATTAATAATGCAGGCTACGGGCTGCTGGCCGCGCTTGAGGAATCAACAGACGAGCAATTCGCCCGCAATCTTGAAACAAATTTCACCGGACCGTTTCGTCTCATCCGGGCGGTGCTTCCTGTGATGCGCGCCCAAAAGCATGGTCGTGTGATCAGCCTCTCCGCCATTGCCGCCTACGCGAATCACCCCGGATTTGCTGTTTATGCCGGCGCCAAGGCGGCCCTCGATGCCGCCTGCGACTCCGCCGCTCAGGAAACCGCAGCCTTTGGCATCAAGTTCACCCAAGTAATTCCTGGCCCCTATCGCACGGACTTCATCGGCCGCTCGCTCGACCATGCACCACGACTGCCCGAGTACGAGGCGACCGTTGGTAAATTCGGGGCGTACCTCGCCAAGGTTGAGGGAAAACAGCCTGGTGATCCGGCAGCAGCATCAAGGCTCATCCTCGATCTACTGGATGAGGAGAAGCCCCCTTTTCGACTGGTGATTGGTCACTATGCAACAACGATCTTCGCAAAGAAGCTTGCCTCCTCAGAATCAGAACTGACCGCCTGGAAGGAGCGCGGGCTGGCGACGGACTTCTCCCCAGGAGCTTGAGAAGTAAGAAAAATGGTGCGCGATACAGGGTTCGAATACGTAGTTTTTACAGAGAAGAACTAGCTATTTGACCCAAAGGTAACAAAAAGGTAACAATTGGGGCATGAAAAGACCCCGTGGTGCAGCGAAGGCGAAGGGACGTGGGCCGGTGGAGATCATCAAGGAAAAGACCGCCAGCATTCCGATTTACGATGCCGGTGGTGGCCGATTCATAGCCGCCTACTACGCCGAGGGGAAGCGAAAGCTCGTCAAGTTCAAGTCCCTGGAGGCAGCCAAGGCTGGTGCCAAGGAGATCATCCAGACCCTGACCACAGGGGTGGCCCATGTGGCCGCTTTCACCCCGAAGGAAACCGCCTCCATCAACGACGCGGTCGATATCCTCACCCCACTGGAAATCTCCCTCACCGATGCCGTCCGGCAATTTGCCGAAGCCCACAAAATCCTCGGGGGTGGCTCCATCGTTTCTGCAGCCCAGTTCTACGCCAAGCACCTCGAAGAGGAAAACCGCCGGGGTGCCCTCACCCCGATCACCTTCCCGGAACTCACGACCAAGTTCCTAGAATCCATCAAGGGCACCAAATCGAGTCGCTACATCCTCGACCTCAAGTCGAAGCTCAAGAAGGCCTCAGGCGTCTTCAAAGGCCAGATCCGGGGTATCAGGGCTGATGATATCGACGAGTGGCTCTCAGGCATGAAGAAGGCCTCTGGGCGCACGAAGAACAACTACCGGATGGCCCTGCTGACCCTCTTCTCATACGCGAGGGACAAGAAGCACCTCCCCCGAGGGGAGAAGACCGAGGCAGAGTTCGCCACCCGCTACGACGATAAGGGGGGTGACATCGGGATCTACACCCCCGACCAGTTCCGCATCCTGCTGGAGAATATCGAGGAGCGGTTTATCCCCTTCATTGCTTTGGGAGGGTTCGCCGGACTCCGGACCATCGAGATCCTCCGGCTGGAGTGGAAAGACGTCTGGTTCGACAAGGGGGTCATCGAGGTCGGCAAGGACAAGG
>DAISZK010000039.1:0-25833 GCA_036824855.1 Chthoniobacterales bacterium | reverse complement strand
CTGCTGAGCCTGGGAGAACCAGTCTCCACCCGTTCCCGGCTTTCCGGAATCGTTGCGCATGTAGCGGCTGAGGTCCTCGCCTCTTCCTTGGCCTCGGCGATCGCCACCCGGCGAACCCTTCGGATCACGAGGGGTGAGATCAACCTTGGTCTTCAGTGAGAGAGCGATGCGCTTGCGTGGCAAATCGACCTCCATGACGGTTGTTTGGACTTTCTGGCCGACCTTGAGGAATTCGGCAGGGTTCTTCACGAAATCATCGCTGATCTGGCTGATATGAACGAGTCCGTCCTGATGGACCCCGATGTCAACGAAGGCTCCGAAGGCGGTGACATTCGTTACGATGCCGGGGAGTTTCATGCCCGGTTGGAGATCCTCCATCTTCTCGACTCCATCGGCGAAGCTGAAGGCCTCGAACTGCTCTCGGGGATCACGTCCCGGTTTCGCTAATTCAGCCACGATGTCCTTGAGCGTCGGGAGCCCCACTTCGGGGGTTACATAGCGGTCAAGTTTGATTGCGGCGCGCTTTGCCGGATCACGCAGAAGATCCTGCACCGTGCAGCCGAGATCCGACGCCATGCGGTCGACGAGTTCGTAACGCTCCGGATGGACGGAGCTGGCATCGAGGGGATGTGCCCCATCGCGAATGCGCAGGAAACCGGCCGCCTGCTCGAAGGCCTTTGGCCCCAGGCCGCTGATCTTGAGAAGTTCGGTACGGGACTTGAAGGGGCCGTTGGTATCGCGGTGGGTGACAAGACTGGCGGCAGTCCGGGAGTTGAGACCAGAGACATAGGCTAGCAGATGGCGGGAAGCGGTGTTGAGTTCGACACCGACCTTGTTCACGCAGGAGATGACGACATCGTCGAGAGAGCGCTTCAGGGCTGCTTGATCGACATCATGCTGGTACTGGCCGACGCCGATCGACTTAGGATCAAGCTTTACAAGCTCGGCAAGCGGATCCATGAGGCGGCGTCCGATCGAGACCGCTCCGCGGACGGTGAGATCAAGATCGGGGAATTCCTCACGGGCGATCTCGCTCGCCGAGTAGATCGAGGCACCACTCTCGCTGACCACCACGATTTGGATGGAGGAGGGAAGCTTCAGCTTCTTCACAAAGGTTTCGGTCTCGCGCGAGGCTGTGCCGTTACCGATGGCGATCGCTTCCACCTTGTGGAGGCGCACCATATTGAGGATGGCTTCTGCGGCTTCGAGTTCCTCCCCCCTGCTCCTGCCCGGGTAGATCACCTCGTTCGCAAGAAGTTTCCCCTGACGGTCGAGCAGGACGACCTTGCAACCGGTGCGGAATCCGGGATCAATGCCGAGGGTGATCTTCTGTCCGAGCGGCGAGGCGAGCAGAAGCTCGCGGAGGTTATCGGCAAAGACACGGATCGCTTCCTCGTCGGCTTTCTTTTTGTAGAATCCGCGAGCTTCGACCTCCATGGCGAATCCCAACAAACGCTTGAGGCAGTCATCACACGCGAGCTTCACTTGATCTGCGGCCTTGGAATTACCCCGCACAAAGAGGCTGTAGAGGGTCCCTAACGCCTCGCTCTCGGGGGGAGTGAGGCGGAAGTAGAGGAATCCCTCGGTCTCACCACGACGCATGGCGAGAATTCGGTGCGAGGGTGCCGTGGCGGCGGGTTCACTCCAGTCGAAGTAGTCCTTGAACTTCGCTCCTTCCTCTTCCTTGCCTGAGATGAGTGTTGATTTGATGACTCCCTTGTTCAGGTAAAGGCTGCGGAGTTGGGCACGGGCTGTGGCATCATCATTGATGCGCTCCGCGAGGATGTCTCGGGCTCCCGCCAGAACGGCAGCCACGGAATCTACGGTCGAGGTCTTGGCGTCGACAGTTACGGAGTTGCCCACATAAGGCGCGGCGAGAGCCTCAGGATCGGTTGAGGGATCCTGAGCCCAGAGAATCTCCGAGAGGGGTTCCAATCCGAGTTCCTTGGCAATGGTCGCGCGGGTGCGTTTCCTTGGCTTGAACGGCAGGTAGATATCCTCAAGCGAATTGAGCGTGGCTGCCGTCTCCACCTTCACGCGGAGTTCCTCGGTGAGGAGTTTGCGTTCCTCAAGCGATGCAAGAATCGACTCACGACGCTTATCGAGCACCTCGAGTTGCTCCAGGCGGTCTCTAATCGCGGTGATCTTTACCTCATCGAGTTCCCCCGTGCGTTCCTTGCGGTATCGGGCGATGAAGGGAACCGTGGCACCCTCTTCGAGAAGGACTGCGGTAGCGGCAACCTGACGGGCCTGAAGGCCGAGTTCGTTGGTGATTTGGACGAGATGTTTTTCGATCACAGGATGAGTTATGGGGAATTGGGAATGGGGCTATGGGATGGAGGAAGCTTTTTTGGAGAAGTGATTACTTTGAGGAGGGGTTCTCGTCGTCCCAGATCAATGGAGCTGGTTGGGCTTCAGGCCGTGGATTCGAATTGAAGACGCGGAACCAATTGCCGAGATTCTTTTTCATTCCCTCCGAGAAGGAGAGGTAGTTTTCGTTTCGCTCGCCCCCTTTCGGGATGGCGTTGAGCACAGCGTTGACGGAGAGTTCGGCCAGATCGTACGCGGTCGAGCAAATGCCGGCGGCAGAGGCATGGTGCGCGTCGCTCGCAGCAGTGCCGGCAAGGCCGCGACGGGTTGCGTAGGCCGCAGCCTTGGCATTGAACCCACGCAGGGTGACGGCCGCATTGAAGGTCTCAAGAGCCGCAAGATCAAGCTGGTCGAGGATCTCTTCACGGATACCCGCGCGGAAAGAGTCGTAGGGGTGGGGGGCGATGCAGATCCCGCCCCGTTCCTTCACAGCCGCGGCCACTTCGAGAGCAGGTACTCCCTTCATGTTCGGAAGAGTCACGCCTAGGCAGAGAAGATGGCCGTCTGCTGTGGAGACCTCGACGCCTGGAATGATCAAGAAGCCGTCAACAGGAAGTCCATCCGCTCTCATCAGTCCCGCTTTGGTGAGATGGGCGACGGCGTCGCAGGTGTTGTGGTCGGTGACCGCGATGCCGCTCAGGCCGCGCTGTTTTGCTGCCTGAATCATGGCTTCGGGCGAGCCGCATGCATCCGCCGAGTAATGGGTGTGGAGATGCAGGTCAAAGGCGTGGCGCATGGGAAAAAAGGCTGAAGGAAAAATGAAAAATGAAAAATGAAAAAAGGGATCCAGTTTGGAAGCGTCACTTCAAGTGGCGAAGAACACGAAGAGAGAGATTGATTCAGAACTAGCACCTCTTCGTGCTTTTGCATGATGCCAGGAGAGTCTTTTAGACTAAAATTTGGAAATCTGTTTGTCGAAAGCTACAAATTAGGCGCATGGAGCGGGAGTTTCCTCCTTTTTCATTTTTCCTTTTTCGTTCAGAGTTATCCTCATGGCTATTGCGTTCAAAGAATGGGCCTTGGTCTGTGAGGCTCTCGGAAGCGGGGAGCAGAGTGTCATTCTCCGTAAAGGTGGTATTGCCGAGGGGAAGAGCGGCTTTGGCTTTGATCATGATGAGTTCTACCTCTTCCCCACGTGGTTCCACGGCCAGATCGATAAGGTGAGAAAGGAGGATGCAGTTCTCCCGGAGCAGGCACCCGAGCAGGTGACGGTAAGTTATGCAGCAATCCTGGAATGGAGTGGTCGCATTGACAATAAGGAGGTCGCTCATCGTTTGAGTGAACTCCATGTGCTCGATGCCTCGGTGATCGAGGAGCGTTTTGTTTATGATACCAAGTCCGGTTCTCTCGGTGGGAATGGCATCAATGTCGCCTTTGTTCGGGTTTACAGACTGGAACCGGCCTCCACACTCCCCATGAGAAAAGAATTCGGAGGATGCCGCTCCTGGATCGAGCTTCCCGAGGGGGATTTCGGTGCCATGGTTTCCGTTCTTAGCGATGAAGAGCATACACGCCGCCGGGAGCTTTTTGCACGGTTACTCGGGGTGACTTTTTGAAAACCAGTTCCCTCTGGATGGGGAATTAAGGGAAATCTTTCACCGTGCCGATGGCCGAGCTGGATTTTCCGACGGGCCTCCCTATGCTCTCCAGTCCATGAAGTATATTTTCGTGACAGGTGGTGTGGTCAGCTCTCTTGGAAAAGGCCTCGCAGCCGCTTCCTTGGGAACACTTCTGGAGCATCGCGGATTGCGAGTGACGCTGCAGAAACTTGATCCTTACCTGAATGTCGATCCCGGCACGATGAATCCTCTCCAGCATGGTGAGGTCTATGTATTGGCCGACGGAGCGGAGACCGACCTCGATCTCGGGCACTATGAGCGCTTCACCAAGTGCGTGCTTACCCGAGACAACAATTTGACGAGCGGGCAGGTCTACGAGACCGTCCTTGCAAAGGAGCGGCGCGGCGATTACCTCGGCAAGACTGTTCAAGTGATCCCTCACATCACCGACGAGATCAAAAACCGGATCCGAACCCTTGAGCAGGCTGGTAATGCCGATGTGCTCATCACGGAAATTGGCGGCACCACAGGTGATATCGAGGGACTTCCCTTCCTCGAAGCGATCCGCCAGTTCATTCTTCAGGTGGGGCATGAGAATGCGATTCTCCTTCACGTGACCCTCGTTCCTTACATCAAGGCCGCCGGTGAACTTAAGACCAAGCCGACCCAGCAGAGTGTCGCCAAACTCCGTGAGATCGGTCTTCAGCCCGAGGTGCTGATTTGCCGTACGGAAAAGCCTCTGGAAGAGGATGTCCGAGAGAAGCTCTCCCTCTACTGCAATGTGCCGATCAGCTCCGTGATCGAGGCGAGGGATGTTGAGAACTCTATCTACGAGTTCCCCCTGATGCTTCAGGCGGAGGGCCTGGATGAGAAGGTCTGCAAGCTCCTTCATCTCGAGACGCCTCCTGCCGACATGGAGCGGTGGAAGATGATTGTTCATTCGATCGTGCATCCTTCGCGTCGTGTGAAGATCGCTGTGGTTGGAAAGTACGTGGAACTTCAGGACGCCTATAAGAGCATTTACGAGTCACTCTGCCACGCCGGTGGTGCCAATGACTGTGGCGTCGATCTTGAGATAGTGGATGCTGAGCAGATTGAGGCTGAGGGTGCGGAGGTTTTCCTAAATGGTGTCGGTGGCATCCTTGTTCCCGGCGGCTTCGGTGACCGAGGAACCGAGGGGAAGATCGCCGCCGCCCGTTACGCGAGGGAGAACAAAATTCCTTTCTTCGGCATCTGCCTTGGAATGCAGATTGCCACGATCGAGTTTGCCCGGAATGTCTGTGGACTGGAGGGTGCCAACAGCACGGAGTTCGATGCCGCAACTCCTCATCCCGTCATTGCGTTGCTCGACGAGCAGAAAGAGGTGGCTGGCAAAGGGGGCTCGATGCGTCTTGGCTCCTGGCCCGCGGTGCTCAAGCCTGGTTCGCTCGCTCACAAGATCTATGGGCAGGCTGAGATCGCCGAGCGGCACCGGCATCGGTATGAATTCAACAGCGCTTACCGCGCTCAGATGGAGGAGAAGGGTTTTATCATTTCCGGCACGTCGCCCGATGGGTCGCTGGTCGAGATGATCGAGCATCGCGACCATCCCTGGTTCGTCGCAGTGCAGTTCCATCCTGAGTTCCTGAGCAAGCCTGAGGCTCCTCATCCGCTCTTCGACGAGTTTATCCGTGCCTCGCTCGGCTAGGTGGTTTTTGCATCAGATTTCCCTGCCATGAGTGAAACCAAGGATCTTGAGCGGATGGTCGAATTTGAATTCGTCCGCGCCACCGAAAACGCAGCCCTCCATTCCATGCAGTGGATGGGGCGAGGAGACAAGGAGGCTGCCGATGAGGCCGCCTGCGATGCTATCAAAGGAATGTTTGATCTGGTTGATATCCGTGGGGAGGTTGTGATCGGGGAGGGAATCAAGGACAATGCTCCCGGAATTTTTCTAGGTGACAAGTTGGGTCGCTGGGGTGAAGGAGATCCCCGTTTCGATATCGCTCTCGATCCGATCGATGGTACCAGCAACATCTCCAAGGGAATGCCCAACTCGATTTCCGTCATGTCGGCGGTCCTTGTTCCAGATGGCAAGGAGCGAAGCATGGTCAATATCCCGAGCTTTTATGTCGAGAAGTTGGCCTATGGTGCCCGCGTGGAGCGCTGCATCCTCAACGGCACCATTGCACCGATCACGCTGGATGACCCTTTCGAGCAGACTTTGGAGCAGGTCGCCAAGGCTCTCGGAAAAAGAATTGGCGAACTGGTCGTCACGATTCTGGATCGCCCCCGCAATCAGCCTTACACGGATGCCGTGCGTCGTGCCGGCGCCTCGCTACGACTCATTGCCGATGGAGATATCACGGCGGCTGTGGCTCCCTCCCTGCATGATTCCGGTATCGATCTCTACGTGGGACGGGGAGGAGCACCCGAAGGAATTCTCACTGCCGCAGCGCTGAAAGCCCTGGGTGGGGATATTCTGCTGCGCATGTGGCCCCGTGATGAGGAGGAGCGTACGGAGTTGTTGAAAACGCTGACCACCGCCGATCTGGAGCGCGTTTATTACCGGGATGACCTGGTCCATGGTGACAGCGCCATCTTCTGCGCCACCGGCATCAGTGACAGTCCGATGTTGCCCGGGGTGAAACTGATCGGAAAGACAGCCATCACCCACTCGATCCTCATGCGTTCGCGGAGCAAGACGGTCCGATACATCAAAGCCGTCCATGATCTGGAGGTGAAGACCATCCACCTCCGCAGCCTACGGGGTGAGGAGCATCTCTAACGAATTTTAGTGTAACTTTCCGTTTCTGTCACAATTCCGGAATTGCTTTCCTTAATCATCCAACCCAACACTTCAACAATATGAGCATGAACCAACTCGAAGCCCTCAAGCAATTCACCACCGTTGTCGCCGACACGGGCAATTTCGCCGAGATCAAGAAGTTCCAGCCCCAGGACGCCACGACGAATCCCTCGCTCATTCTCAAGGCCGTTCTCCAGCCTGAGTATCGTACCCTTCTGGACAAGGCGATTGCTGACAACAAGGGATCCAGCCTCTCTGGTTCGGCCCTTTGGAAGAAGATCATCGACGACACGCTTATTCTCTTCGGATGTGAGATCCTCAAGATCGTCCCTGGTCGCGTCAGTACTGAGGTAGATGCCCGTCTCTCTTTTGACACCGAGGCCACCCTCGAGAAGGCCCGTTACCTGATTGGTCTCTACAAGAGCGTTGGAATCGACCACGAGCGCGTCCTGATCAAGATCGCCTCAACCTGGGAGGGTATTCGTGCCGCCGAAGTCCTTCAGAAGGAAGGGATCAACTGCAACCTGACCCTCATGTTCTCGATGCCCCAGGCTGTAGCTTGCGCCGAGGCCAAGGCCCGCCTCATCTCTCCTTTTGTCGGCCGTATCTACGACTACTACAAGGCGACCACCGGCAAGGAATATGTCGGCATGGAGGATCCCGGCGTCCAGTCGGTCCATAAGATCTACAACTATTTCAAGAAGTTCGGCTACGAGACCCAGGTCATGGGAGCCAGCTTCCGCAACACAGGCGAAATCGTCGCTCTTGCAGGTTGCGATCTCCTCACCATCAGCCCTGACATCCTTGAGAAGTTGGAGCAGTCCACCGAGCCAATGCCTCGCGTCCTCAGTCCCGAGGCCGCCAAGGGCATGGAGATCGAGCGCATCCCTGTCGATGAGAAGAGCTACCGTTGGCTCCTCAACGAGGATGCCATGGCCACCGACAAGCTTGCCGAGGGAATCCGCAAGTTTGGTGCCGACATCGTGAAGCTCGAGGGAATGATCGCCGAGGCTTGCTAATCTTGGTGAACTGACCTCTCGATACGATTTTCACCCTGCCTGTGATGATGAAACGCTTTCTCCCGCTCCTTCTGGCGGTAGCCCTTACCGGTTGCGCCACGGCACAAGTTCCCTCTACGGCAACTGCCGGTGGAGCGGGCGATGATCATCCGGGCTCGGTGCCCGTGTTGCTGGGTCTGGATCCTGTCCGTCAGGATCTGAAGCTTTCCTCATTGCAGTGTGCCCTTCTCGATTCCCTTAGGACCGAGTACAAGTCGCGTTCGAAGCAAATCACCGCGATCGGCATGGCCGATCAGGATGCGGCCGTGCGTTCCAGCTGGGATCTCCGTTCCCTTCGCAAGCAGTTCAATCAGCGAGCTCTTCAGGTGCTGAGCTCCTCGCAGCAGGATAGACTACGTCAGATCGAGCGCCAGATGCTTGGTGGCAAGTTGCTGACATCGCCCAAGGAGCAACAGTTGCTTGGCCTCAACCAGCAGCAGCAACAGCAGCTTGCGGCAATTTCCCAGTCCTCCAATGCGAAGGTCGCCGCCCTCAATGCTCAATCCTCCTCTGGAAAGCTTTCCCCGTTCTGGGCCGACATCAAGCGGCATCAGATCGATAGCGGCACCAAAAATCAGATGCTCTCCGTGCTTACCTCAAAGCAAAAGAAGCAATGGCTGGTGCTGAGTGGTCAGAAGATGGGCCTGCCAAAGGTGCACGATCCGAACGCGAACACGAAATCCCTCTTCGAAGGCTATTAATTCCGAGCTGGGCATCGCCTAAAAAGCGATGCCCTGCTTGCTCACTGAATTCCCGCTTTCCATATCAAGTTCGCAGTTTCTTTTTATATCCAGAGATCCCATGAAACGTCTGCTTCTCCTCCCTCTTCTTGCGATAACGATTGCCTCAGCCTCCGCAGGCAACATCACCAACACGTCCACCCCCGACAGCATCTCTTACATGCCTGTCCTGCTGAACCAGTCTGAGATCCACAAGGATCTGAAGATCTCTGCTGCTCAGGATACCCGTATCGACATGATCCGTGCCGAGTGCCGTGCCAAGGTGGGAGTGCTTTCCGCTGAGGGGCTTCTCGATCCCGCACTTTCCCCCGGTGCTCTGAAGACTCTCCCCAGCTACCAGGCTTCCTGCAATCGCAGGGTCTTGGCCGTGTTAAATCCAAGCCAGCGTGTGCGCTTCCGTCAGATCGAACGCCAGTTCCATGGTGGACTCTTTCTCCTATCCCCAAGCGAACAGAATCTCCTGAAACTGACTCCTGACCAGCGCCAGAAGGTTGCCGAAATCCGTTCCGTCGATGCCGCTAAGGCCGCTGAAGTTCAGAAGGCCTTCCTGGCTGGCAAGAAGTCTCAACTCCGCAGGGATGTCGATCTTCACCAGATCCGCCGCACGACGGCGCGTAGCCTGCTTCATCTTCTGACGCCTGAGCAGCAGAGGGAGTGGCTCAGCTTCCTCGGCACTCCCCTCAAAAAGTAAGGCTTGGGATTTTTCCTCCACGCGTTGTTGCTGCTCGCTTGGCGTACAACTACGACGCCTTCCCTCGCGCCTAGCGTGGCATCAAAACTTCCGACCCTTTTTTACAGAGGTGTAAGAAGTGCGACTCAGTGATCAAGATACTGCTTAGCCCAAGCGGGTGGTGGCGCATCTGATTCGTAGGCGGGTGTGGAGCCCGATTTGGAACCATCCTTCATCAGAAACCGCTCGATGACGGCTGGGCCGTGGAGGGCGCGGGATTTTGCGACCACATGGAGACCGTCCGGGTCTAATCCCCATGCCTCGATGATCGGTTTTCCAGCAGGAATTGTAAGTAGGACTCCCGAAGGATTACGCAGTATCAGTCGTGAGCCGACGGGGACTCCCTTCACGATGCGGAGAGTTTTCGGATGATGATCCTCGGAGCAATCGACCCATCCGATCCAACCCGAGGTATTCCCCTTGGGTTGCTGGGCCGTGGCACTTGAGGTCAGGTTCTTTCCATCAAGCCTGACATTGCCGACTGGTGCACCCTGCCAGCCAGGTAGAGGCCTTTGATCACACAATGATACCGTGGGGACGGGAGCCGCAAAAGAAGACCCCGCCGAGATCAGCAGCAGGAGAAACAAGCTTCTCACCGGAAACGAATGACAAGAAAGCGCGAGTGAGCGGTGTAAAGGGCCGTGGTCGTCGAGTTTCCGTTCGCATTGCCATAGGTGTAGGTATTGGCGTTTCCATTCCCCCAATTGCCGGAGCGGTTGCCATACTGGCCTCGCTGATTATATCCGCCCGAGTTCCGGTTCCAGTTGGAGTTCTGGTACTGGGAGTAGTTTGCGTTGTTGGAGGTGCTGTAACCGACGAATTCGCGGATGTCAGATTGCTGAACCACTGCCTCTCCTCCATTCTGCAGGGCGAGTTTTGCCACGGTATCCGCCCTCGGGCCCATGGTCCAGGGGCCGACGGGACGGCTATCGGTAATCACGCCGATGACCTGATAAGGCCGGTTGGGGGCTCCCTCTTGATAGAACTCGATCCCATCCACCATGCGGAAGGCTCCTCCGGATCCGCGCTGCACGCCTGTACCGGTGGTGTGCATGAAGGTGGTGGTTGAGCAGGCGCTTAACCCAAGAAGAAGTACGGGAACAAGAAGGAGCGATCGGGAAAATTTCACCAGATCATTGGATGCTCAATTTTTCGATTTCGTTCAATCCGAATCTGTTGCTTGGTCGGTCATTTGTATGCAACGTTTCAGCATTGAAGTCCTTCCTAGCGCTCTTTGTTTTTCTGAACCTGGTCGCCCTTCCCCTTTATGCGGGGGGCTTTTCCCAGAAGTTTCAGGATAACGGCATCGGCTTCACAGTCACCTCCCCGAACCATGGGGATAACAATTCGCTGACGATCACAACGCATGGATTGACAGGTGGGGATACCCCGATCACCCGCCCCATCGATGGTTTGGTAACCAAGGCCGAGATTGCCGACCTGAATGGAGATGGCGTTCCAGAACTCTTCATCACCACGACCAGTCCGGGGAGCGGTTCTTATGGGAAGGCCTACGCCTGGGCGAGCAATGGCAAGAAATCCCTGACGGAGATCTTCATCACGCCCCCTCGGGAAAAGGATCTTTCCGGCTATATGGGCCATGACGAGTTTGCGGTGATTGAGAGCAGCTTTGCCCGCCGCTTTCCGGTTTATAAACCGGGCGACTCCAATGCCCACCCTACGGGTGGATGGCGTCAGTTTCAGTACAAGCTCGTGCCGGGGGAGGCCGGTTGGGTGCTCCGGATCAAGCGGGTCGATTCTTTTTAGTCTCCGCTTGGTTGCTTGCCCAGAAAACGGTTAGTAAATAACTCTGAATGATGTCCATTCCCTGCAGGCTCCGGATCGTTTGCGCCGGCTTAGTGCTTTCTGCAGGCACTGCTGGAAATCTGCAGGCTTTGGATCTGTTTGGGGGTAAGCACGAAAGGAAAGAAAATCTCGTTCCCGAGCGTTCTCATGGCGATGCCTCCAAGTCGCATCTTCTCCAGCAGGAGATGATGGACTACTCGGACCGCTTCACCATGGCGGTCTGGCAGGCCCTCGACCAGTACCTGCGCGGCGAGACCGATCCGCAGAAACGCTCCGCCGCCGAGCATTGGAAAGTCCTCTTCTCCGCCGCCACCATGCAGATCGCCGCCAGCAGGGATCCCGCCGGGAGCCTGCTCGACATGGCCGTCCTGACGGATCTTGCGGAATGGTCGGTGGCCCGTTCCTGGAATCCCCAGGTTTTTGGCAAAGGAGGCGAACCGCTTCTGGAGGCCCTCCGGGGGATGAAAAAAGATCTCGGTGGTATCCTCGACGAGACGTTGACACCGGCCCAGCGCGGGCAACTCAACTCCATCATCTCCGACTGGAAACAGCGCCACCCCGGGTCCCTCTACGTGGCCAGCATCCGGTTGGATGACATCTCCTCAGCCCGCACCGGAAAGGAATCCTCCAAGGGAGGGCTCATCCTGATCGCCGATGTCAGCCGTGCCGTGGGAAAAGTCGACGAGGCCCTGCAGTATGGCGAGCGGGCCATGTTCTATCTCGAGCGCCTCCCCCGCCTCACCACCATGCAGACCTCCCTCGCGCTGGCACAGGCGGGTTCCGCGCCCGCTGTCCTCTCGCTCGCCGGAAGCGCCGAGAAGGCTTCCTCCGCGATCACGGAACTTCCTGATAAGATCACGGCATCCATCGGCACCAATGCCGCCACCGTGAAAGAGTTGCTCCCCAGCATCCAGGGGACGGTCACCGAGTCGCGCAAGCTCGCCGAGGCGCTCGACCGCACCGTGAACTCATCCTTCTTCACAAACTCCTCCTCAGGGCCGAGCCCTTGGACGCCCGAGAGGACCGGTATTCTGCTGGGTCAGGTGCGCGACACCCTTCATGAGGCCAACCAGCTCTCCGCCTCCCTGGGCGGGGGAGGGAATCTGGTCGATGCGATCTTTTACCGCGCCTTGATCGTGGTGGGGGTGCTGATTGCCGGAGTCGCTGGGCTTATCGTCCTTTATTGCAGATCCAAGTGACCTTTAGAAAATGTCTAACCATGACAACAATCCTATGACTTCCATGAGCCACCCCCGAATTCTTCCCTCGCGTCTCCTCGTGCTCATCGCCTTGGCCGTCACCCTTTTTGCGGTGAGGCCAGTATCAGCTCAGACCAACCCATACACCACCGGCATGAGCGTCGTCTCGGGGGCTATTCTCAACCATAACGTTTCCAACAGTTACAATGCCGTCGTCCTGTTGGCGACCAACCCCGTCCAGTACAAGGCGGATATATACGTTGATACCCCAGTGAACATGAGGCTCGGAGGTCCGCAGAGCATTTTCACAACCATGATCTGGACGAACTCCGGCCTCACCCGGATCACCTCCAGCATTGCCGGTTGCACGCCTTTCTTTGAACCGGTTCAGGGACGACAGATGTATATCCAGAACCTAGCCATCTACAATGTCGCCCTCAATCCTGAGGGAACGGTGAACGGATATCCGCAGCCATTCAGTGCCCCGGTGGAAATCTTCTTCCAGCCCGCCAATGGCTCTCCGACCTCCCTGACACTGTCGAATGCATACCTGAATGCCAGCGCCGGAATCAAAGGAGACGCGACTCCGGGTACCCATTTCACCATCACGGCCACGGGTGGCAGCAATGAAATCGCCACTTGGAATCCGAACAGACCCTTCGGCTCTCCCACTACGCTTCTTGTCACCAATGGAGCGACCCTTCAGTTCTTCCGGAGCGGGGAGACGGCCAGTGGTGTTCCGATTAGCCAACGCCTCTATTTCGGTGAGACCAATAACTCGCTCTTGGTCACCGGCGCCGGCAGTACCCTCCTGATCGACCAGTCCTTTTTGCTGTTCAAGACCAACGATTATATCAGCGGGGACTTTGTTGTACGTGACGGTGGTCAGATCCGTCTCGTCGGCGATAGAGCCAGCCTGGTCCTCCCGTTCCTCACGCTGGACAACGGCTCGATCCACATGGGTCTCAGTAGCACTCGCCTCACGGCCACCGGGCAGCTCACGCTCACCAATAACAACTACATCTTTGTGGGTGGGGGGACCCAGATTCAGACCCCGTTTATCAATCTTCAGGCAGGCTCCTCCACATTCACACTTGAGGGCTTTCACGATGAAAAGGGAGTGATCACGGAGGCCTTGTGGTTCACGAATGGGGCAGCGCTCACCCTCCAGAGTAATGGGATCATGAGTGTGACCAATGGTGGGTATGTTGCCTTCTCTACCGGGGGCTCCAATCAGCAACTCAACCTCCTTGGCAAGGCGAGTCTTATCCTTTCCGATAACTCACAATTCAATCCTTTCAATGGGCCCGGTTCGCTCTATATCGAAAAAACATCGAGCAACAACGCCGCCCAATTGATCATTGATAGCGGTTCAGCGTTCTCTCTCAGTCGGTATTTGCAGGTCACTAACAACGGCATCCTTGATGTCACGGGTAACTCCTCCCTCTTCTTTGTTTCCGGGTCAGGGACCGTCTCTGGAACCGGCGGGCTGAGCTTCAGTAGTGGAGCCTCTCTGGAATTTGGCACGACGGTGAGTCATCCCGCCGGTCAGGGAGTGCTCATCACCTCGAACAGTCTTAATCTGGACTATTTATCAACCACCTTCATGACCATCAATCCGGGGAGCCACACCAATGACACGATTGTTGTTGGGGGTAATCTCGCCATTGATGACATCACTACGTTAGCCAAGCTCTCGCTCTCTGCCACCAACGACACCTTTCTCTCGCCGGGCACTAAGTTCCTCCTCTTTGACCACACCAACAGTTTGTCGGTCACAAATGTTCGTTTTAACCAGATTTTCGAGGGACTCCCGGAGGGAGGCACGGTCGGTGTGGGCCGGAATGTCTACGAAGTCCGCTACAACGACACCACGGCGGGAGCCATCGGGGGATACGGGATCACCCTGAACTCGATAGCCCTAATCTATGACTCGTACTGGGGTACGAATATCGGTGGCAACTGGACCAATAACCCCTACTGGGGAACCGCTGGCACCAACATCGGTGTCGCGCCCGGCCTCAACGGTACCAATAGCAGCTGGGACACCGCGACCTTCGACACGCGCGGGCTGACCTCGGGAACGGGCACCGTGACGCTCAATACCAATGCCCATCTCTCGGTCATGGTCTTCTCCAATGCGGCCGCCTCCTACGCGATCGGCGGGAGCGGCACCATCTCGATGGAGACCGGGTTCACGACTCCCTTCATCTTTAACGGAGCCGGAAGCCACACCATCGGGGTGACCATGAATCTGGCCACCAACACGGCAATCCTTCCCGATGCCGGGACACGGCTGACCCTCAGCGGGCCGGTGATCGGTCCCGGTGGTCTCCAGAAACTCGGTCTCGGTACGCTCACCCTGACGGGAACCAACACCTACACCGGGGCGACGACCATTGAGGGTGGGACGCTTGAGTTGCTCGGCACCCATACCGGCGGAGCCCCCTACACGGTACTTCTCGGTAACCTCACGGGCACCGGTTCCACCACGTCGCACGTGAATGTCAACGGCGGCTCGATCACTCCCGGAGTCGGGAACACTCCCGGGACGCTCTCGGTGGGAAGCCTGCAGATCAATACCGGTGGAACCTTCAATGTCCTGATCGCCTCCACTACCCAGGTGGGGAAACTCCAAGCAACCGGCACTGCCGTCGTCGGGGGAACGCTCAACTCGATCCCGGTCAGCGGCTGGAACATGAACTTCGGCGACCGCTATCAGATCATGACGGCGGGTGGTGGAATCAGCGGCACCTTCGGAACGATTGCCGTGCCTCAGGGCTACCGTGGCCGGTTCGTTGTGGAGAACGGCGGTGTCGACGGATATCTCGTCATCGCGCCTCAGAGCTACACGCAGGTGGCCACCTCGCCGAACCAAAGTTCGGTGGCCCGGGCCCTGAACTCCTTCACCACCGCGACCAGCGGTAACAAGCAGGTGGTCGCCACCGCACTCGATGGGCTCACTGGCTCCCAGTACGGACAGGCCTTTGATGCGATCGCCCCGACCCTCTACCAGTCGCTCTCCACGATGGCCTTCAACGCAGCCAACGCGCAGTACAACGATCTCGTCCAGCAGATGTTCGGTCTCCGTGTGGCCGGGACGGGGTTCTCCATGAGCGGATTCGCTGACAACACGGCGATGATTCAGGAGGGACAGGGTGACGGGGACAAGAGCGTCCTTGATGCCAAGAAGGATATCCTGCGTCCCGGAGCCGACAATCACTGGGGGATGTTCGTCGACGGCAATGGTATCTTCGCCCAGGCCAACAGCGGCAACATGCTTCAGAAGTACAATGCCCAGAGCGGCGGCCTGATCGCCGGCCTCACCTATAAGTGGAGTCCCGCGGTGACCACCGGCATCTACGCCGGCTACGAGGGCACCTATGCCAAGTTCAACGGCACCTACTCCGGAAGCACCGTGATCGACAATGCCGTCCGCTTCGGTCTCCTCGGCACCGTCGGTGATCCGAGCGGCAGGGGCTTCTACGGGGATGCCCTCGTGGGTGGATCCTACAACAACTACAATGTCACCCGCGCGATCAACTTCCCCGGGATCAACAGCACTGCGAACAGCTCACCCGGAGCCGGGGAACTCGATAGCCTTCTGGCGGCTGGGTACAACTGGCGCAAGGGGAACTGGGCCTTCGGTCCGGTCTCCAGCCTCCAGTACACCTACTTCGGAGCCAACTCCTTCAACGAGACGGGTGCTCAGAGCCTCGACTACCAGGGTCTCAATTGGAACACCGCCAGCATGATCTACAACCTCGGTGCCAACTGTGCCTATTCCTGGCAGGCCACGCGGAACCTGATGGTTGTGCCCCAGATCAATCTGGCCTGGCAGCATGAGTTCCTGCAGAACCCCTATGCCATCAATGGTAACCTCTCCGGAGCCCCCGTCTCCAACACCAGCACGGCTCCGCTTCGTGACACCCTCTACACCGGGGTGGGCGTGACGCTGGAGTACAAGAAGACCTGGAACACGGCTTTCTTTTACAACGCCGCCGCAGGGAACAACGACCTCGTCAGCCAGAACATCTTCTGGTCAGTGGGAGCAAAGTTCTAGGCGAATAGAGTCTTAATTAAGGTTTGGAAGTTTGGATGTCGCAGTAGGCCGCCAAGCGAAGCTGTATAAATTATACTGCGAGCGCAGGCGAACAACCTGCGGCGCCAAAATCCCAAACCGCCCTACTTGAGTTCCGGGGGGAGGTTAAGATTCTTAATCTGCTGAACCGCATTGCGGTGGCAGACAAGGACGGCATCGTCGGTCTCCACGACGACGAGGTCGCTGACGCCGCAAAGAGCGATCGTGCGCTTGCCGCCGATCACGATATTGTGGGCGGCATCAAGTGTGACGACCTTCCCCTTGAGGGTATTTCCGTTCTCGTCGATTCCGAGGTGAGGTGGGAGCGCTGTCCAGGAGCCGACATCATCCCAGTCAAAGCAAGCGATCAGGGCGACGACGCTAGCGGCGTGCTCCATGATGGCGTAATCGACCGAAATCTTGGGAAGCAGGGGAAAACGATCCGCGAGGTAGGAGGCATGATCACCTTTGGGGAACTCAAGAATGAACTTCTCGAGATCAGGCTGATGCTTCCTGCATTCGGCCAGGAAAGTCTCCGCCTGCCAGAGGAACATTCCGGCATTCCAGCCATGTCGTTTGCCTTCAAGGAAAGCCTGTGCCTTTGTCTCATCAGGCTTCTCGACGAAGCGGTTCACGGTGACAACCCCCTCTTTGGATGCGGCCCCTTCCTCGAGTTCGAGATAGCCGAAGCCAGTCGAGGGATGGGTCGGCGTGATCGAGAAGGTGAGGATCGCCGGGTTCCCGGCCACAAACTCCGTCGCTTCGCTCAATTGTCTCCGGAAGTTCGCCGTATCATGGATCATCGCGTCGGCTGGGAAGAGGGCTACGATGGCATCGGAGCGTCGGCTTCTGGCAATGCCTGTGGCTAGGGCCGCTGCGGGAGCGGTATCACGCTTGGCCGGTTCGGCAATAATGTTGCCGGGGGGCAGGAAGGGGACTGCAGCCAACGTCGCTTCAATCTGAGCGACATTGGTTAGCACGAAGATCTGATCGAAAGGAACAACTCCTTCAAAGCGGCGTACTGTCTGCTCCAGCAAGGTCTGGTCACCCAGGAGTTTCAGCAGATGCTTCGGTGTGGCGGTGCGGCTCGCCGGCCAGAAGCGCTCACCGCTTCCTCCGGCCATGATGAAGACTTGGAGACGATCGAGGGAGGAGGACATAGAAAATATGAAGGTTGAGGGATGAAGTATGAAAAGAGACTGATCAACTAAAAGCTCACTTCTTTTCCTGAGTTCCTGAGTTCCATATTAAAATTCATCCGAGTGTCTTGAGTGTGGTTTTGAGGGTCTCGAGCTTTTCGCTCCATTTGGCATGGCGTTGGCGATGATCCTCGAGGACGGCCGCAGGGACTTTCTCAACGAAGCTCTGATCGGCCAGCTTGGCATTCACTTTCTCGAGTTCCGCCTCGACCTTCGTGATCTCGGTTGTGACGCGGGTCTTTTCCGCTTCGAGATCGATGAGGCCCTCGAGTGGCATGGAGATGGTGCCGAGATCGGTGAGGATGCTGGGTGTGCCGGCAGGAGCCGAACCGGTGATGAGTTCCACGGCGGATGCTCTGGTGAGCGCCGCAAAGATCGACGATTGCAGGGGAGTGAATTCACCCAAATCTCCCTTGGGGGAGAGCAGGAAGCGGACCTGCTGTTTGGAAGGAATCTTAAATTCGGCACGCAGGTTGCGCACGGCATGAACGGCGGAGTAGAGAGCCTTGGTGCTTTCTCCGGCTGAGGCGATCCTTTCCTGGGAAAAGCCCGTGAGGTGATGCTCACCCGGTGGCTGGGTGTAGAGCAGGAAGCCGTTTCTTGCTCCCGATGCGGAAGCGGAGGCTGCGGCCGAATACCCAAGATGATTCCAGAGCTCCTCGGTGAGGTGGGGCATCAGCGGGTGAAGGAGCCTCAGGATTCCCGAGAGTACGACATCCATAGTGGCAAGGATGGCGGCTTTGGCCGAGGAATCCTCGGCACTCTGGCCGTAGAGAATCGGTTTGGCGGCCTCAACGAACCAATCGCAGTAGTCACCCCAGAAGAAGTCATAAAGCAAGCCTGCAACCTCGTGGAAACGGTAGTCGGCGTAGGCTCCACGCAGCGCGGTGTGCATGGTGTCGAAGCGCTCGAGAAGATGGATCGCGATGTCTGGAAGCTCAAGTCCGGAGATATCTGGTGAGGGACTCGCCGCCCCCTGCATCTGGCGGAAGCGGACGGCATTCCAGAGCTTGTTGGCGAAGTTGCGTCCCTCCTCGATCTGCTTCTCGTCGAACTTGATGTCCTGTCCCTGAGGGGCAACCCGAATGATGCCGAAGCGGAGGCCATCGGCGCCATACTTGGCGATCAGGTCGAGCGGGTCGGGGGAATTGCCCAGGCTCTTCGACATCTTGCGGCCCGTCTTGTCACGGATAATGCCGGTGAAGTAGACATCGCGGAAAGGAATCTCCCCCGTGTATTCAAGCCCCGCCATGATCATGCGGGCGACCCAGAAGAAGATGATGTCGGGACCAGTGACGAGCACGCTGGTCGGGTAGAACTTTGCGCGGACTGCCTCATCCATGGTGTCATGAGCCCAGAGCCAGGAGGAGAACCAGGTATCGAGCACGTCGGGATCTTGAGACCAACCCTCGCCGGGTGACTCGATCTGGACGCGGATGTTTTCACTGCCCCCTTCGGCTGGATACCAGACCGGGATACGGTGTCCCCACCAGAGCTGACGGCTGATGCACCAGTCCTGGATGTTCTCGAGCCAGTGGTCGTAGACCTTCTCCCAGCGATCGGGGAAGAATCGGATGAGTCCCTTCCGAACCGCGTCGCGGGCCTCGAGGGTCTTGGGATACTTGAGGAACCATTGTTCGCTGAGGCGCGGCTCCACGGGGACATCGGCGCGCTCGCTGAAGCCGACATTGTTCTCGTACGGATCCTCCTTGGTCAGGAGTCCCAGTTCCTTCAGACGCTCGACGGCCTCCATTCGGGCCTCGAAGCGGTCAAGACCGGCGAATCCCTCTCCGGCCAGATCATTCAGGGTCCCGTTCGCATTCATGATGTCGATGACGGGGAGGGCGTGACGGAGGCCGATCTCGTAGTCGGCCTTATCATGCGCGGGTGTTACCTTCAGGACGCCTGTGCCGAACTCGAAGTCGACCGCCTCGTCACCGATGATCGGAAGGAGTACCTCGACATTCAGGGGAAGGGGACGGCGCACATGCTTGCCGATCAGGTGAGTATAGCGTGGATCCTTCGGATTCACGGCGATCGCCGTGTCGCCCATGATGGTCTCGGGGCGAGTGGTGGCGATCTCAAGCCAGGTGCCGGGGCTTTCCACGACCTCGAGCTTGAAGTGGTAGAGGTAACCCTTTTGCTTCTTGGGGATGACCTCCTCGTCGCTTAGCGCGGTGAGGGAGACAGGGCACCAGTTCACCATCCGCTTGCCTCGGTAAATGAGTCCCTTCCCATGGAGATCGACAAAGACCTCCTGCACCTTGCGTGCATAGGCCTCATCCATGGTGAAGCGTTCGCGCGACCAGTCGCAGGAGGCGCCGAGTTTCTTGAGCTGTCCGATGATGATGCCGCCATGCTTCTCCTTCCACTCCCAGACCTTGGCAAGGAATGCCTCGCGACCGAGGTCGTGGCGGGTCTTCTTCTCCTCCTTACGGAATTGGCGTTCCACGACCGTCTGGGTTGCAATGCCGGCGTGGTCTGTCCCTGGGAGCCAGAGGACCTCGTGTCCGGTCTGGCGTGCACGGCGGGCAAGAATGTCCTGCAGGGTGTTGTTCAGGACATGGCCGAGGGTCAGGATGCCGGTGACATTCGGCGGAGGGATAACGATCGAGTAAGCGGGGGCAGGGGAGGAGGGATCGGCGGTGAAGCAACCGGAGTCACACCAGCGGGCGTACCATGAGGATTCGACATCGGCCGGAGCGTAGGCAGTGGAGAGTTCGGGTAAATGTTCGGACATTGGAAAAGAACAAGAATTATAATATGGAACTCAGGAACTCAGGAAGGAGTAAGAATGGATCCGATCTTAAAGAATTGTGGCTTGGGGAAGCTTCCCTAGAGTTCCTCTATTCAAGACAGTGATAAAAAAGGGGTGTTTTGTCTTAAAGTCGATGCAATGTGGGTTTTATTCCTGACTTCCTGAGTTCCTTATTATTTTCAGATCCACTCTGCGCAATTGCGAATACGCCCGAAACTCCTTGCAAGGATTCTCACGGGAGGCTACATTCCGACCCTCTAAAAATATGACGACAACTGAAACACCAGAAATCGCAGCACTCCGGCTGCATGAGAAGGACACCGGTAGTGCCGACGTCCAGGTGGCTAATCTCACGCAGAGAATCACCACTCTCACCGAGCATCTCAAAGGCAACGCCAAGGATCACTCCTCCCGTCGCGGCCTTCTCAAGATGGTTGCCACGCGCCGCCGTCTTCTCGATTACCTCAAGGATAGCGCTACCGAGCGTTACCAGGCTGTCATCGAGAAGCTGAACCTGCGTAAGTAATCTTAGGTTTACGGTTTTTCTTTCTCCCTTCCAAGCTGACTTGACCTGAACGGGTTAGGTCTTTGCGGAGGGAGATGTGGTTCCGCAAACTATTCTTAGCCCCGTTCTCCGCCCTGTTTGGCTGGAGAATTCCCAGAAAAACACACCAACCATGCAGACACTCAGCCGAGTGTCATCCGCATTTCGGGCGCTCACCATTTTTCGCGCCCTCATCGGACCCAAGCAGCCCACCCAACAATCCAAAACTTAATTCCCATGTCACACACTACTGTCACGGCCAATGTCGGCCAAAATCCTCTCAGCTTCGAGACCGGCAAGATTGCCAAACTTGCCGACGGAGCCGTCATGGTCCGCTCGGGCGAGACCATTGTCCTCGTCAGCGCCGTCTCAGCAACTTCCGTGAAGGAAGGTCAGGATTTCTTCCCTCTCACTGTCGATTACAAGGAGAAGGCCGCCGCTGTCGGTAAGTTCCCCGGTGGTTACTTCAAGCGTGAAGGCCGTCCCAGCGAAAAGGAGATCCTGACCGCTCGCATGACTGATCGTCCTCTGCGCCCTCTCTTCCCGAAGAACTACTTCTACGACACCCAGATCATCAGCATTCTGCTCTCTGCAGATGGACAGATCGACCCGGATATCCTCTCCATTAATGGTGCCTCCGCCGCCCTTTGCGTCTCGGACATTCCCTTCGAGAAGCCGATCGCCGCAGTCCGTGTCGGCCGCGTCAACGGTGAGTTCGTCGTGAACCCTACCCACGCCGAACGTGAATACAGCGATCTTGACCTCGTCTATGTCGGCGACGGTGAGAATGTCATCATGATCGAAGGCGCAGCCAATGAGCTTCCTGAAGAAGACTTCAAGAAGGCCCTCGATTTCGCCCGTGAGCAGACCCGTCCGATTATTGCCGCCCAGAACGAGTTGATCGCCAAGGCTGGTAAGCCGAAGCGTGAGTTCACTCTTCTTAATGTCGACGAGGGAATGCTCGAGATCGCCTACCAGGTCGCCGGTGATCGTATCGAGGCAGCCCTCTACACCCCGAGCAAGGTGGCCCGCGGCAAGGCCGTCGGAGCTCTTCGCGAGGAAGTCAGCGCCAAGATCCTCGAGAAGTTCCCCGCTGCCACGAAGTTCGAGATCTCTCAGGCTTTTGATTACCTGCAGAAGAAGGCCTTCCGCGTCAGCATCCTCGATAAGCAGAAGCGTTGCGACGGACGCGGCCTTGCCGAACTCCGCCAACTCTCCAGCGAGACCACCGTTCTCCCACGTGCTCATGGCTCGGCTCTCTTCGCCCGCGGTGAGACCCAGGCTATGGCGCTCGCAACCCTTGCCACTTCCGACGAGGCCCAGATGATCGACGGATACGGTGGAGGAGAGACGACCAAGCGCTTCCTGCTCCACTACAACTTCCCTCCCTTCAGCGTCGGTGAGACCGGTCGCTTCGGAGGTCAGAATCGTCGTGAAATCGGTCACGGTGCGCTCGCCGAGCGTTCCATCTTCCCGGTCATCCCGAGCCAGCAGGAGTTCCCATATGCTCTTCGCGTCACCAGCGAGGTCATGGAGTCGAATGGTTCCACCTCGATGGCCTCCGTCTGCGCAGGCGTTCTCGCGTTGCTCGACGCGGGTGTTCCTCTCAAACGTCCCGTTGCAGGTATCTCCGTCGGACTTGTCTCCGAAGATGACGGCAACGGCAAGCTCACCCGCCACACTCTCCTGACCGACATCATCGGTAGCGAGGATCACTTCGGCGACATGGACTTCAAGCTCTGTGGTACCGAGGCCGGAGTCACCGGATTCCAGCTTGATCTTAAGCTTAAGGGGATCAGCCACGAACTCATGTCCGCAGCCATCGATGACGCCCGCAAGAACCGCGGACTGATCCTCGATCACATGAAGCAGACTCTTCCCGCTCATCGTGGCGAGATGAGCAAGTACGCTCCTCGCATCGAGACCGTGAAGGTGCCACAGGATAAGATCGGCCTCATCATTGGGCCTGGTGGCAAAACCATCAAGAGCATCGTTGCCGAGACCGGCGCCGAGATTAACATCGAGGACGACGGCTCCGTGAATATTTACTCCAGCAACGGCGAGAGCCTGAAGCGTGCCAAGGAGATCATCCTTGGCATGATCAAGGAGATCACGGTTGGCGAAATGTACCAAGGTACCGTCGTCTCCATTAAGGAGTTCGGTGCCTTCGTCGAGGTTCTGCCTGGCAAGGATGGTCTTGTTCACATTTCTGAGCTTGCCGACATGCGCGTCAACAAGGTCGAGGATGTCGTCAAGACCGGCGATGTCATCTGGGTCAAGTGCATCGGCGTCGATGACCGCGGCAAAGTAAAGCTAAGCCGTAAGGCCGCGATGAAAGAGCGCGATCAGGCTGCGGGCGGTCAAGCCGCTTAGTCCGTCGAGAGCCTCAGGCTCTACTTATCAGTCCATTCAAGAAAGCCCCGGGACACAATCCCGGGGCTTTCTTTGTCAAGATTGTGACATTGCGAACCTTGTTTAAAATATTCGGGAGAACAAAGTGTATCCTTATTCAAAAGACTTTATGAACCACCGTCATCTAGCTGGGCTTGTGGCAATCCTCCCAATTCTCCTCGGGTCTGCACGCTCTCAGGACATGGCACATCCGAAGTCCAATCCATCTCCGAGTCCGAGCCTTAACGATACCAATTCTTCGTCCGAAGAATCCCCACTACTACGTTGGTGGCATGGTGGATCGATTAGCGAGAATTTTCACAAGTCCAAAGCATATTTAGCTGGGCTCACAGGTGAGGCTTACGAGAAGTCAAAGGCTCATTTTGAAAAACTCAGTTCTTCTGTCACAACAATGGAAGAGTGGGAGAATGATCTGCAGAATTACTGGTTTGGCAACGGTGCTACCGCAAACTGGCTTGGACTTGGTAAAACATTCAAAGACTACGGATTGACAATCACTGGACAGGCTAAGGAGACTTTCCTTGGACAAGTCACACCCGCCGCCCAGCCAGCCAACGCAAAGGGCAAGATCTATGGTGTCCCGGTAAACAACTGGTCGACCGAAGTAAAGATGGGTTTCAATTACGACTTTGGAAAGTTATTCGGTCTTACGGGCCTAAGCGTTCAGTCCGACTGGCGCTATCGTAATGTCGATGGCAACCCAAACTGCCCCTACACGGCTCAAGCAGCAGGAACTTCAGGAGTCTTTAATCCCAACAAGGATACGAGCGGAATGGGAGTGCGGATCATGTCCCAATATTTCCTCTACAAGACGGACAAAACCTCGGATCCCCAATTTTTGCTTAAGCTCGGCTGGATCAATCCTTACGAGGATTTTCTCACTCAACCTGAATCGAAAAATTTTGAGAACAATGCGATTGCCTCTGCGAAAGGTATTGGTGGAGCGATTGGAGGATACTCCCAAGGCGGTAAAACCTATTCCGTGACGTCTGTTCCTTGGAGCAGTTCCTATGATTCCTGGGGCGGCATGCTTCGTGCCAAGCCTTCAGCCTCAACCTATGTCCAGACCTATCTCGGTCTGGCGATCGCAGGTTATTCCGGAATCCAGGCCAGTTCGACGAAAACTGCTAACTATAACAACCATGGATTCAATTTTCAGGGAACTGCGGCATTCGACCCCAATTCGACTGCTTACGGCCAGAACGGTGTCTACAACGTGAACGAGATCGGATGGATTCCCAAATTGGGAGCTGACAAGCTGGAGGGACGCTACGCCATCGGCAGCTACATCTGGGGGCAGAACAACAACAACTTCGGCAGTCTTTCCGGAAACAGCACTGTCTGGGGTATGTATTTCCAGGCTGATCAGCGTTTGACTGCGGTTCATAATCAAGTCTCCGCGCCTCCATCCTTGGACAAGAACCCGGTCGATGGTAAGAATCCTACGGCTTCGACTACTGTTGCTGACAAGACCCGTGGTCTCTACAGCTTTACTGAATTCACCTTCACTCCCGCATCTACCTGCACATTGCCCTACTACTACCAGACAGGTCTGGTCTACAAGGGACTCTTTGACGCTCGCCCCAACGACAAGACGGGTTTAGTAGTGGGAGAAGGTTTTTACAGCAGCAACTTCAACAGCACTCTTCCCAAGAATCGGGGTGGTGCCGCCAATAGCTACGCGAGCCAGTTTTTCTCCACCACCGCAGTATTTGAATGGTTCTATACTGTTTCTATCAACAAGTGGTTGGATTTCGTGCCTGACGCCCAGTACATCGTTAATCCGAGCGGAAATGGTTCCACTGGGAATGCGGCCATCCTCGGTTTCACGGTTGCCGCCAAATTTTAATAGTCTTGGTTCTCTGATTAGAGACGCCTGCCGGAGTCAAACCGGAAGACGTCTTTTTTTGTCACCGATAAATTCTATTCCTGGGTAGAAATTTCCTGATTATCTATTGAGGCGTGCACGAGTTTCTCCAGCAGTTGATCAATGGCGTTTCCCTTGGCGCGATCTATGCGCTGATCGCCCTCGGTTACAGCATGGTCTATGGATTATTGAAATTCATCAACTTTGCCCACGGGGATGTCCTGATGATCGGTGCCTTTGCCGGTTTTTATGCCACCCCCTTTGTTCGTCATATCTTCCCTGATCCTTGGATGACCACAGCCACCGTGCTCATTTGGGCGATGGTAGTCTGTGCTTTTCTCGGAGTCATCATCGAACGCCTTGCCTACCGACCGCTGCGTAATCAGCCAAAGCTAGCCGTGCTGATTACCTCCATAGGTGTCTCTCTCCTGCTCTCGTACGGTGGTCAGATTGTTTTTGGAGTGAACCAGAAGGCTTTTCCTGACCTCCTGCCTCCGATCCGTATTGCATTGGGTCAAGGAGTCACGATTTCCGGCAATCATCTCTTGGTGATCGTTGTAACGCTCGTTCTTCTTGTGTCACTGCGCGAGATTGTGCTGCGCAGTCGCTTCGGACTGGCGCTACGAGCCCTCTCCCAGAACCGGGATGCGGCGGCACTCATGGGGGTGAACAGTAATGCGGTGATCTCTCTGACCTTTGCCGTGGGCTCGGCTCTGGCTGGC
>DAISZK010000038.1:0-25933 GCA_036824855.1 Chthoniobacterales bacterium | reverse complement strand
GGGCTAGAGCTCTTGGTGAGGCCCTTGTGCGGGGGTTATGCGTAGCTGACCCCTGCTTCCTTCAGCCACGCATCAAGCACTGCGGCGTTGCCACGGGAATCCTCCCAGTTCATCTCCGGGGATTCTTTTTCTCCTGAGCTCACGGCGCGGCCAACCTCATCGATCTCGTAGGCGTAGAGATCCTCGTCCGGGCGGGTCGGTTGCTGAATCCTCGTTTCGCCAGTCAGATGATTGGTCACTTGGATGAAAGACTCTCCATGGCGCACGGCCCAGGGGCATCCTACGGTGATGGCGCCCTTCTCACCCTCGATACGAACGATATTATCCCCCTTCAGCGCGATGCCGCTCTGAATCATGGCAATCAGATCCCCGTCGAATCTTAGTAGGGCGGCTGCAGTGAGGTCCGTCCTTTCCTGAGGTTCGTGGCGGCTGAATCCTTTCACCTCCAGAGGATTGGCAAACCGGCGCCCCGCGATCTCCCCGGCCACGAGACGTGCCATCGAGACCCCGTAGCATCCGACATCGAGGATTGATCCTCCACCCAGTTCGCGGGCATAACGCCTCTCCTTCGGGTTATAGCTTGGAGACGGATAGCTGAAGGTGGCGTGGATCATGCGCACGGCCCCGATTTCTTCCCGGCGAAGTGTCTCCCTAAGAAGCCGAGTCTGCGGGTGGCAGCGGTACATGAAGGCTTCCATGAAAAAGACTCCGTTGCTCTTCGCGGCAGCGAGCATCTCTTCCAGTTCACCGCTGTTCATCCCGGCGGGCTTTTCACAGAGAATCGCCTTGCCCCCCTCGGCACAGCGAAGAACCCACTCCTTGTGCATTGGGTGGGGAGGTGCGACGTAGATAACATCAACTTCTGGGTTGGAGATCAAAGAGGCATAGTCTCCGTGGGCATGCGATGCATCGAACTCGCGCGCAAATCCTTTTGCCTGATCCTCTGTTCGGCTGGCCACTGCAGTCAGTCTGCCGGTGGATGATTTTTTCAGGGCAGTAGCAAATCGTTTTGCAATCGATCCCGTGCTCAGGATTCCCCAGCGAAGTTTGGAGGCGTTCATGGAAAAACACTACTTTCGGTGTTTTCTCCAGTGAAGCTAACACTTATGAATAGTAACTCACCCTTATCCCTCCATGAAAAAAACCAGCTTCTTGTTGCTCTCCAGTCTAGTACTCCTTCACCCGCTATTTGCGGATGTAGTTCCCAATCCATTATTTACCGATAATGCTGTCCTTCAACAGGGCATGAAGGTTCCTGTCTGGGGCACGGCCGGCATTGGGGAAAAAATCTCCGTGGAATTCGCCGGACAGAAGGTTTCCACCATTGCGACCAACGGCACTTGGATGCTCTTTCTTGAACCGTTAACGGCGACCACTAATTCCCAAACAATGACCGTATCAGGGTCTAACATGGTCACCCTGACGAATCTTCTTATCGGAGAGGTATGGATCTGTAGCGGACAGTCGAACATGGAGCGTCAATTGGGCCTTCGTAACGGGCAGAAGCCCATTGTGAACTATGAGGCCGAGGCTGCCTCCGCCAACTATCCGAACCTCCGTCATTTCCTGGTGAAGCAGACAAGCTCTACGAATCCTTTATCCACTGTCAGTGGTTCCTGGATTGTGTGTTCGCCCGCCACGGTCACGAATTTTACCGCCGTTGGTTACTTCTTCGGGCGTGATCTAATGAAGGCCAAAGGAGTGCCCGTGGGTCTTATTCATTCATCTTGGGGAGGGACTCCGGCAGAGGCTTGGACCAGTCACGATGCACTTGCAACCAATCCCGTGCTTTCGCCAATTCTCCAGCATTTCACAAAAGATGTGGCCACCTATGCGGATCGGTTGGCCAAGTATCAAACTGAGGAACCGAAGTTAAAGGCTGATTACACCAATGCGTGTGCCCAGGCATTAGCCGAGGCTAAGCCCACCCCACGTCCTCCAGCGCCTCCCCGCGATCCTCTGAAGGACAGTCATAGTCCTTCGGTGCTCTTTAATGGAATGATCAATCCGATCCTGCCCTATGCCATGCGAGGAGTGATCTGGTATCAGGGTGAATCAAACGGGGGGCGTGCCAAGGAGTACCGAGACCTCTTCCCGGCGATGATAGCGGATTGGAGGTTGGTGTGGGGTGAGGGGAATTTCCCGTTCCTTTACGTCCAAGTTGCCCCATTCAAGAAAATGGGACCCGAGATCAGGGAGGCTCAATTTCTAACACTCGGCAAGACCACAAATACGGCCATGACGGTGATCACCGACCATGGTGATGCCGAAGACATTCACCCCACCCAGAAGGAGCCGGTGGGACAGCGGCTCGCTTTGGCAGCTCGTGCATTGGCTTATGGGGAATCTATTGAATATTCGGGCCCTCTGTTCAAGAACTGCAAGATCGATGGTTCCAAGGCGGTGATTTCGTTCACACACGCGGATAAAGGCCTTGTCTCGAAGGAAGGCCCTCTGAAGGGATTCACGATTGCGGGCGCCGACAAGCAATTTGTTCCCGCGGAGGCAGAAATTGTTGGAGAGACGGTGGTGGTTTCGAGCCCAGTGGTTACCGCACCCACTGCCGTTCGCTACGGTTGGACTAATGTACCGGATGTGAACCTCTTCAACACGTCAGGCCTTCCGGCCTCACCATTCCGCACCGATGTGGAATAAATCCATATTTCGCATCAAGGCGTTAATTATCTGCCTGTTGGCCGTAGATTGGATCGCGAGTGTGCCGGCATCCGCCGCTGAGCAGGCAACCATCTACGTTGCTCCCAATGGTTCGGGTTTAAAAGGAACACAGGATAATCCCTGCTCCTTGAGCGGGGCACGCGATCTTGTCCGTTCAATCAACCGCACTATGACCGGAGATATCGTTGTCCTGCTTCGGGGGGGGGCTTATCGATTGGAATCACCTTTCCAACTCACCGAAAGCGAACTCCTTCATGACTCCGGAATCAATGGTCATCGTGTTGTCTACAGGGCTTTCCCTGGAGAAGCTCCGGTACTGAGCGGCGCAATCCAGGTGACGGGCTGGACGCTTTATGACAAGGCAAAGAATATTTATAAGGCGAATGTTCCCCCCGGGACGCAATCACGCCAGTTCTTCGTCAACGGCGTTCGCGCCGAGCGGGCCCGCGGTGAGTTGCATCCTAAGGATTGGTTCAAGACCCAAACAGGCTGGGGATGCCTTGACCTCTCCATTGCCAACTGGCGCAACCCATCCGATATCGAAATCGTGTCGCGTAGTTCGTGGAAGCACCTGCGCTGCGGCATCGCATCGATTAAAATCGATACCGTCACTCCGTTGTCCAAACCCCAGCCCCGAGCCAAGCCCGGACAACCGAGTCCCACGCCGATTCCCGCGCCCACACCAGTCCAAGCTGCCCGTGTCGACATGAAGACACCGGGTTGGTTCAATGCCTCCAAGTCGCCTAAACCCGGGCCTCCAGCAAATGGTGGGGGCACCCAGCAAATGAACAATGTCGAGTGGGTTGAAAACGCCTATGAACTCCTCACCAAGCCCGGGCAGTGGTATCTGGATCGTAAGGAATCAACGATCTACTATATACCCAAGGCTGATGAAGAGATCTCGAAGATTAAGGCCGAATTGCCAGTGTTGGAATCGCTTCTCAATATCAGGGGTTCCGATTTTAATCACCGGATCCATGACATCTGCATTGAGGGATTGACCTTCAAGTACGCAACATGGCTGCAGCCCAGCGGCGATCAGGGCTATGCCGACAACCAGGCTGGAGTTGTCTGGGTCAATCAACCTCCCACCTCCTGCAAGACCCCGGGCGGGGTTTCCGTACAGTACGGGCAGAGGGTTGGCTTCAATGGCAATGTGGTGGCACACATGGGTGGCGCTGGAATTGATTTCGGCCATGGGCCGCAGCAGTGCGAGATCATCGGCAACTGCATCTATGATATTTCGGGGAACGGAATCTTTCTCGGAGAAGTGGATGATTACGCCAGCACCAACAAAGAGGAGTGGTGCGATGGAAACAAGATCGAGAACAATTATATCACCGATGTGGGAGTCGACTTTGAGGACCAAGTCGCCATCTGCACCGGATACACGCGACACCTCTCCCTTGCCCACAACGAAATCTCCCACCTTCCCTACTCCGGAATCTCGGTCGGGTGGGGATGGGGTAAGCTGGGTTACAGTCATCAAAACACCATCGCCAGCAATAAGGTCACCGATTTCATGAACATCCTCGAGGATGGAGGTGGCATCTATACCCTAGGCAATCAGGGAACCCCCGAGGAGAAGACCCTCTGGGTCGGCAACTACATCTCAGGAGGCAAGCGCGCCCAGGGAATGTATTCCGATGAAGGAAGCGGCTATATGGAAATCAGTAGCAATGTCGTCACCCATGTCGGTGCCAACTGGATGAACATCTGGTGCGGTTGGATTCATGACATCTCGGTGCATGATAATTACGCCGACAAATCGAATGCAAATAACCACGGCACGAACTGTGCGATCACCAACAATTTTATGGCGGAAAAGCCCGAGAGCCTCTCTCCTGCTGCGCTGACCATCGCGACCAATGCGGGTCTACTTCCGGAGTTTGCTTCCATCCGTGCGAAGAAGTCGGTGCCCATTCTTCAGATGGTGGATGATGCCGATCCTTCCCTTGTCTATTCCGGTAGTTGGACTGCGGCCTCTGGTAGGCATCTGGGCGAGTGGAGAGATACTGTGCACCATACTGGCAACGACGGAGACTCGGTGACCTATGCGTTCACGGGGAAGGGAATCGAAGTGCTGACCGACCTGAACTCTGACGAGGGAATCGTGGATATCTTCGTCGACGGGACGCTGGCCAAATCCGTGGACTGCAAGGCAGCGGCGCGCCAGTTACAGCAGGTGATCTTCCAGCAACTATGGCCCGAGGCGCATCCCCATGAAATCAAGTTGGTCAAAAGAGGGGGCTCTTTCATGCTCCTCGATGGCTTCCGTGTGCGACATGCCGATCCGCGGGACTGATTAATAATTTATGAGCCATCCCTACTCTCACCCGTACCGTTCCGATCTCGGTAACGGCCGCTACCGCAATCCTGTCCTCCATGCAGACTATTCCGATCCCGACGTGATCCGTGTCGGTGAGGATTACTGGATGACGGCTTCCAGTTTCAATTGCACTCCGGGTCTTCCGATCCTTCATTCCAAGGATCTCGTGAACTGGACCCTGGTGAACCATGCAGTGAAGAATCTCCCTGGAGAGCGCTTTACTGAGGTCCAACTTGGCTCGGGGATCTGGGCTCCGGCGATCCGTTACCATGCCGGCAAATACTGGATAGTCTTCCCGATGGTAGAGGAAGGAATCTACGTCACGACTGCCGATGATCCTCGTGGTGAATGGTGCGAACCATGGTGTCTTGTCGAGGCTCGTGGATGGATCGATCCCTGCCTCTTCTGGGATGATGACGGCAAAGCTTACCTGATCCATGCCTACGCAATGTCACGTTCTGGTAAAAAGGAGATCCTGCATCTCCGTCCGATGACCCCAGATGCCAAGACTCTTCTACCTGGCGACAAGGAAATCATCCATGCCCCGCATCATCCCTATCTCGAGGGACCCAAGTTCCATAAATTCAACGGCTGGTATTACATCCTGGCTCCCGGGGGAAGCGTTCAGGTCGGCTGGCAGGTCGTTTATCGTTCCAAGAACATCTTCGGCCCCTACGAGGAGAAGGTCGTCCTTGAGCAGGGCTCCACGGCCATTAATGGTCCGCACCAAGGGGCGCTCGTTGACATCCCGTCCAATAACGAGCAAGTCCCCGGAGATGAGGGGGCGTGGTGGTTCCTCCATTTCCAGGATGACAAGGCCTACGGCCGCATTACCCACATGAATCCCGTCCGATGGGTCGACGGTTGGCCGCTCATGGGGGTGGATCATGACGGCAACGGCATCGGGGAACCTGTTCTCGAATGGGAGAAGCCGGCTATCGGTACCCAGTATCCCATTGCCGTACCGGCAACGACCGACGAGTTCGATTCACCAACGCTCGGTTTGCAATGGCAGTGGCACGGCAATCATAACGATTCATTTTATTCCCTGAGCGATCGTAAGGGATGGATCACCTTGCCTGCTCGTCCTCTGGGGAAGAGCGAGGAGGGATTCCTGCTTCCGCCATTCAAGGCGCCGCACCTTATGGCTCAGAAATTCCCTGCAAAGGAATTCTCTGTCGAGGCGCTGCTTGACGGATCCGCTCTGGCTGAGGGATCGCTCTCCGGACTTACGATCGTTGGTGGAGGTCACTCCGCCTGGATCGCCCTGCGCAAGGAGTCAGACGGCTGGAAGTTGTTCTACCTCCTCGATACGGCAGAGGAACAACTGCTTGCCACTCTTGGTAATGACAAGAAGCCCGAGGTTAGGCTCTCCGTCCATGTCGGATCTAACTCTACCTGCACCTTTTCCTATGCCTTGGAGGGTGAATCTTTCAAGACCGTCGAGCCACCATTTGTGGCGGGCGAGGGTGGTTGGATCGGAGCCAAAGTGGGACTGATCGCTGCCGGAGATACTGGTTTGGCAGCTTTTGACTACTTCCGATTCTCCTAAGCTATGGAGTTGTGATTTTGGCGCAATGCGTTGTTGCCGCTCGGTCATCGTAGATTTACTACGCTCTCCCTCGCGCGCCTAGCCCTGCATCCAAAATCTCAACTCCATGATAAAGCATCATAAACAACGTCTTTCCTTTCCGTTGACGTCTTAATTCAGGGGAGGTAGTCACAGGGGAGTTATGTTCCCCCCCATGAACACAATAAAACGCTATGCGCTAGCGTGCTGCGCCCTGTTCACGGTTGCTCCATTCGAGAGTAGCTTTGGACTATCTGATGCCGGTATCAGGGACATCAGTTCCTCTGAGCCTGAACAAGCAATTCAAACCCTCACGGGAATTTTGCAGAAGGATCCCAAGGATGTATCTGCACTTTTTCTTCTGGGTGTAGAGCTGAGGTCTGTTTTCGAAGTCAAAGAATCCTCTAAGGTCTTCGGAACCTTGATCGCCAAAGATCCAAATTCCCCGGAGGGATTGGCTGCGGCCTGTATTCTCGGTGTGGATCTCTCCAAGGATCCATCTAGCGCACTTTACTACTACAATTCCCTACTGACTTTGGCAGACCAGCATTCCGATTCGATTCCGATCAACTGGGCGGCGGCAATATTAGCCCGGTCTCTGACTAGGGACATGTTACGCTACAATCTCTGGTATGAGGTTAGGAACAGAATCCTGATAGCTGGAATCCGCTATTACCAAAGGGTAATGAGTCTGATGGCTCCTTCGGAGGGGTCATTCATCCTACACCTAACCTATGGAAACCTTTTGGATGATCTGGACGCTCATGACCAAGCTCTGGTTGAACGCCAAACAGCACTGAAGCTTTCGAGATCTGGTGTAAACCTCCATGCAATTTCACGGACTTATTACGAATTGGGGCAATATGATCAGGCTATTCCGCTGATCAAGGAGGCTATTGAAAAGGAGCCCAATACGGCCAAATACATCGGTCAATACGCCGAAATTCTGGAGCGGCAAGGAGCATTTAAGGAGGCAATCCAAGAGGGCATAGTGGGTGCTGCGGTTCATCCTCAGTGGGATGACGCTTTGAAACGCTGCATGTTCATGTCCCGTGATTTGGGTGATGTGAAGTCAGCATACGAATTTTCACAACAGCAGGTGGAGAGATATCCCAACGATTATGTGAGCCGGGTCTGGAATGCCCGACTAGCGGCGATGAATGGTGTACCCAATGCTGCACAGCTCATTGAGCAGGCTGGATCATTGAATTTTGAAGAGAAGTGGGATCATGAGGAACATCTAAGCCCGATGGAAGTCAATGATCCTTGGTGGAAAGCCGTGGAGCATGGGGAAGCTGTTCAACTTAAAGCCATGATCTCTCCCGAAACATTGGCAAAAAGAACGAGTAAGTACTCTCAGACAGCACTTATGATTGCTGCAGCTGATGGTTTCGAGCAAATGGCCTCCGATCTCATTAAGGCAGGGGCGGAAATCGATGCTGTGGATGTCAATAAAGACACGGCTCTCCACTATGCTGCCCAGTTTAAGAATCCCCGTCTAATCGAACTGCTTCTTCAAGCGGGGGCCAATCCAAACCTCAAGGACAAGTTTGGGGAGACACCGCTGATCAAGTGTGCCTACAACGGAAATAGGCTGGGAGTTATCTCCCTCCTGAACCATAAAGCTGATCCCTCTGTTGCCCAGCCTCGATGGGGAACGCCGTTACATTTTGCGGCAGGACATGGTGACCTTGAAGCAGCGAAACTCCTTCTCTCCCATGGCGCTGCTGTCGACGCGCGAGATCGTAGCGGGGCCACACCCCTGTTGGTTTCCGTTAAATGGTATGCACATCCATGGATCACTACCCCGTTGCTCAAAGCTGGAGCGAACATTCAGGCTAAAGATAAGGACGGCAGGAATGCTCTCCATCTTGCCATAAATCCCCAACTCAATATCCCGGCGGTCGACTTGCTTCTGGAGAAGGGTGTAGATCCCACTGCTGCTGACAACTTTGGAACAACCCCGATCACCCAAGCAAGAGCTCTTGGGTTCGAGGAGATCGCGAGGAAACTTGAGTCAAAGGCAGGCAAATCCGAACAGTTCGTGTTTCCGAAATTCGCTGCACCTGATCCGAGCCTCACGACTGATGAGGTGCGTGCCACTTATTTTGTGATCCCAATCCTTATGGCTCAGGGGCATCCCTTGGGGCGGTTGACCGGGCTAGCCCCAAATGACAGAGGAGCGGCTAGGGATGAATTGAAAAACATGTTCGGCATCGATAATGCCAAGAGTCTTAAGGATGAACTTGCTGCAATGGAGACTTTCCAACCAAGTCTCAGAGACGATGCTGGGGATCTGGTTCTGCCCCAAGGAATCCTATACACAAATCTGAACAATACCCTCAAAACAGCAGTCGAGAAGGTCCACCAATCTGTAAATCCTGCGGGGACTGATGAGACCGCTTGGGTAAAATCCCACATCATGTATTTGGCCGACCTTGGCGTGACCGCAGGCTACCTCAAGCAGGAAGAGGCGACTCCGATGATCACCTCAGCCTCTGCAGAACTTGCCAAGAAATATTCCTCTTGGAAGGAATACTTAGCCAGTTTCCTCATCGGTACAAAGTTTCACAACGCCTGGGAATACCAACGGTATAAGAACATTGGCGACAAGATCTCTGCAACCGCGCCAGCGTGGATGTAGTTAGCCTGCCGTGTTCGCCATGGCCTGCGCCTTGAGCGCTAGCTCCATGGCTAGGAAAGCATGTTTCTGATTCATGGATGAATCCGTTCGCTCTAGGCAATCACGGATAACCTGAGAAAAATAAGGCATCGGGGCATGAGTATCGGGCCTGAGGTGGTGTTCGCCCGTGGCATCTACCAAGAACAGATGGTCGGGACTCTTATCTTTTGCGATATCCGTGTACTTGCGGATCTCAAGAGTCCCTTTAGTTCCTAAAATCTTTGTGCGTACATCGCCCCAGACGCCAAGCCCCTCAGGTGTCAGCCAGTCGACGCGCACGTAACCGGTGACTCCGTTAACTCCTGTCATGGTCGCCTCACCGAAGTCTTCAAAGTCGGGGTGTTCAGGAACCGTATGATTTGAGGTGAGTGCGTGGGTGATGGATCCTCCTCTGATACGCCCAAAGCTTAGGATCTGTTCAAACTGATGGCTTCCGATGTCACTCAGGATCCCGCCGCTTCGTTTCGGATCAAAAAACCATGCGGGTCTTGACGCCTTGCTGAGTCGATGAGGTGCTAGGCACATGACTTGGACAATCTCGCCGAGTCGTCCTGCCTCAATGATCTCCTCCGCCATGAGGGCGGAGCGGACATGCACACGCTCGGAATAAAAGATGAGGAACTTTCTTCCGGTTTCCTTGGTCACTTTTTTAGCCTCTTCGAGTTGCACCAAGGTGGTGAAGGCAGGCTTCGCCGAGAGAAAGTCTTTCCTTGAATTCATGACCCGCGTCGAGAGGGCGCTTCGCATGTCGGGTACCGCGGCCGAGACGATCAACTGCAGTTGAGGATTATCCAGGATCTCCTCCTCCGAAGTGGCAATGGCAACCTGGGGAAACCTCTCTTTGAAAGCCGCCACCTTGGAGGGATCGGCATCGTAAACAGAGTTGAGCAGAGCTCCTTCACCCAACAAGCCTGCGGTCATGACATCCACATGGACGTGCTCCAGTCCGATAACGGAGAACTTCAAGGATTCTGAGTGGCGCTGCTGAGAGGGCATCATTCAAGCAAACGATGGTGCTGCTCGATTTGCAATGTGCCTTTTTCAGGCATCACCGTGCTTGAATTGGAGTTCCTTTGAAAAAGGTAACGCTCCCAGGATTAAAGGAATCGACGGTGAACCAGTATCCAGCATCTGTGTTGAGACAATTGATCTCCAGGGTATTGGTTCCGCGCACCTCAAACTGATCGAGCAAGGCATCCGGCGCTACTCCGTAGCGAACGATGTAACCCTCGGCGCCGGGGGCTGGTGGCCAGGTAACCAAGGCGGAACGTCGTGACTCCGGCTTACGCTCCACGGTGACGCTTCCCGCTGCGGCAGGCGCGGGCTCATGCCCCTTGCCGAAAAGGCGCAGTCCCCTCAGGGAAAAATTTCCTTCTCCCGGTGTCCCGCAGTCGGTGATACGAACGTAGCGGGCTTCTACAGGTCGGATCAACTCCAGATAGTCATGCGGAACGTCCTTTGCATTGGAGCGCTTGTCGGCAAGGGGCATCCAGTTCTTGCCGTCAGTGGAGCACTCGAGCAGGTAGCGTTGTGCGAATCCGGGGGCATGGTTCTGTCCGGTGATCCCTTCTTCGGCGAAGTTCACCTGGATGGCGCGTAGCTCTTCCGAAGCACCGAGATCAACCTGCAACCACTCGCCCGGATTCTTTCCAGCAGCGCTCCACCATGTCCGGATATTCTCGTCGGAGGCATTCGCAGGGGGATGGCCGGGAAGAGAGGAGGAAGCGGTGACAGGCTTTCCGTAACTCAGAAGCATCCATCCGGGTGAATTTCCAAGCTCGGGATGGTTGTGCGTGCCCGGCAGGTACTGGGGGTAATCGCCCAGCGTTGTGGCTGTGAACATTCGCCCCGCCTTGTCAAAACCCAGCGGATAGGCGGCGATACGACGCTCGAAGCCATGATAGACCCCGACCAACGCCGTGACGATCCGCCAGAGGTTCCCTGAGGCATCCGCAAAGGTCGCGCTGTGACCTGCGCTAGGCAGAAATCCGGTAGGCTTATGAGAAATTGGACTATTCGCCTCATAGGTGAAGGGACCGAGCGGATGGTCGCCGACATAGCAGCCGTCACCATAGCCTTTTTCGGATGTACCCGGAGCAGCGTATTGGAGGTAGTAACGACTCCCGTGCTTGGTCATCCATGCTCCTTCAATGTAGCAGCGGTCACGCTCATTACGGGATCCCGTCCGCTCGAATCCGTGATGCTCCGGATCCTTCCAGAAGAAATCAACTGGTTTGCCGATTTCGGCGAAGTGGTTGGCCGGATCGAGTTCCACTCCGGAGATCGGTCCGCCTTCGTGGCATCCGTAGTAGAGGTAGACCTTCCCGTCATCATCGAGGAAGAGCGAGGGGTCCTGATCACCCCGCACCTTTCCTTCGACAGTCCAGGAGTCAGCTTTCTCGGGATGCTCGGAGCGGTAGATTTTCCCGTCGGCGGTCGCCATAAAGTAGAGCGCGTTCTTGTACTCGAACACGGCGGGGGCCCACTGGTTCAGGGGGAGGTTCGGAGGCGTAACCAGTTTCCAATCGCGGAAGTCGGGCGACATCCAGTAACCGCCCGATTTCGAGGCAAACAGATAGTAGTTCCCTTTGAAGAAGAGAGCAACGGGGTCAGCCGCTTCACGATACCAGCCCTTCTCATGATCCTTCTGGATCATGTAATCGACATTAATGGGATTACAGAAGGTTGATGGATTGGGATTAACAAGGTCAGTCGCGTGAAGGGAGGTTATGATGGCTATAGAAATGATGGCATGCTGGAATTTCATTTCTTGGGTGAGTTCAGATAATTAATCCAAACGGGATTTTCATACGCATTGCATCCTTTATTGATTGGAAAGCAGAAACCCCTATTTGGGTATCATTGTAGTTTCTTTGATTCAGTGAGTGCTTTCTTATCCTCAGGGAAGGGCTTGATCGGATCCAATAACATGGCATCTGATTTGAGTTCTAATTTCACAATTGTATCAGGTAATTTTTGGACTTGCGGCGCGACTTTTATGGTCAATCCGGACTGATCATTCTCCACAGTGACCTTGCTCCCGGTCAGTAGGCTTGAGGATGTGATATCAGCACCCAATGGGGGAAGTGTCGCCGTGTCTCCCTCCCACTTCAGGATATGGAGGTAGACGGTATTGCCCTTGCGGGTGGCCGTGTACCGCGGAGTCGGCATGTAAGGACCTCCCCGTGTCCCGTAAATGCTCTCGCCGTTGACTTTGAGCCAGTCACCGACCTGTCGGATGGCCTCGACTTGGACCGGATCGATCATTCCGTCGGGACGGGGGCCGACGTTGAGAAGCATGTTGCCATCCCCTCCGGCGCACTGGGCAAGCATCGTGATGACCTGACACGGAGGCTTGGCTCCGTCCTTTTCACCTGCCCAAGCCCAGCGGTTGTGGCCTGAAATCGTCATGCACGATTCCCAGGGCCGTACCATATCAAATCCTCCGAGTTTCTGCTCGGGGGTACTGTAGTCACCCTTCGCGCCGGTGCGCTCATTGATCAGGATGTCGGGTTGTATTTTCCGGGCATTGTTGATGACAGTCTGTCCCCGGTTTTTGTCATATGTTTCACCCACCGTCCCGTCGGTGTCATACCACACGGTCACCAAAGGTCCGTAGTGTTGAAGCAACTCGGCGGTCTGACCCATCAGGAACCTGTTGTAGGCATCCACATCGTATTTTTCCCGCTTGGGATGTCCTCGTCCCGTGAGGTTGTAGGGGTAGTCGGGATGATGGACGTCGGGGACGGAATAGTAGCATCCGAACTTGATTCCTTGTTTTTTGCAGGCCTCGGCGAGTTCCTTCACCACATCCCTTTTGAAGGGGGAATTCATGATGTTGTAATCGGTCAGCTTGGTGTTCCAGAGACAGAAGCCGTCATGATGTTTGCAGGTCAGAACGATATACTTCATCCCCGCTGCCTTGGCTGCGGCGACCCACTCGTCGGCATTGAATTTCTCGGGATTGAATTGCTTGTAGAGGTTGTCGTAGACCCCCACGGGGATTCCGTTGGTCTTTCCTCTGGTCCAGCTGATCTCCTGCCCCGTGAGGCTGACCGGACCCCAGTGAATGAACATCCCGAAGCGGTCATCCTGCCACTTTTTCACGGCATTCTGATCAACGGGAATGGGAACGACAGTCTGAATGTCCTGATTGGTATTTGTGGAGAATTCTGATTTCTGCGGAGGGGTGTCCATTACCGGATTGGCTGACGATGAGGGATAAGGTGCATCCTGCCAGTCATCCGTGCGGAAGGGTGAGGCTGGGAGATCGGCCCCGTTGTAAAGATTGCAGGCCGGGTTATTGGCCCAACCATAGCGCACGGCCACAGGTAGCTTCACCTGATCGCTCGAGACCACGATTGTTTCTCCGTCGATCACGGCCTTGGCCGGCACCCAGTTTTTGTCCGCACCGGCAATGGCAAAGGCACCCAGTTCTGCCGGGGCTGTGGGTACGAGGTCGGGATACATCTGCGGATGGGCGGCAATCTTGAGCCCCTTGGCGTGCTGAAAACGGATGCGGACTTTGTCACCCTCCACTGTCATCCCATCATAGAGGGGGCCGGAGCACTCGAGTTGCTCCCCGTAGACATTCTTCCTAGCGGCCAGAGCCAACCGGTGAGCCACGTCCACCTTGTCGCCGGGATGGATGTTGGTGGCCTCACCGATGTCGATGGCGACAGCCATTGCCGTATTGGGGACTTTCAGGGTACGTAGCTGCATGTCGCGGATCACCGCCCACGCGCTCTTTTCAACGGGTTGAGTGGCGGGTGCCTGGAAGGAGGCCAACTGCACGAAGAGGAAGGGGAAGTCACCCTGACCCCAGCGACCGCGCCAGTCGGAGATCATGGCCGCGAAGAGTTTGTCGTAATCCCAGGGCATATCCCGGTTGTTTTCTCCCTGATACCAGATCACTCCCTTCATGGCGTAGGGGATGATGGTGTTGATCATCCCATTGAAGAGGTGGGTTGGCGTGTCCGGTTTCGGATTGCCATCAGGGAGAGGTGTCGGCATCGCCCCCGGAGGCTTGGGGCGGGTTGGGAGCGGTGCGTGAGCGGCCTTGGCGGCGTTCTCCGCTTTGGTGAATTCCTCCATGGACTGCTTGAAGGCAGCACCATACTGGTCGTTCCAAGCCTTCATCTGGGCATTGTATTCCGCTCTTTTTGAAGCGGCAGCGGCCTTCAACGCGGGGGAGTCTGCCATCTCCTTCTCATGTTTCGCGACATAGACGGCAAAGTCGGGATCCTTCTTCAAGGACTCGAGGCTCATGAACGCCTGGATGGGCTTGCCGCCCCAGGGAGTCTGGATGAGACCGACAGGGAGACCGGTGCGTTCCTGGATCTCCGAGCCGAAGTAATAGGCGACGGCCGAGAAACTGTCGGGCCACCCGCCATGACCTACCAGGATCTGAGGCGTGCAGACCTGCCAATGCCCGACCAGGGTGTCGTTTGTAGTGTTGGTATTGTTGCCCGTCGCAATGCCTTCGAGCGGGGTGAAGGAGAAGGTCTTCTGAACCATGAACAGGCGAAGCATCGGTCGGTTAGCCTTGGGGATGTCCTCCTTGGCTTTCGTGGTGCTGTTGATGCCGTATTCCATGTTGCTCTGCCCGGAGCAGACCCAGACATCACCGACAAGGACGTCGGAGAAGGTGAGGGTGTTGCTTCCCGTGACAGTCATGGTCACCGGATCCTTGGAAGCCTTCAGCGGCTGGAGATCAACTCTCCACTTACCGTCGGCACCGGTGGTTGCACTCCCGGCACTCGTGCCGACGGTGACCGTCACCTTTTCTCCGGGACTGGCTTTTCCCCAGACGGGCAGTGTGGCCGATTGCTGAAGCACCATGTGGTCGCCGAAAATCGCAGGCATCGTGACGTTGGCGCGAGCGGGATCGAGGCCGAGGACCAGTGCTGTTCCAAGCAGGAGGAGTTGCAGGTGGGTTTTCATAAATCGTTTTTGAAATGATGTGCCTTTTTTAGTCTTCAATTGATCGCGAGAGCATTGAAAAAAGGGGGGGAGACGAAGCACAATCACTTGCGGTCGAGGATTTCCTGCTCCAGGCCGGTCTCCTCGGATTTAACGCTGTAACGGTTGATTTCCTGGTCGGCAGGGAGACTCCTGCGGTACTCGTCGACATAGAGGCCGATCTTCTCCACCGGGATCTGCTTGAAGTTTGGAAGATCCTTGAAAATCACGGAATTCGGTTTGATCCGGAAATCAAGGTGCGCTGCATCTGCAAAACCAGGGTCCTCAGTGTAGACCATGTTGCCCGGAGGTTGGAAGCCGGGCACGCGTTTCCATTTTGCGCCGTTGAGTTCCATCCAGTCCCAGGGAGTGCCGCACTGGACCACGATATTGTCCTTGATGAGGTTGCTGTCAGCGGTGGGACTGAAGACGAGCCCGCCCACGCGGCATCGCATGAAGATATTGTTGGTGACCTCGCTGTGCTGTGCCGGGGATTTATCTTGGCCTCCGTCCTTGAAGATCAGGCCGGCACCGCGTTTCCCGCTTCCCGCCAGACAAACGATGTTCCCGTAGATCTTCATCCCGTTATGGCCATTGTCGAAGTAGATCCCGTCCCCCTCGTCGGAGTGATGGATGAGGTTGAACCGAAAGGTCCTGTTGCCGTCCAAATCCCACTTCTCGAAGCTATAGAAACCGCCGATGTCGTTCGAGACCGTCGCGAAGCGAAAGATTTCGTTGTACTCGAACACACTGTCGTAACCGTTGCTCAGCACACCCGCATGAGGCGTGTCGTGAATGAGGTTGTGGGCCACAAGCATCCCGACCGCCGGATAATGCCCGGCCCATCCGCCATCCACATATCCAGCCTTCACGGCAGGGGTGTAGATTCTCGTGATCAGTGAGAAATGATGAATGTGATTGTTGATCACGCGGTGTCCGGCCGGCACCCTGGGGCTGGCCTTGTCATCACCGCCCGCAAGGGATACTCCTCCCTCGCCCAGGTTGTAGAGGTCGCAACTGAGCACGGTGTGGTTACGCCCGCCGTCGACGATAACCGCGTATTTGTCCACGTTTCTGATGGTGCACCCCGCGACAAGGCACTCCTTGCCCCCACGGATCCTTATGCCGGGTCCCATCGACTCCTCAACGGTGATGCCTTGCAGGGTGATGTGCGAGGCCTCCTCAAGGGAGATGACCGGCTCGGTCGAATCAGCAAGGGCGATGTCCGCCTGACCGATCGGGGCAGGCGGGTAGAAGTAGAGTTTCTTGTCCTGAAAATCGATGCACCACTCACCGGGTTGGTTGACCTCCTCGAGCAGGTTCAGCAGCCAAAAGGGTTCCTTCCCGTTACCCTCGGGACGCTTATATTTGCTGCCAATACCTCCTCCGATGGGTTTGGCAAAGGTAACGGTGTGGTTCTTGGTGTCGATGGAATCGATGCGAATGGCTTCGTTCTGCCAGGGAATACGCCAGAATCCCTTCAGCCAGACGCCACGTCCGAGCTGTTCTTTCCAGATGGCAAACCGGTCGTACGCCTCCTCGCGGTACTCGAAGATCCCTCCCTTGCCGTCCTTGGGTTTGTCGATGAAAGTGGCGGCGCCCCAGTTGCGATCCTGAATTCCTCCGGCATTGTAGAGAACGCGCTTAATGGTCATGTATCCCTTGTCGGGATAGCGTGCGAGGGGCATGCGCTTACCGTTGAAGAAAAGGTCCAACAGGCCCCCGTTGTCTGGAAAAACATCGGGGTAGCGGTTGGCATGAGTGAGCCCCAGATTGGCAAGGTCGAGTTCCAGCACCTTCCCGCGTACCGGTTCAGAGATTCTCGCAAGAGTTGCTGCATCCGTCACGGGTCTGAAGTTGCGGGGGGTGACCCCCATGGCTCCGTGCAGGCGCACGTTCTGTCCCTCCATGCTGCGGTAGACCACGGGGGCCTTGGGGGTTCCACCGTCTTCTTTGGTCAGGACGAAGGGGTGCGTGATGCGGTAGTCTCCGCCTTGCAGCCACACGGTCAGGGAAATCTCGGTGTTTCCGGATCGCGCAGCGCGCGCCGCGTCACGGGCACGCTCCAACGTCTGGAAAGGCCTTGCTAGCGAACCATCACCTGAATCGGAACCGACAGGCGAAACATAGATTTCTACGGCGGCGAGGCGTCCTACCAAGAGGAGGAACATCAGCAGGGATGCGTACCGGAGGTTTATGACACGGATGAAGTCTGATTTTATGCTATGGAGTGAATTCATGGAGCCTCAGGCCTTTCGGAGAAGAACGGCTTGAAATGGGCGCAAGGTGAAGCGGCCCGAGACCGGGCGATTCTCAGGAAGCACCACGTGGGGGGAGGGAATGGTCACCGACTGCTCCTCACGGCTGAAGTTGATGAGATGAAGATGCTCTTCGAGGGAGTCATCCACTCCGAAGACCTTCAGCGATTCCAGAAGCGGCGTGGAGGCCTCGGTGACATTGGGTTTGATCCCGCCCTCAGAGCAGAGTGTGCCGAGGAGGTTGCGCAGATAAGGGACTTCGGGGACCGTGCCGACATAGCAGACCCGTCCCTTACCAGAGGAGTTGAGTGTGACGGCAGGTGTTCCGGCAAACCAACGGTCGTCGTAAGTGGCCAGCGGTTCGGCACCGTGAAGGCTAAGGAGGTCGAACCAGTAGGATCCCTCGTGGGCTGATCCGTCTTTATCGAGGAAGCGGACCTTGTCCTGGAATTTCAGCGCCTGGAATTCCTCAACCTCGACACCGCAGAGACCGGTGAGGAGCGAGGGGAGGGTTTCGGGGCGGTTGATGTTGTCGAGGTCACGCATGGCCGAGAGGCAGGTCAGTACGAGTGTGCCGCCATTCTCGGCGAAGCTCCGCAGTTTTTCGGCGCGTGCAGGGTCGATGAGCAGCCAGGAGGGGGCAACGAGGACCCTGTAGCCGGACCAGTCGTCGTCGGGGGAGACAATGTCGGTGTTGACGTGATTTTCAAAGAGTGCCTGGTAGTAGCGGTGCAGGTGGCGGAGGTAGCGGAAATCGGGATGCGGATGACCGTCATCGAGCGCCCAGTCACAGTCAAAGTCACGGAGAAGGGCCACCTCAGCGCGAGGCATCAGTGAGAAAAGTTCCGTGTCGAGCATTGCACTCTCGCGGATAATGTCGCGAATTTCGTCATAAGTCCGACGCGGTTTTGAATCCGAGTGCAGAACGCCCGCCAGCATATGCTCAACGCCCGAGGGGAAGATCCTCCACGAGAAGTAGAGGACTGCACGGCCGCCATGCGCGACTTCCTGACGCGTGATGGCTCCGAGAAAGCCTGGCTCCACAAGCTGGCGCGGACGGAAGGTGCGACCGGATTGCGCTTCGGTGACCCAGAACGGGGCTTTCCCGGCAGAGCGGGTGATGGCCATGGCCATCGAGGAATAGGAGGGATGATAAGTGAAGTCTCCCGTGTTGCCGTACTCCCCCTCGAAGGTGAAGCTCACCGGGTAGTTGTCGACGGAGACGAAGTCGAGCCGCTTGCCGAGCTTGTAGAGGTCGAGTTTGTAGAGAAAGCCGCACGAGCAGATATTGTGCGTGACGGGCTTGCCCGGAGAGTAGGCGTGGAGTTCGTCAACCTGCAGGGAGGCGTATTCCAGGAAGCACTCGGAGAAGAAACGCTGCACGTCGAGCGTCGAGGAGGGATTCTGGTGGGCTTTGATCTTCGGAAGCACCACCTCTTCGAAGGAGCGGTAGCACTGGCTCCAGAAATCGAGGCCCCAGCGCCGATTCAGTTCGTCGATGGTGCCAAACTTTTCCCGAGCCCATGACCGGAACTTAGTCACGCAGGTCGGGCAGTAGCAGTAGGGATCCTCCGCCATCAGCTCGTTGTCGATCTGGTAGCCGACGACATGGGGATTGTCCCGGTAGTGGGCGCCGATTGCCCTGGCGATCTTGCGGCTTAATTCATGGTAGCTCGGGCTGTTGACGCAGTAGTGGCGGCGGGAACCGAACTCACGCCTGCGGCCGTCGGCGTGGTACTGGTAGACATCGGGATAGTTGTCCATGACCCACTTGGGCGGGGTTGCCGTGGGGGTGCAGAGCAGGGAACGGACGCCATGATGCGCAAGGGTCTCCACCGCATGGTCGAGCCATGAGAAATCGAACGTACCCTCCTCACGCTCCATCCTGATCCAGGAAAACTCGGCCATGCGGACGAGGTTGATTCCGGCCGCCTGCATGAGGCGCGCATCCTCCTCGACGCGTTCGGGAGTGACATGTTCCGGGTAATAGGCCGCTCCGAATTGAAGGTTCATCGTTCTGGGTTGGTTGCTGGTATTCTTATGTAGAGATCAAGCTGCCCGCACAGACTGATAGATTCCAAAAGGTCACTCAAGGCATAGGTTGCTTGACAGTAAAGTTCATCCTTCTGATTTCCTTCTGATTGGGTGGTTAGCGCATGTTTTCCCTTTTCTCTTGCCGGTGTTTCAGAGATAAGAGCCTACCCCCCGTTTCGGTTCTCAATTCACAGGAATTGAAGGTGTCGCTTGTCGGGTGGCAAACCTATTCCCATGAAAGCTCTGAACTCCGTAACTCTACTCACAAGCGTTCTGTTCTGCTCGACGGTTCTCGCTGACGGCATCAGCACGAACACATCACCCTCCTCGCTGGACCCCCTCGTCAAGGCCTCGGCATACGGCGACAAGAGCGTCTGGTCGTATTCCGGTTCGGATCCGCTTCCCTGGACGCTTTTTCATCCCAAGGATTTCGGATCCGCCAAGATTGCCTTCAACGCCGAGGGAGTCACCCCCGTTGGTACTGTGCCGGCTCCCGGGGTGCACCCCCGCATCTTTTTCTCGCCGGAGGATCTGCCTGCCGTCCGCAAACGCTTGAAGGAGGATCCCGCGGCGCAGGCCTCATGGAAGCTCATCTTGGCCTATTCCCATGCTCTCAATCTCACCTATGACGAGAAGGCCGATTACGCGCAACCCGACTGGGCCAACGGATCGTTCCGTGTTCATGGAAGGACCGATCAAGTCATGAGGATCGGGGGGTACGGTACCAACAGGGAGGATTACTACGGGATCCTTGCCGCCGGCAAGCCGACCGACACTTATGAGAATCCCAAAAACGGAGGTAAACCGCGCCCCTCTGGCTTCTTCTTTCCCGCGGCCATCGAGGCCTTCCGTTGCCTAATCGATGACGATGCAGTCGGCGCCAAAAAACTTGCCGCTGCCATCGAGACCTCGGTCAAGTTCGAGCAGGAACGTCGCGCCAAGGAGGACAAACCCGTCAAGCCTGGTCAGCCACCTCATCCATCCACCCCTCGCTATGACGCCTGTCAACTCGGGCTAGTCTACGACTTCATTTATAACTGGATGACGCCCGAGCAGAAGAAGTTGGTGCATGACGAGTTGGTCCTTCTCTCCTCCTGGGTGGATGGTTACGGCACGTTCAGTCACGCCGAGACAAGCCGGAGCAACTGGGCGACCTTCAGCTACGAGGTCTGGGACACGGTGGCGATCGAGGGGGAGCCGGGATTCAACGACCTGAAGTTCCTAGGCCTTTACCGCGGATGGCGCGACTTTTTCACCTACTCGTTCTTCAACAGCGGATGCGCCTACGAGGCCGAGGGCAAACTGCTTTTCGGCCTCGATGCGGTGGTGGCTTTCGACCGGATCGCCCCCAAGTACGGATTGCCGCTTCTCTCCCAGCATCCCTTGATCCGCAATCACTACGCGAAGTTCACCTCCCTCTCGATGCTTCCCACACAGGACAACCGCTATGTGATCTTTGACATTCTGGGGAGCATGGGAGGCGGTCTTTGCACTCCGCAGGATCTTGTCGTCGCTCACTATCTCTTCCCCAACGACAAGACGATCGATTTTGTTTACCGCTCCATGGTCGGGGATGATTTCAGGAAATTGCCGACTCCGGGCCACAGCTGGAACAACCTCATCACCGATGCGATCTTCGCCACGACCTATCATCCCGAGAACACACCCGAGAAGCTCGGCCTGCCACTTACGTTTTTCTGCGGCCAGCGCGCGATGATGATGACGCGCTCTTCTTGGGACACGAACGCCACCTTTCTGACCATGCATGTGCGCGGTGCGAGCGGTGGCCATCCCTTTGCCGACCGCAATGGTATTATGCTTTCCGCCCAGGGACGTCCGTGGGTGACGATCCCGGGCAAGGACGGCAAGTCCTGGCAGTGCAGCACGGTGACGTTCAATGGATGCGAGCAGAGTGTCACTACTCCCGGTCGCGTGGTCGACTTTATAGACAACCCCGAAGCCACCTTCATGGTCGGGGACAGTAAGTACTGCTGGGACTGGGTCTGGGGCGGTTCCGACAAGAACAAGCAGGGCCAGGCCGTCACCCGCAAGGATGTAGACGAGGGGAACATCGAACTTGGCCAGACTCGCAAACCCGTTGAACTGAGCTTCAACGACTTTGCCTACACCAAGGTCGACGTGCTCGATTACACCCAGCCCATGAAGTACTCGGGCAACTGGCTCGGGCCCGACGGGACCCTGCGCTCCTATTACAAGATGGTCAACAATCCCGTCATCAAGTCGTTCCGTACGGCCGGACTGGTGAGGGGGCGTCATCCCTATGTTCTTTTGCTGGACGACATCCAGCACGATGCCCTGCCGGCGCTCTACGAATGGCATCTGAGTCTCCCCGGGGACCTGATCAGGATCGAAAAACAGCCTGACGGCGCTCAACCGGGGGATCTGTTCTTCTCTGCCAAGGAGTCGCTCGATGACAAAGGCGGGTTGCTCGCCGGATCGCCCCTCCTCCTGGTCCGGGTACTCGATCAGCAAGGGACACCGGAACCTCCCCGTATTATCGAGGGGAACCCACAGGTGCTCACCCTCGGCACCCGGGCTGTTTCCCCTTCGTTCAAAGTCCTGATTCATGCCTTGCGGGCCGGCGATCCCATACCCCAGACCACGCCCTTGCGGGATGGCAAGATCGAGGTCAACTTTCCGGATCAGAAGGATGTCCTGAACTTTGCCGAAGGGTCTTCTGGAAAGACGGATCTGAGTATCAGTCGTGAAGGCAAGGAAATCGTCGCCATCAGGAATGCCGTTCCCAAGTTAAATGATCCCGATTCCGACCTCCTGACAAGCCGTCAACTCGCAACGGCATCGGTTGCTTCCAACCTGGCCAACTTTAATCCCGATTCCCTTTCGGGTCTGGTTGCCAGTTGGAATCTCTCCAACCCGACGCCGGAGGGTTATTCCGCGTTTCAAACCAATGTGGCCCCGATCCCGTCAACCAACACATGGACGCTTCCGGGACTTTCCGGCACGGCGCTTGGCATCAGCAACAAGGGGATCACGGTTCCCTTCGCCTTCAAGGATCAATGTCCCAAGCAAGCCACCGTCTCGTTCTGTGTGAAATGGCTCAAGACCCCGGCTGCATCTCCCAAAGAAAAATCAGCCGACGGTCCCTGGATGGGGAGCGTCATCTCCGTGAACGGAGGAAGCGGTTTTGCGCTGAGTCTTGTGCAGGGAGGGCTCAGCTTCCAATCCGCGGGCAACAACGACATGCTTCCCTCGGCCGCCCTGTTCGGTTGGACGCACTATGCTGTCACCACGGATGGTCAGTCGGAGACACTCTATGTGAACGGCCAACCACTGCTCACGAATGCTCTGGCCAAACCACTGAACCTCGGCACCAAGATCGATCTTGCAGGCGGTGGCTACGGCGGCTTCAGCGGCGCCTATCAGGATCTGAGGGTTTACAACCGGGCCTTGTCCGCCGACGAGATTCTCCGAAGTGTGATGAAACAGACCACCCCTCAGACCCACCCGCGCTAAGAGACAGAAGACAGAGGCGCTTTTTTCACCCCCTACTCCCCATTCCTTCATGAGATCTAGAACTATCCTCGCATCGCTGTGCCTCGGCCTCTCCGTCCTGCCCCTCCATGCTGCTGCGGAAACCAATGCCACCGCGACGCCTCCGGTGCCCGAAAACCCACCCGTGATTCGTTATGATGACGGGACGGTGGTACGCAGGCTTTCCCCCCCTCCTGCTCCCGGAGTGCATCCCAGGATTTTCCTGTCACCGGAAGATCTCCCGGAACTCCGTCGTCTCGCCACCTCCTCCCCGGCGAGAAAGAAAGCCTATGAGGCCTTGAAAAAGACGGTTCATGACACCCTCGACAATCCGGTCACTCCCGAAGGAAGGGTGCTTGCCATGATCGCTGCCGGCAAGATGCCCTCCGACGCCCAATTCGCCGCTGCCTCCGATCTCTCGCACCAACTGGCGCTCGCCGCGATCGCCGCGCAGGTTGCCGACGACGGCGAGCGGGGTAAACTGCTCGGCAAGGTGCTCTCCGCCGAGGGGGGATACCTGCTCAGGAACTGGCATCGTCCCAAGGATCCTGCCGGCCTGCACAACGGTTGGGACAGTTACCTGTGCCTTGCCTACGATTTCCTCGCCCCGTGGATGAGCGAGGACCAACGGGTTCCCGTGCGCAAATTCATCGCCAAGATGATGGATGGGATCGACATCTTCACCCATGACTGGCCGCGCCACATGCGGATGTGGAATTGGGCCGGTCTCCATGTTTATCAGGGATGGGGTACACTGGCGATCGAAGGTGAGGAGGGATGGAATCCCAAGCTCTGGAACCAGGCGAAAGAGGTTGCCCGCGATTTCTGCACCTACAACATCCATCCCTCCGGTGCCCTCACCGAGGATCTGACCTATTTTTCACTCGGATTTCAGGGATCAGGTCTCGTCATGATGGCCGATGCCAAAAGAGGTGGAGGTGAAGTCTGGGCCGACGGAAGCAATATCAGCAAACTCAAATACCATCTGGTCAACCAGTTGGAACCCTGGGGCACTGATTTCATGAGCCATGCCGACGGTTCAGGCAACGGATTCTATGCGACCTGGACGATCCTGAAATACATGTACCCCACCGATCCCATGATCGACTGGGCATGGCGTCAGCGGGTCGGGGAGGACTACGGCAATGGGGGCATGGGCAACGATGCAGGAACGCGCGCCTGGTTGATGGTGCTCTTCAACACCGAAAACCTCCCCAAAGCAGTTCCCCCCTCTGAAATGAATCTTCCCACGACCTATTTCTGCCCGAAGCGCAGCTACCTGATCGCTCGATCGGGTTGGGACACCAACGCTCTCAAGCTCGATTTCGAGGCCAAGACCGACTACCCGGTCGTCGGTCACAATCATGCGGACGCCAACAACTTCACCTTGGCCGCACTTGGCCGGGAATGGGCCACCGAGGTCGGTTACCATGCCGCCGCCGGACACCTTCACAACAATGTCCTGATCGATGGTCGATCCGAGTCACCCTGGCCGGCACCCGAAGGACGCTGGGTGGATCTCGTCGACACTCCCGAGGTAACCATCGGCGTCAGCGATGCCGAGCATGCCTACACCTGGAGGTGGAGCGATTCGGGCTATGGTACAGACAATCGACCGCCTGACGACATTACCGAGAAGTGGGAGCAGGAAACCCAGCCGGATGTTTTGGAATTCATCCGTGAACAGGCGGCTTCGGGCAAGGGAAGGCAAGCGATTTTCGAGCATTACGGTCCTGTGCTCAGAGGCGAATGGAATCCCGTCCGCAAGGCCTTCCGCAGCGCGGCCTTGGTTCGTGGAAAACACCCCTATGTCCTGATGGTCGACGACATCCGCAAGGATGATGCCTCGCATCTTTACGAGTGGGCCATGCAACTGCCGCCCGATCTTGAGATCATCAAGAGCGGTGGCACGTGGGTCGATCTCGGTGCTAAGGAGATCCCGGCCAATCCCAAGATCAAGGGGGACCAGGCGAAGGCCGACAAGAGGCGCCTTTTGGTTCAGGTGATCGATTCCGACGTCGATTCCCCCTCGGACGGGATGGCGATCCGGATCGATCAGTCCTCGATCGGGAACAAGGCCTTCGAGCAGGGTAATCTGCACAAGCGTCTCCTGATTTCCTCCCGTTCCAAGGAACCTCGCTTCAAGATTCTGCTCTATCCCCACATGGAGGGGGAGCCGATGCCAGATGTCCTCTGGAATCAGCGCCATGACTCGGTCACGATCAAGACCCCGGATCAGGCGGACATTTGGTCCTTCGGTTCAGTTGCCGAGGGACGCACGGCAATGACCCTGGAGCGCGACGGGAGGACCATTGCCTCCGTGAAGGCAACTCCTCCGTCACCCGAAATCATGCAACCCGGACGGATCTTCACCGACCGCATCAAGGTGGCCTTCGCCCTGCCCGGATCCGGGCAGGAGATCCGGTACACCGTCGATGGAAGCGAACCCGGTCCCGACTCGACCTTCTACACCGGTCCCTTCCAGTTGGAACAATCGGCCACTGTCAAGGCTGTCACCGTCGCTCGGGATTGGAAATTCGGACCGCAGGGAACAAGTCCCGCCACCGTGGCAAAATTCGTCCGCGCCGAACCCTCCGATGCAGTGAAGACCCCGTCGTTGGAACCCGGCCTCAAGGCGAGCGTCTACCGGGGCTTCTGGAATCTCCTTCCCGATTTCTCGAAGCTTAAGGAAGAATTCACGGATGGTGTCGGCGGGTTCGCATTCCCACCGGCAACTCCTGGAAAAGGTTTCGGCGTGCTCTTCGACGGCTATATCAAGATTCCAGCCGATGGTGTCTACACGTTCGGCCTTCGTAATGACGATGCTTCCAAACTCTGGATTGACGATCAGGTGGTCGTCGACAACGACGGCGCCCACGTTGTCCGGACCAGGACAGGGGAAGTCGCCC
>DAISZK010000037.1:0-26126 GCA_036824855.1 Chthoniobacterales bacterium | reverse complement strand
ATGTAGAGGCGCTCGCTCTGGAACTTCTGCGGCATCGCGAGGCAGACGATCTTCCCTTGGTCGATCTCGCCAACCGAGAAAGTCGGCTCCTCGGCACAGAAGACCTCGGCGATCTCGCGGTTCAAAAAGAACTCCAGGTACGTACTCAGAGTCCCCTGAACACCCCCAAGCTGCTCGGGGGGTTGTTCCAGGTAGATCCTCAGTGAGGAGAGTAGCTCCAAGGAGCGCTCATCGCCTAACCTGTGCAACTGCTTCATGACACCCTCGCCATCCTCTTGATTGAGGAGCATGGAATGGATGTTCGGGATGGTGACGTAGGACTCCAGGTGCCGGAGGATGTCGAAGGCCATCTGGATCGCCAGCTGAGCACGGATGGGAAAGAAGGGGTTCCCTCCCCTCCCCCCTGTCAGTGAAAGAGCTGTATCAACGATCACCTTGGCATAGGTGGAAGAAGGCACCTCGGGATTGCCGGTAATGTTGATCGTATGGGGTGGTCTCCAGAGGACGCTTGCCCCCGAAGGACGGGTCTGCAGAAGCACCAGGTCATTGCTCCTGCCGAAGTGGGCTGCCATCCGGACCAAGATCTCCCAGTAGAGCCCTTTCTGATCGAGGCAGATGCCTCCCCAATCCTTCACATTCTGAAAGATCTGGTAGGTGATCGTATTGATCCCGGACTGGGTTTTCCCTGAGCCGGTCCGTCCGGTGATGAGCCATCCCCGGACAAAATCCTCCATCGACCAAGCAAGCCCTCCGAGGCGTACCACAACATTGCCCGCATGGACCTCCCCAAAGAGGCTCCAGGCACCAAAGAGTGCGCATAGGGAAACAACTCCCCATGAATAGGGAGGAACGAGCAGAAAGTGCCCGGCAATCGCTCCTGCGATACTGCCGAAAAAGATGATGAGGTCAGCAATCCTCATCGGAGGGTTCCGGCTGAAGCCTTCGCGATAGATAGCCGTAAAGCACCTGCTCCGGATCAGGAATCTCCTGCGTGTATCCCTGAAAATGCACTGTCGTGATGGCCTGCTCCCCGATCACCTGATGAAAGTAGGCATCCACACGCCGGGGGCGGAAAACGAACTTCAGGCAGGAGACAAAATCAAAGGCTCTGGCGCGTGCGCTGGACTTGGATATGGGTGTTTTGATGGGCATGGGTTTGAAGGGTCGGATCGCCGTAGTGCTGGCAATAAATGTGGTGATCTGCGCGGTAGGATTGCTTCATCCGACAGAGCTGCGCCTGCATCTCCCTGATGGACATTTTCTCAATGGCTCCAGCCACTTTTTGGATCGTTCGGATAGGAGCCGGCCTTCTGCGGCCAAAGAGTTTCGGCACGCGCCGCAGGAGTCGAACTGCACGCTGGGCCTGACGCTTTTTCTGCAATGCTGTCTCGAGATCGAGGATCGCCTGATAGCCGTAACGCAACCGGGTTGCATAGAGGGATTGATCGCGTTTGAGAGCCGTCTGTTGCTGTGCGGTGATCCTGGGAACAATGGTTTGCCTGTCGGAATCGAGTCGCTTTGCGAGTTTCTGATGAAGCTTCAGGGGATCGGAGAGACGCTTCTCCCAGATGCGGTTTTCGCTCTCAAAACAGTTCATCAAATACTCGATCTGATTGCGGTTCCCCGAGGTCCGTGTGCGTGAGGTGCTGCATCCGACATAGGCCCCCTTTTTCGTCCTCGGACAGAGCGCCACATGAACATGGAGATGATCCGTGTCGTGATGGATGCCGTAGGCGTATCCAATCGAATCTCCGGGATGAAATCGCTCCTGAAACTGCCGCATCATCTTGCGCAGCGTACCCTGAAGAACGCTGTCGGGATTGAGTCCTGCGGCTACGAGTTTGTCGTGAAAAGGTGTCGACATCGTGAAGATAAGCCTGTGCTGGATCACGGGGTTCTTGGCCTTGGTTTGCCACTTTCGCATGTGTGCTAGCCACTCCTCGGTAATGCGTTTTTTCCGCTCCGAGTTGGTGAGTGCCGCAGGAGCGGAACGGGTGCCATCCGGATTCAAAACAATGAGGTGATGCAGGAATCCCCCTGCATGAACCTGACCGATGGTTTCTTTGGAGGCGTAGTCAGCAAATTGCTTCAGGCTTTTGCCGATTGCCGAGGGATCAGCCTGATCGGTTTTCCGCATGGTATTTCGTTCCCCACGGGCGGCGATTTTCCGCGCCGAAGTCTCATCGAGGTAGTCGAGATCCAACCGCTCCCGCCACGTCGTTTTGAAGGGAAAGATGAGCCCGTTCTTCATGCGAGCTGCTCCAATCTCTCAAGGATCAGGAGGACGTTTTCAGCAATCTCCTCGGTGAGTTGCCCACCGCCCTTTTCCTCTCCGACTGCATTCAAAAGCAGTGCCTCGATCACCTCGTTTTGGTTCCGCAAGCGGAGCTGTTTCTTGATCGCTTTGAGACGCGAATGCCCCTCAGGCGTGAGCAGAATCTCAACGCGGTAGGTACCGGGAATTTTCGTTCTGCCCATGCTCAAACGGTGAAAAAGGCCAGGTGGATTCCGAAGCGTGCCCGACACGCGTAGGAACATGTTCTTTGCACGGCAAAGGCGAAGCTGTGATTTCCCCGGGGGAAATCACTATCCTGCATGACTTGGAGTACGGGGAAACTCCCCTCCCCTTGCCCTTCCCAGAGGGTCAGATCATGGGGCGGATGTGGGTGTGTCGATCTTTCTGGAGGGTCATTTCGAAGAGAGCCGATTGCCGGGATGCCGAAGGCTCTGCCAAGGTCTCCCGGTAATGGGCGGAACCGCTGCCGGTCACTCCTCGCGGTGGGCTGATTGGTCGGGAGAGGAAGGCTCCGGGGCAAGGCCTTGGCCCGCCCCAGAGCCGTAAGTGTAACGGCCGATCCCGGCCAATGAGCAGGGGCACAGGAATGGTTCCCCATGGGGCTCGCTCCTGTCCTCATAGGGAGATTCTTGGCCCCTTGGGTGGCTTCCCGATGGTTTGTCGTGCGAGGACTGCTTCCTCCTTCGGCAAAGCTGGTGCCTGAGTCTCTGCTGAGAGGGACTCCTTGAGCTCCACTCCGAGAATCAGGTCGGTGCTTCTCTGAGCCTGCGAGGAGGCCGTGAAGATCATCTTGGGATCGTTCTTGAGACGCTCGATCCATGAGGCCAGATAGGCCGCAGAGTTCTCAAACTCGACCTTGTTCAGGATGCCCGCCTCGTTTGCCAGGAACGAGGCACCAAGCTCTGCGATCAACTCCTCCTTGGAGTAGCGCTCCGAACCGAACTTCACCGGCTGGGTGATCCCCTCCCGGTCGAGCCGGGAGGCATGGCCCGTGGCATGGGTCATCTCATGGAAGAGGGTCTGGTAGTAGGCTTCGGGACTCCGGAAGGTCTTCTGGGCGGGCATCCGGATCACGTCCTCCTGCGGCGAATAGGCCGCCACGAAACCTGTTTCACGGATGGGACAGAGCTTAGCTTCACGGACGATCGAGGCAGCCTTCTCGATGGGCTGAATGTCATTCTGAGGGAGTGCCTGCGACGGGGGTTGGATACCCTCCGTCTGGCCGAGGTTGAAGACATTGCTCCAGCGGATGAAGGGGATCCGGGTGGGGTGGCCGTTGTTTCCGAGAACAAGATTCCCTTGGTCATCCCGCTTCTCGAAGAGCTTGTAGTAGATGACCGGGGTGGCTTTTTCACCCTGACGAATGGTTCCCCCTAGATCCTTCGCCTGCTTGAAACTGACCCAGTAGGGGGACTGGAATTCACCCCCTCCAAGGATCAGGGAATTGATTCCACGATAGGGTTTGCGGGATACGAGGTTCTGAACTCCCGACCAGGGTCTTTGCCACGGGACTGTGCCCTTCTGAAGCTGCTCGATGAAGCGCGCCGTAATGCTCTCGTAGATGTCACGGCTCATAGCGCAACCTCCCTCCGGGCTAATGCCAGGGGTTCCTCCACCTGCTCGGGTGGAAGACCGAACCGGCGCCCCACAGCAGACGGAAGGTCTTCTCCCTCCACCACGCCTGTGAAGAGAGGGGTGGCCCCCACGGCTACACCCCGATCGACCCAGCTGAAAAAATAGTCCTCCAGCAACAGGGCATGAAGGTCAGCCGGAGGCATCCCGATGATCCTCACTTCCAGTTGATCGCGTGGCAGAAACCCTGGATGAGATCATCAACCTCACCCTCCGAGTAGCGGAGAGAGAAGGCGAGGTCATCCAGGCTTTCCTTGCCGATCAGATCGGTCCGGACGCAGTAGAGCACCACGGCGGCACGAAGGCCCTTTTCGGAAGCCTCCTCCGCCTCTGCGACCCACTCAAAGGTGCGCCCTAGAACCTCGCAGATGCGATCAATGCTCTCATCCCCTCCCTCATGGACGGGCTCGATGTGGTCAACGGGATGCCGAGTCTCGGCGTTTCGGATGTCGTTATCGGGTGGTTGGGGTGTATTCATCCCCCCCACGCTGACCGATCAAGACGGTCTCCACGCTCCCGGTTGGGAGCATGATCCAACTCTTAGTGGATTCATTCAATTGCATCCATTGCTTCTTTGACAAAGGCTCATAAAACAGGTTTATGGCCTGTTTTCTAAAATTTGAACTACCTATGCATTCTTAACCTAGAATGCATAATATTTTAAAATATTTCAGCTAATTTTTCCCTGTCCGTCCATGAGATAGGAGGCTGGGTTGAATATTCAGATATCATATCAATTAGCCCCCCGAATTCATCTGAATTATAGCCTTCGCATTCATTATCAAGCAAAGCAACAGACGTTTTTATTTCGGACCAATAATTACTTTTTTTTAACATTTCCATTCGCACAACTCCCTTGCTGATCTGACCGCTAAAAACATAGCGATTTGACCCAGTAACGTATGTTGCTACAGAAAGCTTCCCATCGGACATTTTTACGGCGTGATAACTAAATGCTTTGATTTTAGGAAATCTGTAATTTGTTTGGATGTTTTCGTACCGGTTTTTTAAGAAATCCGTTGCTCTCGTATTAAATCGACTATCAATCGGAGCTCGCTCCGTCCGCAGAGGAATTGATAACTGAAAGCCTGTTACGCAGGATGAAACAAACCCAGCCAAGTCAAAAACGCGCGAAGCGATCAATTCTCTTTTTGATGTTTTAGTATAAAAAATTCTCTTTCCTGTTAGCGCGACAGTTTGTTTTACCTTATATTGACTTAACAAGTAGTCAATTACGCCGTCCTCTTGATCTTTATCACTAAAAGCTACGTAATCATAGGGGTTTTCATCGTCTGCAATCCAACCCCCATCACTTATTATAAACTCGTTATTTCGGACCTCTAAAAATACTGACACTAACTTTGATGTAGCAGTAGAAAATGGAGTTTGAATTTCCAAACAACTCCCTGCTGGTCTGCAAGCCCACAGTGATCCAAACTCTTTTTGAAGATCTGGAACAAGAAAGTCGCAATGGATTTCAGAGTTGCTCATGCAAAGTTTGCTCCATTATGTGGGTTCGAATCAGAAGAAAATAGAGAAGCCTGTTGATACACTACAGAAGGAAACCCATTATCCGAATCGATGAGGCATTCTTGACAAAAATGAGCTACACCCATTTCAACATCTTTTTGAATAATAGCTTTTTTGGCCTCATCTTGAAGCGCTTCTGTATGGTATGCCAACCAACGACCACTCTCATCATATTTTTGGAAATGAGGAGTTGCTACCGCTCTTTGCGATAATGGCAAGTCTTGTTCACTATTAGTATGCGTAGCACCCCTTGAATCAAATCGGAAACAAGGCGCTTGAACTATAAATCTTGCATGTAAGTTAAGTGCAAATTTATCACGATCATTTCTTACTCGAACTTCAAAAGTCAAAGCTTCCTTAATTGAGGGGTGTGATAAGTTGCTTTTGCCAGTCAACCAATCCGTGTTTTTTTTGCAACCAGTGAGTTCGATTTCCTTCCGATCAAGTTTTTTAGGCTTTCGGATAAGTTCCTTAAAAAGGGAAAGGGCTGGATCTTTGAGAGAGTCTGCCATTTTGAAAATTAAAGGCTGTTAAGTTTGATTACATATTCCATCTAGAGCAAGGGTGAATTCGTCACTCCAAAATCTGCCTGTGGCTCAGAGTCCAATTGATACAAACCTCATAAAATTATTTGTACGTGCACAAACCCTCTCTCTTATCCTTCTTCTGAAACTCATCTCAATGATTTCAGTGTATCTTCATCTGAATGGATGACGGTTCCTCAAACGGACACCAAAACGGACACCAAATTGTGGTTTTGGGGTAGTTTTCGAAACGCGCGGAGTAGTCTTGATTACTCTGTAGAAGGTGGTATTTTGACCTTGCAAACGCGACAGACGCAGCCCGATTCCGTCCCCCGCCTCCAACTTATAGGCCTAGGAGTATAGGACCCTTTTCATCTATTCGCTTTGTGCTTTTATCGAGACTAGGACATAAAGAGTCCATGTCCCGCATCTCGAAGTCATCGAAGCGTTCTGTTACTCCTCGCAAGCCCAAGAAAGCCAAGAACGGCCGCGCGGCGCGTCAGCCGATGCTCCGCATCATGCAGATCCATGAACTGCTGCAGGGAAGGAAATATCCCAACTGCAAGGGACTCTCCATCGACTTCGAAGTCTCGGCCAAGACGATCCAGCGTGACATCGACTACATGCGCGATCAGATGCAGCTTCCGATCGACTACGATTCCGTGCGAAGAGGATTTCTCTACACCAAGGAGGTCAAGAATCTCCCCATGGTCGCTCTGACGGAGGGAGAGATCGTGGCCCTCCTGGTGGCTCACCGCGCCGCAGAGCAGTACCGCGGCACCCCCTTTGAGAAATCCCTGCGAAGTGCCTTTGAGCGCCTCATCGAGGGACTCCCCTCACGCACGGAGATTTCACTCAGAGATCTGAGCGCAGCCGTCAGCTTTCGCCCCTCGGGACTCCCGGCATCGGATCTTGAGAGCTTCCAGGTTCTCTCATGCGCTCTTTTGGAATCCCAGGAAGTTGCATTCCAATACAAGAAGCCGGGAGACGGATTTGAGACCGAGCGTCGCGTTCATCCCTACCATCTTGGCTGTATCGGAGGCATCTGGTACCTGATCGCCTTCGATCTAGGAAGGAAAGCGATCCGCACCTTTGCCCTGGCCCGTATTTCCAAACTCAAGAACCTCAACCGCCGCTTCACCCGCCCTAAGGACTTCTCCCTCGAAGAGATGCTTGGTGACAGCTTCTCTGCTTTTGAGAGTACCAACGCTCAGGAAGTCCGTATCCTGCTCGATCCTCTCGCCGCATCACTCACCGGTGAGAGGAAGTGGCATCCCTCCCAGAAGATGACCTTCCGCAAGGATGGTTCCGCAGAACTCACCCTCAGGGTGGGACTTGCTCCCGATCTCGAGACCTGGATCCTTGGGTGGGGCCCGAGGGCGAAGGTGCTTGCTCCCGTCGCACTCAAGAATCGTATCGCCGCCGCCCTCCAGCAAGCGGTCATGCAGTATAAGAAGTAGGGGGACTACTCTTCACTTATTTCGTCGTTTTCTAGGAAGGCTTCGATAGCAGAGAGAACGATCTCCTCGGGATCGCAGTTGTTGGCAAGGGCGGTTGCTTCCAGAAGAGCCAGGATATTGGGGGGAATTGTAATGTTTGTGGATTCCATGAAAAGATCATGGCAAACCTCCAAGGACATCGAGTGTCCCACACATACTTTTTAACTTTTATTCCTCGGTTTGACGGATGGGAACCGTACGGGCACTTACCTTGTCAACACTGATGCCAAGCAGCTTTGAGGCCGCCTTGCGGTACTGCTCCATCTGGCCCTGGTATTCCTCGGCGATGGCCCCCGGTGACTTCCGGTTGGTCTTGTAGTCGAGGATTTGAACCTCCACGGCCTTGCCACCCTCCCTTCTGACATGGACACGGTCGAAGATGCCGCTGATCCATTGGCCCTCGATCATGATGTCGAACGGCTTCTCGTTCCAGATTTCCCAATCTTCTCCCAGCTTGGAGAGGAGAGATTTGGCTACTTCGGACCTGAGAAAGAGTTCCAAGAGTTCACGAGCTTGTGGGGAACATCCAGACAGATCCATCCTTGTAGCATCCCATTCGATCCGGGAAAGCACCTCATGGATCTCGGTACCGAGGTCGGCGGCATCGCTCGAGTGGCTCCCCTCACCCTCCTTAATCGTGGGGTGGGTGTGACTGGCGGCAAGCGATGAGGGAGAGAGCGGATGGGGAGTCCCCGAGGTGCTGGGGAGAAGCGGAGTGAGAATTTTCTCGAGATTTTCTTCTCGGTTTTCTTTGGGCGATTCTTCGCCAGAGGTTTTATGGCTTTCGTACCACCTCTCCTCGCCAAAAGGCACCTCCTCGCTTCCCGGCTTCAGCGTCAGCATGAGCAGCCGTGCAAAATTCTTTGAGCTGGAATCCGGCTTCAGCCGCTTGGTCAGCACATAGAGCGCCTGCTTCGAGCGGGTCATCGCGACATAGGCCGCGCAAAGTTTTCCATACTCCTCCTCCGCCCGTATCTCCTCACGGGCATGACTCAAGACGGAATCCACCGAGGACTCGTCTTTGGAGGGAAGCAAGCATCCCCACGCAGGAGGTTCACCCCCACCCAGGTGAAGCGTTTCATGATTACTGCCACCCCTGCCATCAAGGCCCGTCACGATACTCATGTCAAAGGTCAGCCCTTTGGACTGATGGAGCGTCATGACACGAACCACACCAGAGGCCTCAGACTCCTGCACGACATGGCTCTCGAGGAAGGAAACAAATTCAGCGATCGAACCCTTGTTGGATTCGTCATACTCGGCAGCGGCGGCAAGGAAGTCTCCGGCTCTCCTTGAGAGGAAGGGATTGAGCTCCAAGCCCTCGGTCCAGGAACGGACAACTTCCTCGTATCCGTGTTCCGCTATCAGCGTGAGCGCCGAGGCCCGGAAGGTTTCCACACCATCACCCAAGAGCACGGCCAGGGGAGAGGAGCGGATCAGGGTGAGAGAGAGGGTATCCTCGGGGAATCCCGCCACCCGGAAGGCAGCAAGGAGCGCGATGCCGAGGGGGTTGTCATTGCATGGGTTGGACTTCCCCTCCACGGAGACAGGAATGCCCCTGGACTGCAGGAGCGCCGCGATCGCTGAGGCATCATCATTCTTTCGGGTGAGCACACCGCAGCTGAGTTTTCTTTCCCACGGCCTTACCTCCTCAAGAATTGCGGCCACCCGCTCATGAATGGGATTCTCGTCCTCCTCGTCGGAGGCCACCTGATCCCATCGGACATACCCCTTGAGATCCTTGTTTTTTTCGGCAGGCTCGTGTTTTCGCCAGGCATTTTTCCACGCCTCCACAGCCTTCTCTGGAATCGCGAGCGTATCGGAATGACTGCCGATCGATCCGAACACCTTGTTCACAAACTCCACGATCTCCTCTGCCGAGCGGTAGGAAACCTTCAGCTCCCTCTCGAAGACTCTCTTATCGGACCCTTGGTTGTATTTGTTGAAGATTTCGAAGAAGAGCTTGGGGTCTCCCCCGCGCCACGAGTAGATCGCCTGCTTCGTGTCGCCGACATAGAAGAGCGAGCGCTCCCCGCCGCTATCCTGGATCACCTCATCGATGAAGGAGCCAAGCACCTTCCACTGGATGCGGCTAGTGTCCTGAAACTCATCCAGGAGCCAATGGTCCAGCTTGGCATCGAGCCTGTAGCCGGCGCTCGTGATCCATTCCAGGCGACCCACCTGGCTGGAAAGGAGATCAGTTACATCCGAGAAGGTCATCCTTCCGCGACTGCGCGTGAGCGCGTGGTAGGAATTCTCGAACGACTCCATGAATCTCCGCAGCGAGGCGCTCTTCTCCAGGAGTGATTCGTAGATAGGCTTGAGCAAGGCCATCAGTAATTCCCTGCGAAGCTTGGGCAGGGCGCCCTTCAGGTAGATACGGCTCGAGGCACCGTTACCCAGCGGAAAGTAAGGACCGTCATCCGAGGTCTTGGGGGGGCCAGCGAGCTTTTCCTTGATGAAGACGGAGAGGTTTTTATCCCAGCGGGAGCCGGGCTTGTGATCCTTTGCCTCCTGGAAGCGCACTTCCAGAGTAGAAAGGGCACTGACGGATAACTTGGGCAACTCCTTGCGAACTTCCGCAAGAAAAGCATCCGCAACACTGGCCACATCTCCCGCGGCAAGGACCTCACAGCCCTTCTTGCCCCAGATCAGTTCCGCATCGCCCCAGGGAAGGGAAACGTTCTCCAGATACTTCGCATGGAAATCCTTCACCGACTGGAGAAGCGTCTGGAAGACCTCCCTCTCCCCCCGCCTGCGCGCGATTTTGCGTACCAGATCGAGAAATTTTTCCCCGCCGTTAGATTCCACCGATTCGCGGAAGATGGAGGCCAACACCTCCGTGCGGGCACGCTCGAGTTCCGATTCCCCGATCATGGTGAATTCCCCTGGAAGCCCCGACTCCAGCGGGAAGGATCGCGCTATCCTTGCAAAGAGGCTGTCGATCGTTCCCATGGTCAGACGACCGGAGTCGGCAACCAGTTTTGAGAGCAGTGCCCTGCAATGAGTCTCGTCCAAGGTTGGGATCACTCCCTCATCCGGATCGGAATTGAGGTCACGATTGAGATCCTCAAGCTTCTTGGGATCAAGCGCCGCATCGGCAAGCCTCAGGAAGACAGCGTCGAGGAATTCACCGGCGGCCTTCTTGGTGAAGGTCAGGGCCGCGATTTTGCGGGGCTCCACTCCCAGGGCGAGGAGTTTCACCATGCGGGTCGTCAGCGCAAAGGTCTTCCCGCTGCCCGCGTTGGCCACGAGCATCGTGTTGCGGATCGGAGCACTCATGCGGCGGCCTCCCCTGCTGTTGCTTGTTCCTCGGGTTTCAAAAACGCAACCGTCTCCTGATCGATGCACTCGCTGTAAGTACCCCCCTCGAGGAAAATGCCGAACGGATCTTCCCATGACTGGTTCACCTGGCGTGGTGGCCAGAAGATTCCTTTGCCCATTTGTGCGGCGGTTGCCTCCGCGCAGGAGAGCGCCGACTCGAGAAGGTAATCGGAGAGATCAAACGGCTTCACATCGCTCTCCTCGGGATCGGCTGCCAGTACCAGGTAAGCAGTCTCGATCGTTTTGCCGGGGAAGAGCTTCTCGGCGATCTTGCGGTAGAGCGGCAACTGCAGGTCGCCCCATGCCCTCTGCTTGCCGCTGATCGTCACACTCGCCTCCGCGAGGAAGGCCCGCGAGGCCGGTTGCAGATGCACCTCCTCCGGTGTCTTCGCTTTGGTGTAGGTCTTGTAGTCGAGAACCCTCACGCGGTCCCCGTTTTCCTCGATGCGGTCGATCTTGGCTGAGAGAGGCAGCCCTGCAAAAAGCAGGTCCCCCGAGGACTTGTATTCCACCTCCTTGATCCTCCACCCCTCGGCCATCTGTTGCGCCTGGACCGTGGCAAACGAGAGGAGCCTGACGTGGGCGGCCTCTACCTGAACCCTCACCGCGGGCGATGGATCGCTGCCAAACCGGCTTGCGACCTCCCTCTCCAGGCTCGCGAGCACCGCGGCGATGATCTCCTCCTCCTTTTCCAGAAGCGGGGTTTCCCGCCCGTAGCGCTCCAACACATTGTGAACCAGGGTGCCGAACTGGAGGGCATCCATTTCCCTCTGCTCCGGATCATGCCCACCGAGATGCAGGAACTTGCTCAGGTAGAATCGGAACGGGCACTTCAGGTAATCCGCAAAGTCGGTGACATTGATTTTATCAAGATTCGTGCTGACAAGCGGCAGCTTCCACTTCCAGTCATGCTCCCGGATCGTGGGAAGCGAGGCCTCCTGCGCCTTGCCGAAGAGTTTGGTCACTCGCTGGGGAAGGTCTTTTTCCGAGCAGCGCATGAGCAGCGCCGAAGGAATCGAGGGACTTCCATCAGGTCCGAACTTGGAAAAGCTGCAGCGGAATTGATCTGCAACCCGCACATGTGCGAGACACCCGAGCAAGTAGGCATCGCGGGCCCGTCGGGTGGCGTTGTCGGGCACACCCAGCGCCGCGCGCTTGTGATCGGGCAGGAAGGGATGCCCGTCGATGGAGGCGGGCAGGCATCCCTCCACACAGCCGCAGAGGGCCAGTCGCTTTCCCTCTGCCCAGGCTGCTTCGAGCCATCCCGAGATATGCAGGTCGCCAGCCTGGGAGATCGCAAAACTCTTTTTCCGGGCAAGCGACCTCACAAGCGCCGCCTCACGCGCCTTCTCTGGCTCGGACCACGAAGCAAAGACGGAGGAGGATTCCTCACAGGCATCCAGGACCTCCTCCACTTGATCGGCAGCGCTCCCCTTCCAGATCGATTTAATTAGTTCGGAGGGTCCCTTCGAGAGTTCGGCGAGGATCGCCTTCTGCAACTTGCCAGCATCGGCATGGGTTTGCTTGTCACGAATCCCTTTCGGAGGAATCGGACCCTCCGGCAGGGTTTCCTCAAGAAGCTCCAGCGTCATGGCATCGCAGGCCGTGAGGAGTCGCTCATGAGTCAGATCACTCTTCCCGCCGAGCCATGCGGCAAAGCTAGGAGTTTCAAGCAGCCGGCGAAGCGTGCGCAGCGAGCGGTCGCGCTTCAGCGAGATCCATTCTGCAACCACCACGGCTGGTTCTGTCCGTGCTAGCGGCTCACCATCCGGCAGGTAGGGACTCCCTCCCCGTCGAAGCACTTCGGCCTGGAAGGCGGGAACAAGTTTTGCATCACCAAGCACCAATGAATGATCCCCTCCGGCCTTGCTCAGGAAATCGATGGCAAGCACCGCCTCCTCCGCCGGGTCCTTTGCCATCACGATCTGCTCGGCAGTGAGTGGTACTTCCGCGGAGAGCCACTCGCTGGCAAGGGGTCTACCCCAGGCATCAAATCCCCCTCCCCATATCGTGGAGTTGTTGGGTTTCCAGACCAGGACCGTGACTGGAATGCCGGCCTTGAGCACACTCTCCGCCTTCAATTGCGCGGCCTTGGTGAGATCGGGAAGACAGACGATCGTGAGCGAACTGATCGGCCCAACCGGCTCCTCCCATGCCTTGATGCGGGCCTCGTTCGGGTCCCAGAGATGGTGATCCTTCAGGACATCGAGATACCCGCGGTAGAGCTGGGCGATTTCCTGCCACCGCTCCTCATCCTCGGAACAGATCCTTGGGATACTTCGTACTTCGGGAGTGATCCCCCCCTCTGCCAGCAGGTCGCAGAGATCGCACATCATGCCGGCCGTCCCGAGCAGCGCCTGCTCCCCATCCAGCACCTCACCCTTGGGGAAGAGATGCTCCATCGCGGTGCGTGGTGTCTTCTGGAGCACCAGACCCCAGGCCGCCTCACGGTCCGATCGCGAAGCCAGTGGCCCCTTCGGAAGCAGCGCCTTCATCGGTGAGGAGAACTTGGGCGAGATCACACCGCTTCCCCTCTCCGAGGAAACTTTTGCGAGCGCATGCCGAATCCTGCGCGCCGCACCCGATGTCGGAATCCAGACCTCCGTCTTGGACAGATCGAAGGGGTTCCCCTCCACTCCTTCGAGCAACGCATCCGCTACCTGATCCGCAAGCGATTGCGGACGGTCTAGGAAGCGGATCTTGGGATTAGCCATGGCGGGATGTTTTTAGATTAGAGATCCATCACTAGCAGGGCAATGCGGTCATAGAGTGTCCTAGGTGATGGACTATCCACAATTTTTGCTCTCTGAGCATTGCCCAATTAAATCAGGCACTTATTTGACCCCAGTCGCGATGATCTCCTGCCGGACATCGATATCCCTGCCATAGAGACGTTTCCAAAGCAGGCGCGTATTCGTGATCGGATCTCCCGGAGCCGCCTCATCATATCCCGGTCTGTAGAGATGGACCGCTCGAATCAGGGAATCCAAAAGCTCCCCCTCCGTAGGGTGACCCGTTCTGGCAATCACCTCCTCGAAAGCCTCGAAATCCTTCTCCTCCCCACGGGTGATCTTGGAGACAAGAATATCAATCGGATGAGGGAAAAGGATCTCCAGATTGCCAAGCATCTCGGCATGAGCTCGGGTACGCCAGTCCAACGCCGTTCTGAAAGTTCCCAACGGACAGACCTCCACATAAGGGGAGCTCAATCCCTTGGTAAGTCCGGCTGCAATCAAAATCCCCTCAATCTCCTCATCAGTCGCAATATCCAGATCGCCACTCATGATGGCATCGGACACGCCCATCTGAAGGGGCGAGGAACCGAAGACCACGATCTGGAGCGACCTTGACCCAAGTTGTGCTGACAAAACTTCCGCCGCTTGGCTAAGCAGTTCAGCGCCCGGCGTATTCCAGTCAAGTTGAGGCCGCCACCTTGCCCTGTGCCAACGCTCGCTCATGGTCATAATTCAGTCCCTTGTAAGCACAGAGACAGGCCAAAGCCTGATCCCGTAGTCTCGGAGTTACCGAGGGATCCCCCTCCAGTTCTGCAACCAAGGCCGCCCAGCGGTTTCCAAGACGCAGCCCCTTCGTCAGGACGACCGACTTTCTCCAGCTTGGGCTGGTTGAGATTCTGGATGGATTGATTCTCACGCCTATCCAATCCTCCAAAACCCTCTCACATTCAAGTTAATCCCGTGTCATCTACTGCTTTCATACTCCCGCTTTTTTTGGCCTAGGACACTTGGTGTCTGATCGTTTGTGGAATGGTGGTCATCCATAAACAACACCATCACCCAATCACCATCACTCCTCGCACTCATGCGGGGTCCCGTCGCCAGACTAACTATCGGGGCACCTCACGACGCCAGCTGCCTTCAGTTGGAGATGGCCGGCTTTTGTATTTACCCCTTTGCCTCAGGCAGTTGGTTCCAGTCCGTCGTGTAGTGGGGTGAATGGCGTTCGGCTTTCATCTTCCAGGCCTTCCCTGAATGGTCAGTCCCCTGAGAGGCACGCGTAATGACGGGATTCTTGCGGTCTCCCAGACGCCGGTTGATCTCGTCGACGATCTTGTCCACATCGATCCTCCCTGGCTGCGCTTGATCAAAGAGGCTTGGCTGGAACTCCTCTTCTGACACCAGATTGGTGAGCTGAACTCCCGTCTTCTTGTAGCGGTAACCGCGACGGTAGATCCTCTGCAGCAGATCGCGGGCGGCTGTCATCAGCTCCGCAGTAGAACAGGTGGGACGATCCAGCGTGATCCCGAGGCCCGGACAATACTGCGGATCATCTTTGCGGAATCGGTTCGTCCGGAGGAAGACCTCCATTCCCGTGGCCAGCAATCCAAAGCGGCGGATTTTCTCAGCGGCACGTGCCACATGATTGGCAAGTGCCTCCTCGAGTTCCTGGAGAGATTCCACGGGACTTCCGAAGGACCGACTCGCCATCACCCCCTTGCGATCAGGTGGCATCTCCTCCAGTTCCATGCAGGAAATCCCGTTGAGTTCACGGAAGAGTCGTTCCCCGATCACACCCATGCTCTTGCGGATAGCTGCCGGGTCAGCATGCTGGAAATCAAGCGCCGTCTTGATTCCCATTCCCTTGAGGCGGATGGCGAGATTCTTCCCCACACCCCAGAGGCCGTCGGTAGGTGTATCGGCCAGGATCCCCTCCGGATCCCAGTAGTGAGTCAGATCAAAGACACCGCCGGTGAGCGCCTTGTTCTTCTTGGCATGGCGGTTGGCGAGCTTGGCCAGCAGCTTCGTTGATCCGATTCCGATGCACACGGGGATTCCCGTCCATTGCAGGACTTTCGCACGGAGGGCTCGCGCCATGTCCTCATCGAAATTATTCGGTAGCTTCAGGAACGCCTCATCGATCGAGTAGACCTCGATGGCCGGAACTTCCTCGCGGAGGATGCTCATCACCCGCGCCGACATGTCACCGTAGAGAGTATAGTTGGAGGAGAAGACCTGGACGTCATTCTTTCGGATCACCTCTTGCTGTTCGTGCAGGGGAGCGCCCATGGGAATGCCCAGAGCCTTCGCCTCCTCACTGCGGGAGATAATGCATCCGTCGTTGTTTGAGAGAACGACGACCGGCTTGCCCTGAAGGGCAGGGTTAAAGACCCGCTCGCAGGAGCAGAAGAAATTGTTGCAGTCGACTAGAGCTAGACGAGATGCACTCATCTCGCCTGATGGATGATGTAGGTGACGACTCCAAAGATAGAGAGTTCATGTCCCTCGGATACCTCGATCGGAGAGAACTCCGGGTTCTCCGCCTCCAGGAAGACCTGCCCTCCCCGCTTCCGGAATCGCTTCACCGTGAAGTTCCCGTCGATCATCGCCACCACGATCTTGCGGTCGGTCGGATTCAGGGATTTATCCACGATCAGCACATCCCCTGCATGGATTCCTGCATCCCGCATCGAGTCTCCCTTCACCCGGACCAGGAAGGTCGCGGCGGGATTGCGGATCAGTTCCTCATTGAGATCGATCCCGCGCTCCAGATGATCATCAGCCGGGGATGGAAACCCCGCCTCCACGGACGCAGAGACCAGGGGAAGGCGGAGAGAAGTGCGCTTCGCAAAGGGAATTGGGGCGTCGATTTCCATGCCCAAGGATAAAGCATGGGCCTTTTCCGTCTAGCGAGATTCATGGAGAAAATTCCCAGCCTAGGACACTTGGCGACCTAGCTCATCGGTATAATAACAAGCAACCGGAGTCATAAAGACTCCGAATAATAATCACTCATGTTCGGACACCTCCTTGATATCTTTATGAAGAATGCTGGAGCTATTGCCATTGGCCAGCTCGATCGCATTGACCCCTCCACCATCCCCGCATCCCTCCTCTCCGCTCTCAACGCCCAGCCCAAAGCTCCCACCACTTCCATGAATGTCATGAATCTCATCAGCGCTTACCGCAGTCCCTCAGACCGCAACTTCTGGTGCTTTGACGAGCCCCGCTTCGGACTTGTTCAGGAACTCTTCATGCATGGAGCCAGTGCCTTCATCTCTTCGATTGTGGGAGACGAATGCGAACGTGCCGAAGTCATCTTCTCAACCATCCTCTTCCCCGGGGCCACCTGCATTCTTCAGCGCGTTTGGGACGGCACCCGTGTCGCTGAGGCCGGATGCGACTACACGGCTCGTTACCCCCTAGAGAAGGAAGGTGACCCTCAGGGACACATCATCGAACAGGATGAGGTATGGCTCTGCCCGGCCATGACCCATTACTTTGGTAAAGAACTGGCGCCTGAGACCATCTACGGAAAAATCACCCCGAAAGCCTGATCCGTAAGAAAATTGCATCCAACAGAAAAGATTTTTTACCCCCTAGGACACTTGGTGACTTAGGCCATCGGTATAATAGAGAGCAACCGGGGACACTGGGTCTCCGACACTACTCCACCACCGATGACCGATGCCAACACCGCCAACAACCTCACCGAAATCGCCTTCATCCTCGACCGCTCCGGGTCGATGCAATCCATCAAGGCCGGCACTCTCGAAGGCGTGAATGCCTTCCTGGATCAGCAGAAACTGGAAAACACCGCCTATCCTGCAAAATTCAGCCTCACACTCTTCAGCACTGAAATCGAAGTCCGTCACTCCTCGGTTCCGGTTACGGAAGTCCCATCCCTAAGCGATACCACCTACTTACCGGATGGGGGCACAGCCCTTCTTGATGCGATTGGCATCACCATCGATAGCTTGGGCAAGCGTCTGGCCGACACCCCAGAGGCCGAACGTCCAGCGAAGGTCATTGTGGCGATCATGACCGATGGTGAGGAGAATTCCTCACGGATCTTCTCGTGGGATCAGATTAGCGAAAAGATCAAGCACCAGACCGATGTCTACAAATGGGAGTTCCTCTTCATGGGAGCCAACCAGGACGCCATCGCAAATGCATCGAGAATCAATATCAGCGTTGAGAGCTCGACCAATTACTACCAGCAGGATGGAAGTGCCAAGAATGCACTGCGCGCAATGAGTGCTTCAGTCCGATACAGCAAGCTTGCACCAAGACCACAGTTTGCAAAACCCACCCTGCAGGAGATCTTGGCTGAAGAAGAGGCCAAGGATCCCTCAGGCAAATAATCGATAGAATCAGAGCGATGCCGGCTGCCTTCAGTTGGAGGTGGCCGGCTTTTGCTTAGTATAAGCTAATAGTCCCAGTACCGAAAATCGTCTTTAAGCAGGATCTTCCGCGTCTCTCCCCAGTGACTTGGTTGAGACCACTTCCCGCCCGGAAGGCTATGACAGCCTGTGCGCTACGTCATAGTTGTAGTCTACCGCGCCCATACCCACGTGCTTGGTTCATCGCCCTCCTTCCCCCTTATTAGCCTCCCCTCATCATAGTTTGATTTTCGATGAAGCAAGATTGTCAAACCCAAGTCCCGTAACGATCTCGTTCAGCTTAGTTCGGAAGGCGACACTCGATTCCCATTCTTCCATCCACTCGAGTGCATGGAAAATTTCCGCCTCCTCCGGTGAGATCTCTTCGAGATCCTTGAGATGCCGGATCCCATCGAAAGGATCCATCGCAGCGAAGAGCTTGAGAGCGACCTGATCCCGGCGATCGAGAAAGCGGACCGTCAGACAGGGGCCGAACGTCCTTCGATGGGGAAGAGACCGCTCAAGTGTTCCCGCTGGCACTCCGCGCTCCAGCAAGCGTGAGGCACTTCCGTTGAACCAATCGTCAGACAGTCCGAGTTCCAATCCGGCACTGGCAATAGCCCTCTCCATTTCCATGGGAAAGACCTCGCACGGATCCAGATCCCGATCCCGTACCACCACGCCGAGTACATCCACATCCATGGTGGAACGGGAGAGCAATCCCAACACACAAAGAGCCGAGGCGCCGCAGCACAGCACCTCCACGTCGGGAGCACCATCGAGGGCCATCCTGCGCCCCAGCACCGTCAGCGCATGCTCAATCTCCTCTTTCCTCTTCATGATGCACCGGGATGAGTCGTATGGGGCTGAATGTTCCACCCTCTCTGAGAGAATGCTTTTCCTGCTTCAGTCGGAAAACCCGCCGCCCCCCTTCGGGAAAAGCGGCCGGATCCGGGATGCTCGACCAACTCATCGTTCGGAAAACACCCTGCACTTCATCCCAGAGGGCGATCGGCGCGGATCTACCCCGCCCCTGATACCAGGCGCCATCAATGAGTGCCGGTTCCGGGATGACCCCGTCTCCCTCCCTTCCATGCCAGCGGAGCAGGATATTCTGACGGGCAGCGAGCGCCTTCGCGGGACTGCTTACACTCCCGCCACGCCGACCATAGCTCACGGCAATCTTCTTCATGAATAATACGATATACCAAGGGCCTTGGTAAGCAATCTCGATTTCCCGAGATCTATGCAACCCTAATCCTTCATACTTTTTAACCTTCCCCACTTTTGTTCCCTCTATTTCTCGACTCAGTTTCTCTCCTAAGAGTCTCATAGTCCTCAGCCTAAGAGCCTATCCCCAGACCTAGGACACTTGGTGTCTTTTCCGGGTGCTAGGCTGGGTTCATGACAAAATCACTCCTTGCACTCCTTGCACCCCTCATCATATCCGCCTCTCTCCACGCCCAGGAGTATTTGGGGCAACTGAGCGCCAACCCTTACGCGCCGGACTCGACGGGAAATCCCTACGGGCAGTACGGCAGTCCGAGCGCACCGAATAGCATCAACAACCCCTACGGTCCCTACGGCAGCCCCTATTCACCGACCAGCGCGCACAATCCCTACGCCACCGAGGCCCCTCGGGTCATCGCTCCGGATGGCACCTACTTGGGCCAGATCAGTGCCAACCCCTACGCGCCGGACTCCACCGCCAATCCCTACGGCCAGTATGGCAGTCCCTACAGCCCGACCAGCATCAACAACCCCTACAGCCAATACGGGAGCCCCTACGGTTCGCAGAGCGCCCGCAACCCCTACGCCTCCCAGGGACCGTCGATTGTCAGTCCCTGATCCTCTCTGCAATCCCTTGGATCCACTCCATCCCATTGAGTACTCTCTGATTGATGCTTTCCTCCATCCCGACCTGCTTTTCGGACAACTACTCCGCTGAGACTTCCACGGCCAGCATGAAGAAGCTCGCACCCGTGGCCCGTGCCGCGGAGGCTGCGGGCTATGTCACCCTGCACGATCCGGGACTCATCGATCGGGAGAAACTTCGATCCCTTCATGATCCGGATTACGTCCGGGCCTTCATTACGGGTAAGGGAGACTTGGCGGCTTCCCAGGGATGGAAATGGACGGCCAAGATCAGGACAGGAGTCCTCGCCATCAATGCGGGTCAGCTTGAAGGTACACGGATGGCCATCGAGCACGGGATCGCGGCCAACGTCGCCCAAGGCTTCCACCACGCGAAGCCGGAACGGGGTTGGTATTTCTGCACCTTCAACGGATTGGCCCTGGTCGCTCAGGAGTTCCCGGAGAAGAGGATCTTCGTCCTCGATTGCGACGAGCATTGTGGGGATGGCACCGCAGAATTCACCAAAGTCCTCCCCAACCTCTTCAACTTCTCCATCAATGGCAGCAACTGGGAAATGCTGGAGAATGATCGGAGCATTTGCCGCATCCAACTCCGGTTGGAACTGGCTTCGTGAATGCTGGCCTAATGGGCTTGAAAGTAGCGACATTCCCAACAACGACATCCGTGGGCTGGAGATATAGGGAATACGGAGTAGCCGTAACCTGAAGGAAGGCACTATTCGGTAGGGCTGTACGGAAATCACTGATCTGCTTGGCAATCTTGTTCGCTTCAATCAGGCCAGCCTTTCGGGAGTAGCCAATAGACGCACTGTCTGCCTCGTCATCAATGATCAGAATGTGTTTCCCTGCCATAGCAGGACATTTCGAAGTAAAGAGCTCGTTCAACCGGACCAGATTATTTGTCTCTTTCTTTGCTACAAAGATCAGCTTGGACTCCAACTCAAACGGAGTGAATTCCTCGGGACACTGCATGATATCGTAGACCTCGAGATCACCCTCACTGATGAATTGCTGCAGCTCAAAACGGAGCCTTTTATAGGTCTGCTCGACAAGAGGACGAGAGTTCTTGGTCAGAACAATCGCGATATCAAAGGTGTTGTCGAAAGCGAGTGCTATGGCTCCGATGAATGTACGTGTCTTTCCGCTCTGAATCTTGCCAAGCAACATGCCAGGGTGATCTGAGGTAGTCTCATTCGAAAGAATCGACTCCACGGTCTCCTCAATGCACTTCTTGAGATCAGGGGAGTACTTTCCGGGATCAGCTGTGAAGCTGGGGTAAAATGAACCAGTTGTGTTGAGCATGGAGGGAAACAAAGAATTAACGGAATGCCCTACAAGTGGCGAGGCGCGAATCCGATCGTTTTTGCCCATTTGAAGGAGTCTTTCAGCACATCTACCTCCCTGCCCACCATCTCCCTAACCTCAAGAAGGAGAATCCGATACTCCCCGAGCATTCTAAGGGCATCCTCCCCCATCTCTTTCCCCTCGAAGAGTTCCTGAGGGCGTGACTGGAAATCCAATCCGGCCTGAACATCCCGGGCCATCAGGGGGACCCCTAGTTCGGCATTTGAGAGGAGCAGTCTGCGGTCGGGATCAGCCTCTGCTGTGCATCCCTCGATCAGGGATAACTCCCCTCCTCCGAGGTCGAGGTGAAGGATGGCGATCAACTTCCTTTCCAGATCCCAGAGATCTCCGAGCTTCTCTTCCGAGACACCAAGATTTCGGAGATCTCGAATCTTCCGAAAGAAGGCCACATAGCACTCCGGATACTCCTCAAGGACTGGGAGCCCAAAGCGCTTCCGCATCCGACTGATCCAGAGGGCGGGACGACCGAGAGATTCACTGAGGGCGGATGAATTCATAGCGCGAATCCCATGGCCAAATAAACCGGTCGCTCGGGATCCTGGAACACACCGAGTTTATACAAAATCGTAATTGCAATCCCCACGGCCAACATCCACAGGACTACCCGGGCAATGGCCCGTAGCTTGGGATGCTTGGGACGACGGCGATTCCTACGCGGTCTCGCGGAGTAGAAGAGCTGTAGGGTTTCGGCAGGCATGGGTGGTTGGGAGCTAGGGTCTTGGAGTTAGGAGTTGGGCTATCTACAAGAATACCAATCAGAAAGGACGCCAAGTGTCCTAGGGGTGGAAAAGGCTCGTGGGAACGAGGCTTAATCATACCGTAGGTAGTCCGAGCTTTTTGCGAGGATGCCTGGTCGGGGAAGACCGGCAGATAAAAGGCTTTTAGGCTGAAGACTGAAGGCTGTCAGGTTTGAGGCTCAAAGAATCCTACCAAACAAGATGGACACCTAGTGTCCTAGGCCGAAGAAGTCAGGGGTCCAGACGGGGTTTCCAATAGCCCGGCTCCCGGTGCATGTGCATGACGGCTATGATCCAGATGCAATCAGGTTCATCCAGGTAGATGACCGCGTAGGGAAACACATCTGAAAAGTGGCGTCTTGCAGATCCGTTAAAAAATCGAAAACGGCCCGGGTGGCGTCGTACGTCCTGAATCAACCCCTCTATCTCATCGTAGAAACGACCGCCTAACGAAGATTCAATAGCATTATAGTATTTGGCTGCATCGGCATACTCTGCAGCTGCCGAAGGATGAAAAATATGCGGCTTCAACGGCCAACGATCTTCGCAACCTGGTCCGAAACTTCAGCGCCTGAAACACCCTCAACATTGCCAGATCGGATCTCTGCAACACGAGCGGCCACCGTCTCCTTCCAAGCGGATTCAACACCAGGCTCAATGGCCTGATGCAGGGAAAGTGTCAGTTTGTCCACCAGTTCAGCAATCTGTTGGCGAGGCAACCGGCAGGACTCTTCCACAATCTGATCCAAGGTCATCTGCATAAGTTACTCTGTAATACCGAAACCGAGGAGAGTCAATCCGCTCGAGGTGGAAGCGCACGAATCCCAAGCCTCACCTCATCGTTCATTTGTGGAGGAGGGATAAAAGCACCCAGAGCGCTATCCCAATAATGAACCAGGTGCCGCAGCCCCACTTTCTAGGAGCATGATACGGCTGATCGGGGTGGTCGTAGCAGTGGTCGATGAAGTCATCAGGGATGGCGTGGCCGTAGCCGGCGTAGAATTTCTTGAGCAGGGTCTTGGAGACTTCCTTCTGCTGGAACCGGATCTGGCCAATGAGGTTATCTGCCTGCGTTTCCCCGAAGTCTTTGAGTTGTGAAAAGTCCAGGTCGGGGAGCAGGCCTCGGATAGTATCAAGTTGATCAGGTCGTATGGGGGGTTCCCCGAGTTGGCGATCGGGGGTATGGAGGGTCATGTTGACCCGGTTATTCCTGACCCACTCCTCGGAGGGTTCGGGAATACGAGGGTGTCGGGCGGCAACCCGCTTATGACTGCTATGGATATCCGTATACGAAAGTCCGGTGCCGGGGATGCCGGCCGTGAATCTGCTGCCGGAACTGCCGAAGGTGTAGTGGGCTCCCCTACCCCCGATGCTGAGGGAGGAACTCTTGGAACCTAAGTTCCAACGAACCCCGGGGAAGAGTTTGATCGATCTTCTGAATCTAAAAAATCCCATATCGTTTAATATTCACGGTGATGAATGGGATGAAACGAGGCTTAGGGAAGGCCGAGTTGGACTGCCGCAGGCAGCCCCGAAAGTCTTCTGAGGGGCGAGCCTTGTGGGCACAAGCGAGTTCAAATCCATGTGATTAGGTGGTTATGGATGGGGAATCGGGAATACCCGTTGCCCTTGATTTCAAGTGAATCCAATCTTAGTGTCGATCTATGAGCATTCAGGAAATCGAGAACGCGGTGGCGAAGCTCTCGCCCGAGGAGCTTTCCGTCTTTTCGGGATGGTTTGAAGAGTTTGTCGCGGACCAGTGGGACCGTCAGATTGAGCGTGATGCCGCAGCCGGTCGCCTGAACGAGGTGCTGGAACGAGCCAAAAAGCACCGCGAAGCGGGTCACTGCACCCAGCTTTGAATCATTACGCTGACCCGGATTTCTGGGAGGCCTACAACAGGCTACCGGACGCAGTTCGTGAATTGGCGGACAAGAACTTCGCATTGCTGAAGAGCGACTCCGCGCATCCCTCCCTTCGGCTGAAAAAAATCGGGTCTCTTCATTCGGTGCGGGTTGGACTTCACTACCGTGCACTGGCCACGGATCACCCCGATGGTCTGCAATGGTTCTGGATCGGGCATCACTCCGACTACGATCGCCTGATCTCGGGGACGTAGGATGAACAGGTGAATTAAAACCCATGAGGTAAATGCGAGGTGAAAGACTTGGCATGATGTCCGGAGTCTATCTCGACAGTAGGTCAGCAAGTGTCCTAGGTGGACAGAAACTTTCGGAAAGCCTCGGTCTCTTCAACCGAGGCCACGCCTGCAACAATGTGACCCGCAAGGCTTCGAAGAGAATGGTCTCGTCTTCCTTGAGACCGAGATTCGTGATCACGTCGCGAATGATGGCGGTAAAGGTATTGCCATTATAGAAGCAGAAGGGGGCCAGACGATGGCATTGCCTGCAGATTTCCACAGCCTCATCCAGCGAAATAAGTTCAAGATGCCTGCGCTCCCAAAGTGCCTTTGCCGGCTTATACCCATCCGAGGTGGGCTTGTGCAAGGCACTTTTGGCCTGGCACAAAACAGCATTCTGAGCGGTGACGAACTCCCATGTGTAGGGAGCAAGCCACGCTTTCGTATTCATGACTTGCTAGGCTTGCGCGAAACCTTGGCGGCGGCGATCTCCTTGACCCCGGAACTTTTGAGAAACCCTTTGCCGGTTCTTGCATAGACCGGTTCTGCGGAGAAGCGGTCCTGAATCGAAAGGGCATCCTTCATCACCCTCAGAAATACAGGATTACTAGCCAACTTGCGATTGATCGTACGGTCCATACAGAAGAGGTAACTCCACCATCAGTAGAAATCAAGGTTACCAAACCCTCCTCTCGTTAGCCTCTGTGAATCCAAAATTACAATGATCAGCTCCCTGAATTACTGTCGTCCTCTTCCCTCTCCTCACGGCGCCTGATGAAGAATTCCACAAGGATGATGCCCGCCCAAGTCAGTACAACGAGTACAAGTTTCTCGAGAGGCGTATGGTGTGGGTGCATGGGAGAAGAGTATCAGCTTCTTAGGACACCAAGTGTCCTAGGGCGCAAAAAAGGTTTTTAGACTAAAGCCTGTTAGTCTGCAGGTGGGAGAAGTTGCCCGGAGAGAGAAGCTGAGGAAAAATCCCTTCTCACAGAGGTAAATCCCCCTGGGGGCTGTCGTGGTCTCCGAAGGGTTTCTTGCGCGAGGTCCTCTTGGCGCGTGGCTTCTCCTCAGCTGTGGCTGAGGGAGTGGACTTGGGCTTCTCGGTTTTCTTAGGGGACTCCTGCACTGTCTCTGCATGGGTATCGAGTTCGGCATGGAAGACGGCATCCTCCGGGGTGTAACCGGCATGGATGTGCTGCATGAACGCAGGGAAGTACCGGTCGATCGTGAAGTAGGCGGTCATGAAGAGACGCTCCACGATCTCAGCTGAGAGTGAGCTTCCATCAAAAATATGGGTTATGTGAAAACGAATCTCGCCGTCCTTCATGTCCATCTCGAATTTGCCAACGGGCATGTTGTAGTTGGCACGGGTGAGGAGCTCAGCCACGGAGGTTCGTAGCTTCTCCTCGCGGACGAAGAAGGGGTAGAATGCGGTGACTTGGAAATATTCCCCGTCGTGGGTGATCCGGGAGCCAAAACGGTAATTGGCATTCTTGCCGCTCATGGTGAGCGAGACACGCTGCTCATCAGGGTAGGGCGTGTAGCTGAAATCCTTCAGTTCCAGGTAGTCGATGATGGCTTGGAATGGTGCGGAATATTCAGAGGACATGGTCGGTACGGGGTTGAAGGTTGGTGTGAGTTATAGGTTCTAGGCTATAGGCTGTTAGACAATTAGGAAGAAAGAAGAGGAGAGAAGCTGATGATGCCACGGGAGACAGGTCACTGGGTGTCCTAGGCCTAAAATAGGCTTTTAGACTGAAGACTAATAGACTGTTAGGTTTCAGTGAGACCAGAAGTCGAGAGGGAGAGGAAGTGTCATCACTCGGCCTTGGCTAGGCGGGAGGCATTGTGGGCAGGCAGACCCGCCTTCCTGAACCGAGCCTGGGCCTTCTTGATGTCGTATTCCACACGACGCATGAGAAGGATGTGCTGCTCGTAGTCGTAGAGGGCGTAGGAGGCTCTGGGATCGCCGTCCCGAGGCTGGCCCACCGAGCCGACATTGACGGTGTAGCGCTTGGAGGGATCGAGGCGGATGGGTTTGTCGGAGGGCTTCAGGCAGCGGACACCGAGGGTCTCAGGATTCTCCT
>DAISZK010000036.1:25897-26144 GCA_036824855.1 Chthoniobacterales bacterium | reverse complement strand
GGTTCTGGGGATCTAGTTTCATTGTTTTGCCAACGATCAACTGCACTTTTAACAAATCCTCATTTTCCATTTTAGGGAGGTAAATCACATAACGGCTCATTCCCTCTCCTGCAGGAGGAAAAGCCTTCAAAGAATCTGCTGCTTGAACGGCTGATACGACCAGCATCAAGAAAAGAAGAAATCTCATTGCTGCGAAGGTGATAGATCTGGAGATGGAGGAGGAGATTCCATGCGCTTGATCCACGAC
>DAISZK010000036.1:0-25887 GCA_036824855.1 Chthoniobacterales bacterium | reverse complement strand
ATCCACGACAGGATGAGTGACTGTTGGTCAGCTGTCTTGAATCGGGTGATATTTTCTCTCAAGAGTTCCATGGCCACGGCGCTTCGACCCTGCTTCTCAAGCACACGAGCTTGTTCCAGCAAGAGTCGAAATTCAATGACTGGCTCACTCGTAAAAACTGCTGCTTCTTTGAAACTCTTTTCGGCACCAATCAAGTCTCTCCCATCCATCTGCGCTGCGCCGAGCGCCTCCAGGTACAGACTTTCCTTTTTCTCTTCGGCCCTGGCTTTGAGTTCCTTGGCTGCACGCAAAACATCTCCATCATGGGAAAGGATAATACGTCGGTAATCTGTCCAGACGCTCTCAGGCTGGTTTGCCGGATCCAAATACCCAGCATACGGACGGTAGAGAGGGTCCCCAACGCAGGTGCTCATCCAGGAGAGAACCGGCTGCGCAGCGTAGTAGCTCTCGGCCAGGTTATGACCTGTAATCAGGGCATTGGCAAAAATCCCCAGATCCGTCGTGAATGGCAGGTAGGGTTCGTAAACATTGCCCAGCGAGATAGCTGCACCATGCATGATGAGAGGACCCGTCCAACCCTTTGTCGGATCGTGGAGCGTCGATGCACTGAAGGAGTGAAGGTGCACGGCTACGGCACCCGGAACGAATCGGAAGGCAGTGTCTGCGAACGGCCCATCGATATTTTCGTCATGCCAGCCATAGTAAGCAGCTGCATCAGTCACAGGGAAACCAGCCTGCAGGGATTCAGGCAGATCATCTGAAATCACTGGGATTCCGCTTTTTCTCATGGCCCTTCCCGCTTCATGGATCCAAGTGTCTCCCCGCACATAGGCTTTGTTCGTTGATGACTGAAGGTCGATGTAACCCCATCCCCAAACGCCTGCTTTTTCAGCGGCAATGGAAGTAGAGATCAACGATCTCACGGCGTTATCGCTTGGAGCATCAAGTCGCGAGACCATGATCATGGGAACAGGAATATTGGTCTTATCAGAGGCAATGCCTGTCGGGGAATTGGTGTAGAGCGGGTTATTCAGAGTCCCCGAAATCTGGGGGGAGAAAAGCCCGAGAACTGAAAGCTCCGAATCAACCGAGGCCGCATTAACTCCTCCATAAGGGTCGGGTTGGTTCTTCGCATCACCCGGATAGGATTCTGATTGTCTTATTTTTAGGGGCATTCCCTTGATGAGTGCGGCATAACGGACTGAAGAAGCATAGAGAATCGGCCGGTTCATCATGTCTCGGGTGAACGACCACAGTCCCCTACGCAGAAGTTCCTGCCTAATGGGTGCTGCGATCAAGGAGTCGTACTCTTCCCGACTAATCTCCTCCCTGAGTGGAGTCGTTAGAGCAATCTCATGCGTGGGATCTATTCCCCTCTCCATGCAATAGAAGTCTGCCAGGGACTTGGCGCTTGGATCGTTTTGATTGTAAATCACAACAATGGCCCCAAGTTCCTCCGCACGAGCAGAGTGACTAGGAGATGCGAAACAGGCAGTCTGGATGACTGCAACGAGAGTGATCAGAACGGTGCGCAAGACGCTCATGACTCCCCCACCCTCAATGTCAACCCGTCATAAGCCAGATGAAATCCGGCCGGCAATTCCTGCTGCTTTGCTGCATGGGAAACCTCGTGACAGAGATGGATGAACCAGGTGTTTCCGGGACTGATAAGCCGGGATATCTCCATGGCATGCTCAAAATTCATATGAGTGGGATGAGGCCTTTCTCTTAGGGCGTCGAGCACAAGCACCTCGACACCATAAGCCGCATCAATGGCAGCAGGAGGAACATCCGCACAGTCAGTGAAGTAAGCCAATAACTTCCGACCCTTCCGAAGGAAGATAAAACCTGTGGTCGTGAATTTCCCATGAGGCAGATCAACTGGGACGATCGTTGTTTCGCCAAGTTGAAAAGGGCCTCGAATAACCTGTGGGGCCAACCGCAGATAGTTCTTCCAAGGTTGCGGCTCGTCGAAAGCATAACGAAAGGTGGCCTTCAGTCCCTCCATCGTCGCTTCGGAGGCATAGACAGGCATGGCACGATCCTCCATCTCACAGAAGCGCCTCATGTCATCAAAACCCATGATATGATCCGTATGCGCGTGGGTCATCAGGGCAGCATCCAGACGGGTGACTCGCTCGCGCAGGCACTGGATCCGGAACTCGGGTGCCGTATCAATCACGAAGTGACATTCCGGTGCCTTGAGCAGAAGAGAGGTTCTCGTGCGTTGATCCCGAGCATCGGCGGATCGGCAGACAGGACAATCACATCCAATAACAGGCACCCCCTGTGATGTCCCCGTGCCAAGAAAGGTAATTTCCAAAGAAGACATGATGATAAAGTTAAAAGGTTAAAAAAGTTACAAAAGGTTAAAAGGGCCGGAGTCTTTCTGCCCTGCAATTGAACGCTTCAACTCTCCCTTACCGACTGGCATAGTATCTCCCATGTCGGCCATGCTCCGATCTCTCCGAATCCGCAATCTCGCCCTTGTTGAGGAGCTGGAATGGGAACTCCCTGCCGGTTTCACTGCCGTAACCGGCGAGACTGGAGCCGGAAAGTCGATCATCCTTGGCGCGCTCAAGTTCCTACTGGGTGAGCGGGCCGATCGCGGTGTGGTGAGAGCGGGAGCTTCTTCTGCTGGAATCGAGGCCGTCTTTTCTTTAGGGGAAACGAAGGAGATCGATTCATTGCTTGAAGAATCCGGGATCGATCCCTGCCAGGAGGGTGAGTTGATTCTCAAGAGAACCATCGCCGCGGAAGGTAGCGGAACCTCGGGACGCCAGTTCATTAATGGGAGTCCTTGCAATCTCTCGGTTTTGAAGGAACTCGGCACCCGACTCGTCGATCTTCATGGCCCTCACGATCACCAATCCCTTTTTTCCAGGCGTGAGCAGACACTCCTTCTGGATCGATACTGCGAAGCATTGCCTCTGAGAGAAGCTTATCTGGAATGCCGTGACGCCGTGTTTGCCGCCAAACGAGATCTGGAAGACCTCGAGGCATCAGCAGGAGGAATGGAGCGGATCGAGCAACTGCGACTCGAGGTTGACGAGATCATCTCCGCAAATCTGCTCGAGGGAGAGGAAGAGTCACTGAATGCCAGATACAGGGCTGCATCGAATAGTCGCCGACTCATCGAACTCTCTGCATCAGCAGTTACCCGTCTCGACGATGAGGATCGCGGTGCAAGTCCGGCACTCTCGGAGACCGCGCGTCTGCTCAGGGAACTCGGCCGACTGGATGAGCGTTCCTCCTGCCACCTGGAGACGTTGGAGAGGATCACGGGTGATCTTAATTCCCTGATCTCTGATCTCCGTGATTATGCAGAAACCATTGAGGTCGATGCAACAGAGCTTCAGCAACTGGAGGATCGTCTGAATCTGCTGGCGACACTGCGTCGAAAGTATGGACCTTCGCTCTCTGATGTCATCGCACGGGGCGCCTCATCAGCCATTTTACTGGAAAAACTTTCCGGATTTGAGGGCTTGAAATCAGCGGCGGAGAAAAAAGTTTCTGAAGCCAAAGCCGGACTCCTTGTTGCAGCTGAGAAACTGGGAGCTAAACGTACTCAGGTAGCAGGCAAGCTCTCGAAGATCGTGGCACGTCAACTGGCCGATCTCGGCTTCAAGCAGGCCGGATTTGAAATATCTCTCGAAAAGCAAGAGGAGCCAGGACCCGATGGGGGTGAAGTTGCCGAGTTTCTTTTTGCGCCAAATCCTGGTGAACCGGTTCAGAATCTTCGTTCCATCGCCTCCAGTGGCGAAATCTCACGCGTCATGCTGGCGCTCAAATCGGCGCTCGCCGGACAAGACAAGATTCCACTGCTCGTCTTTGACGAGATCGATGCAAATGTCGGCGGAGAGATCGCCACCATGGTGGCAGGGAAGATGCGGGAGCTAGGGTCGGGTCATCAGGTTCTCTGCATTACTCACCTCCCCCAAGTCGCAGCAGCGGCCTCGTCGCAGTTCATGGTCATCAAGTCTGTCCATGAAGGGCGCACCGAAACGACCCTTTCCGCAGTAAAGGGATCCAACCGCATCTCTGAGATTGCTAGAATGCTCGGAGGCGTCACCGCTTCGGCAAAAGCTCATGCCGAAGCTTTGATCCGCGAATCCCAAGAGTAGCTTTAGGCCCTCTTACTCCATCCCCCAGCATCTAATTGTCATGGCACTTTATTATCTGAAGGAAAATGATGGAACCAAAGAGCCCATAGCTCCTTTAGTTCGGAGTCATCCCGGGAGCTTCTCCCCTTTTCTGATCGTTGCTTTCTGCTCGATGATTTTACTAGCCGGCTTCATTCAGTTGCTCGGACTCACTTGGCCTCTTGAGGAGCGACTGCTTCAGAAGATTCCATTATCCACTCTGCCAAAGCTTCCTCCGAAACCCGCTCTCAAGTTACTCGAACTTCCTTCCAATGACGGATCTCTGGCATCCCTTGACCTGGCCATGGCTCTTCGTGGACTGGGCAAACTCCACCCTGCACAGATCTTAATAGCCGGCAAAGTGATCCTGGATCAGGAATCGGCATCACTCCTCCCAGGGGTTCTCCACACGCTCAGTGCCGAAGGTATTCATGTTATTCAGGCACGGGAATCTTCCCCAGTCACAGAGTATCATTCCGTGCCCCTCTGCCGCTATGATCCCCCGACATGGATCAGTGACCCCTTGAGCTTGGAACGTGTCGCCGGGAAACTATCTAACAAGGAAGAAGGATGCTTCCTTCCGATAGCAACCCTCCCACCTCTCGGCATCCAACTCTTCGCCCAAACAAAGAATGGAGAGGTTCTTGGATCGGTCTGGTGGGAGGTCTTGCGGGAAATCATCTACAACGCTGCCGGGGATTCAGTGAATCACGACTTACCTGTGTGGGTTCTTGCTGGAAGGCTTCTCGTCGTTCCGCATCATACGCCGATCTTTCTTATAAAGAGTGGAATGATTCCCATTCTCAAGAGCGGACTCACTTCTCTCAAATCCGTGACTCTGGAAGATTTTCTTCTCAGCATCGAGCAAAAGGAACGGGGCGAAAAGTCCGTTGATTTCGAGACAGTCTGGAATGATGCCCCCGTGATCATAGGAACTTCTTCTGACCGTTTGCTCGTGGGTACGCTTCAGCAATTAGAATCACGTCTCTCATGGCGACACCTCTCCTGGATCAATCAATTCTGCCTTACCGGGGGATCGATTGTTTTACTCCTAATCGGAGTTCGGGGGGGCAGGATTACCGTTCTGATTCTTGCAGTCGTGACGGCCGGTGCGACGCTCGCAGCTGTCATCTTCGCTTTGAATCATGGAATCCTTATTCCCTGGCTCGCTCCTGCATTACTGAGCCTTGGGCTCTTAGTACGAGGGATGGTTCCTAAATAAACGGTAAGAGCGGATATTTTTTCCCAAGCACCATCTCACTCGGCGCCCCGAGCCATTTCTCCAGTGCTGTGGCATAGACGGATCGGAAGTCGGTACCGAACTTGAGATCTCCGTCATGGAGGTCAGTGAGGCTGGGATAGTTTCCATAGAGACCTGGTTTGACCCCCCCACCCATCACAAAGAGTGGAGCTGCGGCCCCGTGATCGGTACCGCCACTAGCGTTCTCAGAGACACGGCGACCGAACTCGCTGAAAGAAATCATCAGGACGCGATTGAAGTTTCCTTGTGCCTTCAAGTCTTGAACGAAGGAAGTTGTCGCTGCGCTTAAATCACTCATCAGCCTCTCATGGGAGGGCAACTGGTTGGCATGGGTATCAAATCCTCCCTGGGAGACATAATAGACACGGGTGGGCAATCCTCCGGCAATCAGGCGTCCCACCAGATTGAGACTATTTCCGAGCTGTGATTGAGGGTAATTAACTGAGCTCTTCGTCTTTCGCGTGATGGCCAGGATCTTGTCACTGCTCATCTGGGCACCGAGAGCTGTTCGCTGAAGAAACTCAACGGTGCTACCGTCATCGTCCGCAGGTCCAGAGAGCATTCCGATCGAGCCTCCTGAGTTCTCACTCAGGGAATTGTGTCCCGCATCGGTCGGCTGATTCATCTGACGCATGAACATATCGGCAGAGGCTGGATCGCTGGCCGCCTCACTCATATAGCGAAATTGTTCAGGATTGCTGAATGCCACCCCCTTGGGTGTTGGAGAGGCAAAGGCCTGGGGAGTCTGACCGCTGATAGCCACTCCCACGGATGAGGGATCACTCCCTTGACAGCAATTATCAAAGTATCGGCCAAGCCATCCTTGGGACTCATTCTTGTCAGCATCGCTCCCTGTCTGCCAGATCTCCGTCGAGCGGAAGTGGGAACGATTCGGATTCGGATACCCCACACCTTGAACCATACCAAGACATCCTTGGGCATAGAGATCGTGGATTCCGGTTAGCTTCGGATGAAGCCCTGCGTAGTCACTGATACGGAGGATGTCGGCTTTTGGAATGGCGATCTTGGGACGGGCTTTGTAGTAGGCATCATCCCCGTAGGGAACGAGTGTATTGATACCGTCATTGCCTCCCGCGAGTTGGAGAACAACTAGGATCGTGCCATCCTTACCCGTGGTGATTTGTCCTGAAGTAGCGGCTGCCATGGTGTCGAGGCAGAGGAAGGTCTTTTCAAGAAAGAGTGGAACCGTATAGGCGAGCGCCCCTCCCAGAACCGATGTCCTGAGAAAGTCTCGTCTCGTGTGGAGAGTTTGTTCTTTTGGGGATTTCATTCGGGGGAATGGTGAGGAGTTGAAACTCTAGGATAAGATGACACTGAACGGAGTTATGTCAGCTGATAATCGGGCGTACTCATCATGAGTTGCATCAGATCCCGGACCGTATCATCGGCGTAGGGAGTAGAATGCTTTTCCAAAAAGGTCAGATAGGTGGCTCGATCCTTGGGAGGGAGCGGGTAGTTAAAGACACGGAAAGACAGCTCATCAAGGAGCTGATCAGAGCTTCCCCGAACGCTTGTCGGGGCTATGGTTTTCAGCGGAATCATTGCTGTTTTGGTATTACCGCCACCAAGGATACGAGCCTTACCGCTAAGCAGGTAAGCGGCAAGGTTGTATCGATAAAGAAGGTTTGAGGCACTGATCCAGGCCCTGCCGCCATCCCACCCCTTCACATTCGGAGGGGCGAAAATGACCTGACCGAGGGATGCAAGGGAGTTCTCCAGAACCCGGGCATCCGGAAGAGGGATCTCCAGCATCTTGGTCGTCTGCATGATCCACTGGATGGGACTCTTGATCTGATGATGCACGGCTTTCGGAGAGTAGAATGCGGCACTCTTGAAAATCGTCGAAAGCGTGGCACCGATGTCGTAGCCATTGGAGAGGAGAAGCTCCGCAATACCACTGAGGGTTTCCTCTGAGGGATTTTCGGCTACGAAAAAGACCCAGAGCTTTTTTCCAATAAAACGTGCGCACTGGGGTTGGGAAACAATGGCGTCGATAATGTCATCCCCAGTCCAAGGTCCGGTCTTTTCGAAAAAGGTCTTTGTTCCCGAATCGAAATCTTTTTCCTTAAAGTGAAACTGTCCCTTCTCGTAATTAATGCGGTATCCGGTGAAGGCACGTGCTGATTCCTGGATATCCTTTTCCGTGTAATGCCCCTCCCCCAGAGAAAAGAGTTCCATCACCTCTCGAGCGAAGTTTTCATTTGGGTGGTCCTTGCGGCTATCACCGAGATCCAACCAGCGAATCATAGCTGGATCACGAGACATCGCTTTCAGCATATCAGGAAACTTACCGAGGGCATAACGACGAAGGGTATCGTTCTGTTGCCACATCAAGTATGAGTCATTCACTTTCTGATTGCTGGTAGCGAAATGACCATGCCAAAAGAGAGTTGCTTTCTCCTGCAGGGGGGCAGCTGTGTAACGCATCCTATTGAGCCACCAGAGACGGAGTTCGAGCATCGTTGCTGCCTCCGCTTTACCCAACTCCTTCCTGACTTCCCGGCGTTCATCTTCCGTTGCTGCGGCTTTTTCACGCTGCTTGTACACAAGTCTTTGCTCAGGCATCAGCAATTCGGGCCTTGGAAACAGATCACTGTCATCATCAGCATTGATGAAGGAGTTAACAGCCCTCTCGGGTCCCATGCCCACTAGGGCATCGACCTCTGCAGGCGTACCGCCAAATCCTGCTCTATCGAGCAGATGGGCAGCCATTTTCCTATCCCAAAGCTTTTCAGGAAACGGGGAGAACATTATTCATATAAAACCATCGGTGCAAAAAAGTTGCAGTCTAATTTGAAGTCTCCTCCTCATAAGTCTGAAGAGGAGGTATCTTGCCCGAGATTGCCCTCGCTGGTTGTGAAGCCCATCTCTTAGAATAGACCTTTATGCGCTTCACGAATCTCACGAGAGGGGGAGGAATTGGTTCCAACTGCTATCGCCTCGACCTTCCCGAAGGCTCCGTGATCCTCGACTGTGGAATGCATCCAGAGCATGTCGGCCATGACGCAACCCCGATGCTGGAGGAGATCCATAATGGATCGATCCGCTCCACGATCCTTACCCACGCGCATCAGGATCATGTCGGATGTCTCCCCCTACTCCAATCACGTCAACCGGGCATGCCGGTACTCATGACAACCGGTACGGCGAGGATCGCCGACATCATGCTCCACAACTCGGTCAATGTGATGAACCGCCAGCAGGAGGAACTGAATCTCGTCGACTACCCTCTATTCAGTCACCGTGCTATCGAACTGGCATCCCGAATGTGGAGACACTGTCCACTTGAGCGCTCTCTTTCTCTCGATGGTGAACGGGTCGGTGGAGGGAGTGCCTCGACGACCGTGACCTTCCATGACGCGGGGCACATCCTCGGATCCGCCGGTGTGATGATTCATTCAGAAGGGAAGAAGTTCTTCTATACCGGCGATGTGAATTTTGAGGATCAGACGATCCAGACCGGCGCTCGCTTTCCCGAAGAACCTATCGATGTTCTTCTGATGGAGACGACCCGGGGTAACGCCCCTGTGCCCGAAGGATTCACAAGGGCGAAGGAAGAGGTCCGCTTCGCAAAAGCCGTCGCCTCGGCTCTTGAGGAAGGAGCCAGTGTGACCATTCCGGTTTTTGCGCTCGGAAAAACACAAGAGGTTATGGCCTTACTCTGGCAGATGCAGAGAGAACGGATCATACCCCCCACCCCGCTCTACGTCGGAGGGCTTAGTAGCAAGATCACTGCCGTCTATGACACCATGGCAGCGCAGGTGCCGAGAAGACTCCCCAACCTTCGTCTAATGTACGAGGTCGCCCCCTATGTCGCAGGTGGTGCTGAGATCCAGTCGCTTAATCCTCGAAAGCGAGCCATCTATGCTCTTTCAAGCGGCATGATGACCGAGAATACACTCTCCAATATCTTCGCACGAAAGGTGCTGCCTGATCCTTCCCAGTATCTCTTCTTTGTTGGCTATGCGGACCCGAATTCCCCAGCGGGGCACGTCAGGAATGCCGAACAGGGAAGCAACGTGCAGCTTACCTCAGCAGGAGCAGCTGTCCCCTTCCACTGTCACCGGGAGGTCTTCACCTTCAGTGCGCATGCCCAGAGGAATGATCTTCTCTCCTATGCGATCAAGGTCAGACCTAAGACCATCCTCCTGGTTCATGGCGACGATCCAGCCATCGAATGGTTCAAGAGAGAGCTTTACTGCGCCCTCCCCGAGACAAAAGTCATCGCCCCTCCCCCAGGTCAGACGATCGATTTATCATCCTAGAAGTCCCCTGACCTAAGCGAAGAACAGGCCAACCCCAAGTTAGCGATCACCGAGGAGGCGGAGAGTGATTCCTGAGAATTGGTGCCATGGAAGATGGCAATCTCTGCAGCTCGGCCACAAATCCATGCCCCCAGCATGGCGGCATCCCGGCAGGAATGCCCCCCACCGATCAATGCGGCGCAGACACCGGTCAGGACATCACCCATCCCACCGCTCCCCATGCCCGGATTTCCGGTGCTGTTGAAAACCGGAGGCATTCCCTGCTCTGCAGTGATTGTTCTGGATCCTTTGAGAAGGAGGGTGACCGGATACTTCTGAGTAAACTCCGACGCCCATTCCCGACGGGTCTTCCCCGCTCTGGGGCAGAGTCGCTCCATCTCACCGGGATGAGGTGTGAGAAGACGGGGACCGGCACACTGCGCTAGGAGTGAGGGGTCTGAGGCCACAGCATTCAAAGCATCGGCATCAACGACACACGGAATCCGACTCTTTCGAACCAGTCTTCTCAATTCCTCATGGTACTCAGGCCCAAGACCTGGGCCAAGTGCCAGGACATCGAGTCTGTCAGTCGGGATATCGGAGTAGGAAGCAATCCGCTGAACCATGACCTCCGGGATGCAGGTAGCGGCAAGAAGGTCGTGACAATCTGGCAGTGCATAGAGGGTCACAAGGCCTCCACCGGCATGAACCGCCGCTGAGGAACAAAGCCTCGCCGCACCGAGGAAGCCCGACGATCCGGCAAGGATGCCGATGTGTCCATAGGTCCCTTTATAGGAATCGAAGTTCCGGGTTGGGAGGAGTGATCGGAGTGTTATGGATGTGGAAATACTTGCTGGATCGCCGCCCGCAATGGTGACTCCCGGCAGCTCCACCAAGGCGAGTCGACCCACGACAGGTGTCGCGGTATCGGCAACCAAGCCGGTTTTCACGGCACCAAGTGTCACTGTGAGATCAGCCTGCACGCACTCTCCGGGAATCTCTCCGGTCGAGGCATCTAATCCTGAGGGAAGATCCACGGCCACGGTAAAACCTCCTGATTTGCTCCGCAGTGCATTCATCTCAGTGATCAGATCTTGGATTGCACCTCGCGGAGCACCAACGGAACCAATCCCCAAGAGGCCGTCGATTAGGAGGAGTTGTTGCCCGGAGATCGATGGTATGGATGAAATAATCTCCCCACCCTGAAGTGAGCGAAGATGCATCAGGGGTAGCTCAGCCATATCCGACTCGGTCGCAGAAAGGCGTATTAGCACCCTCCATCCCCATGAGATAAGATGCTTCGCAACCACAAGGCCATCGCCACCATTGTTACCCTTTCCACAGAAAAGCACCGCCGTGCCGGGCTCCGGAAAAAACTCTCCGATGCACCGCGCAATCCCCTCACCCGCAACCTCCATCAGTCCCTCGGGAGTGGCTCCATTTCTGAAAGCCTCCTCCTCCGCTGCTTTCATCTGGGATGGAGTGATGATCATGCAGAAGGGAATTAGGGGTTCAGACTGAAGGCTCTTAGGTTTTATCCAGCCTTCTGGTTATTATGCATCCATCCCTCAAACAGTCCATCATCTGAACGGTCTAATAGTTTAACCCAAAATTTGCATTAGAAGCCGACCCCGGGAATAGGAATTGGGTTAAAAGGTTAAGACCCGTGAAGAGTCGCTCTCTGAGATATTTCCCACTTTTTAACATTCTAACGCTTTCACGTTTTAACTCCCCAGAGACTCACCAACCAGGTGAAGCACCCAAACCTGTTGCCAGCACGCTATCGCAAAATCCGGGTTAAACTAAATTTTCTCACCACGAAGGGCTAGCACCCGAAGCATAACTTCCTCGATGAGGTTATTCGGACAGGAGGCACCCGCTGTGATTCCGATCCGGGCCTCCACTCCTTGCTCGGGGAGCCAGGAGACTGATGATAAAATCTCCCGCTTCTCATGAAGATCGAAGTGACGGATCAGGCCGGCATTCTCAAGGCACTCTTGATTCCGAATGAAGTAGGTAGGAACAAGCTGCTCACCCATCTCGGCGAGATGGGTGGTGTTGGAGCTGTTATAGCCCCCCACCACGAGCAGGAGATCCAGCGATTGGTTCAAGAGTTCCTTCAGTGCATCCTGTCGTTCCTGAGTGGCACCGCAGATGGTGTCGAACAAGCGGAAGTTCAAGGCACTCCCATCACGCTCTATGATGGCGGCCTTCAGTTTCCTCTGCACGGCTTCGGTCTCCTCGCGCAGCATGGTGGTCTGGTTGGCGACACCGATCCGTTGTAGATGAAGATCAGGATCGAATCCCTCGGAGAAGCGGCCGTCGAACTCCCGGAGAAACTCCTCCCTGTTCACTTTCCCCAGGAGGAAGTCGCAGACACGGTCGGTCTCCTCAAGGTTCAGGACGATCAGGTAACGCCCGTTGCCTGTGCCGAGGGCGCGCGAGGCCGTGGCGCGGGTCTCCTCGTGGGAGGCCTTGCCATGGATGATGGAGGTGACCTCCTCAGAGGCGTTCTGCCGGACGCGCTTCCAAACGCTCATCACATCGCCACAGGTTGTATCGACAATATGGCAGCCGTGACGCTTGATCTCCTCAACCAGAGTAACTGTCGCGCCGAAGGCGGGGACGATGACAACATCCTGAGGCCCAAGATCCTCGACATGGGGTCGACCTGATTCATCGAGGAGATTCCTGATCCCGAGGGCGGCGATCTGGACATTCACCTCGGGGTTATGAATGATCTCTCCGATCAGAAAGAGGCGGGCTTGGGGGAATACCTTGCGCGCGGCATAGGCAAGATCGATCGCGCGCTCGACGCCGTAGCAGAAGCCAAACTGCTTGGCCAAGCGGAGGGTTGTTTTCCCAACCTGGAGAACGGATCCCTCGGCACGCACTCTCTCGACGAGAGTGCTGTGGTAGTGATGCTCGACCTGCTCCTGCACCCGAGCCATCACCTCCGGAGTCCGGAGGTTCACTTTGGGTGTGGGAGCGACGCTCACAAGGGGGACTACTGGAGGAAGGGTACCTTCAGTTGCTCGAAATATTTTTGGGCTGTCAGGAGTTCGGAAGGAAGATCCGGATCATTATAATCCTGAGGCCGCTTATGATTAGCGCCAAGAGTTGCATCCTCAGGCTGGGCAGTTGCGATCCTCACAGGTGTTCCATCGCGCACAAGAAGGTAGAACTTTCCCGCATCATTCGCATGGATGCGGATGCATCCGTGACTCCGAGGCATGGGCCACACCCATCCTTGATGAAATCCATACCCTGGAGTGAACTCCACCCAGTAGGGCATCGGATAACCGACATAGGAACCATGCGCCTGGCCGCGCGAACAGGCATGGATCATCTTATTCAAAACCTCAAAGCCGTATTCACCGGAGCGTTTGTCACGATTCTTGCTGAGCACGGAGAAATTTCCTTTCGGAGTGGGGTGAGCTGCATCGCCGACACAGCAGGCCGTGACGAGAAGAGGGCGATTCCCCTCCATGACGTAGACCATCTGCTTTGAGAGGGAAACCTTGACCACCACCTTGGAAGGATCCTTGGGCTTGAAGGCTGGGTTGTCATAGACGGAAACCTGGGAGAGTTGAGAACAACCCCCCAGCAAAAGGAGCGGAAGCAGAAGGATGGGAAGAAATCGATTCATCTGCTTATGGAAACCCGAAAATTGATGTGTGTCAAATCGTGGACTTCAGGCAGGGTAATGATGCCAGAAGTTTAGGTGCGATGGCAGATCATCGTTCTTTTGACCTTTTTCCGCCGAAGCCTTAGGGTATGTGGTCTTATTGATGATCAAGTCAGATGATTTTAATTACGCGATGGAGAATACGCGTGTTGTCGTGCCTCCAAGCACTGCAATTGAGACTTATGGCCAAACCAGCTTTCGCTTCCGTCTTGTCACCGAGCCGATGGACGAGGTCGGGACAGTTCGTCTCCGTCAGGGGATGATCCATGCGGAAAGGCCCAGGATCCTGGCTCCCCAATATGTGAGCAAACTGATCCTGGAGGGATTCGGCGACAAAGCCCGCGACTTCGCGGGGTGGATGGAGGAACAAAAAGATCTCCATTTTCTTCGCTATGGGTTCTCCCTTCGCAAAACGGACTACTCGGAGAATATCCTGAGGGAACACAAGGATGATGTCATCGACCGACTGACTCAGCAACTGCGTCGCGATGATGATCCGATGGATACCCTCATCGAGGGTGTGGACGAAGGTTGGGAAGTCTGCCTGATGAAGTTTACCATGGATCTCATCCAGCATTCCGCAGCTGGGAACCTAGCTGAATGGAAACGACGCGGACTCCTCTGATACTAGAGCCAAATTTATGCGCACTTTCAAAACCCTGACCCTTCTTATCCTCGGCATTCTGATTTTTGGCTCTGCCGGATATTTCGGCTATGAACTCTTTATCAAGCCGGGTCGGGTGGAAAAAAAAGAGAAAGCTGCAGCCATCGCCGCTACTCCAACGCCCACTCCTGATCCTGGCGTCCATGAATTCCAACGTCTGAAATCCCTCCGGGCCAGTGGAGACAATGCCGGGGCTCGTGATGGTCTCAAGGCTTGGATCGACTCCCACCCCCAATCTCCCCTCCTGAAGGAGGCGCGCCAAGAACTGGGAAACGCTAACTTTACCCTGCTGTTCCAACCCTCAGGGAATTCTGAGGTCATCACTTACACGGTGGCCAAAGGAGATTCGCTCGCGAAGATCGCCGCCAAGCAGAAGTCGAATGCCGAACTGATCCAGAAGGCCAATAGCCTTCCCGGTATCAATCTCCAGATTGGCCAGCAACTTGTCATTCCTTCACTGAAGACATCTCTCGAACTCGATCGCTCTGCCAAATGCCTAACTCTTATCGATAATGGGGTTTTCGTGAAGGAATACACATTACTCTCCTCGCCGACTCCTCCCTCAAAGGCCGTTCCTGCCATCAACTCGAAGATCCTGGACAAGATTGCCACCTCTGGAAGCAAAAGGGTTGCTTTCGGAGACAAGACTTATGCCCAGAGCGAGCGAATCATTCTTCTCGCGGGGAATCCCGCCATTGTCGGATTTGAAATTCCAGCTCCTGCTCATCCCCCAGTCAACCAAACCAATCAGGTCACTCAGACTGCCACGAATGCCTCAATCACCACATCCGCTCCATCATCCCTCCCCCTTCCTTCGGGCTATGTGCTCTCCAAAGAGGATCTCTTGGAGATCTTTCCGCTCGTTTCGCGCAATACTCCCGTCATCATTCACTGATTCACATAAGTTTTTCGTAGAAGTACCCTAGGCTATCCAGCATCACATCCCATGAATGTACAACCTCTCGATTTTGAACTCCCGATTGCCGACCTCGAACGCCGAGTTGCCGAACTGGCGGAGAAGCGCCACTCCGAGGATCCGCTTCTGGTAGCTGCGCGTGAGGATCTGGAGAAGGAGCGCAAGAAGCTCTACGGGAACCTGACCCCCTGGCAACGAGTCCAGATAGCCCGTCATCCGACGCGTCCTTATTTTCTCGATTATATCAATGCCTGTGTGACCGACTTCGTCGAACTCCACGGGGACAGACTTTTTGGCGATGATAAGGCGATGCCAGCAGGCATCGGTCGCATCGGAGGCCACCGCTGCGTTATCATCGGTCAGCAGAAGGGCCGCGATGTGAAGGAGAATGTGCTCCGTAATTTCGGCAGTCCACATCCAGAGGGGTACCGCAAGGCCCTGCGTCTCATGCGCCTTGCCGAAAAGTTTCAAATTCCTGTTGTCTGTTTCATCGACACACCGGGCGCCTACCCAGGGGTCGGCGCGGAGGAGCGGCATATTGCCGAGGCGATCGCCGTCAATCTCAGGGAAATGATGGTTCTCAAGACGGAGATTATTTCAATCGTTATCGGTGAAGGTGGCAGCGGAGGCGCTCTCGGAATCGGGGTTGCTGACCGCGTTCTCATGCTCGAGAACTCCTACTACTCGGTGATCTCCCCGGAGGGATGTGCGGCCATTCTCTGGAAGCATCGCAAACATGCTCCCGAGGCCGCAGCCGCACTGAAACTTACTGCCGATGATCTGCAGGAGTTCGGACTGGTCGATGGTGTCCTTCCAGAGCCCCTGGGTGGTGCGCATCGTGATCCTGCTGTGATCTACGCTACAGTTACCGAGACGATATCGGCAGCGATCACGGCCCTGAAGGCGATCCCGATGAAAAAGCTTCTTGAAGAACGCTACGCCAAGTTCCGGGGGATGGGCGTCTTTTCCGAATAGCTCTTCTTACGCTTCTCCTCACGGGCTTCTTCCTGAGTTCCCGTAGAGGAATGGATCACCAGCGTGATCTCACCGCGTGGAGGGTTTTCAGCATAGTGAGCGGCAAGTTCTGCCGGAGATCCATGACGGTACTCTTCATGGATCTTGGTGAGTTCCCTAGCGACACAAAGTCGGCTCTCCGGAGCTAGGGCGACAAGGTCTGCCAAGCAGGCACTCAACCGATGGGGAGATTCAAAATAAATCCCGGTCATGCCAAGTCCAAGCGCCCGACGCAGTTCCGATCGGCGCCCCGAACCTGACGAAGGAAGGAAACCGCCAAAATGAAAAGGGACGGGAGGCAGACCGCTTCCAACAATCGCCGTGGTGACAGCACTGGGGCCGGGAAGGACGGTGTAAGCGACTTTCTCCTTGATACACTCCCTGACAAGACGAAATCCCGGATCACTCACCGAGGGAGTCCCGGCATCTGTCACCAGGCAAAGTTTTTCACCATTCCTTAAACGAGCTATCAACTCAGGTAGGCGCCTCTCCTCATTATGCTCATGGAAACTAATGAGCGGCTTGCGGATTTCCAAATGGGAAAGAAGTTGTCCGGCCCTCCTTGTATCCTCTGCAATCACTCCATCACAGAAACGGAGCGCCTTGATCGCCCTTAACGTCAGATCCCCCAAATTGCCAATCGGCGTGGCAATGAGCGTGAGGGAAAGAAGTTCTGTTGGTGCCCTCGTTTTGCCCTTGATTATCAGAAGGGACTCGTCTTCCAGAGGTAAATTCAGGTCGAGAGAAGCATCCTCCACAAGAGGACAAGAGTCAGAAGTGCCATCAATCATCCTTCTGACCTCAGGCTTTTCAACTTACCATCCCTCGGAAACCCTGCTTACTAGACTCTCGGCCATGCGCTGGGCTGCGATCGGATAATTCATGTTCTGAGTAGTCACGAGGTCGGAATTGACGAGATCGGATTCGGTAAAGAATGGCGTCACTCCCACCGCATTACCCTTCATCAGTTCAGCACCAGAAACACGATCGATCACGCGGTAGCTGACCTTCAGGGTAAGCTCAAACTCTGAAGTCTGAAGCACGTTGCTTGAAAAGACGCGCATCGGCTGCTTATCCACGCTCACAATGATACCCTCAACAATGGCATCAGCCCGGTCGGCAGAATCAATCTGGTAGGTACCATCCTTCTGGAACTGCTTAACGACAGCATCTGCCGTCTGAGCTTCAAGTCGGGGAAGGAGCGTGGAGTTCTTGAAGGTATTGACGGCAATCGTTGAGACACGACGCATCGGCGTTGGCTTGATTTCTCCTAGATGATATCCGCACCCCCCCAGAGCAACAAAGAGGGGGATCAGTAGCAGGTATCGAAAGTTCAGAATCATGGCGATAGAGGAGTCCTCTGCGGGGGTGTCTGGGAAGGAGGCTCCTGCAAGGGAATAGGCTGTGTGTCGCGCAGATCACCCTTCATCTTGGGTTGAGGTAAAGGTAAGGCCTCCTCCGGTACGATATCCTTTTTCGGAGGACCGTCATAATTTGCAAGGGCTGCAGACTCGACTTGTGCCTGGAGACGACGGCGCTCGGCGAGACGCTCTCCATTCTCAGGGCGCTCCTGCCCGACGCGCAATGCATCCTCCCCATACAGGGCCTTGAGTTCATCAAGTCGACTCTTCGCCGCAGTCGCCTCTTCAGTCTGGGGAAAGCGACGAATGACATCATTGTAGTAAATAGAGGAAGCCTTGAAATCCTTGTTAAAATCATAGAAACGGGCGACGCGCAATGTGTCGGCAGATTCTTTTGAGAACATGCTCTTCATGTTCTCTCCGGCCTGTTGGACTTTTTCACTATTGGGGTATTGCAGAAGAAAATCCTGATAGTTGTTCTGGGCTTGCTTGAGAGCGGAAAGATCCTGGGACTTACCCGTCATCCCGAGTTGCTGATAGACATATCCGACCTGATAGGCTGCGGAATCACAGGCAGAGCTGTTCGGATACTTGTCGAGGACCTTCTGATAGGCGGCGATCGCCTCCTGCGCCTTACCCTGTTTCTGAAGAGCCAGACCGAGATTGAATTGCGTAATCGCGGCGTGCTTGCTGTAGGGAGAAACCTTGAGGATCGACGTGTACATCTCCTCGGCCTTCTCCATGGAGGGAACCAGCGGAATACCAAGGAACTTCACCTTGAGTCCCTTCAGGTAGGCATTGGCAATAGTGATCTGATCCGCCACCGACTCCTCGAAATTCGGAGTCTGGGGATATTTCTTCAGGAGGGTCTCGTATTCCTTGAATGCGGAATCAAGGGCGCCCTTGTTATTGAGCTGCTTGGCCAGCTTGAACTGTGCCTCGGGTGCCTCCTTGCTCTTCGGATAGGTCTTGGCAATGAAGCGATAGGTTGTGATCGCCTTCTCAGTGTCTCCTGAGGAAACCAGTGAATCAGCGGCGGCAAGGTGGTCAGCGGCTGTGCCGAAGGAAATCAGTGTGTTGGTGATGGCCTCAGACTTTACAAGTCCCTCGGACTCGGCATGCAGTCTTGTCACAAGCAGAGCGCAGGCAACTGCAGGGATAGCCATGAAAAGCGTCCCAAAGCGAGCTGGAGTGAATCCGTTTATTCTCATCCGAAAGAGGAACGCTAGAGAATAGCCCCCTACAGCGTCAAGGTTGCCTGTCGCTTCTTAAACAAAACCATGAAATCGCAACGGGATGACGGGTCAAAAAAACAGCTCCTTCCAACGGTAGAGCAATCTGCTATTCTCTCAGTATCACTATGGCCACGAAATCCTCAAAAGCACCAAAGATCGGTCAGAAAAAAGATCATCGCTCCATGATCTCGGAGGCCTACATGGCTACACTCCAAAAAGAGGGTCACGCACCGGTCTCGGTCCACCGTTTTTGTGAGGATCTGGGTATCTCGGAGAAGGATTTCTACATGGCATTTCCCAATCTGGATGCTGTGGAGAAGCACTTCTGGAAAGCATGGATTGAATCGATCTTCGCCGCCGTTTCCTCTGGCAAAGAGTGGAGTTCGTTCTCGGCCAAGGAACGCTACCTTGCATTCCTCTTTGCCTTCACCGGGGAAGCGCTGGAACACCGCTCCCTGCTGGAGCAGCGCTTCGGAAAACTGACCCTGCTCTGCCGCCCGACATCCCTCGACAGCTTGAAAAACAGCTTCAAGGATTTTGCCAGTGATCTCATCCATCACGGAATGGATCAGGGAGAAATCGCCCATCGCGGAGCACTCGGGAATCTTTATCCTGAGGTTCTCTACATTCACTGGCGTAGTGTTCTCGAGTATTTCCTCAAGGACGATAGCCAGGGATTCGAGCGGACGGATGCCTTCATCGAGAAGACAGTCGAGTTTGCCTTTGATTTGCTTCGCACCCAGGCCATAGATTCCGCAGCAGATCTAGCCCGCTTTCTACTTCCTCAGATCGCCCACTTCGGGGGGAGGAATTGAAAAAAAAGACCGCTATTTCCGAGTCTCAAGTTGGGAGTAAAACTGCGAAAAAAACATCCCAGAAATCGATCCGTAGCACACCGATCAGCCGCATGGCGGCCCTTGGAGGCACGGGAGCCAAGGTCGGGATCAATTATCTCAAGTACTACGGGAAGCGCGCCTTGGCCGGAGGAAGCGATTCCTCTCAGGAGGCTCATGCCCGGGAACTCGACGAACAGAACGCCTCCACGATCTATGACACCTTCAGCAAGCTGAAGGGTGGCCCGCTGAAGCTGGCCCAGATGCTCAGCATCGATAAGAACCTCCTCCCCCGCGCCTACGCCGATCAATTCGTGCAGGCTCAGTATTCTGTCCCCCCCCTCTCCTACCCTCTCGTGGTTCGCACATTCCAACGGGACTTTGGAAAGGAACCCCTCGATCTATTCGACACATTCGGTCGTGAGGCGGCTAGCGGTGCCTCGATCGGTCAGGTTCACAAGGCCTCCCAAAAGGGAAAGGATTACGCCGTGAAAGTGCAGTATCCAGGGGTAGCGGAGAGTCTCAAGAGTGACTTGCGTGTCGTGAAACCGATTGCGCTCAGGGTGCTCGGTCTACGCGAACGCGATGTGGATCAGTATTTCCGTGAGGTCGAGACACGTCTCCTCGAAGAGACCGACTACACCATGGAGCTGGAGCGTTCACTCCATCTCTCGAAAGCCTCAGCTCATCTGGAGAATATCCGTTTTCCGAAGTATCACCCGGAACTCTCTTCCCGACACATTCTCACCATGGAGTGGATCGATGGAGAACCTCTTGACCGCTTTGCTGATGGCAAAGCCTCTCAGGCAGAACGCGATCTCATCGGACAGGCGCTGTGGGATTTCTACAGTCATCAGGTCCATGAGTTGAATCTTTTTCATGCCGATCCTCATCCGGGAAACTTCCTAGTCTCAGAGGATAATCTCTGCGTGCTCGATTTCGGATGCACCAAGCAGATCACTCAGGAGTTTTACCGAAAGCAGTTTCGATTCCTGGATCCGAATCTCCCCGGAAACCCTGCACTCCTCGAGGAAGCACTCCGAGATCTGGATGTGATCATCAAGAGCGATACGGAAAAGGAAATCTCCCAGATCATGACACTCTGCCGCACATGGCTCGATCTCCTCGCATTACCCTTCCGCTCAGGCACCTTCGACTTCGGTGATGCAGGGTTCCTGAAGGCGATTTACGACATGGGAGAAGAGAACCGAAAAGCCGATCATCTCCGGACGATGAAGGGGCAGCGTGGATCACCCGACACGATCTATGTGAATCGTGCTTTCTTCGGACTCTATAGCCTCCTTGGAAGGCTCCGCTCCAGGGTCAACGTCTCTCTTCCCGACTGGCTGAAATAGAAGATCTCCCTAGAACTTGACCCCTGCGGACCAGAAGACGTTCTGACTGACCAGATCTGAGTTACCTGCTTCAGCGTTGTAGAAGAAAGAAGTGTTCCACTTCTTTTCGAACTCCACGGTGAAGCCGACTCCCGTGTAGAGGAAGTCCCGGATCGGGGTAGCGCTCCAGTTGCTGAAGGTCGGACTGGTTCCCCCGAGGCTACCGCTGATGGCGTAGGGGTTCTGCATGAACTCGTGCTGCCAGTTGAGCGAGATCTGAGGCACAACCACGATATTCCTGCCTGCCAGCCAGTTATAGGCCGCATGCGCGCCGACGCTTGAGAGCATGCTGGAGCTGATCCAGCCTCCCGAGTTGAAGTTCAGACTCTGTGCTCCGGTTTCATTCACCGAGTTGACTCCCAGATAGGTGTACTGGAGGGAGGCTGTCGGTCCGTATATGAAATTTCCCCTTCTCAAATCATATCCTCCGCCGAGCATGGTATCGAGTTCACCGGCTCCGGGTGAGCTGTTGGCCGTGCGGTTTAGGCTGGGGAACTCAATGATCCGGGTGACCTGATAGTTGTTGTAGGCTCCCCCGGCCAGCGCCGAGGCATAGAATCCCTCCGGCTCACCAGCCTTATTACGCTGCCCATAAGTGCCAAAGAATCCAAAGCGAACGGCATTGTCCATGAGGCTGCTTCCAACACCGAGACCGCTTCCGTTGGCACCGTACTTAGCATAGGTTCCCTCGTAGCCGGAATAAACGCCTGTTGCAAAATTCCGGTTCCAGACATAGGTCAGGCCGACTGTGACACCTCCACTCTCCGCATTGTATCCCGGGAGCATGTTGGCGCTGTTGGCCTGGGCGAAGATACCATTGCCATCCACGAACATTCCCCAGTGGCTCTCGGCACTGGGTGCGAGGAGATCCCTTGCAGGATTTTTCCCAGAGACCGGGTTTTTAGAATCGACCGGGTTTTTTCCATCAGCCTCCCGATAGACGGGAGTGTTTTCGGGAATCCCTGACATGGAGAAACCGGTTCCGCTGACCCGAACCCCCCAAAGCCTCTGGAATAACTCCATATTCTGGGCATTCGCCAGATTGAACGCGATCGTTGCCAAAGACTGGTACATGGTTGGCATGATGGCATTGAAGGCCTGCTGGTATTGGGGCGATGTCAGTTTGTCCAAAGCGGTCGAGATTGTCATCTTGTCCCCCGAGGCGGCGGAGATGAAAGTATCCAACGCCCTAGCGACATTAGACTGGTTTTGATTACCGGCTACCTGAGTATAGCTCACCGGGGCGATGATGACCGACTCGCTGCCGGTATTGCTTTCCAACCGGGCCCGGTAACCGGACGGAGTCACGACATTGCTGAAAGTCCCCGAAATCCCGTTGCTCGCGTTGATGATGTTGAGTTGATCGCCATAATTGAGATTGCCGATGATATCCAGCGTGCCGGCATTGGAGACCTTTCCATTCACATCAATCTGTCCATGGTTGGTTGAGTTATCCACCACGATCACAATGGAACTATTGGTCGTATCGGTCAGATTTCCGTTGATGATGATAGGGCCGTTCGTGGCTGCTGGAATGATCGCGCCACCGTTGCTCACGTTCCCGTTGATCGTCTGGTTACCGGAAATCACGCCTCCGTTGGTGACGTTTCCATTGATCGTCTCGTTACCGGAGATCGCGCCGCCGTTAGACACATTTCCGGTGATTGTTCCGCTGCCACTAACGGATCCACCGGTTGGAAATACAGTGCTCGGAGGCAGAATATTGATGGTATTCGCACCGATGGCATTGTTGGTAAGGATAACCGGCGTGACAATGATGGCATTGGTGATGGTGATGCCATTGGTAGTCGTCTCGTAATTTGCCGCAGGTGTCCCGGTCACCCCGTTGCTTCCCCCATAATTCGTTGCAACCGTCCAGTTATCCGATTCAAAGGCGGCTGACTTTCCCTGACTCGCAACAATCGTGTCGAAGGTGGTGCCCCCCAGTCCGTAAAAGTTAATGAACGCATACTTCTCCCTTGAGTTGGCTCCGGGATTTTGACCAGCACCATTCGTTGCCATGACAGGCATGCCGTTAAAGTTCGTCGAAAGTAGGGAGGTAAGGATTGAGGTGGTAAAGGAGGCCACGACATTGGTACCGCTGTAAAAGGTCAATGAGTTGTAGGCGTCCCCCGCTGACCACCACATTCCGAAATAGGATTGCGGTGTGTTCAGGGCAAGGGTCATGGTCCTGTTGGCCCCAACGCTCGGATAGCGGGAAGCATCGGCACCGCCGAACTGGTCCGGTGACTTAACCTGCACGTTGGTGAACGATCCCACACCCGCCCAGGGAACGGAGGGGCTACTACCAAGCGGATCAGCATTGAAAGTGTGAACTAGACAGTTGCTGACCGTTGAATTCAAGACACCGGGAGACTCGTAGGTCACATCCAACGAATATTGAGCGAACAGAGTCATCGCATTCAGAAAAAGGACCGGAAGGAAATAGTATCGGCGCGCACCTGATTTCATGATCGAGGGAAAATAGTTCATAAGAAAAACTGTCCGCCTTTTACTTTCCAAGTCATTCAGCAACAATAAAAAAGGGGGCCCTCGCCCCCTTCTTCAAAACTTTTCTTCGGGAGAAAACTATTTCTTCTCCGAAGAGAGGCCAAGACCGAGCCAACCCACTCCGGCAAAGATCAACTCAATACCAAGAAAGAGTCCGAGCATGTAGAGTCCCGTTGCAGGCCATTGGGAGATAATCAGGCCACCGAGGATGATGGAAATAACGGCACTGAAGAGCACCCAAGCAGCACCACGGTGATGACGCATCTTGAAGGCAAAGAAAATACGGAAGATCCCGCCGATCAGAATGGCCCAACCAAGGAAGAGCGTGAATGCAATCGCTGCCTTGAACGGGTGGGCGATGAAGACGTAACCGGCGACTCCGTAGGCAACGGAGACCAAGGCATACCAGAGGTGACTCTTCCAATCCCCGATGGTGAAGACCTTGATCAGGTGAAAGGCACAACCAAACATCAAGATGAATCCAATGAAGGTGGCCACGGCAGCCGTCGAAACGAGCTGATCTCCAAGAGCAAAGAAACCAAGGAGGATCATGGCAATGCCTCCGGCAATCGCCCATCCACGGGAGAGTTGAGGAACAGGGAACTGAGGAATAGGTGATGTGTTGTCCATAGGAACTCTTTTTATGGGCCTCCCCTCACCTGCTGGCAAGGAGCTTTTAGTAATGATACAAGGGAGTCTCAGGCTTCAGTCTTTGCTTCAACCTTCTTCTTCTCAAACCATGAGAAACAGACAGGAATGACGAAGATCGCGATGAGTGTGGAAGCAAGCATGCCTCCCACCACGGTCGAGCCGAGTACACGTCGGGAAACAGCTCCTGATCCTGTTGCGATCGCTAGTGGCACGCAGCCCAAAATGAAAGCAAAGGCGGTCATCAGGATCGGTCGTAAGCGCAGTTTTGCCGCGTCGAGAGCCGCCTCCATGATAGGACGTCCCCTCTCGACCTCCTCCTTCGCGAATTCCACAATCAGAATCGCATTCTTCGCCGCAAGACCAATCAGCATAATTAGACCGATTTGTGCATAAACATCATTGTCCATCTTCCGGAAAAAGAGCATCGCCACGGCACCGAAGACAGCAATCGGAGTACTGAAGAGGACACTGATCGGAAGCGACCAGCTCTCATATTGGGCTGCAAGGATCAGGAAGACAAAGAGTAGCGAGAGCGCAAAGATTGCTCCCGGTGGGATTCCTTGAGCTGCCTGTTTCTCCTCGAAGGACATTCCGAAGTAATCGAATCCCATACCCGGAGGCATTGTCTCCTTGAATGTCTCCTCAAGGGCTTTCATGACCTGCCCCGTGCTAACCCCGGGAGCTCCATTGATATTGATCTGAGCGCAATCAAACATATTGAAGCGCATCACGAACTCCGGACCCGTGATCGACTTCACACTCAGAAGACTGGAAAGGGGAACCGGATCCCCATTTTTGTTGCGGACATAGAAGAGTGAAGCCCCCTTAGGATCGGTACGGGAAGAGCCCTCCGCCTGGATGTAGCAGTAGTACTGGAGATTGAAGCGATTGAAGTAATTCACCGGTACACCACCCAGGAAGGCCTGGAGTGTGGAATAGGCCTCATGAAGATCAACCCCGAGCATCATGCACATGGCCGGATCGATGGTCATCGAAACCTGCGGTACCGAGGGGAGATAGGTCGTTGTCACCGAGCCGATTTCAGGACGCTTTTTGATAGCCTCCATGAATTTGGAGGTATTGGCAGGCAGGAACGTTGGGTCGGTTCCCAAGCGGTCCTCCAGAATAAATGTTGTGCCGCCGGAGGTTCCAATACCGGGGATCTCCGGAGGCGGAAAGGCAAAGTTGATGGCTCCGGGAATCGGTGCAATCTTCTGGTTGATTGTCCGGAGGAGACCGAAGGCATTTAATCCCGGCCCCTTACGTTCTTCCCAAGGCTTGAGCGTGATGAAGTAGAAAGCACTGTAGGTGTTCTGGACTCCTGAGAGCAGATTGAAACCAACGATTGTCGTCACATGCTGGACACCTGGGATCTTGCTGACGATCTCGGCCACTTGCTTGGAAAGATCATCGGTTCTCTGCTGGGAGGAGGCATTAGGCAGCTGGGAGAAAGCATAGAGATAGCCGTTGTCTTCTTCGGGAACAAAGGATCCTGGAAGCTTCGATCCAAAGAATCCCGAGAGCAGGACCATCCCGAGAATCAGAAAACCAGCGATAAAGGACTTGCGGAGCAGGAACTTGCAGGCCCCGATATATTTGTTACGACCAGCATCAAAGACACGGTTGAAGCCACGGTAAAATGCTCCAAGCGGTCCACCAACCTCCTTACGAGGTCGCAGGAGCAAGGCTCCAAGTGCAGGACTCAGACTGAGTGCATTGAAGGTCGATATGATGACCGAGATCGATATAGTGAGCGCAAACTGCTGATAGAGACCGCCAGTAATGCCGGGGAGGAAGACCGTAGGAATGAAGACCGAAGAAAGAATCAGCGCCGTGGCAACCAAAGGTCCCGTCACCTGCTCCATCGCCTTGGCAGCAGCATCCTTCGGAGAGAGTCCCTCCTCGATGTGATGCTCAATTGCCTAGACGACCACGATAGCGTCGTCAACCAC
>DAISZK010000035.1:0-26478 GCA_036824855.1 Chthoniobacterales bacterium | reverse complement strand
GTCGGCGGTTCGGGTGGGCGATGGGCGGGATCAGGTTAGAGTTCCAGAAGCTGTCTCAGGGAATTGGCCACGGAGGAAGCCGTCGGGCGATGGGTGCCCCAGAGGGCTGGATGGTAGGGAACGGGCGTCTCCTTCGCATTGAGTCTCTGCGGGGGAGCATCCAGAAGTCCGAAGCCCTCGGTGGCAACGCGCGCAACAACCTCTGCGGCAACACCTCCCCAGGGCCATGCTTCTCCTACGACAAGCAATCTTCCCGTTCTGGCAACCGAGGCAAGGATTGTATCCGTATCAATGGGCCTCACCGTTCGGAGATCCACCACCTCGATGTCGTAGCCATCCTGGGTGAGTTCCTCCGCGGCGGCCAGCGCCTCGTGAACCATGGCGCTGTAGGCGACCACAGTAGCGTCCCGACCGGGCCTAGTGATGCGGGCCTTGCCAAAGGGGAGTTCTTCACCGGGAAACTTCGGCAATTTTTCCGCCTTGAGATGATAGTAAAGAAACTTGTGCTCGCAGAAGATCACCGGATCCTCCAGCGCAATGGCCTCGAGCATCATCGTGTAGGCATCCTCGACCGTCGCGGGAGTCATTACCACGAGGCCGGGATAATGGGCATAGATCGCTTCCATGCTCTGACTGTGGAATGGCCCGCTACCTGGAGTCCCTCCGCTCGGCAGACGCACGACGATGGGGCATGGGGTACCGGTGCGGTAATGAAGCGTGGCCGCCTGATTAACAATCTGGTTGAAGCCGCAGGTGGAGAAGTCGGCGAACTGCATTTCCACGATTGGCCTCATCCCCTCAATGGCTGCTCCGATGGCTAGTCCGACCATCGCATCCTCGCTGATCGGAGCATCTAGGACGCGGCCTGGAAATTCCTTGGCCAGATTCTTGGTTGCCTTGAAGGCACCGCCAAAAACACCAATGTCTTGTCCGTAAATAAAGACCCTCGGATCTTCCTTCAATGCCCTCTGCTGCGCCAGACGTATGGCTTCAAGATAGGTGATACTGCTCATTGGGGCTGGGGCACTTGGTTCTACGCACTAATGATTCCTGCCTAGGGAGGCGAAGGCATTCCAGTCCTCCTCCGTGGGATCCGGAGCTGGTTCTCGCAGCACCTTGGAGGCTGTCTCCTCGACATCTTTTTCGACGGCTTTGAGCCAGGAAGCAGCCTCCTCTTCGGACAACCACTCCCTTTCCTCAAGAGACTGTTTCGCAAGTTCGAGGCAATCCCGTCCAAGCGGGGATTTTTTCAAGGCCTCAGGGATGTAGGAGGCGTCGTCATGCTCACCATGACCAACAAGCCTGAGCAGATCCGCAACCACAAGCTGGGGTCCCTCGCCACGGCGGGCTGCGGCAACGGCTTCACCAATGACAGTGAGGCTATCGACCAGATCATTGCCGACGGCGCGGTGTCCCTGGACCCCATACCCTGCCGCCTTCGCAAGAAGATCGGAACAGGCAAACTGACGATCATTGGGTGTCGAATAGGAATACTGATTGTTGGCGACCACCACGACCAACGGGAGCTTCTCGACAGCGGCCATGTTCATCCCCTCATGAAAGCTTCCCGTCGAGGTGCCGCCCTCGCCGATACAGGTGGCGCCGACCGTCCCCTTCTCCCCGCGGAAGCGCTTCGCAACAAGACTACCGCAGACCGTGGAGACCATCGCACCGAGATGGCTGATCATTGCGTGATATCCCTCCGAAGGACGTCCCCGATGAATGTTACCATCGCGTCCCCGCATAGAGCCAAGAGAAGAGCCGAGATAGGTACGGAGCGTGTCGAGAATGGTATCGCCGAAAGCAAGCCTTCCCGCCTGATCACGGATGAGCGGGGAGTAAATATCGCCCCGGCGAAGATGGACCCCAAGGGAGACACTCAGGGCCTCCTGTCCGCGACCAAGAAAGACGCCGCCGACGATTTTTCCAGAGCGGTAGAGTGCAGCCAACTTCTCCTCGAGAAGCCGAGCTTCCAGCATGGTACGATAGGCACGACGCGCAAGCTCGGCAGTAAGAACTCCAGCCTTGGCACCCGTGGAACTCTTTACCTGGGACCCTTTGGTCTTAGCTGACTTGGGCTTGGTCATCAATTCAAACTACTCTGCGACTGGGGAAAATAGGAGCATTTTATCGTCGCTCCGATGCCGGTTCGTGAGTTCAGAAATGTCGTTGAAAAATTCTTAAGAAACCCCTTGGGGACTGATTTCACTAAGAAAAAGACTAAGGAAGAGATTTCCAAAGAAGGATCAGGAAAACCGCCAGGACAGCACACAGAAGCAGGAATTGCATACGCGCCCTGCGCTGCTCCGGAAGCGTCATCCGGCGAACACCATTGCCCTGCCGGAGCGGGGCATGGCGCTTATCGCGTGGACGGCCGACATGGTCGGTGGCAGTGAGGACCGCAAGTTTGTGAATTCTTTCACGTTGCTTGCGCTCTTGTTCGGCAAGTTTTTTAGGAAGCTCTTCCACCTTCCTCTTCATCTCCTCCTCGAGTCTTTTCAACTCGGCTTCCTGTTTCCGAATCTCCTCGAGATCCCTTTCCAGCTTTAGTCGATCATCATTGACCAAGGCCTTCGGTTTTACTCGCAGGGGCGCTGCCGCCGCAGTACGCGGACGGAAATTGCGGCGACCGGGAGAGGGAGTCGGCATGAAATAGGGAGCTGATCGGCTTATTTCGGCGCAGTCAGCAGATGCCAGACCCAGATAAACAGCGCAATCGTGCCGAGAATGAGGAGGGGCAGCGTGAAAGCCAGACCGTTCTGAAGCCAGTAGGCAAATCCCTGATCGCCCCCTTCGTGGAAGAGAGCTCCGGACTCAACGGACAGACCTGTCTCAGGATCAGCACTTGGAGAGATCTTGGCATGCGATCGGGCATAAGCAGCTCGGGCCTCGTCCACGGTACCGAGCGCTCGAGTCAATTCACGAGGGAGATCTCGACCGTTCCAAGCCTTGGGGTCGATCTCTTCAAGGTTACGGAGATGCTCTGCAAACGAATCCTGAATGGTGTTGAGCTGTTCAAGGCGACGCTGGGCTTCCTCGGTTTCACGTTGAACCATGATGATGGAGCGACCGAGCTTGTCCGCGATCTCATTGCGACCGCGCTCCAACTCTTCCTGCCGGCGAGTCAATTCCTCGAGGCGCTGCTTTTCCTTCTCGATGAGATCTTGGCGCTGACGCAGTTGCAGCAACTCTGTTTGCGCTCTCTTGACTTGATTCTGGAGTTCCTCAGCAGAAGGGCTCTGTTCCAGATCCAGTAATTCGTCGTTATCTTCGTGAAAGTCTGACATGACCACTATGGGTAGCGTAGCCCTCTCATTTTTACCCGAAAAATCTTCAATTAGGCGGATTTTTTATCGCGAGCCAAAAATCGCAGAACCAACCCTGACCAGAGTGGCCCCCTCCTCAACAGCCACATGATAATCTCCACTCATCCCCATGGAAAGCGTTCCAAGTGGAATCCCCGATTGTTGAGCCATTCGATCCCGCAATTCTCGGAGTGCGGCAAAATAAGGTCGCGCCGATTCCGGGTCCTGAGCCAAGGGTGCCATGGTCATGAATCCCTCGACCTGAACCCGCGGTAGGGCTAGCAATCCTTCCAATTCACGTTCCAGATTTTCTGGAGAAAATCCATGCTTACTCCCCTCACCCGAGACATTCACCTCGAGCAGGATTCGCGGATACATCCCCTCCTCCGCTGCGATTCGGTCAATGTCCTTCGCAAGACCTGTCGAGTCAACGCCATGAATCAGTTCAAACAACGGCAAGGCCTTCCTCACCTTATTCGATTGAAGATGCCCGATGAGGTGCCATCGCAGATTTCCAGGAAGAGTCGGCACCTTGTTCAGTGCCTCCTGGACGCGATTCTCACCGAAGAGTTCCTGCCCTGCATCCACCGCTTCTCGGATCACTTCGGCAGGGTAGGTCTTGGAAACGGCGATCAGTTCCACGGTCGAGGCTTCGCGCCCGGCGCGACTGGCAGCGGCGGAGATATTCGCACGGACAGACTCGAGGTTATCAGCTAGTGAGGGCATGAGTTTGCAGTAATGGGTTGGAAGCAGAGATCATGAGAAGGGGCGACCACGCAAAGGGCAATCGTTTTGCCTTGGGATTCGTCCCCTGACCACGGCAGACTCTGACGATGCATATCGAGGGATTCAAGGTCTTCTGCGATCTCTGCGACACGGGAAATTTCTCCCGAGCCGCCGAAGCAAGCGGCATCACCCAGAGCGCGGTGAGCCAGCAGGTCCGAGCCGTGGAAAAACGCTTCGGCGTTCCGCTGATCGATCGGGATAAGAAATCCTTCCACCTCACTCCCGAGGGGCACGTCTATCTGGAAGTCTGCCGCGACATTCTGAACCGCTACGACAGCCTCGGAACTCGCTTCCGCGTCGCCCGCGGAGAGCTCAAGGGCAGGCTTCGCATCGCCAGCGTCATCAGTATTGCCCTGCATAATCTCCCTCCCATGCTTAAGCAGTTCCGTAAGAATCACCCCGCCGTCGAGGTCACCGTTGACTACCGCAAGGCAGAGGAGATCTACGAAACGATCGAGGATGGCCGTGCTGATCTGGGACTCGTTGCTTATCCCAAGGCACGGCCGGGCTTGCGCGCCATCACCTGCTGGCAGGAGCGACTTGTTCTGGTCATGCCGCCCGGACACCCCCTCACAGGCAGGAAGCCGCTGGGACTGGAGCATCTGGACGGACAGCGCTTCGTCGGACTCAGCCCGGACATTCCAACCCGGCAGCATCTTGACAAAACATTGCGCGCGGTCGGCGTGAAAGTCTCCTATGTCGCTGAGTTGGAGAACATCGAGACTGTGAAGGCCGCCGTGGAAGCCGAACAGGCGATCTCGATTATTCCCGAGACCTCCGTGCGGCAGGAAATCAAGCAAGGAACCCTGAGTACTCGGCAACTCGACGCAGAGCGGATGTGGCGTCCCATGGGAGCCATCACTCGCAGGCCGATGCCTGAGAAGCCCTCTCTGCTCGAGTTCCTCAGCCTTCTGACCCCGAGGGCCAAGGCACTCATCCCGACGGCTTAGGGTCGCCAAGTCACGCTTCCATGCTTCGCTCATTTTTTGATCGGGGGCGTGCATCTTTGAGATTTTCTGCCACGTTATTTGAAATCATGTTCAGCCGATCCTTCTCCAGCATCCTGCCTGTGGCTCTAGCGATTCTCTCCACGGCACTCGCCTCCGCACAGCAAGGAAGCCCGTCAAACCTTTCCAATCCCCCCGCGACCTCACCGGCCCCGACTCTCCCTCCGCTAACAATCGCATCGAACAATGTCTTGGCGACGACTGCTGTTTCCAACAATCCGACCGCGATATCCACAACATCCCCTGCCATCGTTTCTGCCGGCATGCAGGCACCCGTTCAACAGGCTCCGGGAACCGAACGCAGCAGCTTCAGCTCGATCCATGTCGACGGTCCCTACATCGCCATGACTTTTGATGACGGCCCCGATGCCAAACTGACGCCAAGACTCCTCGATATCCTCAAGGAGCGTCACGTCCACGCGACGTTCTTTGTCCTAGGTCAGCGCGTTCAGGATCATCCCGAAATCCTCCAGCGTGAGATCGCCGAGGGGCACGAGGTCGGCAACCATAGCTGGGATCACAAGGCCCTCAATAAGTTAGCCGAAGGTGGTCTCCAGCATGAGTTGGCTGACACTTCGGAACTGATCAAGCAAACCATCGGCAGGCCGGTCACCTTGATGCGTCCTCCCTACGGCGCCACGAACCCTCGTCTCAGTCGGGCTATCGAGAAAGAGTATGGGATGAAGGTCATTCTCTGGTCGGTGGATCCCGATGACTGGAAGGATCCAGGTGCCTCGGTTGTCTCGAGTCGCATTCTCAATGGCTGGAAGCAGAGTGGTGGTGCCAAACCCGGTGCCATCATCCTCTCCCACGACATTCACAAGGGAACCATTGAGGCGATGCCAGCCACAATTGATGCGCTGCTTGCCAAGGGCTATAAGTTCGTGACCATTTCGGAACTCCTTGCTCTCGAGAGCAAGAATCCAGCGCCCACTCCTTCGGCTTCCCCTGCAAACACTCCCTCGGCCCAGAAGAGCAGCAAGTCTAAAAAGCGCCAGAGCTAAGCGATCGGCGTAGTCGAAAGGACATTTTTCAAGATCGAGAGAGCTTCGTCAGCCTCTGCCTTCGTGATGTTCAGCGGGGGCAGAAGCCTGATCGTCCGTTCTCCGGAGGGGATCACGAGCAGGCCAGCAGCCATGAGCGCCTTGGTAGCGATGATCGAGGGGAGCCCCTCCCCGGCGAGATCGTTCAGCTCGATACCGATCATCAGACCGACACCCCGAACCGATCTGACCGCAGCTAGATTCATCGCCTCCAAGTCCCTTATCAGGTAAGCACCTAGGTTCCGTGCATTTTCCAACAAGCCTTCCTCCCTAATCGTTGAGAGCACGGCAAGACCGGCCGCGGCTACCAGAGGGTTGCCTCCATAGGTCGTCCCATGCGTACCTGTACCTAGCAGATCGCAGAGAGGAAGATTGGTCGGAGTGGCTGTCGGGCGGGTTCCCGCCCAGAAAGCGCCGAGCGGCACGCCCCCCGCGATTCCCTTGGCCCAGCTCACCGCATCGGGCTCGACACCTGATGGAATAATCGTCCTCCAAGCACACCAGTCCCCGGTCCTACCAAATCCACACTGAACCTCGTCGAACATCAGGAGTAGGTCATGCTGATCGCACAACTCACGAACCCTTTTTAGGAATTCCGGGGTCGCGGGATTGATTCCCCCCTCGCCCTGAACAGGCTCCAGCAAGATCGCGACAGTCTTCGGGTTGATCGCGGCCTCAGTTGCAGCCAGATCATTGAAAGGCACATGGACAAATCCCTCCACGAGTGGCGCAAATCCGGTCTTCACCTTTTGTTGACCGGTGGCACTGATTCCGCCCAGCGTCCGACCATGGAACGAATTGTTGAAGGTGATGATCTCATGCCGACCCGTGGGTGCTCCGAATTTACGGGCCAGTTTGTAGAGCCCCTCGTTCGCTTCGGCACCACTATTTGAGAAGAAGACCTTGCCGCCGAGACCGACGAGATCGACGATCAGCTTCGCTAGTTCTCCCTGCGGCTTTGTCAGGTAGAGGTTGGAAGTATGGATCAGCGCAGCGGCCTGTTCCGCCAAAGTCTTGGTCAACTTGGGATGGGCATGACCCAGCGAGCAGACGGCGATACCAGCACCAAAATCGAGATAGCCTTTACCCTCTTCGTCCCAGACCCGAGTTCCTGCTCCCCGCGCCAGAGCAAGGTCGAAGCGACCGTAAGTCGGCATGACGTAATCGCGGTAGAGATCTGCTGTGGAAGGTGTGGTCATGGCGAAAGAGAATGCGAAAAAAGAATTAATATGGAACTCAGGAACTCAGGAAGGGGGGAAATATGCTTGCCTGAAAAAATCCTGAAATTCCTTGGATTGTTTTCATGAGTTCAGGAATTCCATATTCAAATAATCAGCTTTTTGAACTCTACCTCCGATAGCACTTTTACGCCCAACTTCTGGGCCTTCTCGAGTTTGCTGCCAGCCTCTTCACCGGCCAGAAGATAGGTCGTTTTGGCACTGACGGATCCGGAGACCTTACCCCCCTTGGCTCGGATCATCTCGGCAGCTTCCTCGCGTGGGATCGAGAGTGTCCCCGTGAGTACCCAAGTCGTTCCCTTGAGAGGACCTTCGGCAGCAGGTGCCTCTCTCTTGGGATCTCGCTCCCCGAAGTTCATTCCGGCGGCCCGCAGTTTTTCGATCACTACGATAACAGAGGGATCCCGGAACCATCCGTGAATCGCCGTGGCCATGATCGGCCCGATCTCTTCAACGGCGACGAGATCTTCCTCGGAGGCGGCGGCAAGCCGATCAAGCGTGCCGAACGAGGAGGCCAATGTGCGGGCCACAGTCACCCCGACATGGGCAATACCAAGGCCTGCCAAGAGACGCCAGAGCGGTTGGTCACGACTCGCGTCGATTGCCGCAAGCAGGTTGGAAACACTCTTCTCCCCCATCCGCTCGAGCGTCAGGAGTTGCTCCTCTGTAAGGGTGTAAAGATCGGCGATATCATGAACCAATCCAGCCTCGGCAAGCTGTGCCACCATTGCTTCACCGAGCCCCTCGATATCCATGGCTGATCGACTCGCAAAGTATTCAATCCGACGACGCACCTGAGCATCACAACTGGGGTTAGCACACCGTACGGCCACCTCACCCTCGGCACGAGTCACGGGAGCAGAGCAAACCGGACAATGGGTCGGCATCTGGAAGACTCGTTCCAAACCCTCACGCTCTTCCGTGAGCACCTTCGCAACAGCCGGAATCACATCGCCTGCTTTCTCAATCATCACCCAATCGCCGATCCGCAGATCTTTTCGGAGAATCTCCTCCTCGTTGTGGAGCGTCGCACGCGAAACAGTGCTCCCTGCCACAAAAACCGACTCCAATTCAGCCACTGGCGTCAGGACGCCACTGCGGCCGACCTGCACAGTGATATTGAGGAGACGGGTCCTCGCTTGCTCCGGCTCGTATTTGTAGGCAATGGCCCAGCGGGGCGCCTTGCTGGTGGAACCGAGTCGGGCATGTTGGGCGATCCGATCCACCTTGATAACGGCGCCGTCAGTCTCAAAGGGAAAGCCGTGTCTTATTCTCCCCAGTTCCGTGATGGCAGCCATCACTTTCCCGGCATCTCGGGCAAGCCAATGACGTGGATTAATGGGGAGGCCCCATTCCTTAAGCTGAGCAAAGAACTCTTCCATCCGCTCCGGGAGTGAGGAGGCTGGCTCCACCGCCCCATAGCCATAGAAGACCGCTGAGAGTTTCCGTTCGGCGACGATGTTCGGATCGAGTTGCTTGAGCGTTCCTGCGGCGGCATTGCGGGGATTGGCAAAGGTAGGCATACCCTGCTCGTCCCGCTCGGCATTGATCCGGGCAAAGGTCTCTTTCGGAAGGTAGATCTCCCCCCTCACCTCCAACACCTCGGGTATCGACTTTCCTTGAAGCGTTGCAGGGATGCAGTCGATCGTGCGGATATTCCGGGTCACCTCGTCCCCAGTCGTCCCGTCGCCCCGTGTGGCGGCACGCACAAGACGGCCTTTTTCATAGAGAAGGCAGATGGCCACTCCATCCACCTTGGGCTCGATCGTGAAGGGGATCTCCTCACCCGGCAGGAGACGCTGGAGACGCTCCACAAACTCGGTGATCTCCTCAGGGGAGTAAGTATTGTCCAAGCTCTGCATCGGCACAAGATGCCGCACTTGAGCAAAAGCACCCTGGGGTCGCCCCCCAACCTTCTGTGTCGGGGAATCGGAGACCAGTAAATCGGGATAGACCCTCTCCAGATCAACCAGTTCGCGGTAGAGAGCGTCATACTCACGATCAGTGATCTCCGGTTTCGCCTGTTCGTAGTAGAGACGGTCGTGGTGAGCAATCTGTCTGCGTAATTCCAGAATCCTGAGTTCCGGCCCTACTAAAGAGGCTTTTAGTGCAAAAAGATCGTCCGTGGTCATTTTTCGATAATGCGGTTGGTCACTTTTTTAACCCCAATAGGGGATTGCTGGCGATCTTTGAACATCCCCGCGCCAATAGCCTCTTAACAGAGTGGTGCTAGCGTTATAAAGGAGTTGGCACGGCGCTTGCTTTATCAAAGTTGGTTTGTGGTTGCAGCCCGGTCGTTAAAACTTTCGAGGTCTCGGGGGGGAACTCGGAATCATCCGACCGGGCTGCTCTTTTTTTGGATTCCCTCGGTAGTGATGTCATAGTGAGAGTCTCTTGATGAATCCCCTTGGCCCAACCATTCCTGAAACGATCCGGCAACGATTGGGAAACGATAGGACGCAAAAGCGCCTGGAGCTTCAGGAACAACTGAAGAAGCGGAAGATTGCCCAAGGACTCGGCCTCTTCGCCTTGGAGCGCTTCATCTCGGTGAATGCCGGCATCAGCGGCATTATTTCCCTTTGCGGGATGAGGAAGCGGGGATTGCAAAACATCCTCGATCTGCGTGTTGAGGAGCACGAGGTGATCCTGCCATCACTCCCCGTCGCCTTTGAGGGATTTCGCCTGATGCAGTTGGCCGATCTTCACTGCGATCTTGAGACCCTGATGATGGAGCGGATCAGGGAAGTCATCCTCACGATCCCTCACGATGCCGTCGTCCTGACTGGGGATTACCATAACAAGGTCTCGAAGCCGTTCGATCGTTCCCTCGACGAAATGCTCCGCTTGATCCCCCATCTTCACCCGCTGCGTTTTGCAACTCTTGGGAACCATGACTTTCTGGAAAAGGTAGAACCACTCGAAGCGGCAGGACTTCCCTTCCTGCTCAACGAATCACGCCCCATCGAGCGCCAGGATTCACGACTCTGGATCTGCGGAATTGATGATCCTCACTTCTTTCGCACCCATGATTTGGAAAAGGCACGGGCCGACGTTCCCCGGGGAGAGATCTCGATCCTCCTCTCCCACTCGCCCGAGACCTATCGGGAGGCGGCGTCTCTCGGCTATGACCTCCACCTCAGCGGCCACACCCATGGTGGACAGATCTGTGCTCCGGGCGGAATCCCTCTCTACCGAAATGCCCCAGGATGCCGCAGGGAACACCTGGCGGGCCCCTGGGAGGAGGGACGGATGATCGGTTACACCTCACGGGGCACAGGCTCGGCGGGGGTGGCGGCTCGCTTCTACTGCCCGCCGGAAATCACCATCCACACCCTGCGCTCCTCCGCTCTTCCCCGTTGACCGGAGGGAATGGGTTGCCTTGAATCTCTTCTCATGAGTGTTCATTCTTACAGCATTCCCCAACGCTCCATTTACGTCCTTACAACGATTGCATCTCTCCTATCTCTCCTCTGGGTAGGGATCGTAACGGCTCAGGATTTACCTGTTCCGCAAAACTCCGCCGCGATTCTCAAGGAATTGGACAAGATCGACCAGGGAGCTAAAGCCCATGAGGAGAACCGCCGGAGCGCCGCGATTTCTCAGATTCAGGCAGCCGCCAATTCGGCACCGGCCGCCGTTGAACTCTACCTCAAGTCACTGGAGAACACGAAGTACCTGGAGACTCATCAGGACTATGTGGATTGGAGCCGCAAGAATCAGGAACTCTTGCATAGTCTTTCCTTCCAGACTGCTGCCCAGCTCCAGATGCGCTATCTGGCCATGGCCCTCCAGCGCAACGAGAGACACGATGCCTGCTCTCAGATTCCGGAATACCTCGCCTACCTTGAGACACTCTCCTCCCAGAAATCCTTGAGGAAAGAGACTGCGGATTCGATCTCTTCTGATGACTCACCAAATTCTTTACAGAACCGAAATCAGAAAAAAACAGCCAAGAGCACCTCGACCGACAAGCCCTACCCCGAGGCCATTGCCCTGATCAACCAATCTGTCAATAAATCGAGTGTGGTGGAATGGCTCCAAATATCCGACCTGCTTCCGGATAGTGATTTCGAGCCCTCTGCTGGAAACTACCAGTCGATCATGGAGAAGAATGTCCGCAAGCCACTCAGGGCTAAGAACGATCCCCGGATTCTCCAGACCTGGGATATGCAGATTGCACAGGAAACCGCGACGGTGACGGAGAGCAACTCCAAGCAACAGGCCGATATCTTCAACCAGACCCGACTTCCCGACCTGCTTTTCCGCAAGGCTCAGGACACCGCCGCCATCGGCCAACCCAACAGAGCCCTTGGTGAGGTCATGATACTCGTGAGAAACTATCCAGCCAACCCCTCCATGCAGGACTGGATCACAACGGCCCGAGGACTCCTCACCAATCCCACGGTTGCGCCCACGGGGATCACAACTGCGACCAACGCAGCCACCACCCCGACGCCTACGAATTCCTCAGCACCCGGAACTCCTACCTCCCCCACCACGGCACACTAGGAAGAAAAAAACTTTCGAAAAAGTTGTGGTTATTTAAGGCACAAAAAACACAAGGAGAGAAATTGCGTGCGACGTTAACTTTCGACCCTGTGCCTTCCGTGCATCTTGTGGCCAAGTCTCCATTCAAACTGCCCTGAAGCCCTGAGGGGGATTATGTTGGAAGCCGCTCCCCCACGATCAGATCGTCCCAAGTCTGGCGTGCACGAACGACCGTCGCTTTGTCTCCCTCGACAAGCACTTCGGGAAGAAGTGGACGGGCGTTGTAGGTGGAGGCCATGACAAACCCGTAGGCACCCGAACTCATAAGGGCAATACGGTCACCCGGCGCCAGTACCGGAACCTCACGGTCCTGCGCAAAGAAATCACCGCTCTCGCAGACAGGACCGACCACATCGACTTTTTCCAGCACACTCGAGATGGGCTTCTTCAGCGGCTCGATCTCATGGTATCCCTCATAGAGTGCAGGGCGAATGAGGTCATTCATGCCGGCATCAACAATCACGAAGTTCTTGGTCGGCGTCGACTTCCGGTAGAGCACGGAGGTCAGAAGGACTCCCGCATTGCCCACGATGAAGCGACCTGGCTCGAAGAGGATTCGTAGGCCGAGCGCCTTCAGCGGTTCGATCACCTCGGCCGCATAGGTTTCGGGAGCAAGACGCTCCCCCTCCCCATCTTCCCCACTTCCCTTCCACCAGGCTGCGTCACCACTGGAGAGGGCTCCGCGATAGACAATACCGACTCCGCCACCGACGCTGAAGAACTCCAAGCCGTACTTGGACCTTAGCTCGAGGACCAGAGGAGTGAGTTTGCGGACCGCTTCGGCAAAGGGAGGCGCCTTCAGGATCTGGGAGCCGATGTGGGTCTGGAGACCACGGATCTTAAGATTTGGCAGTGAGGCGGCACGCTCATAGACGGCAGCGGCGCGGTCGAGACCAATGCCGAACTTGTTCTTGCTCTTACCGGTGGAGATGTACTTGTGCGTCGGGGCATCGACATCGGGATTCACACGAATGGCGATGGGCGCCACGAGTCCTGCCTTGGCGGCGACGGCATTGATCATCTCGAGCTCTTCCTCCGACTCGACATTGAAGCTGTAGATTCCCTGGCGAAGCGCGTAGTCGATCTCGGCGGCGGTCTTGCCAACGCCTGCGAAGGTACAGCGATCCGCGCGACCGCCGGCCTTAAGCACCTTGAAGAGTTCCCCGCCCGAAACGATGTCAAATCCCGCCCCTTCCTTGGCAAGCAGGTTCAGGACGGAGAGATTTCCGTTCGCCTTCATAGCGTAGCAGATCATCCGGTCTCCCAGCGGAGCAAGCGCCTCGTCGAGACGGCGGTAATTCCCCCGGATCGTCTCGGCGGAATAGACATAGGCGGGCGTCCCTACTTCGGAGGCTAAACTCTCGAGATCCACTCCCTCGCACTGCAGCGAGCCATCGACATATCGGAAAGAATGCATCGAGTAATAGTAAAAGGTGAAAAGGAGAAAGCGAAAGGGCAAATAAGGCCACCACCCGTAGTGGTCCGAATCTTCAAAAAGACGAAAATGCCACAATTTTTAGATTGTGAATCCCAACCCCCACTGCAATACAGGATGACGAGTTGAGCAACTCCCGCCACCAGATTGATTCGATGTGGTTTAAGCATCTCCGGTTGGAGATCGCACGCAGGCAATTCCGTCCCTCCATGGTTTCGCGATCCCTTTTTTACGTCCACTTTCCGTTAATCCAAACTCCATCATTATAAAAACATCCACCATGCACCGAACCGCCCCGATGGAAACCTCCGAAGAACAGAACATCCTCCTTCCGGTAGTTCCACCCAGTAAGGCCGGCGGTAAAAAGAAACTCAAAAAAGATGCGACCGCGGTGAAGAACTTCGTCCTCGATACGAATGTCCTGCTCCATGACCCGTACTGCCTGAACCGCTTTGAGAACAACCACATCTTCATTCCGGTCGAGGTCCTCGGAGAGATGGACAAGTTCAAGAACGAGCAGACCGAGCGCGGAGCCAATGCACGTACCGTCCATCGCTTCCTGACCCAGACCTTTGATCATCAGACCAAGAAAGTGATCAGCGGCGTCCCCACGGCCGGGGGAGGCACCGTCCGCATCTTTATCAATGATGCATTGAACACGGATCATCCCTCCGCAGCGATCAGGAGGTTCACCGAGATCTTCCCCGACAAGAATCAGGTTGATCACAAGATCATGGCAGCCTGCCTTGCTGTTCAGGAACAGGATAAGACCCCAGCCATCCTCATCACCAAGGATCTGAACATGCAGCTCAAGGCGATGGCCCTCGGGATCACCTGCCAGGATTACCTCAATGACAAGGTCTCCGCCGAAGATGCCGAAGAGGGCGAGATACGGAAGATCAAGGTCGAGGCCCATGAACTCCAGCGCTTCGGTAGCGCCCAGAGCATCGATCTGGAGGAGAGCCGCACCGGCAAACTCGAGATCAACGAGTATGTCCTCCTTGAGGCCTCCGAGCAGAAGCTCATGCCCGCCCGCCATATCGGCAACGGCCACTTCCAGCGCCTGAAGGTTCCCCAGAGTCTCCAGATGCCACGCGGTATCGAGCTTCGCCCGGCGAATCTCGGACAACTCTGCTTCCTCGACGCCCTGCTCGACCCCTCCATCTCACTCATCACCTGCTACGGTCAGGCAGGCACCGGCAAGACCCTCATGGCCGTCGCCGCGGGGCTCTACCTCACCGGACAGCGGGATTACAATGGCATGACCGTCAGTCGTCCCGTGGTCGCCATGGGTGACACCCTTGGATTCCTTCCCGGCACCTTGAACGAGAAACTCCATCCCTGGCTTCAGTCGATCTACGATGCCTTCGAGGTGCTCCTTCCCCTTCACCCACAGCGAAACGAAGGCCCCGGTGCACCGCACGCCTCCGAGCGAAAGAAGCAGAAAAAACAGTCCGTTCAGCAGCAGGAGAATGCCGGGGGAGGGCAGAGCACGCCGCTCAAACCCTACGAACAGCTCATCCAGCGTGGACTCCTTGAGATCGAGGCCCTCTGCTATATCCGCGGCCGCTCCATCCCGAACCGCTTCTTCGTCCTCGACGAAGCCCAGCAACTCACCCCACTCGAGGCCAAGACTGTCGTCACCCGTATGTCGAAGGGTTCCAAGCTCGTCATGGTCGGCGACCCTGCCCAGATCGATAATCCCTACGTCGACCGACGCTCCAACGGCCTCGTCCATACCCGCAACAAACTGCGTGGCCAGAAACTCACCGCTCACATCTCCCTCACCAAGGGTGAGAGGTCACCACTCGCAGAAATGGGTGCGACGTTGATGTGATTAATAGAGTCTATGAGCTGTTTAGGCTGAAGCCTGTCAGGAAAGGACTAACCGATCTACCGCAAACCTCCATCTTGGAGGCGGAGGTAGTTATGCCAACGGCAATTCGATCCCGCAAATGAGGGTTAGTGGGGGAAGGATTGTGGAGCCTGAAGACAGAGGCCCAGAATCCTTCTCAGATTACTTTTTAAGCCCCAGTCCGTGGTAGAGGCCCAAGACGAATTGCATCACGTTTGTTAGTCCGGCAGGGGGCTTTCGCTGGCCATAGGAATTGTCTCCCCAAGTGACGAGAGTTCCATTGGTCGTCACCGCAAAGACCGTGTTGCCACCGGAAGCAATCTGCGCAACTCCCGAAAGACCGGCTGGCACGTTGGTCTGACCGGCATTATTCCAACCCCAGACGACAACGGTACCGTCACCCTTGAGGGCCACTGTATGATTGAGACCAGTAGCAATTCTCACGACATTGGTAAGTCCCGCAGGCACATTGGTTTCACCGTAGGTATTGTCTCCCCACGCTACGACAGTTCCATTGGCTCTAAGAGCTACTGAATGGAAATAGCCACCTGCTACCTGCACCACATTGGTGGCCGTTGCAGGCACATTGGTTTGGCCGTACGCATCCCATCCCCATGCAACCACGGTACCGTCGCTCTTGAGAGCCACGACATGATCAGACCCCGCCGCAATCTGAACGACGTTGGTCAGGCCAACCGGAATATTGGTTTGACCGAGACTGCCATTGCCCCATGTCACCACGGTCCTATTTGCCCTTAGGGCGGCGCTGAAACTCAATCCGGCCGCAATCTGAACCACATTGGTGGCCGTTGCGGGTACATTGGTTTGCCCGTAGGAATTCCATCCCCATGCAGTAACGGATCCATTGGTCTTGAGTGCCAGGCTATGAATGCCTCGGGTCGACAACTGGATCACGTTGGTAAGTCCAGCCGGGATATTGGTTTCTCCATAGGTGTTATCTCCCCATGCGACTACAGAGCCCGAATTGGTGGAACGAACAAGAGGGAATGAATTGGGACGTACAGGGATCGTGGGCACAACATTGGTCGTCCCGATTCCGACAATCCTATTTGTTGCCGTATTGGTGGAAGCCGTGGCCCCCGTCACCACAAGGGTCCGAATGACATTGGTAGCAGCATTCCAATTCGTATCACCAGGTTGGCTTGCTGTGATGGTAGCGGTACCCGCCCCGAGGACTGTTACCACATTACCTTTCAGGACGATATTGGTGGAACTCGAACTATAGCCAACAACAAGACCAGAGGAGGCAGTTGCTGATAAAGCAAATGGTGAAGCTCCAATCACCACGGATCCCAGCGCGCCGAAGGTGATCACGTTGCTTGCCTTGGCGATCGTGAAAGTCGCCGTGCCGCTGCCAGTGTAGTTGGCATCCGTCACGCTCACCACCACAGGATAGATACCCGCATTAACCGGAAGGTTCGTCACACCGCTATACGTCACCTGATTCGATAATCTAGCTGGAGTCGTTGTTACCACCACTCTCTGGCTAGTACCGTTGTACACAGCATTCGTCCCAGTAATCGCCACGATCGCTGCTTTTTTGCTGATCACCATCGTGTTGGTCACCGGTGTCGCCGCACTCCAGTTGCTGTTACCGGGCTGAGAGGCCGTGATCGTTGCCGTACCCGCCCCAAGAATCGTCACCACATTGCTTGACAGACTGATATTGGTCGAACTCGAGCTGCAGCTCACTCCCAACCCGCTCGACGCACTCGCCCCTAGATTCGTCTTCAACCCGTTGATGTACGTAATCCCAGCAAGAGGGGCAAAGGTAATCACGTTACTTGCCTTTGTGATCGTGAACGTCGCCGTACCACTGCCCGTGTAGTTGGCGTCCGTCACGCTCGCTATCACAGGATAGATACCCGCATTGGTTGGAAGATTCGTTGCGCCGTTGTAGGTTACTTGATTGCACAGCCCAGTTGGCATCGTCGTCACGGTGACTCTCTGTCCGGAACCATTGTACACAACATTCGTACCAGTGATCGACACCGCCGCCGCTTTTTTACTGATCACCACATTCTGACTCACCGGTGTGGCCGCACTCCAGTTACCATTGCCATTCTGGCTCGCAGTAATCGTCGCCGTTCCCGCCCCCAAGATCGTCACCACGTTGCTCGACAGACTCACGTTCGTCGAACTCCAGCTGTAGCTCACAGGCAACCCACTCGATGCCGTTGCGTTGAGAGTGAAAGGCACCCCTCCGTAAACTCGGTTGGGCAGCGCTCCAAAGCTGATCGTCTGTGATCCAATTCCGACACTGAAACTCGTGGTGACCTCGCTTGCGGACAGGTAATTCGCGTTGCCGCCCTGGTTGGCGGCGAGAATAACGGTTCCAGCCCCAGTTAAGGTCACCGTATTGGAGTTGATCGTCGCGGGTCCACTCTTCACCGTCAACGTCACGGGCAGGGTTGAGCTCGCGGGCGGCGGTGTAATCGTCACGTTCGCCCCATTGCTGTACGTCTGGCTCGGGATCGCCATAAACGCCGTAATCGTGTTGCTCGCCTGCGCAATGATGAGGTTCTGGCTCACAGGTGTCGCCGCACTCCAGTTGCTGTTGCCGGGTTGCGAAGCAGTGATGCTCGCCGTTCCGGCTCCGAGGATCGTCACCACGTTACTTGAGAGACTCACATTGGTGGAACTTGAGCTGTAGCTCACAGGTAGTCCGCTCGAGGCCGTAGCATTGAGAGTGAAGGGTGCACTGCCGTAGGTGCGGTTGGGCAGTGCCCCAAAGCTGATGCTTTGGCTACCCTGACCGACGCTGAAGCTTGTTGTCACCTCAGATGCAGGTGCAAAGTTGGTACTGCCACTCTGGTTGGCGGCGAGAACAACGGTTCCGGCTCCGGTGAGCGTCACCGTGTTGCCTGAAATCGTTGCTGGTCCACTTTTAACCGTAACAGTGACAGGTAATGAGGAGCTTGCACTCGGTGGCGTGACGGTGACTGTAGCATTGTATGAATAAGTCTGGTTCGGTATCGAATCAAATGAGGAAATCAGCTGCGGTGGGTTTGTGCTGCAGCTAGTTATCACGGATCCGTAGGTCATATACTGAACATAGCCATTAATTCCGGGATTTAAGAAGATATCATTGTAAGAACTTCCTGCTCCTATATCAGATGGCCCGCCATTGGAAAGAAGTGAAGCTGTGAATGTATTGGTTTGAATTGGAGGATGAGGGGAGGGTTCTCCTGTTATAAACCATGTTCCCAACCATTTATTACCTTGAATTGAAGCACTTACAATAAGGCGCACATTCCCAGTAATAACATTAGCACTTAACGTTCCATAAGCATTCGTTATTTGACCATTAATAATATTATAAGATGCAGACCAGTTGCCACATACCTGATCTGGATTATTTTCGTTTAGGCAATTTATTGCTGTAGTTGTAAAAAGAATAGCTGAATAAAAAGATTGAGTTACTCTAGTTGCGGGTAAGTATTGCTCATCACCAGGCTGGTCTGCTGCCAAGACAACTGTGCCCACATTTGTTAGAATCACCGTATTTCCAGAAATAGTAGCGGGACCACTTAACACCGAAATAATCACCGGTAAACCAGAGGAGGCAGTTGGAGGTGTAATAGTTACTGTTGCCCCATTACTGTAAGTTTGAGTGGCTATGGGTTTGAATGGGTTGATCGTCTGTGTCACTTGACCAGATACTCTCGGCATTAATGCAAAACTAAGGAAAAAAATAAATGTAAATGTAAAATAATTACGACAATTTAGTATGTCATATCCTCTCAAAAATCGAATGCAAAATGTCATTGATTGATTATTTCTTGATGCATGCGCCCCAGTCAAGTTTTTTGATGCATTGTGCGACCTCCACTGCAATAGAAAATACTTAGTCTGGTCACGCTCATCTTCAATCCCAAGCCTCCCCTAAAAGTTGAGGACGCCTGGCATACACACCCCCACCAACTCCGCGTCTGGATCATATTGCAGATAGGGACCGAGCCACTTCTCCACCTCGACAATGGGCATCCCCTTCCGCTTCGCATAATCCTCGATCTGGTCACAGCCGAGCTTGCCCACGGCAAAGTAGCGGGATTCGGGGGCGGCGAAGTAGAGACCCGAAACGGAGCTGGCAGGATTCATCGCGAGGCTCTCGGTCAAGGTGATTCCTGTGTGCTTCGTGGCATCGAGGAGGCGGAAGAGTTCCCGCTTCTCAGTGTGGTCGGGCCCGGCGGGGTAGCCAGCGGCGGGACGGATGCCGCGGTACTTCTCGCGGATGAATTCCTCCTTGGTGAGGTTCTCCGTCTTGCCGAAGCCCCAAAGATCACGGGCCTGCTTGTGCAAAAATTCCATTGCAGCCTCGGCAAAGCTCCACCCTTGGCTCCAGTCGATCTACGACGCCTTCGAGGTGCTCCTTCCCCTTCACCCACAGCGGAACGAGGGCCCTAGAGCTCCACACGCCTCCGAGCGAAAGAAACAGAAAAACAGTCCGTTCAGCAGCAGGATAACGGTAATAGTGTCGGCCAGACCCCTCTGAAGCCTTACGAGCAGCTCATCCAGCGTGGATTCCTTGAGATCGAGGCTCTTTGCTACATCCGCGGCCGCTCCATCCCGAACCGCTTCTTCGTCCTCGACGAAGCCCAGCAACTCACCCCACTCGAGGCCAAGACTGTCGTCACCCGTATGTCGAAGGGTTCCAAGCTCGTCATGGTCGGCGACCCCGCCCAGATCGATAATCCCTACGTCGACCGCCGCTCCAACGGCCTCGTCCACACCCGCAATAAACTTCGCGGCCAGAAACTCACCGCCCACATCTCCCTCACCAAGGGCGAACGCAGCCCACTTGCCGAAATGGGCGCAACCTTGATGTAGAGCGGCCGAATAAAATCTCCCGCAACCGTAACAAATCAGCGACTCATGGGAGCTGATAAGACTGCAAAGCAGCCCCTGAAAGGGGCGAGGGACTCGGGAGAGCCCGAGTCAAATGCAAAGTAACAGCCTGGCATGCAAACGCGGGGGCACACAGAGCAGAATGATCGATCTGGAAGGAATTTCTTGATTCTGCACTGATCCAGACTAAGCCTGCACTTTATGGAAGTTCAGGAAGCAAACGCAGAGCTACCAGCGTCTACTTCCTCCAAACGTGGGCTTGATTGGCTGCTACGCCCCATTCGACTCCAGAACTGCCGAGGGCCATGGCATTTCATTCTTTGCCTTACCTTACAGAACTTAGTCGCGAATGTGATTGCTGCGACACCTCTCTTCTTTCTCGATCCGAACGGACATCATCCCGCTGCCGACCCTGATTTTTCGATGACCCATAATCTGTGGCGCGCCGCATTGGCTATGGCTTTGATCGCGCCGGTATTTGAGACCCTCACTCTACAGTTAGCACCGATCGAGATTGCACGAGTACTTCGTCAATCCCGTATGGTTCAGTTTCTAGTGGGTGTGATTCCATTCGCGGCCCTGCATTTCCCTATGGGCATTAAAGTCGGTGTTGCTGCCGGGATTGTATCAGGCATTTTTCTCAGCCATGCTTACCTAGAAGGACGCAGCAACTCTCTCTGGACTGCTTGTTGGATCACGATGGCGTTTCACGCCATCCATAATCTGATCTGTGTGGCTGTTCTCTTTTTTGCTGTTTGGGGTGGTTCTCAATAAGCGAAATTGAAACTAAACATATGTGATATAGCGAAAGGCGGCGCGTTACCCTTCACCCACAACGGAACAAAGGCCCCGATGCACCTCACGCCTCCGAGCTAAAGAAGCAGAAAAAACAGTCCGTCCAGCAACCGGAGAACGGCAATGGCGGCGGCCAGACCCCTCTGAAACCCTACGAGCAGCTCATCCAGCGGGGACTCCTTGAGATCGAGGCCCTCTGCTACATCCGTGGCCGCTCCATCCCGAACCGCTTCTTCGTTCTCGACGAAGCCCAGCAACTCACCCCACTCGAGGCCAAGACTGTCGTCACCCGTATGTCGAAGGGTTCCAAGCTCGTCATGGTCGGCGACCCCGCCCAGATCGATAATCCCTACGTCGACCGCCGCTCCAACGGCCTCGTCCACACCCGCAATAAACTTCGCGGACAGAAAATCACTGCCCACATCTCCCTGACAAAGGGCGAACGCAGCCCACTTGCCGAAATGGGCGCGACATTGATGTAGTAAGGAAGGCTGTTAGCGGTTTAGGCTGAAGGCTATTAGGAAATAACTGAAAGATCTCCCGCTGAGGCGCAGAGAACGCAGAAGGATTAAGTCCGAACTTGTTGGCTAACTAATTAGTTATCAACTCCCAGATAGCATTGAGTCTCTTCATTAGATTTTTCCAAGGTTGGCAACAAACTCACCGATCACCCTAAATTCCGACCCATCATCAACTTCAATATTGATGGTTCTAAAACCTGGCGTGTTTGAGTCCGGGTGAAGATTAATGCGTTGATGGCTCCAAGACTCATCTGTTACCCGCTTCACGCTGTCATAAATTTTTACGGTGTAACTCCCTCCGTTTTCAGGATCTTGAATCGCATGGTGGCACACAATGACCACCTTTCCCTGGCGGGATCCTGGCGGATTAGACCGAAATAGACACCATGATCCATTGGGGATCCGGCGATTCATGGATTCCCCGCAGACCCTAACCACAAAGAACCCTTCTTTCGGAGTAAAGCCATCAGGTAGTTCCACCCAATCGGGGGTTCCTTCCAGCATATCTGGGCCGAATTCTCCTGCTGCAATTGGGAGATCAAAAACCGGAACGCAATTGATGAACGGATTGATCTCACGGGGATCAAGAATTCTGAGAGGCAGTCCAGGATAGGGCTCAGTCTTGCAAATTGATGAATCGTATTTCGCACCTATTGCGCGTTGAAAGTATTCTCGTGTTTCTCGATCTGAAGACCAGATGAAGCATCCCTTCTGCCCCCGGGTCATTAGTGTCCTGTACGTGTTTTTGATGATTTCATCCGCAAGATTGATTGCCTCACTTGGATTCGTCTTATGGAGCTTTTTGAAGCCCGATATGGATTTGTCTGTTTTGGCTCTTTTCCTAGGATCGGTGACAACTTTGCCATCTCTGATGACAAGATCTGGGCCAATCAGAACCCCCACATAATCCATCTCAAGGCCTTGGCATGTATGGATACATCCGATCTCATCGACTGAGTTCGGCTTTAGAATCCATAGATTTCCATCATTCTTGAGATTCCATTTCGCCCCGAAGTCATACTCGGGAAATGTGATGTCCATTACGGCTCCATCTTTCTGACTCACCCAATTCCAGCAATACCCGGCCACCATTCTTGCCCGGTTATTCAGCGCATTCTTCTCAACGATCAATCTCCTTAGTTCCTGCGGGGAATCGCAGACCCTGAGATCATAGGATACATCATCCAGCGTGGGGTTCGCGGTCTCCCTAATTTCCAAGATGTTATCAAGCCAAGCCAGATATCCATCCGAGCCGTTGCAGCGGAACTGCGAACTTAGAGAAAGCTCTTCAACATCTGCATTCATTGTCGCAGCCCATTTCTGAATCTCAGCTACACGGCCTATATCCTTCAGATGCACGCGCTGTTCTTCATCGATAAAGAAAATGCTAAATTTAGCAGATCGGATGATTTCCTTTACCTGATTCTCACCCAGATGCTGAAACATCCCAGATTTAGCATTGAGTCGATGTGCCTCATCTACCACAAGTGCACCGTAAGCATTGGGGGGCACTTCATGAAAAACACCGGATCCTACGAAAAGGTTGTTGAACCTGGTTTTTGTTAAAGAACCGGTCAGTTTGCTCTGATAAACATCTCTAGGGGCTGAGTTTTTGGTAACATATTTTGCCACAAACTCTCTTGCGGTCAGTTCGACTAGAAGATTGATCGCAACAACGGATTTGCCTGTTCCCGGCCCTCCCTTGACGATCAGGACTTGTTTTTTTCCATTGGTTGATTTGTCAGCCAGATGAAGAGCCGTCTCATAAACGAGCTTTTGATCGTCAATCATCACAAACTCATCCTTCCCTTTCAGGAGCCCCACCATCGCATCAGCCAAATTCTTGGAGGGACGAATCTTTCCATCTTGGATCAGATACATCGTAGCTCCCTTGTCTCCCTTGTGAAGGTGCATAGAGATGAAATCTCTCAAGCTCTGCACATCATCCTGAGTAAATGCAGGGGCTTTTTTAAGGTGCTCTGCATAGAACGGATCCTTGATAGAAGATCCTTTTTTGAAGTTGTGCAGATAGGCACAAGCCTTCAATTCGATAGGTTCATTACGAACAGCTTCGTTGAAGTCCTCAAGAAGAGCTGCATACGACCAGGCCTGATATGAAGGATGCGCGGTTTCGCGTTCTCCCCCGCCTAAGAATGTCCTGACTATACCATCCTTTGCCGTTACTTGAGCCTCCTCCCATTGCTTGAGCTCAATAATTACCGCACTCCTTCGATCTCTTTCGTTTAGCCCTGTCAGGATGAAATCAATTCTCTTCGAGGTTTGGGGAATGCTGAACTCAATAGCAACACCTGCTTCCTGAGGAATGCGTTCGTCTGAAAGAACTCCCCTCATATACTGCATGGAGTTTCTCCATGATCGAATTTCTGACTCGCTGACGCCTTTGCCGAGTTTTGTTCTTACGGCACTTCTGATCTTATCCTCAATCCGATTGTCATTTACTTCCCCGCAGAAGTTTTCAGCAGTTTCCAGATAGACAATCATGGCTTTGGAAACTTAGAGATCCGTGTACTTCGCACTGGATCCCTTGGCTTTCTCCACAGGGTACTTAGCCGCGTTTTTCTCCAACTTGGCTAGAATTACTGCTTCGATATCTATCGCCTGATTGTCGATAAACTCCAAAAGATAGACTGCGATATCAGCCACCTCATCCTCAATCTCTGATCTTTTCTTTGCCGCAGTCACTGCAATGTCATCCCCCGTTTTCCAGAGAAAGATTTCCTGAAGTTCGGCCGCCTCGATGGCCAGTGCTGCAGCCATATCCTTCGGATTGTGAAACTGGCCCCAGTCCCTCTCGTCCCTAAAGGCCCGGATCCTGTTTAGCAGTTCTGGAAGATTCATTTTTCAGAAGCAAAAAGTTGTAGGGCCTGCAGATACTCATCATTGAGATCCATGCCTACCGATTCTCCAGGCATCAACCGCTGTCCCGCTGCATACATAAGGCACATCATCTCAAGACCACAGAATCTCTCTGATGATAGCGTTTTCAATTCGTACTTCTTTTCCGCCGACGCGTAATCAAGCCCCTGCATCCCAATGACTGCTATCTCCATCAAAATGGCCCGTATTGCAGACTCCTCCATCTGTTGATAACGCATCAAAGCCGAAAGGAGATACATGACACTGGCAGGTGCCTTCGCCTTGAGTAGATCCGGATTGGTTGTTCCCTCCTTCTCCACATCATCCAGGATATCTTCCGGAGGGAGAAACCCCCTGTCAGGCTTCCATGTGTACCAATCACGGATCCCAAGGAATTCGCCAAAGGAATCCACTAGGTCATATTCAGAGCCCGGTGTCAGATTGGCGCTCTGCTTTTTCCAGAGAACGAAAAGTTTCTCGGCATCCTTGAAAGTCGGAAACTTACTATAGGCAGCGGAGTAGGCAGTGGCTCCCTCGAAGAGCTCGTCCACAAAGAGGGCAAAGACTCCATTAAGGATATCGTTGATACACAGGAGTGTTGGAGGAACGATATCGCGGATCTTGGGATCCATGGTGACTTTCCGTGAATTGTGGGCAATGGAGGCCAACCCGCAAAACTGGGCTTCCCGAAGCTCGGGATACTCCTTCCATATGCGCCGCTCAATCACCATGTCGATGGGACAATTGAAAAGGAAAAGATTTACTCCTGTTACCAATTCATTAATCAGCCCAGCGACTTGATCATCTCGGTAGCCCTTCTTCTCAAGACGACGAAGATCGGCTTTGAGAGCAATGGCGGAGTTCGTTCTGGTCTCCGGAGTGGTCACGAACCAGCGGTTGGTTCCCTTATCCCTAGCATCGCTTTCCATGAAGAGATGCATCAACTCATGGACGCTATGGTAGTTTTTGAGGAGCTTCGGGAAATCACCCTCCCTCAATGTCACCATGTGATGATCGGCATCATGCCTCCACGCCATCTTGATCTTGGCAACGATCTGGGCGTCGAGAGGCCCCTCCTCAAACTGCACAGGGTATCCTGAGAGGGTCTCTCCCTCCGCAATCAGGCGCTGGACTAGACTATCGGTTTTGGAGAGGCGGTTGTTGGCGATGATGTTTTGAACGTGTATGTAGGCGGAGCGGGCCTTCTCAAAGACGATCTTAGTCCGCGAATCCTGGAGCTTCCCGTTGGCAAACATCTCCCGGAGCGCCTTCGCAGCATCGTCAAAGCGCTCCATACGGATGAGCACCATGGCGCGGCCGTAGTGAGCATTGGCAAAAGAACCGTCATTTGAGATGGCCTCCTCGTAGGTTTTGAGAGCTTCCTCCAGCTTCTCCCCCTCCATGAGGGCAGTGGCGAGCGTATTGAGAGCCCAAGGATCACCAGGTTTTAACTCTAAGGCCCGCCGGACGAATTTGACTGCGGTCTCTTGGTCATCCTCCTTGGCATACTGGTTAGCCAGAACCACAAGGCTCCATGGGTCTTCTGGCGTTAGACGGAGAGACTCGATCAGGTAATCCTTGGCCTCGTCGTTATCTCCGGTCTCAGCGCAGATCATAGCCAGATCTCGTCGTGTATTCGGATGCACAGGATCCAGCTCGAGGACTCGGCGGTAGATGTCCTTGGCTTTTTCGTACTCTCCCTTCCTAGCTCTTTGAGCGGCTTTTTCTGCCAGACGAGCAGCCTCTGCCTTCTGAGTTGCCTGAGATTCAGGGATCGTGATGGTCACAATCTCCCCTTCGATCCGAAAGGATGCCCCCTCAGGCAAAAAATCAAAAAATCGCCGAAGGCGGTCTGTATTACCCCCCCCCTCGTTGTCGGACATGCCAGCCACCCCTGAAAGCAGCTCTATATCCTTAAGGGTCGTGGTGAAGGTCATAAACCATCTAATTGTTATACACGACTCAACAAACCATCAATCCACGAAGCCTACTTTCTGTGGTTTGATTCAAACTAAGGATCGCAAGATCGCATGGAGAGCAAGGCGGCCAAGGGAAGGCGTAGTAGTTCTACGCCGACCGCAGGCAAATAAAGCCAGAGCGCAAAAGACCAAGCCTCCTTATTGGCAGATGCCAATAAGGGTGGAATCTGGATCATATTGCAGATAAGGCCCCAGCCACTTCTCGACTTCCGCAACGGGC
>DAISZK010000074.1:0-7801 GCA_036824855.1 Chthoniobacterales bacterium | reverse complement strand
ATGAAGAAGAGCCCTGTTCTCTTCCCGCAGGATGGCGCCGCCACCTGTTGCGAGAATGATGTTCTGAGCCTCGACTAGCTCCCGAAGCTCTGCGGACTCACGCTCCCGAAAGCGCTCTTCTCCTTCGTTCGCAAAGAGATCACTGATGCTGATGCCTTGGGCTCGTGCAATAATCAGGTCGTCGCTGTCGAGAAACTCGTGACTGAGCCGTTTCGCCAACCGTCGACCGATGCTACTCTTCCCACAGCCCATGAAGCCGATGAGGACGATATTGGAATTCATGCCGTTAGCCTACTCGTGATCGCAAAAAAGAACACCCTCGAACATGCTGTTGGCCGTCGAAGCGGATTGATTGAATCTGGCGTGGTGAATAGACTCAATGGATGAGTTCCAAAAAAACGAAGTCATCCCAACCCACGACGAAATCGAAGTCTGCGAGTAAGGCTACAATTGCTGCTCCTTTGGTAGGGGTTGTCATGGGAAGTAAGAGCGACTGGGAGACGATGGGACATGCCGTGGCGCTGCTGGAGGAGTTCGGGGTTCCCTGCGAATACCGGGTCGTTTCCGCACACCGGATGCCCGATGTCATGGCTACTTATGCCAAGGAGGCTGAGGCGAGGGGACTGCATGCAATCATTGCCGGGGCTGGCGGAGCTGCCCACCTGCCGGGAATGATCGCCGCCCAGACGACCGTGCCTGTCCTTGGGGTCCCGGTGAAGAGCCGCACCATGGAGGGATTTGACTCCCTGCTCTCGATCGTCCAGATGCCAGCCGGGATTCCCGTCGCCACATTCGCCATAGGCGAGGCGGGGGCTAAGAATGCTGCCTTGTTTGCGATCGCCCAGTTGGCTCTGCTCCATGAAGGGCTTGCCACCAAACTTGCCACTTTTCGGAAAATCCAGACGAAGGCAGCCAGTGACAGTGTTCTGGAGCCTTCGTGGAAGCTTAGCGGAAAATTAGCAAAAAACGCTAAGTAGCTAATATCTCAGTCTTTTCAAGGTGAGAGCCCGGATCGTTCAAGGAGAGGAGGGGGTCTGTGATTCCGTCGAACTCCTGCGGCAGGGGGGTGTCGTAGGGATGCCAACGGAGACCGTCTATGGACTGGCTGGGAATGCCTTTGATCCGATGGCGATTGCCCGTATTTTTGAAGCCAAGGGACGTCCCTTGAGCGATCCCCTGATTGTCCATCTGCCGGAGGCGAGCTGGATTAAACGAGTTGTCCAGTTTTCTTCTTTGAAGCAACGGAAGATGGTTGAGAAGCTAGCCGAATCGTTTTGGCCAGGTCCCGTGACTCTGCTGCTACCCAAGCATCCAGAGCTTCCTGATCTGGTAACGGCTGGCTCAGATCGGGTTGCCGTGAGAGTGACGGCTCATCCACTCTTTCAAGAAGTTCTGAGTCGACTAAATTCACCATTGGCTGCTCCCAGTGCCAATCGATTTGGTCGAATCAGCCCAACAAGCGCCGATGATGTCCGTTTGGAACTCGGCGAGTACATAGAACTCATTCTGGATGGCGGCTCCTGTGAGCATGGGGTCGAATCAACCATTGTTTCCATTCAGGAAGATCTCTTGGAAATCCTTAGACCAGGCCCCATCACGCAAGAACAGCTGAAGAAATATGGTCATGTTTCCTCCCTCGCTGGAAGTGTGAATACTCCGGGAAGTCTGCCTGGGCATTATGCTCCAAAAAAGAGGCTTTACATCTTTGATTCGGACATCATGAGCTTTCCTTCCAAGGCTCGTGTGGGTTTCATGGCATTTCATACTTCTTTTAAGGAAATACATAATGAACTCACTGCTGTTGAAGTGCTTAGCTCATCGGGTAATCTGAAAGAAGCCGCTGCGAATTTCTACGGAGCACTTCGCCGTCTTGATGAAAGCCAGGCAGAGGTGATTTTAGCCGAACCAGTTCCAGAAGAGGGGATTGGGGTGGCCATTATGGATCGCCTGAGACGTGCTTCTTATGGATCACTTCATGGAACAGGACATCCATCCTCCGATTCTCCAGCCTGATGAGCACGAATCCTCCGAATAATGATGGCTTAAATACCAAGGCGGCCGGCATCGTGGCTGGCGCGGTGATGCTGAGTCGCATCCTGGGACTTGCCCGGGAGTTGATCTTTGCCGGACTCTTCGGAGCGGGACGCGGCATGGATGCCTTTTTAACGGCGTTCCGTGTTCCTAACTTACTACGTGATCTCTTTGCCGAAGGGGCACTTTCAACAGCATTTATCACCGTCTTTTCCCAGCGGATTGCGACCGATGGGGAGGCCTCTGCCTGGAAGCTGGCATCCAAGATGGTGACTCTTACCACGGTCTTCATGAGCCTTGTCTCATTGCTAGGAGTGGTGTTCGCGGCGCAGTTGATCGGTTTCCTGGCGCCGGGTTTCCCCGCGGAGAAGGCTGCCCTGACGATCCATCTCACGCAGATCATGTACCCCTTCATCCTGATGGTCTCCTTGGCCGCCTTGGTGATGGGGATGCTCAATGCGGTGAACCGATTCACCGCCGCGGCTCTTGCCTCCAGTTTTTTCAATATCGGATCGATTGCCGGAGGCGTGGTCTTCGGATGGTGGCTCGATCCTCATTTTGGGGAGAGATCTCTGGTCGGCTTGGCGATCGGTACCTTGATTGGAGGGTTACTTCAACTCGGTGTCCAGTTGCCCAGTCTCTACAAGGCGGGATTTCGGTTCGTCTTGGATTTCAACTGGCGTGATCCAGGTGTCCGTCAGGTGCTTCTCCTGATGCTGCCGGCAGTGATTGCAGCCAGTGCCGTCCAGATCAATGTGATGGTCAACACCATCTTCGCCTCGAAGCTTGGGGATGGGCCCATTAGCTGGCTTTCCTACGCCTTCCGCCTGATGCAATTGCCGCTCGGGGTCTTCGGTGTAGCTGTGGCTACCGTCACCCTACCGGTTGTCTCCAGGGCCTCGGCTCTTGGAGATATGGGGCGCTTTCGATCGACCCTTGCCAAAGCAATGCGATTGGCCGTTTTTCTAACGCTCCCGTCCGCAGTGGGACTCATTGTCCTAGCACAACCGATTATTGCTCTGATCTATCAGCGCGGGAAGTTCTATGATGCCGACACCCTACATACGGCCGAGGCTCTCCAATATTACGCCATTGGTCTTGTGGGTTACTCCTGTATCAAGGTTCTCTCTCCGGCCTTCTACGCGATTAACCGCAAGTGGACCCCGATGATGGTCAGCTTCCTCTCGATCGGGATGAATCTCCTGCTCAACTGGCTCTTTATTTTCCGACTCGGCATGGGCCACCGGGGATTGGCTCTCTCGACCGCTCTCTCCGCCACGGTGAATTTCGGTCTGCTTTACATCCTGATGACCCGTGTCTCCGGCTCACTGGAGTCACGAGCCATGGTTTCCACCTTTGTCCGTTGTTTGCTAGCGGCTCTGCCGATTGGGCTAGTGGGGTGGGTTGCCCAGCCGTGGCTAGCAGGTCTCATCCATGGATCGGTTTTTCTCCGTGCCGGTGCTCTGCTGCTTGTGATTTCTGGAGCGGTCTCTCTCTTCCTGGTGGCAAGCTGGGCCCTGAAGATTGAGGGGTTCGGAGAGTTTGTGGAAATTCTGCAAAGGAAACTGAAGAGGAGAGTAAAAAGTTAAACCCTTGACAGCGATAGAATGGTTACAAGGTTACAAGGGGTTGCCTTGGATCCACGTTATAACTTTTTGAATTTCTAACCTTTGTAACAAGGCTCGCTTGATTACTCCCGATCGACGCTGAATTTCCCTGGGCCGATCAGGAGAAGGGAAAGAAAGACCGAGCCGAGTTCGATGGCATGAGAGGCGACGAACCACTTCTCCATGAAATCTCCAGGAGTCGTGTGAAAATGCATGATCGTGGCGACCGCCATATTGATCACGAGAAAGAGGCACGCAGGCCGAAAGCAGAAGCCGATCAGGAGGAGGAAACCACCGATGGATTCCGAAAGAGCGGACATCAGTCCCCAGAAGATTGGATAAGCGGTCACGCCAACGAACTGCATGGATTTACCGAGCTTGATCCAGAGATCAGGGCCATCCATGAGCTTGGGAAGTCCATGCGCCAGAAAGGAGAGTCCGATGAGGATGCGGAGAAGGAGGAGTCCGGTGTCGCGGTATTTGCTGAGTGAGCGGAGGATCATGGGCATTTGAATGCCCTTCTGTGGTTCTCGTCACAAGCAAAAACGTTCTGAAGTGATACTCGGCGATGCTAGGGGAATCTGATTGATGTCGCGGTGGCAACACGATAAGTAGCAAGGCGAATGAAGATCTTCTCCAGCACGCTCCACGCCACCGCAGCGCTTGGCATTCTTTTTCTCTGCTCCGGCTGCACCACCGGGCCCAAGGTCGACCCTCAGATCACGGCAGCCGTAGCCTCTGCAAATGTGAACAAGGGCACTTACAATAAGATCTTCAATGCCCAGGCACTGGACTACGCAGACATCATGAATTTGGTTAAGGGACGAGTACCTTCTCATATCACGGTCGGCTACCTCCGCAGCACGCAAAAGGTCTATGATTTCAGTTACTCCCAGCTGACGTCTCTTAAGGCGGCCGGAGCCAAGCCTCATCTCTTGAACTACCTGACGGAAACACAGGGCTTCTACGGCAATAATGTTCCACCGAAGTCGGGCAACAAGGTGCCGGGTGATGTGAAGTACAATACAAAGCTGAACCAAGATCAGCAGCCCTTCTATTACAATGCTCCGCTGATCGATGATTGGTATGACTCTGCCTACACGGAGTCTTGTTACAGCCCATTCTCCTTCGATACAGGCGGCGGCGGTTAGTCCCTCTATCGGTTGCCGCGTGTCTGACCAGCGGCTCATCCCTCTGCAGAGGCAGTGAAGTCCGTATCGTTTTTTAGTCAGCGGTATCCCTTTCTCGGGATTCTCCTGTCAGCCGTTGCGGGGATTCTTCTGAGCTCCTTGTTTGGAGCAGGGGTCTGGCTTTCCGTTGTCCTCTTGTGTACCTGCCTACTTCTTCTGCTCTTTCACAAGCAGGGTGGGTTCTGCTGGGCGGTGACGCTTGCGGTTTTTGCCCTTCTTCACCTCTGGAACTGGAGTTTGTCACCGGCACGATCCCTCGCCGATGATCTGGATCAGGAGAGCGGAGGGATTGCTGTTCGGGGAGTGATTATCGGTGAACCTAGGATCAGTCATTCTGGCCTCGCCACTTTTCCTTTGAGAATCGAGGAGGTGCGACAGTTGAAGGACGAGAGGGTTCTGACAAAGGCTCCGCTGACACTGCAAATTCGTTGGGCAGGAAAGCAAACCTCTTATGGGGATCGAGTGTTTTTTCAGGGAATGGCTGTGAGACCCCCACCTCCCCGAAATCCAGGGGAAATGGATTATCGACGATGGCTCGCGCGCCACGGGATCTACACCCGGATTGAGGTTGATCCGTCGATACCCGGAACAATCGAATCAGGAGACCATGGAAATCCATTGATGGCCTTTGCGATTCGATCCCGCCAACGTATGGAGGAGATTCTTTCGATCGATCTTGCGGGTGCACCGGAGGTGAGGGGGGCGATCGAGGGAATCTGTCTTGGAGTCACAGAGCATGCGCCTGAGGGATTCACGGATGATTTTCGATTTACCGGCACAATGCATCTTTTCGCTGTCTCGGGCTTACATGTCGGTATGCTGGCTGTGATCCTCTGGTTCGTGCTGAAGGCCCTACGTATCCCCAGGAATTGGGCAGTGATTCTTACCATCCCCTTGCTTTTCTTCTACGTGCTGGTGACGGGAATGAAAATGGGGAGCATGCGGAGCGCTACCATGGCGTCGATCTTGCTGATCGGGATCTCACTGTTTCGTCGCTCTCCCATGCTCAACACCCTTGCCGCTGCGGCATTTCTCCAACTTGCTCTGGATACGAACGATCTCTTTTCCGCAGGCTGGCAATTTTCCTACTCGGTTGTCTTTGCGATTATTGTGGCGGCACCGGGCATCGAGGCACGCCTCATCCGTCTCCACGCACCTGATCCTTTCCTTCCAGCCAAATTGATCACGACCCGTGAGAGTTGGGGGTTCGGAGCATGGCATCATGTGGCTGGCTTGGCGGCAGTCTCTGCCTCGGCCTGGATCGGAGCGATCCTGCCAACGCTAGCCTACTTTCACCTGGTCTCATTTTCCGCTTTCGGAGCAAATCTCCTCGCAGTTCCACTCGCCTTCCTTGTTATTTCTCTGGGAGCCTTATCCTTGGTGGTGGGAATGTTTTCCAGTTGGATTGCCGGTGCGTTCAATAATGCCAACTGGTTAATTACCAAACTCCTGCTCGTGGTGGTCCAGGGAAGCGCCATGATGCCTGGAGGACATTGGTTTGTCGGTCCTGCTGCCCCATCCTGCCCGACGATGACCATGCTGGATCTTCACGGATCCTCCTGCACCGTCATCAGAGATGGCTCGGAATTCGCGTTGATCAATGCAGGCAAGAAAAGGGATGCCGGTGCAACAATTCTTCCCTGTCTTGAATTGATGGGTGCGAATTCCATTCGGTCCTGCCTCATTACCAAGGTGGATGCCTCTCATCTGGGCGGAATGCCGATTTTGACCAAGGCGATCCATATCTCGGATATCCTGGTTGCCTCACTCGGTTATGAGTCACCGATGGGTAAGAGTCTCCTCTCTTCTCTCAACTCTCATCCAGTTATTCCAGGCAAGTCGATCTCTCTCTCAAGGCGAGTGAACGCCGAGGTTTTGAAAACGGGTGATGATGCACGTCCCGTCATCCGGATCATGACGGGTGAGTCCCGAATCCTGATGCTAACTTCGGTTGATCAGGAAACACTCTCTTCCCTCTCCGTGTTGCCTGATGATTCCCTCCATGCTGATGTGCTTGTGCTGCCACTGGGGGGCGCGGGATTGACCTCCACGATGGCTCTTATTGCAAGGGTCTCACCGAAGGCCGTGATTACGCCCGTTGATCCCTTCAAACGAAACGGGATACCAAGTCGTGAGTGGGATCAACTTCTTGCAGGGAAGGGGATTGCCTTTTTCCGACAAGATGAATCAGGGGCTCTTATCATTCAGCCCAACGCACAGAATGCTTCGGTGACACCTTTTTTAGATTCCTCGAATTTAAACCCTTAAGAAAAGGAGAGAGCTGAGATCTTCTGCTCAAAGAGATCGTGTCGTGCCGGATCGTAATGGTGACCGATGAAGCCCACCGACTCGGCGCCTCGTACATTCTCTTCCAGATCATCAATGTAAAGGGTTGTTGAGGGATTGACTCCGAATTGGGTACGGGCGAGTTCAAAAATCCTTGCCTCTGGCTTCATCACGCCTGCCTTGTAGGAGTAGATGCCGTCAAGGAACAGCTTCCTGAAGAAATCATACTCTTCGAAAATATGATCGTGGTGAATGCATCCGATATTGGAAAGAAGGTAGAGAGGCGTCTTTCCATGGAGTGAGCGGGCCCACTCGATCATAGGTGTGTTGACCTGAAAGATCCGTGTCCAGATCTCCATGAAGTGATTCTCCGGGCCCTCATGGGCAAAGGCTTCTCGAACGATCTTCACGAACTCCTCTCGAGGGATCCGACCCGTTTCATGATCCATTCGCAGCGGATGGAGATCCTCAACGGAAGGAGGGGTTCCGATTCCCGTATGAGCCACCAGCGCTCGCTCAGCGATGAAGTAGTCGAAGGTCAGGAGGACATTCCCGATATCGAAGATGACGGCCTGGATTTGGGACATAGGGAAAAGGGAAGAGGGATTAATTTGGAAAACAGGAAATCAGGAAAGAGAAGGGAGAGAAGGGAGAGAAGGGAGAGAAGGGAGAGAAGGGAGAGAAGGG
>DAISZK010000006.1:16600-83899 GCA_036824855.1 Chthoniobacterales bacterium | reverse complement strand
CTCGGTGGATGACAAGCCGGGTGTCCTGGCACGGATCGCGGGTCTTCTCGGAGAGGCGGGCATTGGGATCTCTTCGGTAGTCCAACCGGAATCAATCGCCGGCGTGGAGACTCCTCTGGTCCTGATGATCCACGAGGCCGCCTACGGTCTGATGTGCGCCGCCCTTGCGAAGATCGCTGCCCTCAACTGTGTGAAGGGAGATCCCGTTCTCTTCAATGTGGAAACCTTTTCCTAATTTCCTGATCTGAATTTGATGAAAAAGACCTTCAATGATTGCGGCGTGATCGCGCGCTACCGGGAGTTCCTTCCCGTCACCGATGCCACGCCCGTTATCTCGCTCAGCGAAGGGTCCACTCCGCTGATCCATTCGCCCAAGCTGAGCGCCATCACAGGCGGTGAGGTCTATGTGAAGTATGAGGGGTTGAATCCAACCGGCTCATTCAAGGATCGCGGCATGACCATGGCAATTTCCAAGGCCGCTGAGGAGGGAGCACATACCGTCCTCTGCGCCTCCACAGGGAATACTTCCGCTGCTGCCGCCGCCTACGCCGCACGTGCCGGAATGAAGTGCGCCGTCCTTCTTCCTGCAGGACGCATCGCGGGGGGTAAGATGGTTCAAGCCTATATCTACGGAGCGACTGTCGTTGCCATCCGGGGGAATTTTGACGATGCCCTGCGTCTTGTGCGCGAGTTAGGCGAGACCGGTGACTTTGCGATCGTGAATTCGATCAATCCCTACCGCATCGAGGGGCAGAAGACCGCTGCCTTCGAGATCATCGAGGAGTTGGGGAATGCACCCGACATCCATATCCTCCCCGTTGGCAACGCCGGGAATATCACCGCCTACTGGAAGGGATACAAGGAATTCAAGGATTTGGGACGCAGTCACAAGCTTCCCAAGATGCTCGGCGTTCAGGCTGCCGGATCCGCCCCTCTCTATTATGGCGCCCCCATGGATAACCCTGAGACGGTGGCCACAGCCATTCGGATTGGACGACCTGCCAGCTGGGATGGAGCCATCGATGCGGTCTCCGAATCAGGAGGATGCTTCGAGATCGTTGATGACTCCGAGATCCTCGCTGCCCAGAAGTGGCTCGCATCCAACGAGGGGATTTTTGTCGAGCCAGCCAGTGCCGCCCCCGTGGCAGCACTCTTCAAATGCTTCAACCGCAGCGGAAAGACCACGCAGTGTGACTGCTGCCCCTTCCGTCAGATCCAGCCCGGAGCGAAGGTCGTTCTCACGGTCACTGGTCATGGTCTGAAAGATCCCGATACGGCGAAGCATGCTGTCACAGCACCCATCGAGACCGATGCTACGGCTTCTGCCGTCCGCGAAGCCCTAGCCAAGATCAACAACTGATCGTTAGCGATCCACTTTTTAACATCTTCCCAATGCCTCTCATCGTTCAGAAATACGGCGGCACCTCGGTTGGCAACCCCGAGCGCATCATGAATGTCGCCCGACGCCTTCTCGAGACGCAGCGCGCGGGGAATTCCGTCGTTGCCGTTGTTTCGGCGATGTCCGGGGTTACCGATTCACTGATCAAGTTGGCCCGCGAGGTTTCTGCAAAGCCGACAGAGCGTGAAATGGATGTTCTTCTCTCGACCGGTGAGCAGACCACAATGGCCCTCACCGCCATGGCGATCCAGAGCCTGGGTGGCAAGGCCGTCTCACTCACAGGTGCCCAGGCCGGCATTGTCACCAACGGAGTTCATACCAAGGCCAAGATCAGCAACGTCACCCCTGACCAGATCAAAAAGCACCTCGATGAGGGATCTATCGTGATCGTTGCCGGCTTCCAGGGTGAGACCACCGAAGGGGACATCACCACCCTCGGCCGAGGTGGATCTGATCTTACCGCTATTGCACTGGCTTCTGCCGTTGATGCTGATGCCTGTCAGATCTTTACTGATGTCGACGGAGTCTACACTTGTGATCCCCGCATTGTCCCAACCGCGAAGAAAATTGAGGCCATCTCTTACGACGAGATGCTCGAGATGGCGAGCAGCGGCTCCAAGGTGATGCAGTCGCGCTCGGTCGAGTTCGCCAAGAAATTCGGAGTCACCTTCGAGGTCCGCAGCAGCTTTAACAACAACCCAGGAACAACCGTGAAAGAAGAATCCGCAGGAATGGAACAGGTCGTCGTGCGCGGCGTCAGCGTCGAGCGTAACCAGGCCAAGGTCACCGTGAGCCAAGTCCCTGACAAGCCGGGATGCGCTGCCCGACTCTTCACAACACTCGCAGATGCTCATGTCATGATAGACGTGATCGTCCAGAATGTCTCCGCCGCGGGTTCAACCGACATCTCCTTCACGATGAATCGTGATGAACTGGAGAAGATCGGCGACCTCCTCGACCGCGTTGCCACGGAGATTGGCGCCGGCAAGGTCAGCAAACAGGATGGTATCGCCAAACTCAGCGTCGTTGGTATCGGGATGCGCACCCACTCAGGTGTCGCGGCCAAGCTTTTCGATGCGCTCGCAAAGGGAGGCATCAACATCCAGATGATCTCCACCTCGGAGATCAAGATCGCCGTGATCATCGATGAGGCAAAGATCGCTGAGGCGGCGAAGCTAGCCCACACGGCCTTCGGCCTCGACTCTGTTTAGCCAAACCCAATTCTCATTCCCGCACTTTAGAACTGGCAGGGAATGAGTGAACAAAACACCGGGTGCTGTATCGCTTTCGGGCGGCAGATCCTAGTCTTGCTTGTCATTGCGCTGGGCGCCTCTCCCTTGAACGGATTGCCAGCTTCCGTTCAGCCTCCAGATCGGTCCTCCCTGCTTGAGGAAGCTTGGACCAAGATTCCGATGCAGGCAAAAACCCGCGCCTATTGGTGGTGGCTCAACGGCCATGTCAACGAAGCCGCGATCACCAAGGATCTGGAGTGGATGAAAAAAATCGACATGGGAGGCGGTATCGTCTTTGACGCCGACGGGTCATCACAGGGAGGCCATGTCCCCGTTCCCCCCGGCCCCCTCTTCGGATCCCCTGAATGGAGGAAGCTTTTCCTCCACGCCATACGGGAAGCCGACAGGCTTGGCCTGGAAATCGGCCTCAACATCACCAGCGGCTGGAACACCGGCGGACCGATGGTCACTCCGGACAAAGCCGCGAAACTGGTGACCTGGTCGGCGACCAGTGTCATCGGACCGGCCCCGGTCAACGAGACTCTACCAGTCCCGGAACTGCGCGACGGCTTCTACTGTGACACCTTCGTGCTGGCATGCCGCCTGAGACCCTACGCTCACGCCACTCTTTCCCCCGAGCAAACCGGAGCCAAGAACGGGCCGGTCGACAAATACTCCAATCATGCCAGATCGCTTCCCAAGCTCGTCCCCAGCAGGGCACAGCCGATCAGGAACCTCAGGGAGAAGTGCGCCTTTTCCGAACTCGGAGGCAGCGCGTCCGACTGCACCCCGCTGGTATTCGATATCCCGGGGACCGACGGGGAGCAGGATGTCGCGGCCACGAACGACGTGATCGACATCAGCGACAAGATGGATTCCTCCGGAAAGCTCCGCTGGGAGGCCCCCCGGGGAGAGTGGATGATCCTGCGGTTCGGCTACACCTCCAACGGGTCCAGCGTCTCGACCGGCAGCGGGAAATGGCAGGGCCACGTCCTCGATTACATGGATGCCGACGCACTGCGGTGGTACTGGAACAAGGTCATCGCCCCCGTGATCAAGGAAGCGGGCCCCCTGGCCGGCAAGAGCTGGACCATGATTCAGACAGACAGTTGGGAACTGGGCGGCGTGAACTGGACCGCCCGCTTCGCCGAAGAATTCAAGAAGCGGCGCGGCTACGACATCCGCCCCTGGATGCCGGTGATCGCGGGCCTCATCGTCGGAAACCGCGAGCAGAGCAACCGTTTCCTCGCCGATTACCGCAGGACCATCGCGGACTGCATCGCCGACAACCATTACGGGACGATGGCGGCCCTCGCCGCCGGGCACGGCATGGGAATCCAGCCGGAATCCGCGGGGCCGCACACGGCTCCCCTCGACGGACAGATGTGCTACGGACGCAGCACCTGGCCGATGAGCGAATTCTGGGTTTTCTCACCGCACCGACCCACGGACGAGAGCAGGTTCTTCGTCAAACAGGCAGCGAGCGCGGCCCACACCTACGGCAAGTCCGTCACCTGCGCCGAGGGCTTCACGTCGATCGGGCCTCAATGGAACGACACCCTCTGGTCATCCCAGAAGCCGAGCTTCGATCACGAGGCCTGCGCGGGATTGAACCTGGTGTTCTGGCACGCCTTCACTTGTTCACCCCCGGAAGAGGGGCTTCCGGGGCAGGAATACTTCGCCGGCACGCACTTCAATCCCCAGATCACCTGGGCAAAACAGGCACCGGCGTTCATCTCGTACCTCAACAGGTGCCAGACGCTCCTGCAGCGCGGGCAGTTCGTCGCCGACGTCCTGCAATATTACGGGGACCATGTCCCCAACATCGCCCGCCTCAAGAAAGATGATCCGGCCAAGATCCTCCCAACCCACGACTACGATACGGTCAATGAAGAGGTGCTTCTCCGTGCCAAAGCCGAAAACGGGATGGTGACGCTGCCCTCGGGGATGAGTTACCGGGTCCTCGCCCTGCCGAAGGCCCCGGTCCTTTCGTTGGCGGCCGCACGCAAGATCCGGGATCTTGCCCTGGCAGGTGCCGTGATCGTGAGCCCCAAGCCCGAGCGAGCCATCGGCCGCGAGGACGATGCCGAGATACGACGGATCGCGGGCGAACTCTGGGACGGCGGCAAGATCAAGGACATCCCTACCCTTCAGGCCCTGCGGGAACACGGTGTCGCCCCCGATGTCGAGGGGATCCCCGACTGGATCCACCGCAGGGATGGAGACACGGAGATCTACTTCCTGAGCAACCAGAAGAACGAACCCTTCCAGGGGGAGGTCATGTTCCGCGTCGCGGGGAAACAACCCGAGTTCTGGGATCCGGTCACGGGTTCACGCCGTGTCGCATCGCGCTTCAAGGATGACGGGGCACGCACGGCCATACCGGTCGATCTCCCCCCGTACGGCTCGCTCTTCGTGATCTTCCGCAAGGGAGGATCCGGCAAGGCCGCCACGGAACAGAACTTCCCCACGTTCGCAAAAGTCACGGAACTTCAGGGCCCGTGGAAGGTTGCTTTCGATCCGCATTGGGGAGGTCCTGCAACGGTGACATTCCCCATGCTCACCGATTGGACGAAACATCCCGACGAAGGGATCCGCAACTACAGCGGCGCGGCCGTTTATTCCAAAACCTTCGATCTCCCCGAGAATTTCCAGGCGGGCAAACCGCTCTACCTCGATCTGGGAACCATGCACGAAATCGCGGAAGTGACCCTCAACGGCAAGAATCTCGGCACGCTCTGGTTCCCCCCTCATCGTCTTGAGATCACGGACACCGTGAAGCCTTCCGGAAACAACCTCGAGATCAAGATGGTCAACACGTGGTTCAACCGCGTCCTGCACGACCAGTCCCTGCCCAAGGAGAAAAGGCTGACGACCACGAACATCCGTATTTTGGATAAAAAAGCTACCCCCGCACCCTCCGGACTCCTTGGTCCCGTTACTCTTGAGGAGCTTTCCTCCGATTGCCTCAAATGAACGGGCGGCAGCAAGTGATACAAATGGGAAAACCAAAGGGGGAAGATCTGCCGGCCGAACGAAAAAGCCCCAGATTTCTCCGGGGCTTTTCGTTGATTGGTTGAAGCGAGGTTTTATTCCTCGGTTTTCTCTTCCTTGGCTTTCTTGGGGGCAGCTTTCTTTTTAGGAGCTTCACCTTCGGCTTTCTCGGCTTTAGGAGCCTTTGCTTTTTTGGCTGGCTTTTCAGCAGCTTCAGCAACGACCTCTTCCTTCGCAACGGGAGCGTAGTCGACCCACTCAAGGTAGGCCATCGGAGCGCTGTCGCTGAGGCGGGCACCGAGCTTCACGATGCGGGTGTAGCCTCCCTTGCGGTCAGCGGCAGCGGGGGCGATCTCGGTGAAGAGCTTCTTCACGATATCCTTGTGCTTGAGGTAGGAGATCGCAACACGGCGGGAGTGAAGATCACCCTGTTTGCCCAGGGTGAGCATACGCTCCGCCAGTGGCTTGGTAGCCTTGGCCTTGGCGAGGGTGGTCTTGATGCGGCGGTGCTCGATGAGGCTGCAGACCTGATTCGCGAGAAGCGAATCACGGTGTGCCTGGCTGCGGCCGAGCTTGACGGTTTTTTTACGATGACGCATGGCGTTTTAGTTTTTCTAGTATGGCCTTATTATTCGGCGACGGGGGCGAGATTCTCGACAAGGCCCGGCTCGAACTTCATGCCAAGACCCAGACCGAGCTGGACAAGCTTGTCCTTGATCTCGTTCAGCGACTTCTTGCCGAAGTTGCGGTACTTGAGCATCTCGGCCTCGCTCTTGAGGGCAAGCTGTCCGACGGAAGTGATGTTTGCGTTGTTGAGGCAGTTCGCGGCGCGGACAGAGAGTTCAATCTCGTTCACGCTCATAGCGAGCAGCTTCTTGAGGCGGTTGTTCTCCTGGCTAACCTCGACTGGGGTCTCGTCAAACTCGACCTGTGTGTCGTCGAAGTTGACGAAGACGTCGAGGTGATGACGAAGGATCGCGGCGGACTGAAGAAGTGCTTCGTCCGGGGTAAGGCGTCCGTCGGTCCAGATGTCGAGGATGAGCTTGTCGTAATCGGTCTGCTGGCCGACGCGGGTCTGCTCGACGGCATATTTGACCTTGGTGACAGGCGAGAAGATGGAATCGATGGCGATGACGCCAATCGGCTTATCAGGGCTCTTGTTCTCGTCGCCGGTAGCGAAGCCGCGGCCGACCTTCACCTCGAACTCGGCCTCAAACTTCATTTTCTTGTCGAGAGTGCAGATGTGCTGGTCAGGATTGAGAACCTCGCACTGGGCGGTCGACTGGATGTCACCGGCGGTGACAGCGCCCTGCTTGTTCACGGAGAGGATCAGGTTACGAACCTCATGGTCGTGGGCCTTGAACTTAACCTTCTTGAGGTTGAGGATGATCTCGACGACATCCTCGACGACGCCGGGGATAGCGGTGAACTCATGGGGAGCCCCCTCGATCTTGACCGAGGTGATGGCTGCTCCCTCGAGCGAGGAGAGAAGGGTGCGGCGAAGCGAGTTGCCGATGGTGTGGCCGTAGCCAGCCTCAAAGGGCTCGGCAATGAACTGCGCGTAGGTTTCTGTGGCGGTTTTCTCGTTCTTAGCGAGGGTCTTCGGCATTTCGAAGCGACCGAGGCGGATAGGCATGATGTCTTTTGTTTTTCGTTGCCGGGTTTCCCTTGGCGCGTTCCGATGACCAGTACGTGCTGATCACCCAAGGACCGACGGCAAATGTATGATGCGCGGTTGGATAGAATAGCCCGCTGAAGGTGGGCTGCAAGGATGAATTATGAAGGGTGAAGGATAAAACAACCGAGCCAGCTTGCTTTCATCATTCATCATTCATCCTTCTGACTTCATCCTTTCCTTCCAAAAGAAAACCGCCACCCCTCTCGGGATGGCGGTTTTCTGAGTGATACTGGCCGTCGTGATTACTTGAGCGGAACAGTCTTGATGGTCTGAAGAACGCGGCTGGCGATCTTGTACGGATCACCTTGGGAGTTCGGACGACGATCCTCGAGATAGCCCTTGTACTCGTTGTTCACGAAGCTGTGAGGGACACGGATCGAAGCGCCGCGATCAGCGACTCCATAACTGAACTTGTCGATCGACTGAGTCTCGTGGAGACCGGTCAGGCGGAAATGGTTATCAGGTCCATAGACGGCGATGTGCTCGTCCTTGAACTTGTCGAATGCCGCCATGAGCTTCTCGAAGTACTTCTTACCGCCCTTCTCACGCATGAACTTGGTCGAGAAGTTGCAGTGCATTCCGGAGCCGTTCCAGTCAACATCCTTGCCAAGCGGCTTGCAGTGGAATTCGACATCGACGCCGTACTTCTCGCAGACGCGCATCAGGACATAGCGAGCGAGCCAGATTTCATCGGCGGCTTTCTTGGAGCCCTTGCCGAAGATCTGAAACTCCCACTGACCCTTGGCAACTTCCGCGTTGATGCCCTCGTGGTTGATGCCCATCTCAAGGCAGATATCAAGATGCTCCTCGACGATGTCGCGGGCGATATCACCGACTGCGTTGAAGCCGACTCCGCAATAGAACCTGCCCTGCCCTTCGGTCGGGAATCCGCCCTTGGGGAAGCCAAGAGGTGCGCCATCCTTATAAAGGAAATATTCCTGCTCGAATCCGAACCAGGTGTCGGGATCATCATGGATGGAGGCGCGGGCATTGGAGGGATGCGGCTTGCCATCGGGCATCAGCACCTCGCACATGACGAGATAACCGTTCTCGCGGGTTGGGTCGACGTAGCTGGCAACGGGCTTAAGGAGACAGTCGCTGCTCTTGCCTTCGGCCTGACGGGTAGAACTACCGTCGAAACCCCACATCGGAAGATCCTTCAGCGTGGGAGCCTTCGAGAACTCCTTGATCGTGGTCTTGCTGCGGAGGTTGGGAACCGGCTCGTAACCGTCTAGCCAGATGTATTCGAGTTTGTACTTCGCCATGTGATTGGGGTGGTTGTGGTGTGTTCGGTGTCTTTTTTTGATCACCCTTCGCGTTGCGGACTGCACGCAATAAGTGATATCCCGACTTTAGGATCGGGCATAAAAGGATCAAGCAACTTCAATGCCAAAATGACAAAATCTCCTCATAGCGGAGATTTTGAGACCATTCGTCGTCGTAGCCTTAGCCTCATAGGTCAAGAAACAAGAGGGCCTCGTGTTTCTTCAAATTGCCTCTTCCATCCCTTGCTGACTCTCTGACCTAATAGTCTTCAGCCTAAACACCTTCAGTTTTTTATCATGCTTACTGTCAAAGACACCCAGCGCGCCACGGTACAGGTCTGCTTTGACGGGAGCGTGCGTAAACATTTTCACGGCCCCAAGGCGCAGGAGCGCTTTGACAACGAGCTGCATGTGCTTCGCCACCTGGAAAAAACCGGGTGTGACTTCGTTCCCCGCGTGATCTCAGCCGATCCGGAGAAGCTTCTGCTCGTGACCTCGAACTGCGGTTCCCGTGTTGATCAGCTTGATCCGCAACGTTGCAAAGAACTCTTTGACGAACTGAAACATTACGGGGTCCGTCACGATGATCCGGAACTGCGTAATGTCACCTACCGCCAGCAGGACGGGCGCTTCTGCTTGATCGACTTCGAATTTGCCACGGTGCTGGATGCCATCAAGTCCAAGTGTCCGTCCGAAACCAAGCCGCTCGCACCTCCATCAATAGTCCAAACCACCTCCCTTTCCTGGTCAGGTTGCTCGGACAAGGGGCCCTATCGTTCCAATAACGAGGATGCCTTTGTCGGATTGGCGATCCATGACGAAGATGTGCGGCATCTGGGAAACGTCGGGGAGTCATCGGGGGAGGCCGATTTAATCTTTGCAGTCAGCGATGGAATGGGCGGCGCGAAAGCCGGGGAATTTGCCAGCAGGATCGCCGTCGAAAAAATTACGCGCATGATCCCTTCCGTCATCCGTCATCGCTCAGCAGGCACGCCGATCAGCTACGGGGCTGTTTTCGAATCCCTCTTCGCCGAGATCCACAAGGCACTCCAATACCTGGGTGATAGCTACGAAGAGTGCCAGGGGATGGGATCGACCCTGAGCCTCTGCTGGTTCTCGAAAGGATCGATGCACTTCGCCCACATCGGAGATACCCGGATCTACCATCTGTCCAAGGATGGCAGAATCACCCAACTCACCAGCGACGACACCCACGTGGGATGGCTCAGGCGGACAGGTCAGATGAGCGAACGGGAGGCACGTATGCATCCGGCAAAGAATCGTCTCCAGAAGGCGCTTGGCGCCGGCAATCAATTCGTGAATCCGCAGTTCGGAGAGATCTCCTGCTCACCGGGCGACCGTTTTCTGATCTGCTCTGACGGCATCACCGACGGACTCTCGGATCAAAGAATCTCCGAGGCATTGACGGAGTGCCCTAAAGGCATCCCCCCTGCACGGCATGTTGTGTCTGAGGCCGCTGCATCCTCAGGCAAGGACAATGCCACCGCAGTGATCGTGGCCGTCCGATAGCTTCAGAGGCTGAAGCAGTTTCAGCCAAAGTGCCTTTTCTTCCCTCTACTGCATTGGCTGTCCCAACTCATAGCGCGCGAGTTCCTCGATGCGCTTGAGGTGACGGCCTCCCTCGAACGGGGTGGAGAGCCAGATATCCACAAGACGCTTGGCGGTCTCGAGCGAAACCATGCGCTCGCCGATCGAGAGGACATTCGCATTGTTATGCTCACTGCCGAGACGAGCCGTATCGTCGCTCCAGGCGATGGCACAGCGGACTCCCTTGACCTTGTTCGCGGCGATCGCCTCTCCGTTTCCGGAGCCGCCAAAGACGATCCCCTTGTCGGTCTCGCCGTTTGCCACCTTCTCGGCGGCGGGGATGCACCAGAGGGGGTAGTCGGTCGAGTCAGCGGAATGCGTGCCGCAATCGATCACCTCATGCCCCTGCGTGCGGAGCATTTCTGCGATCGCCTGCTTGTATTCGAATCCTGCGTGGTCGCTGCCTAGGGAGATTTTCATGACGTGAAAAAGATTAACCTTCGATGGTGTTGATCTCAACAGGTTCGACCTTGACTCCAAGCTCCTCGAGCCAAGCGATGGAACGCTTGATCTCGCCACGCTCGCCAATGAGTTCGAGGCAGACGAGGCCGATCTCATTGGTCACGCTTGCTTGGCGGACATTCGTCGTCACGGAGAACTTGTGTCCGAGTTCATAGACGATGGGGCGCGTGATGAGCTTCGCCGGATACATGAGCCAGAGGCGGGTTGTTTCCATGTTTTCTATGTTCGGTTCTTTTCTCTCGTTGGGCAAGCGGAGCGTGTCAGGATCCTAGCCTCCGGCGATGGCAGGAACAATCGAGATGACATCAGCCTCCTTGATCGGGGTCTCCTTCTCCTGAAGGAAACGCACATCCTCGTCATTCACGAAGATGTTCACGAAGCGGCGGATGGTTCCGCTCTCGTCAACGATGCGCTCGCCAAGGCCGGGGAAGGTGGCGTTGAGCTCATCCAGAACGGCGCCGAGGGTGGCGCCGGAGGCTACGACCTCCTCCTGATTGTTGGTGAGTTTGCGAAGCGGGGTGGGGATGCGGACGGTGGGCATGGGAATTAGGGAATGGGGTTTCGGGGATTGATGATGGGGAGCAAAGGTTAGGATTTGATCGCAACTTCTTCGGCGACAAGGGCTTCGAATTCACGGAGGCTGGCGCCGATGACGCGGGGCTCGCCGACCTTGCCAACAATCGCCTCCTGGGTCTTGAGACCATGGCCTGTGATGCAGAGGACGGCGCTTTCATCCTTGGGGATTTTGCCTGTTTCGATGAGCTTCTTAGCGCAGGCCACGGTGACGCCACCAGCCGTTTCGGCAAAAATACCGGTCGTCTCGGCAAGGAGTTTGATCCCCTCGACGATCTCGTCATCACTGCAATCCTCACAGCTGCCACCCGTCTCCTTCATGCTGCGGATCGCATAGTAACCATCCGCGGGGGTTCCAATCGCAAGTGACTTCGCGATGGTGTCGGGATTTTGAACAGGCTTCACCATTTCGGTGCCGGCCTTGAAAGCGGTGCTGATCGGTGAGCATCCGGAGGCCTGCGCCCCATGGATCGTGAAGGCACTCTTCTCGACGATGCCGAGATCAATGAACTCCTTGTAGGCCTTGTGAATCTTGGTCAGCAGTGATCCGGAAGCCATGCAGGCCACGGTGTGTCGGGGGAGCTTCCATCCAAGCTGCTCGGCGATCTCGAAGCCCATGGTCTTCGAACCCTCGGCGTAATACGGGCGGAGATTCACATTCACGAAGCCCCAACCGTACTTGCCGGCGATCTCGGAGCAGAGACGATTCACCTGATCGTAGGGGCCCTTGATCCCAATGACATTGGTGCCATAGACGAGAGAGCCGAGCACCTTCCCCTGCTCGAGGTTGGAAGGGATCAGCACATAGCTTTTGAGTCCCGCATTGGCGGCATTGGCAGCAACGGAGTTGGCCAGATTGCCGGTGGAGGCGCAGGCGACCACCTGGAACCCGAGCTCGCGGGCTCGGCTGAGCGCCACGGAGACCACGCGATCCTTGAAGGAAAGCGTCGGGTAATTGACCGAGTCGTTTTTGATCCAGAGCTCGCGGATCCCGAGGGCCTTGGCAAGGCGGTCGGCCTTCACCAGAGGGGTAAAACCCACCTGTGTGCCAACGGTCGGCTCACCGTCGATCGGGAGAAGCTCCCGATAGCGCCACATCGTCTGCGGGCGGGACTCGATCAGTTCGCGGGTCAGTACACTGCGGATCGCATCGTAGTCGTACGCAGCCTCCAGAGGGCCGAAGTCGAATTCGCAGATATGGATCGCCTCTTTTTCGTAGAGTCGTCCGCATTCACGGCATTTCAGATTATTGAAAAAGGTTTTTTTGGACATGGGATCTCGGTCGGTTGTGTTCCCATCAAGAGTGGCGAGGAGACCTGGTGCCGGATCCCTGGGGACCACAGACTCTGCCAAGTATCTCATCTTTTCCCCGATTGCTCGGAGCTGGATTTGGCACCTGGGCCTACGAAATACCTCGCAGCGGTTGCCGTGACATCAGCGGGCCAGTCCCTCCGTCACTCTTGATAAGATTGAGTGCCGAATATCAACCTGAGACCGCTTGCGGTCAAGGGAACTTTTTTCCCATTGGGGATAAGTATTTTGAACAACCTAGGGGGAGACGCATGACTAACTATCAAAAGCAAAAATACCATGAAAACACACCTCCTCGCCCTTCTAACTGCCGCTATGCTGGCCATCCCTCCAGCTGAGGCAGCCGTCACCGGAACCTTCCAAGTCACCTCCACTTGGAACGGCGGTTATATCGCCAACCTCGTCCTCGCCAATTCCGGCACCGCCGGCGTCACCAACTGGAACGCCAATCTCTCTACTCCTGACCAGGTCACCAGCGCATGGAATGGAACGGCAAGTTCGATTTCGGGAGGATACTCCATCATGCCGGCCTCATGGACTGCGACCATCCCCGCCATGGGAACGGTAACGATCGGGCTTCAGCTCAATGCGATCGCCACAAACCCGACCAAGCCCTCCAAATTGACCTTCAACGGCACCAGCGTGCCTCTGTCCGTCATTCTTCCCGGAGCAACACCCACTCCGACCCCTTCGCCAACTCCTGTGCCTACGGCAACACCCAAACCTTCACCAACCCCTACGCCGACTCCCTCTCCATCTCCAACGGCGACTCCGAAGCCAACGGCAACGCCCGCACCAACACCGGTCCCCACGGCGACACCCAGTCCTACACCCGGAATTACTGCTCTGACAGGTCTCTTTCAGGTGACCTCCGTATGGGATACCGGGTACAATGCCAATCTGATCATCAACAATGTGGGCACATCCGCACTGGCAAGCTGGAGCGCCGCCCTCTCGGATACCGATACGGTTACCTCCATCTGGAACGCAACCAGCACCTCGGTGACCGGCGGCTATCAGATCACCCCGGCCTCGTGGAATGCCTCGATCCCCGCAGGGGGATCCGTCTCGGTGGGATTCACCTTCAATGGAGCACCGCCGGCAAAACCCTCACGGCTTGTTGTCAACGGGACCTCCATTCCTCTTTCGCTCGTGGTACCGGCAGCATCCCCCACTCCCACTCCAACCCCGACACCATCGCCCACTCCTAGCGCTACTCCCACACCGGCTCCCACGGCAACCCCGACACCCGCTCCCTCGCCAACGGCAACCCCCGTACCAAGTCCGAGCGCCACGCCGGCACCAACCCCCGTTGCCACACCAACTCCTACCCCCTCATCCTCAGGAAGCGGACTCTCGGCTCGGCATCTCACAGGATATTTCCCGAGCTGGTCGGACCCTTATTACTATTACGCCGGCTATAGCGGCACCCCGATGACCGATGCGCAATTGATCGCCGCCAGCAAACTCGCCGCCATAAGTCAGACGCCCTACACCGACATCTGCATCGCCTTCGCCCAACCGAACTTCAGCTGGTCGGGCATCGCCGCCAACACCTGGTCGGGAACCGGCATCCAGTTCTCTTCGGCTCCCCAGGATGTGGCCCAGGCAATCCGCCTCCTCCATCAGGCTGGACAGCGTGTCCTGCTCTCGGTGGGAGGTGCGACTTATGGCAACTGGGCCGGACTGGTCGCCGAGGCCGGCAAAACAGCCAGTGCCTCAACCACACCGATTCGCACCGCCCTCGCCCAGATCATGGTCGACCTGAAAATCGACGGATTGGATGTGGACTACGAGGTGAACGGGGCTGATTCCGTGACAGTCTCGAACTACGCCCAGGCGATTCAGGCGATGAGAGAGGCCATCGATCACGCAAACAGCACCGATGGCCGGACGCGCCAGCTAGCCGTGGCTGCCTGGTCTACGGGCGCCGACTACACGGCGGCGGTTCATAATCCCACCAATGCCAACCAGATCTCCTATTGGGGTGGCTCATCGGGAAGGGAACGCCTCACCTTTGCCAGCACCATCACGAGCGGTGCCTACGCGGGCCGCACGGTTGGGGCACTCCCCGACGCCGTGAACATCATGTCCTATGACGCCGGTTATCAGCACTACGACCCGACCGTCGCCTACGATGAGTATCGTTCGATCCTCCCCGCCACGACCGCCGTCTCCATCGGACTAGAAATTCCGAACGAGGCCTGGGGTGGTGCGATCCTTGTGGTGAACAATGCTGACGCCTATCAGGCCGGAACCGTCATCCAACTCGACCAGTACGGGAAGGTATTGAACGCCCCTTACTCCGTTCAGCGCAATGCTACCCATGTCCTGGCCAGTGGAGTGAACTCCAAGGATGGTCTCATGGTCTGGGATCTCCTCCTGACCACGCCGATCGCCTTGACCGGCCCCACCGGAGCCAGTGTGAACTCTGCCGTCCCCTCGACCATCGCCTCAGCAGCAGTGACCTTCTTCGGATCCGGAACAGCAACCCCGATTCCTTCACCCTCGGCCAGCCCTACTCAAACACCTTCCGCCTCCCCAACCCCCGCTCCATCACCTACGGCTACACCGACTCCTACACCCACCAGCAGCCCGACCCCCACACCCGCACCCTCCTCGGGAAGCATCATCACTTCGGGCTCACTAGGTTTCCACTACTACTACGGCGTCAGCCCAACCTCGCCGCAGGACTCGATGACCCTTGATGGCGACACCTATACAGACCTGATCCTCTCCAACCTCACGGCGGGAGTGATGTACGGCCATCTGATCCAGAAGGCGACCCCTGGGATCCTCTTCAGCAAGGACTACCTCTACGGATCAATCCTCGGCCAGCTCCTGCAGGAAAACATCGCCTCCCAATACTACACCAAGGGTAGCACGCAACTCGCCCCCTCAGCCCTCCAGGCCGCAGTCATGGGAGCCGGTCAGGGCGGCCCCTACCAGATCAACAACTATGCAGCCGACATGGTGGGCGGATCCTACGCCCCTGCTGGATTCTCCCTTATCAACTACGTCGCCCTGCAAAAAAACATCGGCTACACCATGGTGGGAGCTGCCAATCAGCACGCGCTGCCCACGCCCTCGAGCTTCAATGACCTCTACTTCGGCCCGATGCTCTGCGCCTACTTCCATTTCAACGATTACTTGGCGCTCCAATACATCGGAGGCACCAGCCTGAGCACCCCCTGGAGCCCTGCCTCCTATGGCTGGACCCCTCAGTGGCAGCCCTACTTCTACAGCAGTCTCGGCAAGTTCAACGGGTTGGCTGATAGCCCTCTCGAGATCCTGCTGAACCAAGCCTATAATCAAGGCTACTATGGTCCACTGCTGACCGCCTCCTCGGAGAGCTGCCAGAATGCCACGACTGCCACCGTTGCGGCCATGGGCTCCTTCACCAACGCTTGGGGTGGGGATTCCTATGCCCAATATCCCTATCAAGTACGAGGCTATCTCAATCAACTCTACAACATCCCCACCCCCAGCACGACGAACCTTTCAGTCACGACGACCTCCTCGAATCATGTCGCCGTGAACATGGGATCGCTAGGGTCTCTCTTCTCGAACATCTTCCAGAAACTCGGGTATGTGAACACCACCGGCGTTTATGGAACGGTCCCTGCAGCCTCGGCCCTGAGTGCCTACCAGAGCGCCCTCTCCGCAAACGGCCTCACCACGACAGCAGTGCTCGATCTGGGAAATGCCGCGGACCGCTCCAAAATCTACAGCGTGCTCGAGCAGGCAATTTCCACACTGGAGAAGAATCTGGGAACCGACTTTACCTCGGTCACCATGAGTCAGCTCTAAAGCGTGATTCCAGTTTGACCTGTCATCGGTTCTGGTCTTTAATTTCCCACCTTCAAGCAGCCATAGCTCAATTGGATAGAGCATCTGACTACGGATCAGAAGGTTTGAGGTTCGACTCCTCATGGCTGCACTCTCTTTTTATCAGGATCTACGGGCGATTTTGGGGTTTTTTGATTTCTGCTGTCTCGCAGTTTTCTCGCAGTTTTGAAGCCAATCCCCACGCAATGTCGAATGTGGAAGCGGGCGGTTTCGCTTGCGAGAGTGCGAGCAAGGGAAGCCGACAAGCCAACCCAACAGTCAAAAGCACGCCCAAAAAAAGCCTCTTGTCGAACTAGGGGAATCGGGTCCATTCAGCTCCGACGTAGCAACGAGGAGCACGAGGAGCTACAGGAGCTCCCAAGCCATGGAGAAAACATTTGAGGGCCCCCCGGCGGCGGGTGGTATCCGGGGGGAGGTGGATTTTCAGCGAGACCATACCCCCATACCCTTCACAGATTTTTCTCTTCAAAAACTTTGGGCTACACGATGCACCACTGGATCCCGGAGGTGAGTTTCTATTTAGCCCGTCGGGATTCTGAACCCTCAATTTTTCGGGAAGGCAATTTTTAGGAGATTCGCCCGTTCGATTTCACTGTTTGCGTCTCGTGCTTCCATTGCGGCGTCGCTTGCTGCATCTCTTGCATCTTGCACTTGATCTTTTAGCCTCTCATTTTGAGAGGCAAGAGCGTCAATCTTGTTTTCAAGGGCGCTTGTGTCGGGAGGTAGATTTCTTTGATAGGCCGCATTAATCCCGATGATGTCACCTTCTGTAAGCCCATACGGATTGTTTTCTTTTTTGAGTAATTCGTTGAAGGGGTTGCCTCCTCCGCTTTGTGCGATAGCAACAGCAGTCAGGGCGATCACATTGTAATTCTCTACCTTGGTCCGTTTGGGGAACCATCGCGCCTTCAAATCATTAATCGTCGCATCAAGATCTCTCCTTAGATTCTGTAGATGTTCTGACTGCATCGCTCTTTTTTTCTCTTTGAGAGCTGCGTATGCCTCCAAGGAATCATTCGGATTAAAATCGGGGTCATTTTTTATTACTAGGTCAATGATAGCAAACTCATTAAGCCCGAGCGATTTGGCCTTTCTTAGGTTATCTCGGGTAAAATCTTTTTGGAGTTCAGCAAGAGCAAAATCAGCCGCTGGAGGTTGCCCAGCATTTGATTTCTGTTGCCCTGCGAAAATGCAGCACAGAAGCAGGATTACAGTGATGGAGGGGTTTAGGTTCATAAGGAATGAAGGGGTGAGGTATTAAGGCTTTGGAACAGTGCATGGATCGCCAACGGAAGGTTCCAATCACTTGTTTTTTTTGGATAGGAGATAGCCGACAAAGACCATTATTCCAACAACCAGCAACATGTCGATTTGCTCCCCTGTACCGAATCCACCCCGATCTTCAACAATGTCACCACTGTAATCTGTCTGAGCTATTGCAGCTTGCAGACAGATTAGATTTACAAAGAGCGGGGATTTAAGAAGGTTCATCGGTAGGAAGATTTGACGCAACCGGTATGGTCAGGGTTGTTGATTGTGGTCTATTCGACTACCAGGATTCCGTTTGTTGGGCTGCAAGGCGCGATTTAATCGGAGTGTGTCTTAAAGCCTCCTATTTGAGAGGCCTTGTGATTTAACGGAAGTTCCAAAAGACTCCCGAGAGGGATTCTACTGTGCCGGAAAGGGTCCATTCGGAGGCAGTGACTTCTAAAGAGTCTTGTAATCGCTTCCGGCTCGAAGCAGTCGATGATTCGTTTCTTGAGCCATAGAACAAGACTCACCCCTTCATGATTCCAGTTCATGATCCCGGAAATGATAAGATCAAGATCGTGTTGAAGGGCATAAAACGCCTCTGAGGGGGCTTTTCTATCGCGACAAGCTTGCAGCATTGGAATAAGTCGCTGGATCGTGAAAAGCGCCTGGTATGCTCTGTAATCATTCCCCCACTGCGATCTCCTACGGTTCGGGTTCTCTTCTAATTCAGGCAGAGGGTTCCGTCCCGCCCTGTAAATGAGTACAGAAAACAGCTCGGAGAGTTCCGGCTCTCGCGTCGGAATTGCCTCCACCTCTAGGATTATTCGTCGAACGTCGGCTGCAGTAATTTGATTTACCGTAATCACAAGGTTTCTGGAGGTATGGCTTGATCACTACCCGACAACACCCAACCGCGCAAGGTGCGACTGTGTCCTAAAATCTCGCCTCGCCTGTCGGTGAGAAGAGAGCCGCCAAGGCGGCAGCGCGGAGTCCTCCCTCCTCCGGCATTTCGTTTTCTATGATCTTCCGGGCGGTTTCCTCTCGGGTCATCGGGCGGAATGTTTGCAGGATGCGAAACTCCCCCGCCGGTGTCTTCCACGTGTCATCGGCCAAGATAGCCCCGGCGGCATCATTACACTCGAAAAGTTCGGCTGTTTCCCACGTGCGGCCTTTCTTGATTTGCTGCGTCGAGGTACGGAAGTAGAAGCCCCCCTTCTCGGAGTGGTAAAGCTCCTCTTCAATTTCCAGCGCTCGGCCTTCTAGGTCCTGCCGGTGGAAGGTGGCAAGGTAAGTGTCTTGATCTGGATTGATGGGACTGATTGATTGATTTTTGAAGTTTTGATGGTCATGGCTTAACGGTGGGAGTGGGTTTGAAACGCAAGCGTAATATGTCCTTTAACTTTCATGTTATATTATAACCCTTGAAGATTTCACCTCTGAGACCCCCGGCGTGTCCAAAGATAGCGCCGGGAATCTCTCGGGCGAACAGGGTGGTAAGAGTGAATCAACCGTGATGGCAACCAGTCCGGAGACCGGTCCCGATAGCCAAAACACTGTCCACCCTGCCTCAGCCACAGTGGGGCGGAATATACCGGACTCCCCTCAGGCTGTAAAAGGATTAGACCCCCGAAGGGTTCGGGGGTTGGCGTTCACGGAATGACACCTGATCAACGAGACGAATCCCGTATCAGCAGCCAAACCGCCGTCCAGCCCCCTGCATCCCAGTCTGAGGGCCCGGAGGTTACCTCTTCAACGAAGGACCATATTTCAGATCCTATCCTCTCAATGACTGGGGCTCAAATTGCAAACCCCTCGGGAATGTCGTGAACCGGCTGACACGGTAACTTAATCCGCTGACCAGAGCCCAAGCCCCGAGAGGCTTACAAAATATCTAATTGCCATCTTTGAAAGTCAATAAGGTGGCTGTGTCATATTATTCCCAGCATCCCTGTATCGCTGTAACAGAGTCGCAGGGTCGCAGGGTCGCAGGGTCGCAAGGTTTCAAAGATCAATGGAAGCGTGAATTGCTTCACTCTCCACCAATCTATGTACCGAGGGCTCATTTTCGTCATTTTACTCTGTAGGAGCGTCCGAGGGTGATCTGTCTGCCGTCTGCGCTCCAAGGTCTAAATTGAACAACTCGCCCCTATAGCCCGGTAATGTTCACCGCTGATGTCCCCCTCTGTCCGTCTTAGCATCAAAGTTCAGAACTCGCCGATTGATTATCCTTTCTCAAGACCCACATATTGGCTTGAAGTAATATGGTGACCATTTCCCCCTTGCGTTGGATTCTACCCATGATTGCCCTGCTCCTCTCACTCTTACCGGGCTGCTCAAAGTCAAATTCCAAGTACGAGACTCCCGACTATCAGGTGGTCGAGAAGGATGGCGCCTTTGAGATCCGGGACTATCCCGCTCTCACGATCGTCTCCACACCGATGCAGAAACGCGGGGAGGATGGCTCCTTCATGAAGCTCTTCCGCTTTATCTCCGGACGGAACGAGCACTCCCAGAAGATCTCCATGACCACTCCGGTCCTGATGACGGGCACCGTCTCAGGCACGATGAGCTTCATTGTCCCGAAGGATGTCGCCGAACATGGCGTCCCGGCCCCGTCCAATCCCGATCTGACGGTCAGCACGAAGCCTGCCGCACGCTACGCCGTCTATCGCTTCTCGGGCCCCAGTAAGCCCGAACCGAGTGAAGCGGCCTCGAAGAAGCTCCTCGCGTGGGTCTCTTCGAAAAATCTCCCGATTTCGGGATCACCCCTCTACGCCTATTACAATCCTCCATGGACTCCTGGATTCATGAGGCGGAATGAAGTACTGATCCGTCTGGCCGGAGAGGATACCCATCATCCCTAGGAGTTCCTCTCCAGCGTATGGATCTCTGGCTTTCACCCCATGATGCCCGAGTTCGATCCCTGCGCTCTGAGGGAGAATTGCTCTACGGATTCGCCCACTCCCCCTTCGGTGACTGCATCGCCCTGACTAGTGGTGAGCATCTGCTAGCACTTCGCTTTGTGGAGAGTCGGGAGGAGGGTGTCGTCTCCCTGCAATCCGAGTGGCCCAAGACGCCCCTGCGCTCCTCTCCGGAGGTCGAGAAAGTGATCGCCCGGGCTTTTCATCATCCTGCCTCTGTTGCAGTGCTTGCGATCGGCACTCCCTTCCAGCTCACGGTCTGGGAATATCTACGGCGCAGTGCCGACGCGATCACCCTGACCTACGGAGAGCTAGCCCGCGCGATCGGACGCCCTAAGGCTGCCCGTGCCATCGGTCGCGCCGTGGGTGCAAACGGTATCGCCATCTTGATCCCATGCCATCGGGTGGTCTCCCGGGGAAAACTGACCGGATACCGCTGGGGACTGGAGCGGAAGCGTGATCTGCTGGCCTGGGAACTCGCGCGGCGAGATCCGCTCGAGATGCCATTCTGACAGTTTTTGATCAGACGCCCTTCAACAGCAGACTGAGGGACGAGTCGCGGAACCGGGATGATGGGGCGCCGGGCCCGACGTTCTCCCCGAGCGCCAGGAAGAGATTGATGCGGTTGTTGAGCCTTAGCAGTCTCGTGTGGACGAGCGTGCTCTGCGCGGCAAGCATGCTGTTCTGGGCCTGAAGCAGGGAGACGATGTCGATCTGTCCCGATTTGTAGCGCACATTCGCGATGCGGTAGGCCTCGCGAAGATCCTCCAAGGCACGCTCCTGAAGCACTTGCTCGGCGGCCAGGGTAGCATCATTGGAGAGGGCGTTCTCCACCTCTCGGAAGGAGTTCAGAACCTGCTGGGCATAGGTTGCGGCAGCGGCATCACGCGTCGCCTTGTTGACCCGGATGTTTGCACTGATCCGTCCACCGTCGAGGATCGGTTCGGTGAGGTTGCCGGCAACCGTGTAGATGAAGTTCTGGTCGTTGGTGAGGTTCTGCAGGAGAACAGTGGGAGTCCCCGCCGTCGAAGTCAGTGCAAAGCGGGGAAGGCGTTCGGCCTTGGCCGAGAAGAGTCTGTTCTCGGAGGCAAAGAGCGTCCAATCTGCGGCCCTGAGATCCGGGCGGCGAAGCAGAAGTTCGGAGGGGATGCCGACGGGCACCTGAGGAATGAGGGTTGGCAGTTGCGCATGCTCGATGTCCATCTCGGCCGAGGGATAACGTCCGAGCAAGGTCTCGAGGGAGCGCTTTGCCTCGGCTAGATTCTCTCGACGTTGGACAAGATCGTTCTCCGCTGAGGTTTCGCTGGCACTACTGAGATGAACGTCAAAGGAGGAGACGGCACCATTCAGATGGCGAGTCTCGGTGAGGGTGAGCGTCTTCTTGAGACTGGCGAGGGTCTGCTCCGCGATGCTCACCTGTTCACGACTCTCCAGAACGGCAAACCAGGCCTTGGCTGCCTCGCCCGCCAGCGAGAGCTTAGCACCCTCGTAGCTGAAAAGAGCGGAGGCGGCATCCGCCTTGGAAGCCTGAGTCTGAGACCTCAACCTTCCCCAGACATCGAGCTCCCAGCTGAGGGCGAGGTTGACGGTGTAGTTCCAGTTTCCAGGGGTCAGCTGATACTGAAGACTACGCCCGTTATAGAGAGGGCTGTCATTGGCATTGGCTCCTGCCCTCAGGCCGAGTTGCGGGTAGAGATCTGCCGCCGTAACACGGGACTGGGCTATAGAGCCCTGCAACCTCGCGGCGGCGGCCTTGAGGTCGTAGTTGTCCGCATTCACCTCCCTGACCACGGCATCCAGACGGGGGTCATGGAATGTGGCGAGCCAGCCGGATGGAGCAAGAGGCGATTTCACAGAGGTGGCCTTCCAATTCGGAGGTGGCGTCACGGGTGACGTAGGGGCCATCTTTCTGGGAGTGGCACAGCCGCCAAGGAAGACCACGAGTCCTAGTAAACCCAAAAAGCTCAAGAGAATGATCTCTATCCGGAGGGCATGGAGGCTTCGGGGTGTCATCACGCGTTTATTCGGAGCTGAGAGCGACGACAGGATCAAGCTTCGAGGCCTTGCGCGCTGGCAGGAATCCAAAGAGCACTCCTGTGATAAACGCGGCGGCGAAGGAGAGGAGGATCGGCCCAAGGGTCAGGACCGGCTTGGTATCACCCACCACAATCACACAGGAGAGGATCGCCCCGAGGGCGACCCCGAGCAGTCCACCCAGCAGGCAGACAAGCACTGCCTCGGCAAGAAACTGAAACTGGATGTCACGGCTACGGGCGCCGCAAGCCATCCTCACCCCGATCTCGCGCGTCCGCTCAACCACATTGACAAGCATGATGTTCATGACGCCGATTCCTCCCACGACCAGTGACACCGAAGCCACGGCCCCAAGCAGGAAACGGAAGGTGTCCTGCGCATGCTTGGTCGCCTCGATCATAGCCGCTTGATTGAAGATCCGGAAATCCTCCTGCTGACGCAACCGGTTCAGGCGACTACGGATTTCGTCCTGAACAAGGTCGACGTTTTTGTATTCATCGACCTGGACTCCAATCTGCGAAAGCTTGGTACTTCGGAAGATCCTCGCCTCGCCGGTTGCCAGCGGAATGATGGCCACGTCATCCTCACGATCCCGCCCATCCCCACTTCCCCCGCGGACCGTGACCACTCCCACGACCATGAAGGGCGCATTGTTGAGTAGTATGTATTTTCCAATGGGATCAACACTGCTGCCGAACAGCTCCAGGCAGGCTTTCATCCCGAGCACGACAACAGGTGCGCTGCGGGCATTGTCATTCTCGGTGAAGAACCCACCACGCACGATGAGGCGATTCTCCGCTTCGGAATAGTTCGGCGACGCGGCAACAACCGAACAGGAGTAGGTCTTGTCTCGGTACCTGAGCATCTGCATGGACCAGACCCGCGGCACAACATGCAGGATATGACTCAGATCGCTGATGGCGGCCACATCCTGAAGAGTGAGATTTCCTCCGCTCAGGGATGTTTTGGCACCGGGCTCGATCCTGAGGATATTTGTCCCCATACGACTCATCGATCGCATCATGCTCTGCTGGGATCCCTCCCCGATGGAAAGCATGGTGACAACGGAGGCGACTCCGATGATAACGCCCAGCATGGTGAGGAACGTCCTGAAGAGATTGGCTCTGAGGGCATGGTTGGCCATGCGGAGAGCCTCCATCAGATCAGCCAGCAGAATGAGACGGCGACGTTTTTCCGGAGTCGGAAGAACGGGCTGCACCGGCGTGTCGGACTCCTCGCCTGACGGTGATGGAAGAACCTTCCTTTGATCAGAGAGCTCGTCGGAAATGATCTTCCCATCGACGATCCGGATCACCCTGGGTGCCTCCGCCGCGATGCCGGGATCATGGGTGATCAGGACGACTGTATGGCCTGCGCGGTGTAGTCCGTGGATCCTAGCCATGAGCTCACGCCCTCGAACCGTATCGAGCGCGCCGGTCGGTTCGTCTGCGAGGATGATGCCTCCGCCATTCATCAATGCCCGGGAAACGGCGACCCTCTGCTGTTCTCCTCCCGAGAGCTGTGTCGGCCGGTTCTCCACGCGATGTCCGAGACCGATCTCTTGCAGCAGGGCAAGGGCTCTTTTCCGGCGCTTTGTCGCCGGCATCCCGATGTAGGAACCCGGAAGCTCCACATTCTCAACGGCGGTCTGGGTGGTGAGCAGATTGTAGCGTTGGAAAATAAACCCGAAGAGCCGTCCCCGCGCCTCGGCGCGTTCATCAGGCTTGAGTCTGGAAACGTCGCGTCCATTGAGCTCGAAGCGCCCCTCGGTCGGGGAGTCCATGAGACCGAGGATGTTCATGAGGGTTGTTTTGCCGGAGCCGGAGGGGCCGATAATCGCTACAAATTCTCCCACTTCGATTCTCAGCGAGACGCCGTGCAATACCTCGATCTCGGAATCCCCCACCGGATAACGCTTGATCACACCCTCCATGAGGATGGCAGGGAATGGATGGTCGGAGGCGGAGGTCACGGCAGGCTATGCGATCGCACCCGGCACGACTCAGTGAATCATGACCCTGGGCCGTGACTGCGGGCCCACTTCGATGGGCCCGGTGATGACCTCATCCCCCTCCGAGAGGCCGGAAAGAACCTCTGCCGAAACCCGGTTTTTGATCCCCAGCGTCACCTCGACGAATTCGGGTTTGTCGTTATCGTTGAGGATAAAGACTTTCGTCGGCCTAAGTTTTTTACCTTTGGTGGCGGAGTGTACCTCCGATAGCGGCAGTTGATGCTTGGCGTAATCAAGTGCTGCAAGCGGCATGATCAGCACATTGGTTCTCGAAACCATGGGAAAATAGACCTGTGCCGTCATATCGGGGAGGAGGGCATGCTTTTCATTGGGAACGTCGAAAATCGTGTTGTAGAAGACCGGCGGCGTGGTGCTGAGCGAGGAGGAAGTGATAACCCCCACCGTACTGTCATGATGAGTGTCGGGATCTCCAAGGGTGGTGAAGTAAACGGGCATCCCGGTGTGGATGCGTTCGATGTCAGCCTCGGAGACCTGGGCCTGCACCGTCATGGTGTCGAGGTTGGCCAACCTGAAGAGAATCGGCGCCGTTTGGCTGGCATTCAGCGTCTGGCCCTCGCGAGCCTGGATCTGGGTCACGCTTCCGTCGATCGGTGCGTAGATCTTAGTATGATCGAGTTGGGCCTTGGTGGCATCAAGACTCCCCTTGGCCTTGTCGATCTGGGCGCTCAAGGCTTCAATCTCAGCCTGGGCTCGCGAGTAGTCGGCCTGGGAAGAATTCACTTCGTCCTGACTCACCGCATCGCTCTTGAGCAGGTTCTTGTTTCTGGTGAGTCGCTGCTCGGCCAGAGTGAGCGTGGCACGGGCCGCGTCCATCTGGGCGTCCAGATTGTCGAGGGTCGCCTCGCCCTGCACCATCTGGGCCTGAAACAGGGTCGGGTCGATTTCCGCCAGAAGATCCCCCTTCTTCACGGTCTGACCGATCTGGATATGGATTTTTTGCAGGATTCCCGAAACCTGGGCCCCGATATCAACATACTCCTTGGCTTGAATCGTTCCCGTTGCGGAAACCGCATCCTCGAGGGTACCTCGGTTGATGGTGCCGGTGATGTAATTTACGGGCGGTGCAGCACTCTGCCACTTAAGGAAGGCGGCAACACCAATCAGCAGTAGAATCCAGGGAAGCCAACGGAAGATGGAAAATCGTGGAAGCGCCATGCGGTGAGAGGCTTGGATGGTATCACCACAGGATTGTCAAACGAATGTTTTTTATCACGCCAGAATCAACAGGAGCCCGACAGAAACTCGTTCAGATCCTCCGCAAGCGGCGATTCCCAACGGTGTCTCTCCCCCTGATACTCAAGCTCCAGCGAGCAGGAATGCAGTGCATGCCTCGGCAACCAAAGCTGCTCCTCGAGCCGGGAGGTCCAGCCTGTCTCGATGAACTTCAGATAGCACTCTTCGGAGGGGCCATAGATCTTATCACCGACAACCGGATTCCCGGAGTGGGCAAGGTGGATGCGGATCTGATGAGTCTTCCCAGTGAAGGGAGTGCAATGGATCAAGGCGATAGGACCATGCTCCCGATGCGTCACTCTTTTCAGAACACGAAAGGCCGTATGTGAAGGCGCGCCGTCCGGGTGGACTCCGCGCTTCAGCCAGATCCGGGAATCCTGCACCTCGCCGAGCCTTAGGATTGGCTCCTTGATCTCCCACTGCTCCATTGCCGGCCAGCCTGTGACAATGGCCTGGTACTCTTTCTTCACCTCTCCTCGTGCCATCGTCATGGCACAAGAACGGGCTGCGGCTGCATTCTTTGCCACGAGCACGATTCCGCTGGTCTCCCGGTCGAGTCGGTTGATCAGCGAGACCTGGCCTCCCCCGGCGATCTCATAGGCCAACAGCTCCTTGAGCCTATCCCAGAGCGTCACCGGATCACCCGGCTTACTGGGATGAACAAGTAGAAAAGGAGGCTTCTCCACGGCCAGCAGGTCGGCAGTTTCCCCGAGAATGCGGAATGCCCCGGATGAAGGGAGTGGTATCGAAGCTTGCTCGGACATGGTTGGCAGTTCATTTGTGAACGGCATGATCCGACTCGTCAAAGCCTCCCGCTCCTACGGCATCCCTCCAGTGACAGCCCTTGACTCTGTTTCCCTGGATATTGAGCACGGAGAATTCCTTGCCATTACCGGTGCCAGTGGCTCTGGGAAAAGCACACTGCTCAACCTGCTGGGTGGCCTTGACCACCCTACTTCGGGTGAGATCATCGTGGATGGAATCCATTTGGAGCATGCGGATGACAAAACCCTCACCCAGTACAGGAGACTGAAACTCGGGATCGTCTTCCAATTCTTCAACCTACTTCCCTCGATGACCGTTGTGGAGAATGTCGAACTCCCCCTCCTGCTTCGAGGGGATGCTCCGGGAGATGTTCGAGGAACCGCCATGGCCATGCTGGATGAGGTCGGCATGACGCAGCGTGCCATGCACTTCCCCCACCAGCTCAGTGGAGGAGAAATGCAGCGGGCCGCCATTGCCAGAGGTCTCGTGCACACCCCCTCCCTCCTGCTGGCGGATGAACCAACAGGGAATCTGGACAGTGAAAACGCTTCCCAAGTCCTCGGAGTGATTGCAAAGATTGCTTCACGCCGCACCACCACCATCATTATGGTTACACACAGCGATTCGGTGGCGGCTCTGGCTGACCGGCGTATCAGGATGAAAGATGGACGCATCGTGACGGGTGCCTCCTGACTCGTCCCCTCATCATCCTCATAACACCTTAAGACACAGAAGATTTTCCATGGAACTCCAGCGCACACTTGCCAAGTCTGCCAGCCTCAGCGGCGCAGCCCTGCACAATGGGGGCAATGTCACCCTGACCATCCACCCTGCAGCCGCCGGACATGGATACAAATTCCGCAGAACGGATCTCCCGGATGAGCCGATCGTCGACGCCTTGGTCGACCATGTGAAGACCGTCGAACGAGCCACCACCCTCGTCCAGGGAAACGCCAAGATTCAGACTGTTGAGCATGTCCTCTCCGCGTTGGCGGGCCTGGGTGTGGATAATGCCCTTATCGAGATGGATGCCAATGAGCCCCCAATAGGTGATGGCAGCGCGGCTCCCTATGTCGCCCTGATTCAGGAAGCCGGCATCGTTGATCAGGAGTCTGTCCGCGCCCCATTTGAGCTCGGCCAACCGATTCACCTGGAGACTAGCGGCGGCTCCATCATGTCCGTCTTCCCTCACTCGGGATTCAAAATTTCCTGCACTCAGGCCAATCACGACGGTCGCTTCACCCAGTACCTCTCCGTGGAGATCACTCCCGAGGTCTATGCCCGGGAGATCGCTCCTGCCCGCACGTTCGTCCATTACGAGGATGTGAAGGATCTGATGGAGAAGGGTCTCATCAAGGGTGGCAGTTTGGAAAACGCACTCGTGATCCGTGGCGAATCCGTCCTGAGCAAGGAACCACTCCGGTTTGCCGACGAGTTCGTCCGCCATAAGATTCTCGATATCATCGGCGATCTGGCCCTTGCTGGACGGCCCCTGATGGGTCATGTCGTCGCTGTTCGCCCCGGCCACGGCCCGAATACCGAGCTCGCCCGCGCCATTGCCAAACGCCATCTCGAACTTCTAGCCATGGCTCCCACTCCGGTGACCTCTTCGGCACCTGTGATGGATATCAACGAGGTGATGCGTGTCCTGCCCCACCGCTATCCCTTCCTGATGGTCGATCGCGTGGTGGAATTCGACGGTGAGACCAAGGCCGTCGGCGTGAAGTCCGTCTCGATCAACGAGCCCTACTTCCAAGGCCACTTTCCCGGACATCCTGTCATGCCGGGAGTCCTGCAAGTGGAGGCCATGGCTCAAGTCGCATCCATTGTGATGATGAGAAAAACCGAGAATACCGGAAAAATCGGCTATTTCATGAGTGCCGACGAGGTGAAGTTCCGCAAGCCCGTCTTCCCCGGCGACACCCTCTTCATCCATGTCGAGATGCTCAAGGCCCGCAAGAATCTGGGCAAGGCCTCCTGCAAGTGCGTCGTCAACGGTGATGTGGTGAGCGAAGGAGTGCTCCTCTTCGGCATCATTAATAAATAGAATTTAGCCGTGGCACGCATTCACCCCACAGCCATCATCGACACGACGGCCAAAATCGGCCAAACAAGCACTGTCGGCCCCTATTGCATCATCGGCGCCGGCGTGGTCATCGGTGAGGAGTGCCGGTTGCGCGCTCATGTAACGATTGCAGGGCCCACGAAGATCGGTGACGGCAACACCTTCTACCCCTATTCCTGCATCGGTCATCGCAGTCAGGATCTCAAGTACGAGGCCGAGCCGACTTATCTAGAGATTGGCGACAACAACTGCTTCCGCGAGTTTTCGACCGTTCACCGCGCCACCGCAACGGGTGGAGTCACGCGTGTCGGGAGTCGTGGTAACTTCCTCGCCTACTCCCACATCGCCCATGACTGCGTGGTTGGGGACGATGTCGTTTTTTCCAATAACGGCACACTGGCCGGTCATGTCGTCGTCGGTGACCATGCCGTGATCGGTGGCCTTAGCGGCGTTCATCAGTTCTGCCGCATCGGAGCCCATGCCATCGTGGGAGGGTGTACCAAGATTGTTCAGGACGTGCCCCCTTTCCTCATCGCCGATGGAAATCCTGCAGAGATTCGTGGCGTCAACCACGTGGGTCTTGAGCGCCGCGGGTTCTCCCATGATGCGATCCGCGAACTTCGCGAAGCCTACAAGGTGATCTTCAGAAGCAATCTCAACACCACCCAAGGACTGGAATCACTTCGCTCCCAGTTCCCCGACTCCGAACTGGTGCGCTATCTGGCAGATTTCATCGCCTCCAGTGAGCGTGGGATTGTGAGGTAGGGAATCGGGTATAGGCTAAAATCCCGGCGCCGCTGTCTTCGCCGGTCCGTGACCCCCCTATCACCCATTCCCTAGCACCGATTCCCCGTCACCCCTTCCAGCCGAAAAACTTACGGCTTTTGATGATCTCGACCACCTTGGGTGGAACCATCTTTTCCCACTCCGGATCGCCGTTTTGTAGCTTGGCCATGGTTTTTGCCGAGTCGATGCCAAGGTACTCGAGGTTACAGCCAGCCATCGGGACGATGAATCGGTTTTCCAAGAGATAGGCGTAGAGAGCGCGGAGGTCGGGGTCGACCTTGAAGGAGGCTGCCTCGATAATGTGACCCTTCTCATCCTTGGTCGGATAGACATACATCCTCACCCCCTTCTTGAAGAGGCGTCCTAGCCCCTCAAGGATACCTCCATCGAGGTTGCCGTAATATTTTTCATCGAAGATCTCGTGGAGACTGGGAATTCCGATGGGTAGCCCGATCGGTCTGTCGGTATAGCGTCGGAGATACTGGACGAGTCGGTAGAATTCACCGTACTTGGAGATCAGCACATTGCGGCCCAAGGCACCGAGCATATCGACCCGATCGAGAAAGTCCTGCAGATCAAGCTCACCGCTGCTCATCAGATTCATCATCGTGATCTCGTGCAGGATCTCGGGTTGCTCGCCGTTCAATTCATCCTCCATCAGGAACATGGCATGAGCGCACTCGATCATGTTTCGGTGGACATTGGTGACAGGACGGAAACTTCCGCGCTCCAAGAGAAGCGGCTTGTGATAGAAAAGGTCGGCTGCCTGAATCACCTCGCCGTCGCCACGGAACAGAACGGCCTGTGCCAGCCCCTGAGTGACAAGTTCAAGACACATGATCCGGTTATCCACCATCGCGAAGTCGGGGCCGGAGAATCGGATCATATCGATCTCGATGCGTGTCGAATCCAGATCGTCGAGAAGCGAGGCAACGAATGCCTTGAGGTCTTTCTTCTTGAAAAAGGCTCCATGGATGAGGTTGACGCCCACGATACCGAGCGCCTCCTGCTGCTGCTGGTTGGTTTCGTCCAGCATCCTGACGTGGATGATAATATCATTGGGGGCCGTTTTCGGCTGACTCTGGTAGCGGATTCCCATCCATCCGTGTGATTCGTTCTTGGTTTTGAAGGAACGTGCCGCGACGGTGTCGGCGAAGGCGAAGAACGTGCGTTCGGCCCCAACTTTTTCATCAAGCCGCTCAATCAATAGCGAATATTCATGATCGAGCATCTCTTCGAGTCTCTGGCGACTGACGAAGCGGGAACTCTTCCCGTAAATCGCATCCGAGAAGGTCATGTCGTATGCAGAGATCGTCTTGGCGATCGTTCCGGCCGCACCGCCGACATGGAAGAACCTGCGAGCCACCTCCTGTCCCGCCCCGATTTCAGCAAAAGTGCCGTAAATAGGCTTGGTCATATTGACCTCGAAGGCCTTCTTATTGGTCTTCTGATCGAAGTGGGTAATCATAGTATCTCTTCTAAAGGATCACCGCCCCGACTGCCTAGGCAATCCGTGTAGCAATTTCGGAACATGAAGACCAAGATAACTGGAGTCCCCATCATGGATCTGCGAAGAAATAAACGTGATCAAGCGTCTGCCTGTATTTCTTCTCCTGTTTCTTCCACTGACTCTGGGGGGATGTCTTCATCCCCTCCCTCGCTATGAGCCTCCGCTCCGACGCGCCGCCGTTCAAAAAGTCCGAACCACCGCATACACCCAGAGTGAGAGCGATCATCTTCGCTATGGGGCGAGAACGGCGATTGGCACACCCCTACGCCATGGCGTTGTGAACAGCGCTGCCGCAGACTGGGCCCGTTGGCCTTGCGGTACGATCTTCCGGATTAGGGCGACAGGGGAGATCTACGAGGTGGATGACTACGGCTTCGCACTCTCAGGGCGTAATACCATCGATCTCTACAAACCCTCGAAGCGTGAGATGCGAGAGTGGGGGGTACGTCGTGTTACGATCGAAATCCTCCACTGGGGAAACCCTTGGAAGAGCTATCGTAAGATGGTTTGCGTGCGCTCTTACCGCCACATCCGGAGGATGATGAACGAAATCAAATCGTGGTTTCACACCCCACCCCCGGAACCGGTCTTCCCTGCCGGAGGTATCTGTCCTGTGCCGATTCCTGCTTCTCGATAAAAGACCTGATTTTAGCTCGTGGGCTGAACCCACTTCATCGTACGGATATCCACGAAGTGACCTCCGCAAGAGCACGTTAGAACTCCGTCATCATCTTTAGCCTCCTCGCACTTCGGGCAGATCATGACGGTCTTTCGTTGAAGTGCCGGAAACTTAACGAATTGAACGACGATTAGTGTCACCAACCACAAAAAGATGATACTCGGCAAACTCCTCATAATCTCGTCGTATGATCGGACAAATGGTCCGGGTCGCTGGGTAAGACGCCCGCAATTGAAAATCATAATCGCCAGATACGTGAGACTAAGAATTAATATCACAGGCCATTTAGGCAGCTTTCTAGGTTTTGCAGACGGCTGAATTTCTTCCGGGGATTTATTTACCCACATGGCTTCAGGTAGTGGGCTCAACCCACTTGTTGTGCTCTTTGATGAGGTCGATAAGTCGATCCACGGCTTCAATCTCAGGGATATTAAATTTAATGGGTTGCTTGCCGACGTAGAGGTTCACCTTGCCGGGAGCTCCCCCGACATAACCAAAGTCGGCATCGGCCATCTCGCCAGGACCATTCACAATGCATCCCATGACGGCAATGCGGACCCCCTTGAGGTGCAAGGTTGAGGCCTTGATACGGGCCGTGGTCTCCTGAAGGTTGAAGAGCGTTCTGCCGCAAGAGGGGCAGGCGACGTAATCGGTCTTGAAGATCCGTACACCGGCAGCTTGGAGGATGTTGTAAGCGAGGCGTAGGGACTGACCGGGGGCTTCCTCGGAGCGAAGCAGGATGGCATCGCCGATCCCGTCGCAGAGCAGTGATCCGAGAACGGTCGCTGAACTAAGGAGATGATCGAGAAAATCTCCACTCGAAGCTGGAGCAAATGTATCCTTCAGCATGATGGGATGGCGGGCTTCGACCTGCGCCGCGAGCAAGCGGAAGGCGGCAATTGGTTCCAGTGCGACGCCATCGCGCACTGTGATGAGCCTTGGTTCTGTCACCGCATTCACCATGGCGATTTCTTCGGGCGAGAGGGGATCGACCTCCACAAGTGGCAAATCCTCCAGAATCAGTTCCGGCTGGTAGTCGCCGAGCGCATCACGCTTGTGAGCGACCGCTTCATCCACGCGACGAGGCACGGCAACAGCGACGGTTTCCGATCCACCTAGAGGAATTGGCCTAGTGATACCCTTCAAAGCGATTCGTTCTGAAGAGCGTCGCTGGTAGTCGAAGAGGGGCCATGTGGACTTGATGCTTGAATCTGCAACACCTGAAGCCCTCCCAGCAAAAGGAGCCACCAAGGCCCGCGCCACTGGGATCTCGTGCTCGCTATCCTCGGTCAAGGAGACGCGGATCGTATCGCCGATCCCGTCGGAGAGAAGTGAGCCGATCCCGATGGCGCTCTTGATACGTCCATCCTCCCCATCGCCCGCCTCGGTCACGCCAAGATGGATCGGATAATTCCAGTCAGCTCCCTCGGCATTCAGACGCGCCACAAGCAGTCGGTAGGCAGCAATCATGACCTTCGGATTGGAAGCCTTCATCGAGAAGATCATCTGATGGAAATCAAGCTCCCGTGCGATCCGGGCAAACTCCAAAGCGCTCTCCACCATGCCAAGTGGGGAATCGCCAAAGCGGTTCATGATCCGGTCGCTGAGCGAGCCATGATTGGTTCCGATTCGAAGGGCGACACCACGCTCTTGGCAGAGGCGAACGAGTGGTGTGAAACGTTCCCGGATTCGCTCCAGCTCGGCGGCATACTCGGCATCCGTGTAGTCTCGAACATTGAATTTCTTGGAGTCGGCAAAATTGCCGGGGTTAATCCGTACCTTCTCGACCCACTGGGCCGCCTCCATCGCGGCTTCCGGCTTGAAGTGAATATCGGCAACGAGGGGAACCGTACAACCGAGTGCATTCAGCTCCGCGCGGATGTGTTTGAGATTAGCGGCATCCTTGATCGTTGGAGCCGTGATCCTGACCATCTCGCATCCCACCTCGACGAGTCGGAGCGTCTCCCTGATACAGGCCTCCGTATCCATCGTGTTACTCGTGATCATCGACTGGACCCGGATCGGATGAACACCGCCGAATCCCAAGCCTCCGACAGTCACTTCACGACTGGGGCGTCGTGCATAGGAAAAGAGATCAGCCGCGTAGCTCAGCGGCTTTCCCGATTTGGCTGCGGCATCACCCGCACTGCTCATGGCTTTGCAGGGGAAACTGGCGACGAATTGGTCGGTGAGAAGGTCATCGTTTCCGTTGTCTTGTCACCGGAAGAGACTGCTGCAGATTTGCGACCAGAGACCAGATCACTGACATCGTAAAAGGAGATGTAGAGCATGGTTCCTATCAATAGCATGGCAAAAGTCGTCTGAACGATCTCCAAGGTTTTCTGATGAATCGGATGGCCGCAAATCCATTCGATGATTGCGAGCAGAATGTGCCCACCATCGAGGACGGGGAGAGGAAGCATATTCATCACCGCAAGGTTGACGTTCAGCACCACGCTGAACCATAGAGCCAGTTGCCAACCCATCGGGCTTTGGAAGAGGAGGTAGTAGATCCTCATGATCCCGACGGGTCCGCTCAGCTGTTGGACCCCGATTTCAGAGTGGCGGTCCGTCACTGCGGAAATCGTCTCCCACATGGTGAGAAGGCTGGATTTGATTTGGGTCACGGGATCGGGATGGACGAGCGTGATGATTCCACGTGGGTCCCACTGGATACCGAGGCGGGCTTGCTTCTCACCAACCGGAATACGCGGGGTGATGGAAATCGGGAAATCTGCTCCTCCCCGGCGAACTGTCAACGTGACTGGTGCCCCCTTAGTGGTGCCGAGAAGCTCGGCAAGGGCTTCGCCACTGTAAAGTTTTTGACCATTGGCGGCCACCACAAGATCGCCGGCCCGAAGGCCCGCATCCTCAGCTGGACTGTTTGGAAAGACTCTGGCTATGAGCGGAGTCATGGCCGGAATGATCTGGATCTGGCGTAGATGCTTGCGCCCCCAGCCCTTGGTTGGCTCAACGGCGGGCTCCACCTCGACCACCGATTGCTTGCCGGCACGTTCGAAGCGAATAGGCACCACGGGCGAAGAGCTAATGGCGAGATTCCAAGCAACGCTATCGCTCATCCGTCCCATGCCATTGATCCGACTCACCGGGTGTCCATTGACGGCGAGGATCTTATCTCCAGGCATTAATCCTGCCTTGGCGGCAGGACCACTCTCCAAGACATAGCCAATCACATTTGTTGTTTCGGCCTCGCTGACAGGACGACCAACGAACCAAACCACGCAGGCAATCACAAAGGCAAGCCCGAGACTGGCGGCGGGACCGGCAAGAGCAACGATGATCTTGTCCAGGGGGCGCGCCGGTGGAAGATCCTCACCCTTTTCATTGGTCTCACCTTCCAAGGCCTCCATGGGAGCAAGCTGGGGAATTGCAACAAATCCCCCGGCAGGGATGCTGCCGAGCCGGTATTCCACACCGCCGATCGTCTTTGACCAGAGTGCCTTGCCGAACCATATCGCGAATTTCTCAACTTTCAGCCCGCGCCACTTGGCGGCGAAAAAGTGGCCCAACTCATGCACAACAATGAGCAGGTTGAAGAGTAGTACCACTTCGAGAAAAATGCCGACGACTTTAAGAGCTCCTAAAAACATGAGCGCTAAGCCTCGTCCGAGTGGGCCGGAAAATCAATCCCTAGGAATCCTTACCCCACCGCCAACGCGGTTTTGCCCCCTTCCACCAGCAAACAGCGATCAAGGCCCCAGCTAAAGTCCAGACCACACCCTGAAATAGCCAAGGGTGCCGGGGAAGCAACCTCCACACCGAGAGGCTCATCAGCAGGATCCAAACTGTTAATACCACCCATCCCTGCCAAGCACATGGCAGCCCCCAACCCCAGCCGTAGCGCTTGGCTGGAAACCAGATTTTCTTTTTCTTTTGTTCACAGCTCATGTGTTGCCGGGTGCCCGAGGTTCCTGCTTGCTCGGACCTAATAGTCTAAAAGACTTCAGCCTAAATACCTTCCTCGTCCCACAGACGAGGAAAGGAGATGCCCCGCGATGCCGTTAGGTCGCGATCCCGTTCCCAATATAGGTTAGGGTGGAGACCTCCGAGCGGATCGCTGACTTCCAGTGAAGGCCTGTCATTGTTCCGAACGTTCAGCCTCCGGTTTGATCACATCGGATCGGGAGCATACAGACCGAATCCCGAACACCGCAGGGCAAATTCACAAATGTTTTAGAACGACAACCATGTTCATGGTTTGAAGCTTCAGCTTCGAATTTCGGCTCCCGCCGATTCCCGAAGCCGGGCGACGATGCGTGTGACAGCTTCGTTCACCTCTTCTGTCGTCAAGGTTCGGTCGGGATGCTGAAAAGTCAAGGCGATGGCCAGGGATTTTTTCCCAAGGGGCACTTTCACTCCCTCGGGATCACTGAAGACATCAAATGGCGTTATGGAGGAGAATAGTTCCTCTTTGGCTCCCAGTACCGCTGACTCGACGGTTGAGTAAGGGGTGGCAGCATCCATCAGGAGTGCCAGATCGCGACGTGCCGCGGGGAACTTGGGAATTGCACCAAAGCGCTTTGGGTCCTTGGCAAAGCCGATGCCGTTGGAAGCCTGCAACGCAGCCATGTCGAGTTCGGCCACCACAATCTGACCTCGGTGCCCTCCAACCATCACCTCGCGCGTCGCTGCGGGGGAGAGAACTCCGAGGATGCCGGCCGGTTTTCCACCAATCACAATCTCCAACGCCAAGGGCAACGATGCGTGGGTCGTGGAGCGGAAGGTAATGGTTTCCAGCGGATTACCGAGCAGCGTGATGAAGCCCTTGAGATCAAAGAGATCCAAGGATCGCTCTCCACCACCTTCTTCTTTGCTACGCCAGTTCTCAGGAACTGCGCGGCCCGTCATGACGAGGCCGAGCCGTGTTGCCTCCTCGGGCTGCACTTGCTGGTAGACCTTTCCAATTTCGAAAAGACGAATCGCATCTACCCCATGACGCAGATTGCGTGCAACGGCATCAAGGAGTCCGGGAATGAGGCTGGCTCTGAGAGTCGAGTGCTCTTCACCCATTGGGTTGCGGACGGAAACGACGGCTCCCGATCCACCCGTGGCATAGGCCGCCTGATCACGGCTGCCGGTCAGAGTTCCGCTACGGGCTTCATGGAAGCCTCCACCCGAGAGACGGCGGCGCAAACCGCGCGCAAAATCGTAGGCCCTGTCAGTCGCGCTCGAATGAGCGGGAATGCCTGAGTACTTTGGGGGGATGGAATTGATACCGTGAAGGCGAGCAACCTCCTCGATGAGATCCACCTCACGGGTCAGGTCATTCCGCCAGGAAGGGATCTCGAAACCATCCTTTACCTGCTTCAGACCCAGCTTCACGAGCAAGGAGGCGATCGCGTCATCATCCAGATCAATCCCGAGGAGCGAGCGAACACGTTCGCCGCGCAGAGGAACCGTACGCAGTGCAGGGAGCGAGCCGGCGACGATCAGTTCGGGAGAAGGGGTTCCTCCGGCAACATCGACAATCAGCGCAACGGCACGAGCCGAAGCATTCACAGCGGTTTCGGCATCCGTACCACGCTCAAAGCGGTAACTGGAATCACTCGAAATACTGTGCGTGCGGCTCGAACGGCGCACTAGCGAAGGATCGAAAACGGCACTTTCCAAAAGGATGGTCGTGGTGGTTTCGGAGACGCCACTTGCCTGTGCTCCCATCACTCCCGCGAGGGCTTGAATGCCGGCAGCATCCGTGATGACGACATCCTGCGTAGTCAATGTGTAGACCGTTCCATCCAAGGCCGTGAATTCCTCGCCCTCGGCCGCAAACTCAACGGCGAGATTCCCCGTGATGCGTGCCGCATCAAAGGCATGCAGCGGTTGGGCCGTCTCAAACAACACGTAGTTGGTGACATCGACGATATTGTTGATGGAGCGAAGTCCCACCGATTCCAAACGCTTACGGAGCCACTCGGGACTCGGTCCCACCTTCACCCCCTCGATTCTGCGAATGCTGTAGAAGGAGGCAGCTGAGGGCGCCGAAATGGTGGCCACCGAGGGATCCCTCTTGGGAACGGGCAGCTCCGCCGAGATCTCGATGAGCTCGCCGCAGCCAAAGGCAGCCGCCTCGCGGGCGACACCGAGATGACCAAGCCAGTCGGGGCGGTTTGGCGTGATCTCGATTTCGAAGACTTCCTCGGCTGGGAAGAGTTCGCTTAGGGGCGTGCCGATCGTGGTCTCAGGTGAAAGGATGAGCAGACCGTCGGCTCCTTCGCCGAGACCGAGTTCCTTGGAACTGCACATCATTCCTTCGCTCTCGACGCCTCGAAGCTTGCCAACCTTGATCTTGAAATCACCCGGCATGACCGCGCCCGGTTGCGCAAGCGGCACCTTGTCACCAACCTTATAGTTCTTGGCACCGCAGACGATTTGGCGCGGCGTGCCGCTGCCGTCATCGACCTTGCAGACGCTGAGGCGGTCGGCATTCGGGTGCTGGACCGACTCGAGGATCTGGGCGGCCACGACCTTCGGAATCGCAACTCCCGTCGACTCGATCGCGGCGACCTCGAGGCCGGCATCGGTCAGGATCTGAGCGATCTCAGAGGCTTTTTTGTCGGTGCAGAGATAATCGCGCAACCAGGAGAGAGAGATCTTCATGTTCGATCAGGCCGTGAATCGGGAAAGGAAACGAAGGTCGTTCTCGGTGAGCATCCGGATGTCGGAGACACCGGTGAGATTCATGGCGAGACGATCGAGACCGAATCCAAATGCGAAGCCGTTCACCCTCTCGGGATCATAGGCATTGTCACCACGCTTTTTGTTCACTTCCTCAAAGACCGCGGGATCAACCATGCCGCATCCTGCCAATTCCATCCACTTGCCTCCAAGAGCCTCAGTGCGGAGATCGATCTCGTAGCTTGGTTCGGTAAAGGGGAAGAAGTGAGGGCGAAAACGGATCTCGGTATCGGGGCCGAAAAGTTCGAGGAAGAAAAACTCGATCGTTCCCTTGAGGTCGGCAAGGCTGACTCCCGGAGCGACATAGAGTCCCTCCATCTGTGTGAATTGCGCCAGATGGGTGGCATCAACCTCATCACGGCGGTAGGCAGCACCTGGGGCGATGATCCGGATCGGGGGAGGGTTCGCCACCATCGTCCGGATCTGGATCGAGGAAGTATGGGTACGAAGAAGTCGTCCGTCGGGGAGATAAAATGTATCCTGCTCGTTGCGGGCCGGGTGATCGGCCGGCGTGTTCAGGGCATCAAAGCAGTGCCACTCGGTCTCGATATCGGGGCCATCGGCGATTGCAAACCCGAGCCTGCGGAAGATCTGGACCGCGCGATCCACCAGCAGAGTCAGCGGGTGGAGTGAGCCGGCCTCAGGCGCGGTTCCCGGAAGGGAGAAATCAATTTCGGAGAGTGCCGCGGCATCGGCCCGTGCGGTAAGAGCCGATTCCTTCTCGTCGAGTGCCGCCGTGACGGCAGCACGCAAATCATTGAGCAGCTTTCCCATCACGGGACGCTCTTCTTTGGAGAGGGTACGCATCCCTTCGCTCAGCAGTGAGACCGATCCGGTCTTGCCGAGGTAGCGAACGCGAGCCTCCTTTAGTGCTACGGCATCGGACGCCTCCGCTATAGCGGAGAGCGCCTCGATGCGAAGCTGATCAATTTGGCTACTAAGCGCTTGGGTTTCCACGGAGCGTTCCGAGAAAATCCCGGGGTTTCTTGCCGCGCTTAGGCTGCGACAGCCTTCGGTGCCTTGACTTTAGGCTTTGCCTCGAGGGCGGCCTTGGCCTTGGCAACGATCTGGGTGAAGGAACCTTCGTCCGTAATCGCGATGTCCGAGAGGACCTTGCGATCAAGCAGGATGTTGGCGGCCTTCAGGCCCTCGATAAAGCGGTTGTAGCTCAGTCCCTGGGCGCGGACTGCGGCATTCAGACGGACGATCCAGAGGGAACGTACGTTGCGCTTGCGTGTTTTGCGATCACGGTAGGCCCAGTATTTGGCCTTCATCCGTGCGTCCTTCGCATAACGGAAGAGTTTGGAACGACGGCCGCGGTATCCGCTGGCCTCTTCGATGACCCGCTTGCGACGTGCGCGACTGGCAGGTGAATTTGTTGCTCTTGGCATCTGTCATTTCCAACGCTGTGACACGGTGGACCTCATCGGGCAGGCTGTTTGTGTTGTTCGATCCGGGATCTCACCCGCCCGGGAAGGCCGGAAATCTTCCGACCAGATCCTCGGATCGTATGTTTTAACCTTTTATCGCAGGCCGAAAGGCAGATTCAGCTTCACCCGGCTCACATCGGTGTCATCGACAACGACCTGTTTGCCAAGCTTACGCTTGCTCTTGGAGCTTTTGCACTCGAGCAAGTGGCGCCGACCAGCCTTCGAACGAACGACCTTGCCCGTGGCGGTGATTTTGAACCGTTTTGCCACGGACCTCTTGGTTTTGCTGCGTGCGATTGCTTTTGGCATGGGGGGTGGAAGATTTCAGAGTGAGAGCCAGTTGGCAACAATAAAAAGACTCAATTCGCGAGGGGATGACGCTCAGCTAACGAATTCGAGCTTGTCAAGTCGTGGAACGAGTCCCTGGTCGGCGGCACGACCGAGGAATTCCCGGATGGCGGCGCGCCCGCTCTCTCCGTAATCGAGGGTGTAATCGTTCACGTACATCCCGATAAATTCATCGGCAAGGGGAACCTCCATTCCACGGGCGTGAGCCATGCTGTGATCCACTGCGGCACGTCGATGCTCCAGTCCGTAGCGGATGCTCTCCTTCATGATGATGTTGAGTTCACGGCGCTGATCGGAGTCGAAGTCCTTACGGATGACATTCCCGCCTAGAGGGAGAGGAAGGCCTGTCTCGGCCTTGAACCACTCGCCCATGTCGGCGATTTTCTCGAATCCCTCGTTTGTGTAGGTGAGCTGACCCTCATGAATGATGAGGCCCACATCAACGGAGCCTGAACGGATGGCGTCGAAGATCTCGTCGAAGGGAACAACTGTGTGATTGAACTCCTTTCCGAGAAAAAGCTGGGCGCTCAGATAAGCACTGGTCATGAGGCCGGGAATTGCGATTTTTTTGGAGCGGAGCCAGGACTTCTTCTCTTCCAGAGAGGCATCGAAGGCGGGCCCTTGTCCCTTGAGTGCCACGAACATCGGTCCATAGCCATCACCCATGCTCGCCCCGCAAGGAAGCAGGGCATACTTGTCGAGGAGGTGAGAGTAGGCGTGGATCGAGACGGCTGAGAGGTGGAGTTCGCCTCGCATGGCGCGTTCATTCAGCGTCTGGATGTCCTGAAGGATGTGCTGGAAGCGGTAGTCCAACAGATCAATCTTCTCAGCCGCCATGGCATAGAACATGAAGGCATCATCGGGATCGGGAGAGTGGCCAAGGAGAAGCGTGGTGTCGGGTGCGTGGGACATGCCAGAGAGTCTAAAGGATGAATTATGAATTATGAAGGATGAACCTAGCTCGTGGGAACGAGCGCGGTAGACTGACAGAGTCAGCCCCGCAAGGGGCGGTACGGCTTGCCGGGAGGCAAGTGCCGTCAATTATGAAAAATGAAAAGGGATGAACCAAACTCGAGAAATCGTAGGCACCAGGGGGGCGACACTTTGCATGGGTAGAGATCTCTTACCCACTCAACCACTCGGCGTTATCTGCAAATCGTAATCAGACCTCTGCCCCATTACACAAAGCTGGCGTTCGAGCCCCAGCTAAAGGTTCCGGAAGCGAGCGTCACATGGGCCACTAGATGACTTGGATCGGCACCTAGGTAGCTGTACACATCGAGCACCCCTAACCCACCTGAGAGAGTCTGATAGCCAGAGCTGCCAGCATGACCAGTGCCGAAATTGTGGAGGAGTAGTTTGTCTCCGGTCGAACCCCCTTGGAAATCGGTGATTTTGGCAACCGCGCCGGATCCATTGCCATAGGCATTGTCGGTTTGCAGCGCTGCAGAAAGGATAAAGTTATCGGCACCTGAACCACCAGAGAGCGTATCGCTCGCTGAGTTGGAGGCCGCACTCCCGGACCACCCTTGGATGGTATCTTTTCCACTACTACCGGTTATGGAATTGGCCGACGTATTGCCTACCAACGAAACGTTTCCCGTGCCTGTGTAGACTAGGTTGTTCACTCCGCTTACGAGCGACGAGCCGAGGCTGAAGCCGACGGAGCTACGGATGACGCCACCCGATCCGATATCGTTAATGGAGTCCGCCACACTGGAAACAATATAAGTATTGGCACCGACTCCGCCCACAAGGCTCGCCGATCCATTTCCCACGAGAGTGTCGTTGCCTGAACCACCCAGCAGGGTATCCTTTCCCGTTCCTCCATTGAGAGAGACACCGCTTGTTGCTGCCGATGCATTAATAATATTGGGTTTGGTATTACCCAGCAACGAGGCGTTTCCACTACCCGAGTAAAGGAGGTTATTCACGCCACTAACAAGAGCAGAAGAGAGGCTGTATGAAGAAAGGGCCGTACGGATCACGCTGCCCGAGCCGGCATCGGTAATCCTGTCCGTACTACTCGAAACAATATAAGTATTAGCACCCGTCCCCCCCACTAGAGTATCCGATCCTCTCCCTCCATCCGACAGCGTATCATTGCCTGCCCCGCCGACAATGGAATCGGAGCCAGAACCTCCGGAAAGGATTGCGTCACCCGCGCCAGTATAGACGAGTTTGTTAACGCCGCTCACCAGAAAGGAACCAAGATTAAAACCCACTGAACTGCGGATCACGCTGCCCGCGCCGGCATCGGTAATCTTGTCCGTGCTTCTGGAAACAATATAGGTATTGGCACCCGCACCCCCTACTAGAGTATCCGATCCCCCCCCGCCATCCGCGAGCGTATCGTTTCCACTTCCGCCAACGATGGAATCCGAGCTAGAACTTCCTGTCAGTGAGACCCCTGAGTTTCCAGTGTAAACCAGATTGATTACTCCGCTTACCAGAGAAGATCCAAGGTTAAAACCCACTGAACTGCGGATGACACTTAGAGTGTCCGAGTCGGAGCCTTGAATGCTATCTTTAGCAGAAGAGACAATGTAGGTATTTTTACCTGTCCCGCCGATCAATGTGTCGGCACCGCCTCCGCCGTCAGAGAGTGTGTCATCTCCAGATTCTCCGATGATCGAGATCAAATTGGACTGTGTATTGCCTGATAACGAGGCATCGCCAAGACCTGTGTAAACAAGGTTGCTGAGACCACTCACCAAGGAGGAGGAAAGATTGTAGCTTACAGAACTGTAAATCGTATTTGTCCCGTGGTAGTCGACGATATGGTCTGTGGTGGACGAAACAACGAAGGCGTTGTCCCCATTTCCCCCGATCAGCGTGGAAAGCCCATTTCCGATCAAGGTGTCACCATTACATTGTCCCGAGAGTGAGTCCGCGTTCGAGTTGCCCGATAAAGAGACGGGATTGGTCCCGTAGTGGCCGAGATTATTAACCCCACTGACCGAAGCTGAGGAAAGATCGTAATCGACGGAGCTGTAAATCCAGCTGTTGTGGCCGTGGTCAATGATCGTGTCCGTCGTGGAAGAAACCTGATACGTATTGGTACCGGTGCCACCGATCAAGGTATTGTCCCCGGCTCCCACAAAAGTATCGTTGGCGGGACTGCCGATGAGCGATCCTGGCTGAGTAGAAGATCCTGTAAGAACAGCACTATAGCGGCTTCCCTGATGGATCAGGTTTCCGATGCCGGTGGAATTCGCATCCAGATTGAAGGAGCCTGTAGCAAAAACCGTATCTCCTCCCGCCCCCGTGATTCCCGAGCCGCAAAGCGAATCAAACGTGGCATAGACATAAAACGAATTCCCCCCGCCGCTGGCTATCAACGTATTCGGCGACATCGCATCTGCGGCATAGAGCAAATTGTTTCCTTGGTCACTTCCGATCAGGGTATATGCTCCCACGGTGCCACCCCACAATTTGACCCCACCAGTTGCCCCTGAGGCATCGATAAGATTACTCTGATTGTTTCCGTTACCTGTAATTGTGGCGGAGCCTCCCGTGTAGAGTTCGGTGTAGGCTTTGGCATCGATGATGCGGTCCCGTGCGTTAGAAACCAGATATTGGTTGGTTCCTCCACCACCTTGCAGCGTAGAGACCGCCAGGCCAGAGTCCCCGTCACTTAGGATCTCATTTTTGCTACTGGCGGCATTGCCGATTATAGAACCCGAAAGTGAAGTCCCTGTTAGGGTTGCAGAACTAAGACCAGTATAGATTAGGTTTGCAACGCCTGATACCATGCTGGAGCTAAGATTAAAGCTTGTTGCAGTCGTCTGAATTGTGCTGCCTAGGCTTCCGGTCAGAGAGTTACCAATGATTGTATCTGTGGTAGTGCCGACATAAAAAGTATCTCTACCAACAGCGCCATTCAGCGTATTATTTCCGTTTTGTGAATAAAAAGCGTCTAAGCCTAGACCTCCAAAAAGAGAACTATAACCAACACCATTTAAACTATCATCTCCACTTCCTCCAATTAATGTGGAGTTAAAGCCTGCTCCTGAAAGAGAAACCCCTGCAGTAGAAGAACTGCCATCGAGAGTTTCACTTGAAGTACCATTCCCAACGAGGGTTGCAGCCGATGTGCCAGTATAAATGAGATTGTGGACGTTGCTTACAAGACCCTGGCCGGTACTAGCCCCAAGATTGAAATTGTTGCATGATGTTTGGATGACATCGTTGCCTTTAATACCCCCGATGATTGTATCATCCGCAGATGTGACAATGAACTTTGTAAACTGTCCACTTGATCCATCTAAAGTGGCGCCGCCAACAGTGTCACCATATCCATAAAGAGTGTTGTTCCCTTTGCCCCCGACGATGTTGGATGAGGATGCTTCTCCCTTAATGGTGACATTGCCGCTAGTCGATGAGGCATCGATAATATTACCATTTAGGCTATTATTTCCCGTCAGGACTGCATCTCCACTGCCAATATACGTTAGAATACTTATATCTCCGTCAATTTTTGAAGAACCCAGATTGTAGGAAACGGAGCTAATGATGGAGCTGCCACTCCCAGCCGCAGAAATATAGTCATTGGCATTGGAAACGATAAAGGTAACTTGCTTGCCATTTGCATTGAGAGTGTCACCAAGGCTGACCCCATTGGAGACCACCCTAACCCCTCCATCATCGAGCGTAGTTCCTGAGACGTCTGCCTGGAGCGTCATTGCTGCAGCGGCAGATCCCTTGATCGTTCCCCCTACTAGGCTACTCCCCTCAAGAGAGGCATTATTGGTTGTTCCGATATAGGAGAGATTGTAAACATTGCTGTGAAAACTGGCCGTATTGAGATTGAAACTCGAGAGCGTCGTTTGGATCAGCGACGTGTTGTTTCCATAAATCGAATCGTTGAGGTTGGTAACCACGAAGGTGTCCTTACCCCCTCCTCCCACAAGCGTGTCGCCCTGAGAACCCGTCACCCCACCGTCGCTGATGCTATCGGCACCTGTTCCTCCTGTCAGCGTGCCTGGTCCCGAGGCTGATCCTATCAACGTGGCGCCGGTTGGGAGCGTATCCTTTAAGTTGTAAACACCACTGACTAAAATGGATCCGAGATTGTATGAAGGAAGCGATGTCTGGATCAGGGAACCGTTTGCACCTGATTGCGAATTGCCGACGATCGAATCATTAACATTAGAAACGATAAATAACGACCTTCCCGATGTTGTAGTATCTATGAGAGTATCACCACTATTGGATAAAAGCCCGTTATCATTAAAAGTGTCTCCAGCACCTGTGGCTGCACCCTGAATCGTACCGGCAAGCAATGCGCTTCCGAAGAGACTTCCAGGCACCGTCGAGGTGTCGATCAAATTGGCGATTCCGCTGATCTTACCTGCAGAAAGAGTAACTGTTGATAATGTTGTCTGGAGGTAGGTGCCTGAGGATCCGGAGAGGCCATTGCCGACGAGAGAATTTGCAGAGCTGTAAGAATATAGAGTATCGCTGGTTCCTAATCCCTCAAGTGTGTTAGTAGCAGAAGAAAGTGTAGAATAAAGGGTGCCCGACGTACCTGTGGCGACTAGAGTATCGGAAGTGAATGTCTTGGCATCTAATATTACATGCGCATAGCCCCCATCCGAGAGATACTGCGCATTGCTAGTCGCTGGTATGGTTGCATTATCTCTTGTAGCGGGAGGAAGAGTGGTAGCCATGATGTGGGGTTGATAAGATCAACGTATAGACTCGTTGATCTTAAATGCCAGTCAACCTGCTTTTTGTGACAAATCAGTTTCCGGCGCCGAGGGCTAATTCCCGCAGTAAACTGGGTCCCTTATAAATGAAGGAGGTATAGACCTGCAGGAGGTCGGCTCCGGCATCGAGGCGCTCCTTCGCGGATTCGGAATCACTGATCCCACCGCAGGCGATCACGGGGAGCTTGGTGTGCTGACGGATGGTTCTTAAGGCAGTCAAGGAGCGGGATCGAACAGGATCTCCGCTGAGACCCCCTGTCTGATCCCGTCCGACCGGAATCGCCGAGTGGTCGAGGGTGGTATTCGTGGCTATGAGACCAGCGAGTTGCTCTGCCTCGGCAAGCTGTACGATCGCTACAAGATCTTCCTCGGCGAGATCAGGGGCGACCTTAACGAAGAGAGGTCTCCGAGGTGCACCCTCCCAGTCTCGGAGGGTTCGGATGATCCGACCCAGGGCTTCGGTCGATTGCAGGTCACGGAGCCCGGGCGTGTTGGGAGAACTTACGTTGATGACATAGTAATCTCCGAGGTGATGGAGGCGCTTGAATGAGGCCAGGTAATCCTCGTGAGCCTTCTCGGCTGGCGTCACCTTTGACTTGCCGATATTCAGACCCACGGGGATGCAAGGCCAGCGACCCTCTGAGCGAAGGCCCTCCAGACGTGTCGCAACCGATTCGACGCCCTCGTTATTGAACCCAAGTCGATTGATCAGCGCCTGCTGCTCGGGAAAGCGGAAGAGGCGGGGCTTCGGGTTGCCTGGCTGGGGAAGTGCTGTTATCGTGCCAATTTCGGCGAATCCAAAGCCGAGTGCTTCCCATGCAGGGAGGGCGATGCCGTTCTTGTCCATGCCGGCCGCCAGGCCGACAGGATTCGGAAACTCGATTCCCGCAACCATGCAGGTGCTTTTTGGAATGGACTTGCCTGAGGTCCACCGGATGAGTCCCGGATACTGCGATCCAGCCGCCAGCAGGCTGATCACGGCGTCGTGTGCCTCCTCGGCATCAAGGGCAAAGAAGATCGGGCGAATGAGTCGGCGGTAGAAATCCATCTAAAGATGTTATTATCAGCATTTCAAAAATCAGGAACGCAGGAAATCAGGCTTTCCAGTTCACCCTTCATAATTCCTAATTCATCTTTTCGCCTCATGCCCCCCCCCATCACCCATCTCTGGTCACGTCTCTCGTCCGTCAAATGGGAGGACACCTGGGTTGAGCGACTACGATTTGCCGGAGAGCAAAACCTGGTCATTAAAAAATTCCCGGCCTCCCGTTCGATCAAGCTCGATCTCTATACAGACGCTTCTACCGGAAAGAAACTGACCAAATCATTCGGTGGCACCTTACGACCCTTTGATGCTGCAGGGTGGCAGCCTCCAGCCTCCAAGATCGCCGACCCGCTCCGCATCAGTGGAGCCCTTCGCATCTATCGTGATAAGCAACTGTTCACCAAGGAAAAGTCCACCGGCAAAGGTCTTCCCATGCTCATTCCCAGCGGTATGGCGTTTGGCACAGGAGACCATGCCACCACCGCCAGATGCCTCCAACTTCTCGTCGAGGCTACCGCTCCCCTTTGTGCATCCGACAAGCCTTGGTCGGTTCTCGACCTAGGCTGCGGCTCAGGAATCCTGGCGCTTGCAGCAGAAAAACTCGGCTCGAAGAAAGTCCTTGGCTGTGACTTCGATGCTGCATGCGTCCGCATCTCCAAGGAGAATGCCCAACTCAACAAGCTGCCACTCTCCCGCTTTCTCAAGGCCGACGTCCTCCACTGGAGGGCTCCCGGAAGCTATGATATTGTGGCAGCAAACCTCTACTCAACCATCCTCACGGCGGCTTCCTCGATGATCGTGCATGCCATCAAACCCAACGGCGTCCTGATCCTCTCTGGAATCCTCGCCTTGGAAGAAAAGGCTATTCTCAAGACCTTCTCCTCTCTCAGCCACATGAAAACGCTCAAACGCGGCAAGTGGGCAGCCGTGATGCTCTGCAAGGCTGCATAAATTATACCGCGAGCTTAGGCGAACAAACGCGCTGCGCCGAAATCCCAAGCCCCCTTCCGCTTATTCTTCGCCGAAGCGGGACCTAATCAACTGCTCCAGCTCGGTCAAAACCGTGGCCGAATCCTCACCCTCGGCGGTGACATGGAGCACGGACCCCTTACCGGCAGCAAGCATCATGAGGCCCATGATGCTCTTTCCATTCACGCGCTCTCCATCTTTCTCGACCCAGACTTCGGAGCGGAAGCGGCTGGAGGTCTTCACGAAGAGGGCGGCAGGACGGGCATGAAGACCGTTCCGGTTCTCGATGGTGAGATCCTTGGTGGCGTGTGCTCCGTCTGGTTTTGTGCTCATGGATGAAATGGTTTTTAGCGGTCGCGGGCAGGATTCATCGCGCGTAGGAGTCGTTCGTTGAATTCCCGGGCTGTGTCATGCCCCATGGCCTTGAGTTTTTGATTGAGGGCCGCGACTTCCACGAGTCGGGCGAGATCGCGGCCTGGTCTGACGGGAATGGTGACATGCGGGATTGGTATGCCGAGGATTTCGTAGTTCTCCCGGTCGATTCCCAACCTATCAATCTCCTCGACGTCGTGCCAATCCTTTAGCGTGACGATCAGGTCGAGCTGTTTCTCGGGTCGAACGGATCCGGCTCCGAAGATAGCGGCGACATTGATGATGCCGATGCCCCGTACTTCCATGTGAAAACGGGTGAGATCCTTGCTGTTACCGATAAGCTCGCGACCCTCAAGGTTGCGGAAGCGAGTGATGTCATCACTGACCAGACTGTAGCCGCGCTCTATGAGACCAAGGACGCACTCGCTCTTGCCAATCCCACTCGAGCCTCGAATCAGCACGCCGATTCCCATGATATCAACCATGCTGCCATGCTCGGAGGCCACGGGCGCAAACTCATCTTCCAAGGCGATGGTGGCGGAATTGATGAACTTCATTGTCACCAGGGGCGTGCGAAAAACGGGCGTTTCGGATTTGGCCGCAAACTCGAGAAGGCCCGTCGGCAGGGGAAGCCCTCTGGCGATCACCAGGCAAGGAATCCTCTGCTCAAAGAGTGCTTCGATCCTCGCGGCGCGTTCCTCGGCGGGCAGGCTGCGGAGATAGCTCAGTTCGGCGTGCCCGGCGACCTGAACTCGCTTGGAGGCGAAGTAGCGAAAGAATCCCGCAAGCGCGAGACCTGGACGATTGATTGTTGGCTCGGCGATGGGTCTCTCCATGCCGGACGAGTCGCCCATGAGCTCTAGCTCAAGAGTCGGCCCATGATCGGCGAAGAATTTGCCAACCGTGAGGGACTTCAGTAATGGATCCTTGATCCGTGGCATGGCTACATTGCGAAGGATTCGCCGAGGTACAACTTGCGGCTGATGGGGTCGTGCAGGAGGAAGTCCTTATCCCCCTGGCTCTCAACGCGCCCCTCATAGATGAGGTAAGCGCGGTCCGTAATCGCGAGCGTCTCACGCACATTATGATCGGTGATGAGGATGGCCAACCCCATGTCACGAAGATCAGAGATGATCTGCTGAACGTCGTAAACGGCGATGGGATCCACTCCGCTGAAAGGCTCGTCGAGCATCAGGAGCTTGGGATTAGTGACCAGAGAGCGAGCAATCGTGAGACGGCGCTTCTCTCCTCCAGAGAGGGTGAGGGCCTCATTCTTGGCGATATGGGCGATGCCAAATCGCTCAAGTAACTCGTCGCAGCGTTCATTCCTCTCCTTTTTGGAAAGAGAGGTGGTCTCCAGAATCGCCATGATGTTCTGCCGCACGGTGAGCTTACGAAAGATGGATTCCTCCTGCGGCAGGTAGCCCATGCCCAGTCGGGCACGCTTATACATTGGCTGATGCGTGACATCCTTACCATGGAAGTAGGCACGTCCTCCATCGGGACGAACTAGTCCAACGATCATGTAAAAGGTGGTCGTCTTTCCAGCACCATTGGGACCGAGCAGGCCGACGATTTCGCCCTTGCTCACATGAATATCGACTCCGTTCACAACAGTGCGCCCGCCATAGATCTTCACCAGTCCATCGGTACGCAGGATAGGCTCGTCTGCCAGATTGGCTACACTGGCTAGGGCTTGGGTGGTATCGGTTTTTTGGCTCATGCGAATTCTTGGTAAATCAGGGCGTGGCGGGTTTATCTCCCTGCCCCTGATCAACAATCATGGTGCGGCTGGATCCCACCGTGCGCGAGCGACCCTTGGCATTGAGGATCATGACCGTGGTGCTCTGGGTGGCGACTTGATTATTGATACCCTGCTGGATCTGCGGCCACTCCTCCAGGGTCACGTCGCCCGTGGCGGGGTCATAAGTAGCTTTGCCGCACTTGCCGATTGATTTCACGAGATCACCGCGTTCGTTTTTCTTCTGCTGGGTGACGATCACGCTACCTGTAGCAATAACCTTCTGCAGACCCTTGCGGTCAGGCCTGAGGACCACATGCAGTCTGTCGCAGGTGAGATCGAATTGCGGATCACGTACCACCACATGTCCGATGAATTCCGCGGAATTGCTGGCATTCTCGAAATTGGCTCCAGCATCGCTATCAATAATCGTGCGCGCGTTCTTGGGTCGCTCATCACTCCCAGCGATGCCCAATAGGCCATTTCCTGCCATGGGTCCAGCCACAGGGCCGACGGGCGGGGCAAATGGCCCCGCATCTTGGCACCGCAACATTGGCACCGAACAAGCAGCCATAAGACCGATAACCATGGGATAAAAGAATGCCCGGAGACAAAGGTTCATTTGGAGTTTCATGGTAGATCGGCCGTTTCCCCGTTTCGGAAGGAGGCATGGACACGGCCTTTGAAAGTGCCAGATCGCGCGACGGTGTCAAACTCAGCGCTTTGTCCTATGATTTCGAAGTCATCCCTGTGGATGAGCGTCTCCGTATCGGCAACAAGCTTTTTGGACTCCATGTCGAGGATGCTGTGAGGGATCTCCACACTGATGGTCTTCTCCTCCTTGTCGTTGAACTCGATCTTCAGTTTGCCAAACTCGACCTGCTTCTCATCCAGCTTTCGAGCCGTATCCGCGATCAGGTTCATGGTTAGTTTTCCGTTCTCGTCGTACTGGGGGATCTTAATTCCCTTGACCGGTTCACCCACCGGAATGGGAAGGTCAATTTTCTGACTCTGCGATTGGTTTTGAGCTTGGGTCGCTGCAACTGCATGTCCCTTGGAAGTACCGGGTGCAGGTGCAGGAGTGGTTTTGCCACCTTGAAATGCGGAATCCGGGGCCGCGCCAACAATGCCAACCGCACCCAGGAATAGGATGGCCCGCATGAAGCATAAAAATCCGTGATCAATCAAGCGCATGGCGGATCGCGAGAAGTGATTTGAGCAGTGCAGGGAGATGCTTGTGAGGAATCTGATTTGGACCGTCCGAAGGAGCCTTGGCCGGATTCTCATGTGTCTCGAGGAAAATGCCATCGACGCCGGCAGCCATGGCAGCACGAGCCAGCACGGGGGCAAGATGTCCATCGCCCGTTGTATGGCCACCACCTCCACCAGGTCGCTGAACGGAATGCGTGGCATCAAAAATCACCGGAAAGCCCTGCTCACGGATCCAGTAGAGAGAACGCATGTCGGCGACAAGGTTGTTATAGCCGAACGTGGTTCCACGCTCGGTGAAGCAAAAGCGCGTGCATCCTGCCGCCTTGAGCTTCCCGGCAATCGGAGCCAAATCCCAGGGGGCAAGGAATTGTCCTTTCTTCACATTCACAGCCCGTCCCGCAGAGACCGCCGCCCTCGCAGCAGCCTCGATCAAGTCGGTCTGACGACAGAGAAACGCAGGAATCTGAAGCAGGTCGATGAAGTCAGCGGCAATCTCAGCTTCCTCCGGCGTGTGAATATCGGTGGTCACTGGAACTCCGATGGCATCACCAGCCTCTGCAAGCATCCGGCAGCCATCGAGCACTCCGACACCGCGGTAGGAGGATCCGGAGGTCCGATTGGCCTTATCATAGGAGGCCTTGAAGAGGAACTGCACGCCGAGATCATCACAGATCGCCTTGATGGTCCGTGCAGCACGTAGAAGTGGCTTCTCCCCCTCGATGACACAGGGCCCGAGAATAAAGAGCGGTTCCTTACCGCCTAGGGTCACGGACCCGAAGGAGATCTCTTTTCCGGTCAAGGTTGCGGCGTTCTTTTTCCGAGTTGGCATGGGTCTTGGACTTTATGCCCTGCAAGGCAGGCTGGTCACGAGGAATGTGCGGGAGCGTAACCCGCTCCCTCGGGGTGCTCAGCGGTTTTGCGCCCACTGCATCATGCGTTCAGCATCATCGAAGATGTACTTCGCATGGCTTCCCAACTGAACGAGAATGAAGTCGCGTCCACCCTTGCTGTAGCTGGTGATCAGGCACTTGCCCGCCGATTCTGTAAATCCAGTCTTCATCCCATTGCAGTAAGGATCACGCAGGAGCAACTTGTTGGTCGGCTCAAGATTGCAAAACCGCCCATTGGCATAACGGAAGCAGTAGGATTTCGTCGCCATGGCATCCCGGAGGTCAGGATTCCGGTAGGCTCGGAAGGCAATGCGGGCCATGTCACGCGCCGTCGAGTGCTGGGAGGCCGGCAGTCCGTGTGGATTCACGAAATGGGAGCGGGTCGCTCCGCAACGCGCCGCGAGATTATTCATCTCCCCGGCAAAGGACCCAAGACTTCCATCATGTGAGCGGGCGAGTGCGGCAGCGCAATCGTTCGCGCTATGGACCAGCATTGCGCGGAGGAGCTGGCGGCGGGGATAGCTCTCTCCGGCACGGATGCCCACCTTCGTTGGCTCGACAACAGTATCTTCGCGGGCCACGCGGACCGCTGAGTCGAGCGGATCCTGTTCAGCCACAATCAGGGCGGTCACGATTTTCTGTGTGCTGGCGACCTGACGCTGTTCGTCGGCATTCTTCTGGTAGAGCGTCCGGCCGGTGTGGGCATCGATGAGGATCGCCGAGACGGCATGGATCGACGGCGCATCCGCAGGCCAGAGGGACCGTGCTGCATCAGGGGCAACAACCACAGGCTGGCTCGAAGCAGGCGCGTGCTCCGGTTGAGGCTTCGGGTTCTCTTCCCGGGCGCATCCGAAAAGGAGCGCAAACAAAAGGATCAACGGCAACAGATAGAAGAAACGTCGGTATGGCACCCCTCTTCCGTACCTGCAAAACCGGCATGGGCAAGTCAAACTATCCCATCCATCCAAATCCTTCGCTTCCGTACTTGACCGGAAACCTTGCAAGGACCGAACTGCTGACTGTTACTTTTTCTTCACATGCTTTCCATGACCACTAAAAGCGCCCCTCTTAAACGCTCCCTTCTGAAGGTCGTTTTCTTCATGCTGTTCGCAACAGCCGCCATTGCCGGTTCTTTCATGCTCGACGATCCCGTCTCCCAATGGGTGCAGGCAGCCAATCACGGGCGCTGGAGCCACAAACCAGTTGCGGAGATGTTAAGCCATTACGGAGACTGGCCCGAGCTGATGCTGCTAGGAGGCATCGGTTTTCTGATTGCATGGTGTCTGCGGAATGTCCATTGGCAGCGTCTGATTCTCGCGGCAATGATTGCATCAACTTTGGCCGGCATGACAGTGAATATCTCTCGTCTCACCACCGGAAGGACCCGCCCCAGAGCTCTTGCGGAGCAGGGATGGTACGGCCCCAAACAAGGGGAGAAGTGGCTCATCGGAGAAGCAGACTTCAATAGCTTCCCCTCCGGTCACACGGCAACTGCATTCGGCTTTGCGGGGGTTTTCCTGTTTGCAGCTTTGGAGTGGGGCTTGCTCGCCATAGCCTTGGCCTCTGCCGTTGCGATCTCCCGCATCCTACTCGGCGCCCATCATCCCTCGGATATCATCACAGCTGCGACCGTTGCACTCGGTATCGCCTGGTTTGTCTGGGAATTCCTTGGCCGGCGTGGTCGCGTGGATGCAGCAATCCGTCACCCATACGACTCCGGAACCACTGGTTAGATCAGGCCGGAAATTTCATCAGGGAGCCAACCTCTACTGGCTCAAGGAGGGCTCGACCACCAAGCCCCTCAAGCTCCATGACAAAGAGTACTTTTTCCACACGGGCATCGAGCTTTTCCACAAGTTGAATCGCTGCACGGGCAGTGCCGCCTGTCGCGAGGAGATCATCGACAATGATAACGGATTCTTCGGGCGCGAGGCTATCCTCGTGAATCTGGAACTCAGCCGCTCCATACTCTAGCTCATAGGATTGGGAGAGTGTTCGGAAAGGAAGCTTCCCTTTTTTACGAATCGGCACAAAACCGATCCCCAATTTGTAGGCCAAGGCGCCGCCAAAAATAAATCCCCTGGCGTCTAGTCCGATGATTTTAGAAGGACTATATCCGTTGCACTCGCCCGCCAGCAGATCGATCGTGTACTGAAAGAGTTCATCGCTCTCCAAGAGCGGTGAGATATCGCGGAAGAGAATGCCTGTTTTGGGAAAGTCGGGGATCGAACGAATCGCGCCGCTGAGATCGCTTACGTGCATCTCGGTAAGTCTAATTAGCCTAGTCCCCGAAACTGATTCCCACGGCACGAGCTGTCGCAACGAACTGACAATCCGGTGAAACCTTTTTTAACCGATGCACGGCATCAGCGATCGGCACGTCGAGCACCTCGTAGTTCTGATAGCTCACCATCGTTCCGAACCGTTCCTCTAAGGCGAGTTGCACAGCCTTCACTCCAAAGCGGATCCCAAGGATACGGTCCAGAGTCGTCGGGTCGCCACCTCGTTGCAAATGACCTAGCACGCAGACACGGGTTTCCTTACCGCTCCGCACCTCAACCTCCTGAGCAAGCATTTCACCAATACCGCCCAGCCTCCACTCGCCACTCGCAGACTGCTTGCGGAACTGCTGGCCATGATGCGTACGGGCCCCTTCGGCAACGACGATCATCGTGCTTTTGAATCCCGCCGTATCGCGTTTTTCCACCACCTCGGCGACTTTTTCTAAGGAGAAGGGGATCTCAGGAATCAGAATGACATCGGCGGCACCAGCAAGGCCTCCCCACAGCGCAATCCATCCGGCATGACGACCCATCACTTGGACGATGATGGCGCGCTTGTGACTTGCTGCCGTGGTGTGGAGCCGATCGAGCGCGTCGGTCACGCACGCCACGGCGGAATCAAATCCAAAAGTCATGGCCGTGGCCTCAAGGTCATTGTCGATTGTCTTCGGCACACCGATCATTGGAAAGCCTGCACGGTAGAGCTGCAGCGCCGTGCTCATTGAGCCATCACCACCGATCGCGATAATGGCAGCTAGATCGAGATCGCGGCAGGTCTTGGAGGCTTGAGCAATCACCTCCTCGGGAATCCTCGAGCGCTCGCCCCCGGCAACCTTGGAAGTAAAATGCCCCTTGTTGGTGGTCCCAAGGATCGTTCCGCCCACTTGCATGATTCCTGCGGTATTCTCCCGATTCAGCGCCATGGTGTCGCCCCCATCGACCAGCATTCCCTCGAAACCGTCACGGAAGCCGAGAACCTCCCAGCCGACTTCGTTAGCGGCGCAATAGACTCCCCGAAGGACGGCATTCAAGCCGGGACAATCTCCTCCGCTGGTGAGGACGCCGATGCGTTTCGGGGACATCGGGGATTAGAGGCAGTTGGAAACCTTGGTGGGGCGCCCCTTGGCGGCCCAGTCATTGTAGAGAGCCCAGCCATGCTGGATTAGACCCAGTCCTTCTTGCTCGCGATTGGTCCCGCCGAGGAGCACGACGATGATGCGCCGCGGCGTCGTCAGAACGGTATCACCCTGATGAACCACATCGGGTGTGTGCTCGGATGTCAGGATAATGCAGTCACCCGCGCTGGAGGTGCGTCCGGTCTTCACTCCGTCAATATGATCGGTGCCAAGCAGCTTGTTGGTGTTCGTGATCTGAAAGGCCAGATTCGCCGAGCCCCGCTGAATATGGATCTCGCGGGTAGCCTGGGAGACATAGAACTCGAGTCCCGATTTGGAATAGCCATAGCGCGTGAGTCGAGCCAGGTCGGCGGCGCTGGAATAAGGACGGGCCTGCCCCTCGGGGGTATCGAGTCCGTGTGGGTTCAGGAAAAGTGTGTGCCTCATCCCAAGCTGACGAGCGAGGGCATTCATGTTGGCAACGGTGTTACCCACGGGATCCAGTCCGGTGGCATTCGGCAGGATTCGCCCGAGATGATCGGCGAGTGTCACAGCTGCCACATTATCGGAGGCCAGCAGGCACGAGTAGAGTAGATCGCGGAGCGTCAGAATGTCCCCGGCCTCAAGGGCGAGGGGATTGATGCCCCCGGTGGAAGTAATTGCCTGCTCCGGTACAGTGGCGGTTTCGTCGAGATTGCCTCCCTTGATCTGGGACCAGTCGATGGTCACCATCGCGAGTGCCAGCTTTGTCAGGCTGGCGATCGAAAGTTTTTGATTCTGGCCGACGCCCTCAAGAATCCGGCCCGTCTGGTTGTCGACAATAATCGAGCTCTCAGCATGGAGAACTCCAGCCATCATGGCAGTCAGGAGAATCAGTCGAAGGGCTTGCATGTAGTGACAGTAGCAGGTCGGCGAGATTTTCAAACCCCGTTGTGGGTCGGAAACCTAAGTTCCTCGGGTGTTACCAAACAGTTCTATATGGATCCTCGGAGCAAAGCGGAACCCATGCTCGAGACAGATCTCGGCAAGCAACGGGCCCCTCTCTCGCAGGGTTTCCACATCGGTTCCCTCGGGCATGAGAAGAACGCGATCTCTGGTGAAGCCAGCAACGACACCCACCTCGTTGAGTAATTCCTCGATTTCCGGGAGATCCTCGACTTCGGAAACCACGAACTTCAGCTGGCAGGGGCCGGCCTCCATCCACTGACGAATTACTTCCGGCCTCAACCGCGTCTTCTCATGGCGCTCGCGCCAAGGACCCGCGACGTCCGCATCAGGCGTCGAGTTCGCAAGCTTTGGACTCAAGGATCCAAGATCAAAAGGGATCGCCATTCCATCGATCTGTGGCGACACCGTCGCGGCGGTTTCAATCGTGATATGCTTCCCCTCGGCACGGAGTGCCGTCGCCAACTCCCAGATGCCCGAAGCCACCATCGGCTCCCCACCTGTGAGCACGACATGTCTACAGTCATAGCCGCGGATTCGGCATAGGATCTCTTCCAAGCTCATCTCCTCACCCTCGGGCTTCCACGAAGCGTATGGAGTATCACACCAGCGACAGCGCAGATTACAACCCGAGGTGCGCACAAAGACGGAGGGAACGCCCAGCAGTAGTCCCTCCCCCTGGATCGAGTGGAAGATCTCGGAAATCCTCATTGCGGCTTGGGCGGCAGCGGTCCAGTCGAGGTATAGACGGTGGGATCGGCTACGCCTGCCATGAGAAAAGCTTCGCGGCGTTCCACGCACGTGCCACAGGTGCCGCAATGAACCTCGCTACCCTTGTAACAAGACCAGGTCTGCGAGAAATCAATCCCCAGCTCTACGCCACGACGAACGATTCCGGCCTTATGCATAGTGATAAATGGCCGGAGCAGTTCGATCTGTGCATAGGTTCCCTCACGGATAGCGCGGGCCATCGGCTCCATGAACGACTCGCGGCAGTCGGGATAGATCGCATGGTCTCCGGAGTGAGCCGCTATCACGACCGCCTCCGCCCCCTTGCTCTCGGCAAATCCTGCGGCGATCGAAAGCATGATCCCATTGCGGAAGGGAACGACCGTGCACTTCATCGATTGCTCCTCGTAGTGGCCGTCGGGAATAGCACCACCGCTACTCAGGAGATCAGACCGGAACTCGGCTTCAACAAATCCAAGCGGTGCGATGCTGTGAGGGACGCCAAGTAAATTGCACTGCCAAGCCGCCATTGGGAGCTCCTTGGCGTGGTGCTTGGCCCCATAGTCAAAACTGAGCGCGGCGACCACCTCATGCGAGCGGGAAGCATCATGCAGGGCCGTGACGGAATCCAGCCCACCGCTCAGCAGGACGACGACTTTCACCGGCTCTTTTTCTTAGCTTTCGAGCCTTCGTAGATTGCTTCCACCCGGATGCCAATACCACCGCGTGGGGAGAAGTCGCCGATCACCAAGGCCCTTCGGGGCGAGATCGCCCTGACGACGTCATCCAGGATCCTGTTGGTGATTCCTTCAGCGAAGACGGCTTGGTTGCGGTATGCCCCGAGGTACTGCTTGAGTGATTTGCTCTCGATGCACCGACGATCGGGTGTGTAACGGATCACGATCTCGGCGAAGTCGGGCTGGCCGGTCACGGGGCAATGGGAGGTAAATTCATTGGTGGAAAACGTCACCTCGTAATCACGCTTGGAGGGGCTTTCAAAGGTTTCCAGAACCGCCTCCTCAGGAGAGGAGAGTTGCGGGAGAGGACCGCCGCCCAGCAGGGTGAGGTTCTGGGTGTCTGACTGAGGTTTGGATCGTTGCTTGGCCATGGAACGATGCTTTCCCAGCAAGCTTCGTCCGCCAAGCCAGAAGTCTTGAGCAGGGGTTACCAGCTCTGATCTCCACCTCTGGGGATGTTTTGTGAATAAGTTGTGGGTAGAGCCATCCTTCCTCCCTTGAAGAAGCGTGGAACAGATGCTTGGTTGCAGAGTCGAAATGCCGCCTTTAAGCATCCTAACGCCCTCTAATGTCGTGGAACACTCTCTGATCACGGCCTGATCAGCTTTTTTCCCATGGCGATTCCGTAACATCCCATCAAATCAAGCTCCGCAAACCTTCTCCTCATGAAACCTGGAGAGGCGACTCTGTGAATAACCTGTGGTTTTCTCACTCTACTGTAAAAACCGCATGTCTATCCGCCGCTTCTTGGCGGCAGCTTGGAATAGATCTCGTCAAGGGATAATTCATCGATCAGCAGGAGCTTTTTGCGAGAGGTCGCCCCGTGATCCACGCGAATGCTCCGCTTCGGCACGCAAAGAATTTCGGCAACAAACGCACAGAGTGCCTCGTTGGCCTTCCCCTCCACTGGCGGAGCGTGAACTTTGACTTTCAATGCTGACCCCAGCCAACCAACGACTTCGCTCCGTGGGGCATTGGGGACAGCCTTGATCTCGAGGCGGCAGCCAGACATGGCGGCAACGCCCTACCTAGGCCAAGGCCTTTAGCAGCTTCGCATGGAGGCCATCGAAGGCTCCGTTGCTCAGAACCACCAGGACATCACCCTCATTCAACTGCGGACAGAGCTTCTCAATGATCAGATCCGCTGAGGGCTCATGGAAGGAGGGCTTGCCAGCACGCTCCAAATCGGCGACGAGGCGCTCAGCATCAAGACGCTCCTCTGGCTTGAGATCAGCTGCACGATTCACCTCACCAATAACGACACCGTGCGCGGCGGCAAAAGCCTTCGGAAACACTTCCTGAAAAATAGAACGTCGCGTCGTATTGGAACGAGGTTCAAAGAGCGCCCAAAGACGGGAGCCCGGGTACTGATGAGAGAGCCCTTCCAGGGTCTGGCGTATGGCCGTGGGGTGATGGCCGAAGTCATCGATGATGGTGATGCCGCCGACCACACCACGCACTTCCTGGCGCCTCTTGATGCCACGAAATTCCAACAGAGCCTCTTGGATTAACTTGATAGGGACCCCGTAAAAGTGTGCTGTGGAGACAGCCATTGCTGCGTTGCGGATATTGAATTCCCCGGACATAGGAAGCTCGAACTTCTCCCCGAAGAGTTCGAAGCCGCTACGCCCATCCTTCTGCCAAGGATTAAGGATCCTGTTCCCAGCATTTTCCGAGAACCCTACCTCGACAATAGGTGCCTGGCAGTTCCGTGCAACATCGATGCAGTTCGGATCATCTCCGTTGATCAAGACCATGCCCTCGGAAGGAACGACATTGAGGAGTCGACGGAAGCTGAGTTTGATCGCCTCCAAGTTCTCGAAGATGTCGGCATGGTCGAACTCGATATTATTCACCACGACGAGCTCGGGCAGATAATGCAGGAATTTCGAGCGCTTATCAAAAAAGGCTGTGTCGTATTCGTCACCCTCGATGACGAAGTGTCGCGAACTCGCAGGATCACGCAGGCAGGCTCCCTGCCCCAGATTTGCGGGCAACCCGCCGATCAGATAGGAGGGATTCTTTCCGGCATGTTGCAGAATCCATGCCGTGATCGATGTCGTGGTGGTCTTCCCGTGGGTTCCTGTGACCACAATGTTGTGTCGTCCACGCAGGAAGTGAGCCCTGAGCACCTCGGGCAGCGAGGCGTAGTTCAGCTTGCGGTTAAGGACCGCCTCAACCTCGGGATTGCCGCGGGAGATGGCGTTGCCGACCACGATGAGCGCCTCTTCCTTGGGAAGGTTTTCGGATCGGAATCCAGCGCACACATCGATTCCACGCGCGGCTAGGAAGTCGCTCATCGGTGGATAGGCTTGATGATCAGACCCCGTCACCTTCCATCCTTGTTCCTTCATGCCGACAGCCACCGCCCCCATGGCGGTCCCGCAAATACCAATGAAGTGGACTCGGCGTAACGTGCCGCTCATAGTCCGGAACCCTCCAAGGGATAGAGCTTGCGGTACTCGATGGCCTGCAGGCCGATGATGGCTGCTACAGCGGCGATATCCTCGCTCAAGGTTCCGCGGGAGAGCTCCGCGGCAGGCCGGGAGAGTCCGGTCACGATCTGGCCGTAGACTCGGGCCCCGGAGAGGTATTGGACCAATTTGGCGGCGATATTACCGGAATTCAGATCGGGAAAGATGAGGACATTAGCTTTTCCTGCAACCAGACTGTCGGGCAGCTTGATTTGTGCCACCGCTGGCACAATCGCGGTGTCACCTTGGAGTTCCCCGTCGATTTCCATGGGGTAATCCAATCCGGCGGATCCTCCGATGCGCACGGCGAGATCCTTGGCCTGTGCGGCGGCGGCAGCCATCTTGATTGCCGAGGGGTGGGCGGAACTTCCATGCGTGGAGAAGCTGAGGAAAGCGATGCGCGGAGTCTTTCCAAAGACCTGACGCGCCAGAAGCCCCGTCTGGACTCCGATCGATGCGAGTTGGTCGACCGTCGGTTCGGGCACAACGCCGCAGTCAGCAAAGAACAAGACCCCTTCATCCCCGAACTCATGCCTCGGAACCTCCACAACCATCGCACCCGAAACCACCGGCGCGTGGGGAAGTGGCTTTATTAGCTGCAATAAAGGGCGGAAGAGCGAGGATGAATAGGATCCCACTCCTCCGACCAAGCCATCCACCAGCCCATGCTGCAACATCATGCAGGCAAAGTAATTAGGGGTAATGAGAAGGTTGCGCAGATCCCCTTCTGCCATTCCCTTGTACCGTTCCAGCATCGCAGCCATCTTGAGAAAGCGGGGCATTTCCGATGAAGTCTCAGGATCAACGATCGCAACCTTCTCCAGCGAGACGGTGTTTGCTGACGCTACCTGCTCGATCTCGTCACGTTTACCGATGAGGATCGCCACCCCGAGGCCTCGATCATTGAACATCCGGGCCGCACGGACCACGCGGGGATCATTGCCATCGGGAAAAACAATCCTCTTGGGATGACGACGGAGTTTTGCGTAAACGGATTCGAGGAACGACATCAGTCCCTAAGGTTGGAAAAGATACGCCGGTTAGACAAGAATGTTCCCAAGATCTTAGTTGGCACCGGTGCAACTTCTCCCCGCAGCGTGATTTTCTCCTAACAGCCTAAAGCCATAAACGCTAAGGTACAAATTCATGATCACCAAGCTCCTTCATACCCGCTATCGCGTTTCAGATTTGGAAAAAACCGTCTCCTTTTACCGTGATGTACTCGGCCTCCGGGAAGTCCGCCGTAGCGAAAGTGGTCGCGGCTCCAAGCTAGTTTTTCTCAAGGCTCCTGGATCTGAAGAAGAGATCGAGATCTGTGAATACAACGCCAGCGGCCCCGTACAAGTTGGTCCTGATCTGACCCATCTTGCTTTTGAAGTCACGGATTTGGTGGCATTTGCGAAAGAGGCCGCGACCAAGGGTTACCCGCTCAGCGATGGTCCTCATCACACCTCCTCAGGGTCGATTATTGCTTTCATCGATGCCCCAGAAGGATACGAGGTGGAGCTGATCCAACACGCCCTTCGCTAAGTCCACTCCTGATATTTTTACTTCAGCCTTCACCCCTTATAACTTCTAACCTTTAGCCTTCAGCTTTTTCATCATGATTCCCGAGCCCAAAAAGGTTGTTGAGACCTCCACGAAATTCCTCACCGAGTTCAAAGAATTCATCAGCCGTGGAAACGTCGTTGATCTGGCCATTGGTGTCATCATGGGTGCCGCCTTTGGCAAGATCGTCACCGCTCTGGTCAGCGACATCATCATGCCCCCAATCGGTCTGATTCTGAAGGGCATCGACTTCAAGGATCTCTACCTCCCCCTCAACGGCAAGCACTACGCCACGCTCGCCGACGCCCAGAAAGACGGGGCCGCCATTCTGGCGTATGGCAACTTCATCAACACGGTGATCGAGTTCGTTATTATCAGCGCCTGCGTCTTCGCCCTTGTCAAAGCGATCAACACTCTGAAGAGGACCGAAGCGGCCGTCGCCAAGCCCACCAGAACCGAGGAGCTTCTCACCGAGATCCGCGACTCTCTGAAGAAGGAGTGATGCAAAGATGAAGAGGCTTCGGTATTTCTTCACGGCGGTTTTTGTCGCGGCAGCATCCGTTCATGCCGGGTCGAAACCCAAGGCTTCGAGTCCAGCCTCAAAAGCGACACCCGATCCCACGAAGGACCCGATCATCCACCGGATTCTCAGCGACCTTCAGCCCTCTCACCCTCATCTGACAGCCAAGGAAATTGTCCAAACCAGCAATGCCGACCTACGGAAGATGTACGTTAATATGTATACCCAGCAGGGGATGAAACTGATGGAAGCCAAGGAAAAGGCTGCTGCTGTTCCTCTGAAAAACTAATTAACAGGAAGGCTCTGGCGACAATTCTAGTTACACGGATTTCTGAAGGTCTGTGGAGGCACGTTCTATAAGCCTCTGCGAATGGAGCGGGTGAAGGGAATCGAACCCTCGTCTCAGGCTTGGGAAGCCCACATTCTACCATTGAACCACACCCGCGAAAAACCTCAGTCCCAAGAGTTGATCAGATAATATTTCGAATTGTTGGTCCAGACCGTCCAGACACCGAGATGTTTGGTAATGTTGGTGCTGTTGGTCTGAGCCCCCAAAGTCGCCTGATAAGGCATATTGGAGAGTTGGTTCACATAATTCGTATCGAGTGCTACGGAATAAACGTTGCTCCACGGATCACAGAATCCTGTATTTGAAACAACCCCCCCTTTGCCACTCTTCCATGGGCTGGAATCGAGAAAGAGAATCGCACGAGGATTGTTTGCGGCATCGTTCGTCGTGCAGAGAATGCTGACCAGAGCCGTGTCAACTTGGCCGGACGTGTTGCTAGGCAGTCTGCCATACTCCGTCTCGTAAGCCGTTATCGCTGTGGCGATCTGGACCGCCTGGTTCTTGGCCGTGGTTTTCTTGGCCGAATTAATGGCAGATTGTGCAGCGGGGAAAAGAAGCCCCATCAGGACGGCAATGATCGCAATCACCACGAGCAGTTCGATCAGAGTGAATGCTGAAGCTTTTGCGCTGGATCGTGAAGGGGAAGTGGGAAAGGGACTCATCACACTACTTTCTGCCGACTCGATTCCCGTACAAGCATTTTCTTGTTTGCTAGGTGAAGAAAGCATCGGATGGTAACTCGTGCCTAAGAACAGCCCTCGCGGCCCCAAAAAAACGAAGCATTCCCAAACCTCCGGCAAGACCTCCCATGGGAAGCCACGGAGCGAACGAACCTCTGCGCCCAAGCAGAAGACGGCTCGTGTCGCTAAGGGGTCACCTCGAAGGAGTTCCGATCAAAAACCGCAGAAGTCCCGCAGAGCCAAATCTTCCCAAGCACCCCAACCATCTCCAGTGCCTCGCATGCCGGACCCCTTGAATCAACGTCTGGTCGCTGATCTCCTTCCGCTGCTGGAAGGCGAGCCGCTCCAAGCTTCAGGAATAGCCCGCGCCCTCCGGCTGGATCGGAGTAATCTTCCTCTATTGGATCAGACACTGGCTACCCTAGAACGGACTGGTCGCATTGTTCGGGTTCGCACGGATCACTACATCCTGCCAGAGAGCGCCGATCTCTTCACAGGTAAGCTGCAAATCCATGCCGGCGGATCCGGCCACGTGCTAGCTGATCAGGAGGGAGGCAAAGATCTCTTTATCTCAGCGGATAACCTTGGTACCGCACTCAATGGCGATCGCGTCGTAGCGCGCCTTATCCATCAACCCCGCTTCCACGGGCGCCCACGGCGCGACGGCCGACAGGAAGGGCGTATTATCAGGGTCGTCGAGAGAGTTGGCACACCCATCGTTGGCACACTCCAGAAGACGACAAATTTCTATCATGTTGTCGCCGACGACCCGCGCTTCCCCCGGACGCTCTATGTTCCTTCTCCAGAAGGCGCAAAAATCGGTGAGAAAGTCGTCGCACAACTCGACCGCTGGGAGAACAGCCAAGTCAATCCTGAGGGACACATCGTGGAGGTGCTCGGAGCGGCAGACGCCCCCGGGGTCGACATGCTCTCCGTCATCCACAAGCATGGCCTGCCGCGTGAGTTTCCGGCTCCGGTCAGCATTGAGGCCGAAAAGTTCGGGCGTGCCATCACGGCACGCGACCTGGTGGGTCGTGAAGATCTTCGCGACCATAGCATCATCACCATCGATCCCGACACGGCACGCGACTTCGACGACGCCATCGAGGTTCAACCGACCGACTACGGCTGGGAAGTTGCCATTCACATCGCCGACGTCTCTCATTACGTGAAACCAGGCACGGCCCTCGACAAAGAGGCTCGCTCGCGGGGCAATAGCGTCTACCTTGCCGACCGCGTCATCCCGATGCTCCCCGAAAATCTCTCCAACGGCCTCTGCAGCCTTCGCCCCAATGAGGACCGCTTGGCCTTCAGCGTCTTTGCACAAATCAATCGGGATGGCAGCGTCCGGAAGGTCCGCTTCGGGCGCTCTGTCATCCGCAGCTCGGCTCGCCTCACTTACCGGCAGGCGCTCGCCATGCTGGAAAAGCCCCCTACAGACGAGGTAAGCCGCCGCGTCCATGCGGCATGGGACTGCTCCTCGACCCTTAGGAAGCGGCGCTTCGCCGCCGGAGCCCTCGATCTCGAGATGCCCGAGGTGAAGGTCTGGCTCGATAAGGAGGGGCATCCCGTAAAGCTTGAGCTCGTCGAGAACGACATCTCCCACCAGCTCATCGAGGAGCTCATGTTGCTAGCCAACGAACAGGTCGCGCGCCATCTCAAGCGCAAGAACCAGCCGAATATCTACCGCATCCACGAGAAACCCGAGCCCGAGAAGCTCGACGAGTACCGCGAGCTAGCCGCCACTTATGGGGTCAAGGCCGGCGATCTGAGCAACCGGGCAGAGCTGCAAAAACTACTCGATGGCCTTAAGGGGAAGCCCTACGCAAGCGCGCTGAAGATCGGCCTGCTGAAGAGCCTCAAGCGGGCTCGTTACTCTCCCGACCCGCTCGGTCATTTCGGCCTTTCCAAGTCTGACTACAGCCACTTTACGAGCCCCATCCGCCGCTATGCGGATCTCCTGACGCACCGCTCCCTTGCACGCGACCTTGACCCAAAACAGCACGGACCACTCTCCACGGACCTCGGCCCAGTCAGTGAGCACCTCTCCACAACAGAACGCACGGCAGCTGATGCCGAGAAGGAATCGGTCCGACTCAAGAAGCTAGAGTACTTCGGGAAGCTTGCCGAGGCAGCCACCGAGGGAGGTATCGCACCCTCTTTCGCTGCCAAAGTAATCGAGGCCCGCAACTACGGCCTGCTGGTCGAACTCCCCGAGGCGATGATGACCGGGCTAGTACCCGTCTCCTCGATGGACGACGACTTCTACATCTTTGATGGTCCCCGCTCGCGCCTTGTCGGGAAGAGTTCCCGAAAAATTCTCAAGGCGGGTGATGAGCTGCGAGTCCAGGTTGCTCGGGTCGATCCGTTCAAGCAGCAAATCGACTTCAAGATCGCCAAGGAACCCCGTGCGGGAAAAGCTGCGAAGCCGCAGGGCGCCCGTGGCGCGCATGGCGGAAAGGCCGACTTCATGGAGGGGCTCACCTGGTAAGGTCAGCACGACCCAGGCAAGGCTTTCCAAGCGCAAAACACTTCTACTCCAGAGCTACCTTGTCATAGTCTTTAGGGATCGTGAGCAGCTTACCCCACCCCATCTCCATCGACCATCTGGAGGAAATCTACCGATCCCCGTTCTTCGACCTCATCCAGCGTTCCCGCTCGGTTCATCTCCAGAACTGGGATGAGGATAATGTCCAGCTCTGCACCCTGCTGAGCGTGAAGACCGGCGGCTGCAGTGAGGACTGCTCGTACTGTGCCCAGAGCTCCCGCTACAAGACAGGTATCGAGGCCGGCAAGCTCATGGGATGTGATGAAATCCTGCCACTTGCCAAGCAGGCCCGGGAGAGCGGCACGACCCGTTTCTGCATGGGTGCAGCGTGGAAGGGGGTCAAGTCGGGTGACAGCCGCTTCAACTCCATGCTCGATACTGTCCGCGAGGTCAGCAAGCTCGGCATGGAGGTCTGCGTGACCCTAGGCCAACTCGGTGACGAAGAAGCACGCCAACTCAAGGAGGCAGGTGTCACCGCCTACAATCACAACATCGATACCTCTCCGGAGTTTTACCCACAGATTGTTTCCAGCCACACCTTCAACGACCGCCTTAACACCATCTCTTCCGTCCAGAAGGCCGGCATGGCTGTCTGCTGCGGCGGCATCATCGGCATGGGCGAGACGGAGCGCGACCGCCTCCGTATGCTGGAGGTTCTCTGCGGATTCAATCCTCCTCCGGAGAGCGTTCCTATCAACTGCCTTATGGCCATGCCCGGCACCCCGCTGGAGGAACAGCCCGTTGTCGATATCTTCGAGCTCGTCCGGCTTATTGCCACAACCCGCATCATGCTGCCGAAGGCCCGCATCCGACTCTCCGCAGGGCGTACCCGTCTTACCCGCGAAGGGCAGGCGCTCTGCTTCTTCGCCGGTGCAAACTCCGTGTTCTATGGTGACAAACTCCTAACGGCAGCCAATCCCGGCACCAATGACGATCTCGACCTTCTCCGTGCCATCGACCTTGCTCCCATGGAACAAGCGGTGCCGGCGGCAGGCTGATACTTTGCGCTCGTAGCTCATCGGATAGAGCAGGGGTTTTCTAATTCGAAAAGGGAGTGCGTCCGGGCATTTTTTGAAATGTCGGGAAAGCACTGCTACAAGATGAGATGATAAGACGACGGACTACCCGGCCTGATTCTATCTAGCGCTGAGGTGGTTTCTGAAACTTGCACAGAACTTACGCGCCGTACTAAGGGTTACTCCAACCCTTGGCTCCGTCCTCATCGCTGAAAAAAGTGTCGAAAGGATCTTGATATTCGAAAAGGGAGTGCGTCCGGGCATTTTTTGAAATGTCGGGAAAGCACTGCTA
>DAISZK010000006.1:0-16500 GCA_036824855.1 Chthoniobacterales bacterium | reverse complement strand
TCCAACCCTTGGCTCCGTCCTCATCGCTGAAAAAAGTGTCGAAAGGATCTTGATAACCCTTTGTTTCAGAGCCTCCCACAAGAGAGCAAGAGCAGCACAATGGAGCGTTTGTGCAAGATTCTGTGCAAGTCCCGAGCCGATTCTGCCCGATTGGCATCCTGCACATGCAGCGATAGGCAATCATTCCCTCCCCCGTGGGGCATTCAATAGGCCAGTCACTTTGTCATGATTCCCAAGACGAGATCGGCAGAAATCTAGGGACATTCAATCTGATGACAAAAGGACGGAAAAAAACTTCGGACTTGTGACGGAAAAATGAGTCCAGTGCGCTCAACCGACAAGAGGGGGACAAAAAGGAAGAGATTCCTTATGTTCTGTCACTTATTCTTAAATCTTGGAGATTACCTGTCATCCTGTCATGAATCCCCAGAAGATCCGATAAAATGGAGCTTGGAGAGGTGACGGGTGAATGAGTCAAGCTGTCATCCTCCGTCACTAAGCCGTCATGACAGAATGCCAGAGGCTTAGTGACTTGAGAGAGGAGCGGGGAGACGATCAACTAGATGGTGGCTGAATTGTCCACGCACGGGATTTACCGTCTCTATCTCTGGCGAATCGCTCGGGAAACTTCTTCTCTAGTTTTCCCAAGAGAATGCCACACTGGGAGACGTGACCGTCTAGGATCTTTCGGGCAGAGATATGTCCTTTGCTACCTGAGTCCGTTAGCTTTTCCTTCAGGTCCGTAGCGCTGCCCGTCCATGCGTTCAACTGCCCAGAGCCATCATCCTTGAAGTCTAAGGACTCCCCAAACATCTCATCAATCAGAGTTAGAAGGAAGGACTCGGGCTCTTGCTGATAGAGCATCTCTGCAATTTCTGGATCTACATAGGAGCGAACACCGTAGCGACCGTAGCGACGGTCTTTCAGCTCTTCGGGTACCACCAACGCCAAAAGATGAGCGGCAAAGGCTGGCAACTCGCTCTCTACCAGCCGTAGAAACACCTGAAACCCATCCTCCATGGCATCATAACGCGCCAGAAATGATTCCGAAGATGTTCGTAGAAAAATCAACTTATCATCAAAACCATCAATCAGCGGCGGGAACATTCGGAGATTTTCAGGAGTATCATTTAATGACATACTTAACCTCCATAAAGGATTGACGTTGCGTCCTTTAGTGTGCATATCGCGTTGTCTGGTTTCGTGATTAACACAGATTTCCTTGATCCGTTCGGCCATTGCCACCTTATCGTCATATTTTACGGAAGAGGGCATTTCCTCGATCATCAGATGCTCCGCTCCGACTAGATCGGTGTTGAACTGATCTTTATCCAGAAGCCACTTCTTCGGATTTGCTGAACGTCCTCCCAGAACTGGCGTGATGATAAACGACTGAAGAACCCCCTTGCCCTTGCCAGAGGGACCGCAAAGCACAAGGCATTGCCCTTGCTGGCGTCGCCCATTCCTAATCGCCTGAAAGCCGAACTTAAGCCACAGCCTGAAGCGTAGGGAGCCATCCTCCTCTAGGAGTACTCGCAGAAACTCCAAGATAGTAGGGCACTCACCCGGCGACGGCTCTATCAAGACAGGACTGGTAGTAATCAGATACCTCTTACTCCCTTTCCCATGAACCCCGGCCTTATGCCCTGCAACTTCACCAGCAAAGGCCACGGCACGAAACCTCACGGCATGATCTAAAATCCTGTCAAGCTGACTGGGAATCTTCCCTCCTGTCGTCGAGTCGTCTATTTCCCGACGTGAATATCCCGCTACGCGCAGCGACCGTGCTATGTCTTGAGGACCGAACTCTCTAAAGCAGTCATCCTCTCTCCAGTAGTATTTCCCGTTACAAGACCAGAGATCGCGCTCCTCACAAACGGCAGCAGGGTCAAAGGGTGTGGACACTGGCGATACCCCAACAGCAGAAGATGAATCCGAAACGGGAGCGGCGATCACCCCAGCCTTTCGGAGAACGGCATTGGTCAGTTCAACTTGATCGCTCATGACACAAGCCCTCCAATAATAGCCACGTTGTCACCATCAGAGGTGCCTCGGCATACCGTCTTGCCGGCCATAGTGACCTTCATAACCAACGGTCGAGGGTCACTTTTTAACGCTTCAATGACTCCCTCCATCCAGCGGTCCACGACTCGCTGATGACGAGGCCGGGGAGTAGCCGGGAAGTCACACGAGAGGGTGAAAGCCGTTGGAGTTTCTTCAACGGTGCAAGTGATCCTTCCGAACTTTGGAAGGTCGAGATGATGAGACTTAAAGCCCAGTTTCGGTAGAGCGTTTGACTTGGATGTATTCATGGAATTGTTTCTTATGACCCGGTGCCCAACCGAAGGGTGCCGGGTCTTTTTTTTGTTTAGGCGGCTATCTTGCTCCTTTCTGGTTTGCGTGGTCCGTCTCCTGCGAACTCTCCAGACTCCAGACGCGCGTTGAATCGAGCGATTTCTTGTCGGGTGATGTAGTGGCGACCAGCGATCATGACGGTCGTGATCATTCCTTTCTTCCTGTATCTCCACATCGTCACAGACGATAGCCCGGATTGCTCCGTGAAGAGGTCAAGAGATAGGGGTGGATGCGCTTCAAGAGGAATTGCCTCGTTAGCGCCCGATTTGGTGTGTGTGATGTTTTTCACAGCAAATCCACCGTGTCAAAAGGGCCTCATGATTCATGATATTTCTGGTCGCTGCGCGCGCAGCTCTGCACGTGCAGAGACCCGTTTTTCTCGACCTCGACCTCGTTGATTGATCGCTATCTAGTTCAGTGACGGCCCCAAAAAAGCCCCCTGTCACTTTCTAAGATCATGACTGGCAACGGGAAAGACAAGACAATGACAGGATGACAGGTAATCGAGGAATCTGACCACTACGCGACAGCAGCAGCACCACGAGGGACCACTGAAAAACCGATTTGCACCTTAGAGGCTTCCTCCCTCCGATGGTCTTTGAGTAGGTGGGAGTAGGTTGACATGATGAGCTTGCCACCATCTTTATGACCTACCCACGAGGCAACGGTCCCCACATCCGTCTTCCCCATAAGGCAGTAGGAGATGAACAGGTGACGCATATCATGGAATCCGAGATCAGCCACTCCAGCGGCTTCCTTGGCGCTGGAAAGGGCACCTCTGAGCGTCGTTACCCTGAGATCCTTCTTCCCTCGACGGGGTGAGGGGAATAGCCACTGCGAATCAGGAGCGCGGCGGCTCTTCATATCCAGCAAGTGCGCTTCAAGCTGATCGTTAAACTCAATCTCCCTACCCATTCCCGTCTTTGTATCTCCAGCCGACCCGATCACGACGGACCCGGAAACGAAATCTTCACCCGCTCCGATATGAAGGCATCGGTTTTTGAAATCCACATGAGACCATCGGAGCTTCAGGCCCTCTTTTTCTCTTGCTCCTGTGTAGGCCAGCAAGAGCAGGAAGTCGGCAATCTGGTCTCCGTTGCGGATAGCAAGCACCTGATCCCCTAGCGCTCCCGTGTGGCGCTCTCGGCATCGTTGGATAAGCTGGCTGAACTTTTCGGGCTCGATCAGTGCCTTTCTCCTAGGTTTCGGAAGTCCCTTGCGGCCCCACTTCGGGAAATCTGGCGCTTTATTGATCCATCGTTTTTCCTGAACGGCATAGGTGAAGAAGTTTCTCAGCGATACGAAATCATGCTCTACCGTCCGTGGGTGAGCTGGCTTCAACTCCTTACCCCCCAGCTTCCCGCCATCAAGACGACGGCTCTTGAATCCAGAGATCATTTGCTGAGTGATGGCATCAAGCCGGGTCTCCCAGCCGAAATGACGCACAAAGAGATCCAAGGAGCGCACCTCCTTACCTCGGGTGTTCTCAGCCTTCACGGTGTGATCCTTACTGTGCAAGTATTCTTGCACAGCGGCTTTCATGCCTGGCTTCCGTCCTGAGCTTGGCAAGTTTCCCTCCCGTCGATCCTGCCTCAGTAGTTCAAGCGCCACCTGTGCAGCGGAGACGGTTCGGCATGGCTCTTTGTTCTCATCCAACAGAGCAAACCGTCTAGCACCCTTGCGGCCATCCTCCTTCACCGTCCACAGCACAGCATAGAAGCGCCCGTTTCGCTCCTGTAGCCCCTTGATTCTGCGTTTGCGATAATCCCGGACTGAGGTAAACTGCGCGGCATGACTCCCGGAAGCCTTCCTCTCTGTGCTTTCAGCCCGTTTCATTACACGACTCTTGCACAATCCATTGCACAGGGTCAAGATTCGACTTTTTCGGTTTTCTCTTTTACTCTGTTAATCAACATTTTGCGCTCGTAGCTCATCGGATAGAGCAGGGGTTTTCTAAACCCTTGGTAGCAGGTTCGATTCCTGCCGGGCGCACCACGTTTGCCATACCATGGACTCCCCAGAAAAATCACCCCGCATCCTCATCATCCGTCGGGACAATATCGGGGACTTGGTCTGTACGACTCCTTTGATCCGAGCGCTCAGAGAGCAGCTTCCGACGGCCTATATCGCGGCCCTGGTGACAAAATACAATTTGGCCGTGATGGAAGGGAACCCTGATATCAATGCCCTCTTCTCCTACACGAAAGCGAAGCATCTTGAGAAAGGCGAAAACCAACTCGGCATCCTGTGGAGCCGCTTGAAGACGATCTGGACTCTGCGCCAGCAACGCTTTGATTGGATCCTCTTGCCAGGCGGACCGCAACGGAGCTCGCTACGTTTTGCCACATGGATCGGAGCAAAGAAGATCCTGGTCCGCAATGCAGAGGATGCGGTGGGCGGAGAGCACCATGTCGAGCAATGCTGCCACCAGCTTGTGCGCATGGGGCTACGGTTCGAGACGCCGGAGGCTCAACTGACCCCCGACAAAGCCAGAGTTGTAAAACTCAAGGCCACCTTGCCTCGGGAGTGGAGTCGTTACTCCGGGCCGGTGATCGCCCTTCATCTGAGCTCACGAAAACTATCCCAGCGCTGGCCTGCAGATCGATTTGCCGAGCTGGCCCGCACGCTGCATGAGAAACTCGATGCCAAATTTCTCCTGCTCTGGTCTCCCGGGGGCGCCGATAACCCACTCCATCCCGGAGATGATGAAAAAGCTCGTGACGTGCTGACTTCGACGGCGGGGCTGCCGCTCCATCCCATTCCCACAGAACGACTTGAAGACCTGATCGCCTCTCTCTTCCTCTGTGACTCCATCATCTGTAGTGATGGCGGAGCGATGCACCTTGCAGCCGCTCTCGGCAAGCCGATGGTCTGTCTCTTTGGTGATTCCGATCCGGAACATTGGGGACCGTGGAAGGCGCCCAGTGCCGTCTTGCATCCGGCAAGCCGCGAGGTGACGGATCTCTCGGCGGAAGAGGTCTCCGCCGCGTTTCTGGATCTCTTGCGTAAGCTTTAGGTGCTGCTGAATTTCATTCCATGCTCGAGATCACGATTCTGGCCAGCGGTAGCAGTGGCAATGCCGCTTTGGTTCGGACGGAAACTGCCTCCTTCCTTGTCGATGCAGGCTTGAGCACCAAGGAGCTGACGCTCCGCTTGGCTTCATGCGGCGTGGAACCGCGCGACCTCTGCGCCATTCTGGTGACTCATGAACATGGTGATCACACCAAGGGTCTCGTCCAGTGGTCGAAGAAACATGCCACTCCGATCTACTGTAACCGTCAGACAGCGGCGGTTCTCCGCGATAAAATCATCGACTTCAACGGATGGAAGATCTTTGAAAGCGGCAGTGATTTTGCTTTGGAAGGAACGACTATCCGCTCCTTCCTGATTCCACACGATGCCGTAGAGCCGGTCGGATTCGTGATCCGGGAGAGGACCTATTCCTTTGGCTTCCTCACCGACCTCGGTCATGCCACGACTCTCGTTACTGAATCGCTGCGCAGAGTGGATGGTCTTCTGATCGAGGCGAACTACGATGAGCAACTCCTCGAGAACGACACCAAGCGTCCCTGGTCCATCAAGCAACGCATCCAGTCCCGCCACGGGCATCTCTCGAACACCGCCGCGGCGGAAACCGTTTCTAGAATCCGCCATGATGGCCTCGCCCATCTCTTGCTGGGTCACCTCAGTCGCGACTGTAACAGCGAGGAACTGGCCCTTGCAGCCATGCAGACAATGCTGGGTCGGAATGCGATCAACCTCTTCTGCGCGCTCCAGGAAGAAGTCTCCGCTCCCATCCGATTCTGTTAATTAGAAGAGCGCTCGCTCTCTCACGATCAAGTAGATCCAGTTGGCCACAAGTAGCATGACGCCTCCAATTCGGATGCTGAGCGCGGTTGTTTGGGGAAGTTTTTCCCAGCGAAGGCGGGGCAGCCTTGCAGCAACAACCACCATGCAATAAACAAGATAGATAATCAATCCTACTAGAATGAATATCAGAAGCGGATTGAAGAACAGGGCCGCTTCCACATTCCCATGCAGCAGGCAGCGGAGCCCACGGGTCATGCCGCAGGTAGGGCAGGGGACGCCGGTCAGCGCATGGAGCGGACAGAGCGGAGTAGGTAATCCCAAAGACAGCCAGCCAATACCCAGAGCGCTACCGCAAGCGAGAACGAGTCCCCATGTCAGTTCTGGATCGTGCTCCCCTGGAATGAGCGGACGCCAATAGAAACGGGGAACCAGCAAGGGCTTTTGATTTATGGAAGCTTAGGCAGCGTCGGCATGCCGCCACCCATCTGATGACTTAACTCGGCAATGCCTAGTCCTGCTGCAGTACCCAGCAAGAGGAGGAGCCCGCAGCAAAGCAATCCCGGAAGGGTGATGGCGAGCGTGGCCCTCCAACCCTCGGTATGTTGTGCCTCTTTCAGTCCAATGATAATCGCGTAAGCACCCCAGATGACACCAACGAGGCTACCGCAGACTGGGATGATATTCAGCACAGCCGCACTGGCCTGTGCATAGCAGATAACTCGGAAGGTGGTTTCAAAGGGCCTGTTGGCACCGCCGAGCAACTTAAGACAGAGATGAGTGATCCCCGAGGAAATGAAGGCGCTCACGACATAGAGTGCCGGGGAGAGGAGGACTGAACCAATCAGCGCCACCGAGAAGGAGGATCCCGTGGGCAGGGATGTCGCATGTGGGATCTTGGGGGCAAAGAGCGCAGGATTCATTGTTGTCATCGCAATCTGGTAGAAAGCGGAGACAGCAAACATGGCACTGCTGACCAACACGAAATAGAGGAGGGGATTGGCCAACCCTCCCGCCTGCTTCATGGTGGCGAAGGTCTGTGTCGGGCGTAAAAGAACATCGCCGATCGTCTGTGAGAGGGCGGAGAAGAAGCCGAGCCTCTCACGCTCTTCCCAAGCCGGGCCAGTTTCATCTGCTTGCATTGCATCAACGGGGGTTTCGTTAAGACTTGCCGGGGTGAGTGCCGGGGGCGGAAGCTCCATTCCCCATTGCGGGGCCATCTCTCCGAGAGGCTTCCACTCGGCCATCCCTTCGCGCCAGGCAAGATCGCCCGCCGAAAAGCGGCCGGAATGAATCCCCTCCCGAACCGCTGCTTCGCTGAACGAGCCTAGGGACTGGTGGTTGCGCGCGATGTGGATGTTGGACATGGAAAAAGGCTAAAGGATGAAAGTTGAAGTATGAAGGATGAAAAGACTCCCGAAAACCCTTCATAATTCATCGCTCATCCTTCATATTTTCTCATCCATGCTCTCTCCTACCACGCTACTGATGACGCTGGATTGCCCTGATCAGGTGGGGCTGCTAGCCAAAATCACAGGCTTTGTTGCCGAGCAACGGGGCAACTTCGTCGAGGTGAACCAGTACACGGACACGATCAACAATTGGTTCCTCGCCCGCTTTGCCTTTGAGGTGCCGGAGGGCGTCACCCTTGAAACGGTGCGAACTGCATTCGCGCCGATTGCCGTGAGCATCAATGCCAGTTGGTCGATCCGGGACAGCTCCAAGCCTTTGAGAACCGTGCTGCTCGTGAGTAAAGAGGACCACTGTCTAGCAGACCTGATCTGGCGCTGGCGCTCCAAAGAAATGAACATCGAGGTGCCGCTCGTGATCTCGAATCACGATGCTCTGCGTGCCACGGTGGAGAAGGAGGGGCTTCCTTTTCTCCATATTCCGATTCCGGCTGATGAAGCGGGAAAAGAAACGGCCTTTCGACAGGTGAGCGATGCCATCTGTGATGTTTCGGGTGAACTTACGGTCCTCTGTCGCTACATGCAGATCCTTCCCGGATGGTTCTGTGAGGAGCATCACAACCGCGTCATCAATATCCACCACTCCCTGTTGCCGGCCTTTGCCGGGGCCGATCCCTACCGTCGTGCCTACGATCGAGGCGTGAAACTGATCGGCGCCACCTGCCACTACGCAACTCCGGAGCTGGATGCAGGCCCGATCATCCATCAGGAGATGATCCCGATCGAACACTTTCACACACCTGCCGAGATGCGACGCCTCGGACGCGACTGTGAGCGACTTGCCTTGGCACGCGGTGTCCGCCTCCATGTCGATGATCGCGTCGTTGTCCACGGCTCACGCGCCATCGTCTTCGGAGATTGATCTCATGACCGAGGCTTCCTCCATCCACCTGCGGGCCCGCGGGCTTTTCCAAACCTACGATTTGGGAGAGGCGAAGCTTGAGGTACTCAAGGGCGTCAACCTTGATGTTAACAAGGGTGAGGTGGTCTTTCTCCGCGGTGCCTCCGGAGCGGGTAAATCCACACTCCTCTATATTCTTGCAGGCCTGGAACATCCGAAGGAGGGAAGTGTCGAGTTCGAGGGCGAGCAGCTCTTTGCACTCAAGGGGGATCGTGAGGCCATGCTTCGTAACCGCCGCATGGGATTCGTCTTCCAATCCTATTTCCTCCTGCCGGAGCTGACGGCCCTGGAGAATGTCCTGCTTCCCTCGATGCTGGGCGGAAGAAAAAACGAGTCCCATGCCCGCATCTTGCTCGACCGGGTGGGGCTTTCGGGACGGCTCGACCATCTCCCCTCGCAACTCAGCGGTGGAGAACAGCAGCGTGTGGCGATCGCCCGCGCCTTGGTGAATGATCCCAGTATCCTCTTTGCCGACGAGCCGACGGGAAATCTCGATGCGGTAACGGGTGCAGGAATCATCGAATTGCTGCTCGACCTAGCCCGGCAAGATGGCCGCACATTTGTGGCCGTCACACACGATCCCGCGCTCGCGGCACTTGGTGACCGACAGCTGTTCCTGCGGGACGGTCACTTGGAACCTGCTTGATCCCATGACCGATTCCGCATCACCACTCCCCGGATCGACAATCGTTACCCCTGTTCAGGTGATGTTCTTTGATACCGATGCTGGTGGCGTTGTTCATAACATCGCCTACCTCCGTTTCATCGAGACGGCCCGCACGCTGCTCGCCGTCAATCTCGGAATGGACTGGGCGCGGATGGCCCAGACCTCGGTCTATCCTGTAGTAGTGCGCACCGAGATCGACTACAAGCGGCCTGCGATCCTCGGCGACGAGCTCGAAGTTCACGGACACCTGGGTGAGGCGACTCCGGCGCGTTTCTGGTGCCACTTCGAGATCAAGCGCCCTCGAGACGGCGCGCTACTGATCACCTGCCAGCAGGCACTGGCCTTCGTGAAAATGCCCGAAGGGAAGCCTCTCCGTCTTCCCAAAGGCTGGCCGGAGCCGTTTGCCCCGGAGTTGGCATCTCCATCCGGGGAGTAGTCTCTCGACGGAATCGATTGGCCGATTTTAAACTTCAACTTTAACTTTCAACTCAAATTTTTTCCATGGAACAAGTCGTCATCATCGGATCCGGTTGCGCCGGATGGACCGCCGCGATCTACACTGCCCGCGCTAATCTGAATCCTCTCCTCATCACGGGCCAGCAACCAGGGGGGTTGCTGACAACGACCTCTAGCGTGGAGAACTTTCCCGGCTTCCGCAACGGCATCGAGGGAACAGCACTCATGATGGAGATGCAGGAGCAGGCCACACGCTTTGGGACACGCATCCAGTACCTGAGTCGCGTTGAGTCGGTCGACTTCTCCTCGTCGCCTCTCAAGATCACCGTTGACGGGAAGGTGATCGAGACCCGTAGCGTCATCGTCGCCGTCGGTGCCGGACACCGCCACCTTGGCGTTCCCGGCGAGCATGAGCTTGAGAACAAGGGCGTCACCTACTGTGCCACCTGCGACGGGGCGCTTCCGGTTTTTCGCAACCAGCCTCTCGTGGTCGTCGGAGGAGGAGACTCTGCTTGTGAAGAAGCCAGCTACCTCACTCGATTTGCCTCGCAGGTCTATCTCGTCCATCGTCGAGATTCCCTCCGTGCCTCCAGGATCATGGCTGAGCGGACTCTCGCCAACCCCAAGATCACTCCGGTCTGGAACTCCGTGGTCGAGGAGGTGCTCGATGTCACCGAAAACCGCGTTACAGGCGTGCGCCTCAAAAACATCGTGACCGATGAAAGCAGTACGCTCGGTTGCGCCGGCGTCTTCGTAGCGATCGGTCACATTCCGAACACGCAGATCTTCCAGGGACAGCTGACCATGGATGAGGCGGGATACCTCACCCTTGCCGAAGGAAGTCGCACGAATATTCCCGGGGTCTTTGCCGCGGGAGACTGCGCCGATTCCGTCTATCGGCAGGCGATCACGGCTGCGGGCATGGGCTGTGCGGCCGCAATCGATGCGGAACGCTGGCTCGCCGGCATCTAAGAGCCAAGCGCATTGCGGGCCGCTTCAAACGGCTTCCTGTCTCCATGGTCATTTGCGATCTCACCCAATTCTACTCTCCGTTCTCGGGGGGAGTGAGGCGTTATATCGCGGAGAAAGCGTCTCATTTGGAAGAGGCTGGAGATCGCCACGTGCTGATCATACCGGGCAAAAAAACCGAGCGTCGTATCGAAGGACACAAGACTATTTATACCATCGAGTCGCCGCTGATTTCCCGGACGGCCCGCTACCGTGCACTCATCAATCTCAACCTGGTCGAGGAGGCCCTGGAGCGGGAACAGCCAGACCTGATCGAATCAGGCGATCCGTATCAGGTTGCCTGGAAGGCGCTTGCCTCGGGACGCGCCCTCGGCATTCCCACGGTTGGCTTCTACCACTCTCATTTTCCGGATGCGGTGCTCCGCTCGGTAGCCAAGTTCTTCGGCTCCATTTCCGTGATGATGGCCGAGGAAATCGGCAAGAAATACGCAGTCACACTCTACAACCGCTTTGAGCGCACGCTCGTCCCGAGTGCGGGTCTCTCCGAACTCCTCCGCACCTGGGGGATGGAGAATATCGAGACTCTCGAGCTTGGTGTCGACACAGGCATCTTCTTCCCTGACAGCGAGCGCGGCCGTGCGGCCCGGCAGATACTCGGCTGGCCTTCTGATAAACAAGTACTGCTCTATGTCGGCAGACTCAATCCCGACAAGAACGTCCGAAAGCTTTTCGAGGCCTTCGAACTGCTTCACCAAAACAATCCCGGGCGCTTCCATCTAGCGGTGGTGGGTGACGGCATGCTTCGCGGGGTACTTCATCGTCTAGAAGAAGAGACAGGAGCTGTGAGCTGGACTCGCTATTGCAACGGAGCGCAGGAATTGGCGGATATCTACCGTGCCGCCGATCTCTTCGTGCATCCCGGAGTGAAGGAGACCTTCGGCCTGGTGACTCTCGAGAGCCAAGCCTGCGGAACGCCCGTTGTCGGAATCCGTGGCAGCTACATGGATGCAATCAACTTCAGCGGCCTGCACAACTGGTCCGTCGAGAACAACCCGGAGGCGTTGGCGGAGGCGATCCGAACGGTCGCAAATCAGGATCTTGCCGCCTCCGGCCTTAGGGCCTCGGCCTTCGTGGGAAGCCGCTATGGTTGGAGCGAGGTCTTCGGGCGTCTCTTTGCGATTTACCGGGAGGTGATCGCCTCGTACAACCCATAGGGTGTCTTCCGTATCCACAGCAGCCCAGCCGGTTTCATCATTTAAAAAAGGCGTCGTGATCCGCCGCTTTGAGTCTCGCGATCGCAAGGCCGTGCGTCATCTCTGCTGTGAGACCGGCTTTCTGGGTAAGGCGATCGATCCTGTCTTCGAGGATCGGGAAATTTTTGCCGACTACCTAACCCGGTACTACACCGACATCGAGCCGGAGTCTTCGTTCGTGCTTGAGCAAGAAGGCGTTGTGAAGGGATATCTTCTAGGCTCCTACCGTCCCTTCCGACAGCAGCTCTTCAACTTCTTCAACAACATCCATCTCTTCACCCGCGGGATGGCAAAGTACCCCTTCTACAATAAGGCCACTCGCGACTTCATCGGTTGGATCTTACGCACCTCGTGGAAGGAGGTTCCGCAGACTCCCCGCCGCAGCGCCCACTTCCACTTCAATATCCTGCCTGAGGCGCAGGGGCTCGCCCACAGCACCAAGCTGATGAACAGCTATCTGGATCACCTCCGCAGCAAGGGGGTGCGCCAAGTCTACGGCCAAGTGGTAACCTTTGAAGCACGGCGCGGAGCACGCGTCTTTGAGCGTTATGGCTTCCAGGTGCTTAACCGCAGCGAAATTACGAAATACCGCAAAACCCATCCCGAGCCGGTCTACCTCACCACGGTCCTCAAGGAGCTGAGCTAGGCTCTAGCTTTTTAGGAAGTAGATTGGCCCGCTTTTTCGGAAATGCCCTTGAATTTTCTGGGCTTGGGTCGAGTGTTTGAGACGGCACTGACCTAAGAGCCTACAGCCTAAACCGCTAACAACCTTTACTCCCCCATGACCGACACGGAAGCAGCCATCGTCCTGAACATGCTGCCCCAAGTAGGACCCGTACGGGTACGAAGGTTGGCGGAGCGCTTCGGATCTCTTTCTGCCATTCTGAGTGCCCCCGGCTCCGATCTTCGGACCGTGGAAGGGATCGGACCTGAAGTTTCCTCCATCATCACCTTATGGAATGAGCACGCCGACCTTGATGCCGAGATGGCTTTGGTCGAGAAGGCCGGGGCCCGTGTCCTAACTCGGTCTGACTCCGAGTATCCTGAACTCCTGAAAGAAATCCACGATCCGCCGATCGTGCTCTATGTCTTGGGGAAACTGGAAGAGAAGGACCAGCGGAACGGCATCGGCATCGTTGGCACGCGGAAGGCAAGCCACTACGCCTTGGAGTCCGCGAAGAAGCTTGGCTACCAGCTCGCCTACTCCGGGCTGACGATCTACAGCGGTCTGGCACGTGGCATCGACACGGCCGCACATCAGGCAGCTCTTGCCGCCAATGGCCGCACAGTCGCCGTTCTGGGCAGCGGACTCGCTCACCTTTATCCCGAGGAGAATATCCCCTTGTCAGAAAAAATCGTTGAGGGACACGGCGCGGTGATCAGCGAATTTCCCATGGGAACCACTCCGACCAAGCAGACCTTCCCGAAGCGGAACCGGATCATTAGCGGATGCTCCTTTGGCCTCCTTGTCGTGGAGGCGGGATTAAATAGCGGCGCACTCATCAGCGCCAGGGAGGCCGGGGATCAAGGACGCTCCGTTTATGTAGTGCCCGGACGCATCGATCACCCTGGCACCCTCGGATCAAACCGCCTGATCCAACAGGGGGCCAAGCTCGTGATCGATGCGGGTGATATTCTGGCCGATCTCCCCATGATCTTTGCAACGCCGCCCGAGCTTTCGCGCAGCCGCCCGAAGGTGGAACTCTCCGGTGAGGAGCTCCTGGTTTACGAGGCTATTGGGGAAGATGCGACGCCTGTGGACACGATCATTGCGAAATCCGGTTTGCCAGCGGCGACGGTCTCTTCTAGGTTGCTCGCCCTTGAGTTAGGTCGCCATGTCCGCTCGCAACCTGGCAACCGGTTCCTCAAACTGATCTAATTTTACACGCTGGTTTCAAGTTTTCGGTCTCATCCATCTCTTTCCATGTCCAAAACCCTAGTCATCGCCGAAAAGCCAAGCGTTGCCGCAGATCTGGCCCGAGCCTTGGGAGGAAAGGCCGCAAGGGCCGAGTTCTTTGAGGTGGATGACTACATCATCACCTCGGCGGTGGGTCACTTGGTGGAGCTCTGCCTCCCCAATAAAATGACAGGGGGCAAAGGCCTCTCCTGGAAGCTCGATGCCCTGCCGATCATTCCCGAGGAATTTGAGCTGCAGCCGATTGCACGCTCCGCAGACCGGCTTGCCGTGGTCAAGCGACTACTCAAGAAGCCAGAAGTCACGGAAGTCATCAATGCCTGCGACGCCGGCCGTGAGGGAGAGCTTATTTTTCACAACATCATCCAGTTGACCGGCTGCAAAAAGCCGGTGAAGCGACTCTGGCTCCAGTCGATGACCAAGGAGGCGATCCAGGAGGGCTTTGCCCACCTGCGCGACGATGCCGAAATGCAGCCACTCGCGGCGGCAGCCGTCTGCCGCTCCGAGAGCGACTGGCTTGTCGGGATCAACAGCACCCGAGCCCTCACCGCTGTGAACTCCGGGCAGGGTGGCTTCCAGCTGACACCTGTTGGCCGCGTCCAGACCCCGACACTCGCGATCCTCGTCGAGCGGGAAGAGAAAATCCGCGCCTTCGTTCCGAAGACCTACTTCGAGGTCCATGGGGTCTTTTCTGTTGCTGCCGGAAGCTATCACGGCCGCTGGTTCGATGAGGGTTTTAAGAAATCAGAGGGAGACACCGACTCGGCGGACAAAAAAGCGGAGCGCCTCTGGGATCACTCGCGTGCCGAGTCGATCCGTGCCAAGTGCGAAGGCAAGCCAGGCGTCATCGAGGAAAACAAGAAGTCGACAAGTCAGGCTGCGCCACTCCTTTATGATCTGACCACCCTACAGCGTGAGGCCAATGGCCGCTTTGGATTCAGCGCCAAGCGCACGCTCCAGCTGGCCCAGCGCCTTTACGAGCATCACAAGGTGCTTACCTACCCCCGTACCGATTCCCGTTACCTGCCCGAGGATAATCTCCCCGCTGTAAAAGCAGCCTTTAAGTCTTTTGAAGACAAGGAGCTGCGCAAGTATGCGGCTCATGCTTTGGAGCAGAATTGGGTCATCAAGACCGGCAAGGTCTTCAACAATGCCAAGGTCTCCGACCACCATGCAATCATCCCAACTGGCGCCTCCATCGCCGGGCTCGACGAAGTTGAGGCAAAGCTCTTTCAGATGGTCGCTCAGCGTTTCGTCGCAGTCTTCTATCCTCCCGCCCGCTTTGATGTGACCACACGCATCACCCGTGTGGAGGGTGAGCCCTTCAAGAGCGAGGGGAAAGTCCTTACCGATCCGGGATGGCAGGCTGTCTACGGCAAGCAGGCCGTTGCCGAGGGTGAAGAAGATGCCAAGACCTTGGTTCCTGTAGCAGGAGCGGATGGTCATCTGGAGCCGGCACGTACCGATTCCGTCGAAGTGCATGAGGCGCAAACACGTCCACCAGCCCGCTACAACGAGGCCACCCTGCTCAGCGCCATGGAAGGTGCGGGAAAGCTAGTCGAAGATGAGGAACTTCGTGAGGCCATGAGCCTCCGGGGTCTTGGCACTCCGGCCACACGCGCCGCCATTATTGAGGGACTCCTGGGCGATGGCTATGTCCTCCGCGAGGGTCGTGACCTCACGGCTACCAGCAAGGGATTGGCATTGGTCAACCTGCTCAAGCACATGGGGGTGGCCGTCCTGACGTCTCCCGAGCTGACCGGTGAGTGGGAGCACAAGCTCAAGCAGATGGAAGCCGGGGAATTCAAGCGGCCAGAGTTCATGGAAGAGATCCGTGGCTTCACGCGCGATATCATCACGAAAGCGCAGGGCTTCACCGACGACGCCGAGGGCGCCTTCCCTGACCTGGAGGTCATCTGCCCCAAGTGCGGCAAGGGCCCCTTCAAGGAGAATGTCCGCCAATTCAAATGCAGAAGCTGCGACCTCAGCCTCTGGAAGTCCCTGGCTGGTCGACCGCTGGAGCGTCCGGAGATCACCGAACTCCTCACGAAAAAAACCGTCGGCCCCTTGGATGGTTTCCGCAGCCGTTTCGGAAAACCTTTCTCCGCTGAGCTCGAATTTGATCCTGAATTCAAGCTTAAGTTCGTCTTCGGAGAACGCGAGGGCGATCCGGCAGCCGAGGAGGCGCTGCGTAATTCAGAGGCCATTGCCCCCTGCCCGGTCTGCAAAAAGGGAACCATCCGCGAAGGCGTCACCAGCTATGTCTGCGACCAGTCGATCGGGGCTGAGAAGACCTGTGAATTCCGCACCGGCAAGACCATCCTGCAGCGCGCCATCCCCCGTGAAGAGATCGTCAAACTGTCCGAAACCGGCAGGACGAATCTCATCGCCGGCTTCGTGTCGAAGAAAGGGCGGAAATTCGCCGCCTACCTCAAACTCGAAGGGAAGAAAGTCGGCTTCGAGTTTGAACCTAGAGAACCGAAAGCCCCGAAAGACGGAGACTCCACCGTGAAGCGCGGCCGCTTTGGCAAACCTCTCAAGCCCAACCTCACCACGGATGCAGTCGCTGAGGCTGTGGAAAAAAAGTCTGCCAAAGCAGCAATGGCTACAAAGCCCAAGGCGTCTTCAGTAAAAAAGAAAGCACCTGCTAGAAAGAAGTCCGCCGAAACTCCTGTCTAAAGCTTCTTTCCGGCGCAGGAACACCCCCC
>DAISZK010000073.1:0-7963 GCA_036824855.1 Chthoniobacterales bacterium | reverse complement strand
GGAAAGAACAACGCACCTGGGTAAAATGGTTGGCCGTGGCTGCAGTGGTTGGTGTCATCTCCCAGGGCGTGCTGGGTGGCCTGCGAGTGACTCTCTATAAGGATCAGATCGGCATCTTTCACGCGGCGCTTGCCCAGAGCTTCTTTGGGCTTCTTCTGGTCATTACTGCCGTGACGGGGAAGGGATTTCTCTCGGGTGCCTGGTTTGCCGATAAGGCGGCGGCATCTCTCCGTTGGCTCGTCCTCGCCGGATTGATCCTGACTTATTTTCAGCTCGGTATTGCCGCTACCATCCGACACCAGCACGCCCCACTAGCCATCCGTGATTTTCCGACTGCCTATGGGACATTGATTCCTGATACCTCCACAGACGCATTGGTCAGGATTAATGAAGAGAGAGCTCATGACCTGATGGCTCCCGTTTCAGCATCGCAGATCCATCTTCAGCTGACTCATCGTGCCGGAGCTGTCGTGCTGCTTCTCATCGTGATCACCACGGCGGTATTGGCCGTCGTGAGGACTCCTCTCGGGCATTGGATGCGTGCGTGGAGCCTTCTCTGGGTTGGTGCGATCCTTCTCCAGATTCTGCTTGGCGCCATCACCATCTGGTCGAATAAGGCTGCGGATGTGGCTACTTCCCACATGGCGCTCGGAGCCCTGCTGACTGCCTTTGGTATTCTCTTCACATTCCGACTCTTCTGCGCCTCTTCCTCGTCGTCAGTTGCATCGTCCGGCGCGTCATTCACCGGGGAGGTTCGCGCATGAATGCCACCGAGGGGGTCGTGAAATCTGAGGTCAAGGTGGAGGCCAAACCCCAAGGGATGGGATTGCTTGCCAACCTTAGCGAACTTTCCAAGGCCCGACTCTCATTCCTCGTTCTCATGACCACGTTGGTCGGCTTCCTGCTGGGATGGCGTGGCCCGATGGATTACACCCTGCTTGCTGCCACTCTGTTAGGAACGGCACTGAGTGCGGCAGGAGCTTCGGCGCTTAATCAATGGTTGGAGCGTGATCTTGACGCCTTGATGAGCCGCACATCCGATCGTCCCTTGCCTGCCCGAAGGATGCACCCCTCCGATGCCTTGCTCTTCGGGTTACTCGCGAGCGGAAGCGGTGTTGCCATCCTGGCTTTCTTCGCCAACCCACTGACCGCAATCCTCGCCGGTCTGACAATCATTATCTACGCCGCTCTCTATACGCCCCTCAAGCGTTTGACGGAACTGAATACACTTGTCGGTGCGATCCCCGGGGCGCTTCCCCCGTTGCTAGGATGGACTGCGGCTACGGATCATATGGGCCTAGGTGGCTGGATCTTATTCCTTATTCTCTGGTTTTGGCAGATGCCACACTTTCTGGCGATCGCTTGGCTCTATCGGGACCAGTATGCTGCTGCAGGATTCAAGATGCTCAGCACGCGAGACCCCGAGGGGTGGCTCACAGCCCTCCAGGCGCTTGTTTATTCAGTTGCCCTTCTTGCCATCTCACTTCTCCCAGGACTCATCGGAATGGCCTCGCCTTACTATTTCTTTGCCGCGCTGGCGCTCGGGGCGGTGATGATTTATCTCTCGGTCATTTTTCTGCGAAACAAGACAAATGCCTCGGCACGGCACCTTTTCTTCGCCTCGATCATTTACCTGCCGCTTTTGCTTGGTGCTCTGATCGCCTTTGCTCGCTAAAAATCCATTAATCCACCGTGATCACACCCCAAAAACGCAAATCCCAGATCGCGATTCTTGCTGGACTGGCTGTTTTTGCGCTCGCCCTATGCGGCCTCGTCGTGTTCATGATGTTACGTCGCGGCCCTGCCGTTGCCTACTGAAGCTTTACCGATGAATAACGCCGCCTATAACGACTCTTCCCTCTTTCACGCGCCGATGGTCGCGGAGGTTTCCGATCATGATCATCATGCCGCCCCCCCCACTCCGCCCGCGACCTGCAAGCTTGGGATGTGCATCTTTCTGTGCTCGGAGGCCCTTCTTTTCAGCGGATTAATCACGGCATATCTTGTTCTGAGGCAGTCTGCCGGATCATGGCCCCCGAATTTCGGTGACGGCATTGAGCTCCCCCCCATGCCAAAGCTTCTGACGGGTATCAATACAGTCATTCTTGTCAGCAGTTCCTTTGTCTATCATTTCGCCGAGGTGGCCGTGAAGAAAGGGAAGTCAGGAGCCGGCTGGATGCTCCTTTCCGCTATGATGGGCGCCACGTTCGTGGGGCTTCAGTGTGTCGAATGGACGGAGCTTTACCACGAGGGACTTTGGTTTGATAAGGGAGGGGTCTATGGGTCTACCTTCTTCACCCTGACCGGATTTCATGGTGCCCACGTCTGCATTGGCGTACTGCTGATTCTCTGGTGCTTCTTTCTTCAGGTTACCAAAGGCACCTTCACTCCCAAGCGTCATGTCGCGCTTGAGAACGTCGGTCTCTACTGGCACTTCGTCGACGTCGTCTGGGTCTTCCTTTACACGATCCTCTATTTAGTCTGACCCACGGTTGATCAGAACCCCATTGTGAGTACTCCTTCCCATGATTCGGGCGCCCCGAAACGGCTCCCCCTCATGGTGTGGGTCATTACATTTTTGGTGGCGATCGTTTTGATCGCGGGAGCAGCCAAGCTCTTCCGAGGTTCCGAGCGTCGTGACTATGTGGAGTCGTCCCCGATTGGAACAGTTCCCGACTTTCATTTCATCACCCAGGATGGAAAGACACTCACGCGAGCTGACCTGCTAGGAAAGGTCTGGGTGATCGATTTCTTCTTCACCCGCTGTCCCGGGCCTTGCCCAATGATGAACTCGAAGCTGGCCGAGATCTCCAAGGAATTGAAAAAGGCGAAAGACGTACGCCTTGTCTCCCTCTCGATCGACCCGGAGCATGATAAGCCGGAGGTGCTTAAGGAGTACGCGTCGCATTTTGGGGCTGATCCCGATCGATGGATCTTTCTTACCGGACCTCAGAAAGATGTTGAGGAGTTCACCACCAAGGGAATGCTCCAGGCTCTCTCCAATGCCGATCCAACGGCGCCGGTTCATTCGACCCGATTCTTGGTGATTGACCGTCAGGGGGAGATTCGTATGGCTCGCAAGCTCGATGAACCGGAGTTGGTCCAGAAGCTTTTGATCGACATCGGGAATCTCCTGAGGGAACCTTACAGCAAGTCCACGACCCCATGAAGCTTCTCACCATCCTTCCGGTCTTGATCCTTTCACTGGCTAATGCCATGGCCTGTCCTGACTGTGCCCTTAAGGGAACGGGGGGGCAGATCGAGCCACAGACCGTGGTCTCGAAGTTGGCTTTCTCCTCCAGCACTCTCTTCATGATCGGCATTGTTTTTGCAGTGCTTGGGTTTATGACCTGGATCATGGTGAAAACCTGCCGCGAGATCGGTCGGGAACGCGCCCTCTCCTCCTCACTAGAGGCCTAAAGCCTCAGGCGAGAAGGCGTCCCCTGAAAGCATGACCGTTCACGATCTTCCCAAAGTCGACGCGACACTCAACGCGGTCAGCACGTTCTTGATCATCTTTGGATGGATCATGATCCGAACAGAACATAAGAGGGCGCATGCTCTTTGTATGGTTTCGGCGATCGTGGCCTCGGCGCTCTTCCTTGGCTGCTATCTCTACTACCACTTCCATGTCGGTCATGTCCCCTTCACCCATCAAGGGTGGCCACGTACGCTCTATTTCTTCATCCTTTTCACCCATCTTCCGCTGGCTCTGACAATCGTTCCCCTGATCGCACTGACGATCACTCCCGCATTGCAGCAGCGCTTTGATGCTCACAAAAAGATAGCACGCTGGACCCTACCGATCTGGCTCTATGTTTCGGTCACCGGTGTGCTGGTCTACATGATGCTCTACGTATGGTTTCCCTCCGCGAAGATCTGACCGGCACGAATCCTCCCCCGCCCGGTTCGGGGATCGAGCGGACGGGCATGCTTGATGCATTTGCCCATGACACCCGTGAGGATGTCCTGGTCCTTGCGATGTTCGAGACACGTCCCTGGGACCTTGGAGAACGCCAACTCTTTCAACTCCAGGAGAAACTCAATGCCTATGTCTCCTTCATTCTTGATGGCGAGATGAAGGAAAACTTTCCCCATCTTCTTGGCAAACCCGTGCGTATCGAACTTCGTACTTCCCACGAACCCTCCGAGCGGGCGCTGGGATTCCTAGGTCGTGCCCGCGACCAACTAGCTCTTCAACAGATCAGTCTTGAGGTCGTCGTTATCGGCGAGGTGAGCGGTGATCAAGCTAGCCAGGGTGGTTGCTGTGGAGGAAACTCCTCGGGTGGCGGTGGTTGCTGCGGTGGTGGTTCAGGTGATCATCACCATGACGAGACTTCTGCTCAGGAATCTCAAGGCCCTCAAGGCACCTGCGGTTGCAGTCACTAATCCTTTTGCAGATCTCTCATGGAATTTAGCACGACGACCACACGGCCCCGTAATGTCGATTGGAAGCGGGCGGCGGCGATTCTCTATGGCGACTGGGGCACCAGCAAAGCTTATGTCATCGGTCTTGCCTTTGCTGTGGCAGGCTATAGCTCTCCATGGCTCATCGGGGCAATGTGTCTCCTTACGGCGCTAGTAGGGGTCAACTACATGACGATCTGCCGGCATTACCCGAATGGTGGCGGCGTCTATGCCAGCGTCCGGCACCGCTCCGAGATCATTTCCATCGTGGGGGCATTCCTGCTTATTGCCGACTATATCGTGACGGCGGCCGTGAGTGCGCTCTCTGCGTTCCTTTATCTGGGAGTTCCTCACCCTGAGTGGTTTGCCGCGGCCTCCATCGCGATCATCGGCGCCTTAAATTATTTCGGACCCAAACACACAGGTGGTGCCGCAGTACTTGTTGCCGTTCCGACGGCTATCGTCGTCGTGCTGCTTGGAATCCTGGCGCTTCCCCATTTGGGTGAGGCGGTTTCTCACATCCAGCCTCTTCATGGCGGGTTTTTTCATAATTGGAATGCCTTCGTCGCCATTGTTCTGGCTCTTTCTGGTGTTGAAGCGATAGCCAACTCAACGGGTGTGATGAAACTCAACCCGGGGAGCACTCTGGAAAAGCCCGATGTCTCCAAGACCGCCAACAAAGCCATCATCGTGGTCATGTTGGAGGTCTGTCTCTTCACAGGCCTGCTGGGGTTGGCCATGGCTGCACTTCCGGGACTGGTGGTTGCCAATGGTGATGTAAACGCCCCAGGTGCCGAAGGCGTCCGTGATTACATGCTCCGCTACATGGCCCAGATCTTCGCTGGCAATCTGTTCGGTCCTGTCTTCGGACACATTGCGGCTTGGGCGGTCAGCATTGTTTTTGGCATTCTTCTTCTCAGTGCTGTGAACACGGCAATCGTGGCTCTCAGCGGAATTTCCTTCCTCATGGCTCGTGATCAGGAGATGCCGCCGATCTTTGCAAAACTGAATTCTTTCGGCGTTCCGAATGCGGGCCTGTTCTTTGCCGTGCTTGTGCCGGCTGGTCTGGTCATTGCTGTCAGTGACATGTCAGGCCTTGCCGATCTCTATGCCGTAGGCGTGGTGGGAGCCATTGCGGTGAATCTTGGTGCAACCAGCACGGATTGGAAGCTTGCCCTGAAGAATCACGAGCGAGCTCTGATGTTCGTGACTTTCGTGATCATGGCGGTGATTGAGATCTCCCTCTTCATCGATAAGCCGAACGCCCGCATCTTTGCTTTCACAGTACTCGCTATTGGTTTGATACTCCGCGGGCTTGCCAAGGAAAGCTCGGAACGCAAGGCCAAGGCTGCACAGGAGGCGGCGCTTCAGGCAGCCGTCCTTGCCATGGAGAGTACCGGCAAGACCGCGGCTTCAACGCCTAGTGCCAAAAATAGAGCCGCCACAGGGACGGCCGTGGCACCAATTGCCGTTCCAAAGAGCTATAACGGACCTGTTCTTGTTGCGGTACGGGGTAAGGGACGCACGCTCGATTTTGCCGTCAAGGAAGCCGCCGAGAACGGTCAGGCGCTTTATGTCCTCTTTGTTCGTGAACAGCCCGTCATCGCACCGGGAGACCGTAAAAAGAAATGGACCGAGGACAAGCAGGCCCGCGAGACCTTCGAGTCATTGCGGGATAAGGGCCTCGGTGAGACGATCATTCCCTGTTACGCCGTCAGCGATGCCCCAGCAAATACCATCGCCGATCTTGCCTCCACCATCGGAGCAGAGCGCGTTCTGCTCGGTGCCCCCCAGCGGAACACACTGATCCATATGCTTCGCGGGAATATCATCCGAGAGGTTGCAGCTCTTCTGCCCGATGACATTCATCTCTTGGTTTGCGTGTAGGGTCTCTTGATCTGTAAGCCCATGATCGTAGAACGCCTTAAATACATCATCTGGGCCGCTGACACGGCCCGAGCGGTACAGTTCTATACCAGCGTCTTTGATGGGAAAGTGATTCGCGAGAACCCTGCAGTGACAGATATCGAGGTCTGCAATGGTATCATTGGCATCCATGGTGGTGGCGAGGGGAAGCGCACCTGGACAGGGATGAGCTTTCAGGTGGCCGATGTCATTGCCGGTGCTGCTGAGATCGTCGCGGCAGGTGGTCAGTTGCTCAGGGAGCCTCAGCCAGAGAATGGGGAGCCACCACACCTGGCCATGTGCGTCGATACCGAGGGGAATGAGATCATGCTCTCCCGGAAAAGGAGCTAGTTCATCTCGATACGCTGGAATGATTCCGAGGAGATCTTTGTCGCTCCCGTGAATGGAAAATCCAGATCAATGATGATGCAGAATGTCATACAGATCACACCAGTCAGCAGAATGGTGAGAATGGATTGAAGCCAGAAATTTTGTGCCTCAAAGAGGTACGAGAGACCAATGGTGGCTCCAGCCCCCACCAGAAGAACAAACCAAAGAACTACGGGAAGACCGGAGGAGGAGTCATCTATACGCGATGCCCTCAAGCTGTTCATGGTCGTGAGATATTCGATTGAAGTGCGGAAAAAATCTTTTTCCTGATCGGTGCTCGGTCTAATTCGCAGGTAGGCATTTCCGATTTCCTGGAGTAATTGAATGGTTCTCGGATTGGCCTCACCCTTCTCCAAACTCTTCCATTCATCATTCACCACGGAATCACGGTAATTTCGCAAGAGTTGTTGCAGTTGACCCTGCGTCGGTTGAGGGAATGCCTTGGTAACGAAATAGAGATCGCGGAGATACCGCGCCTCCTGAACGACATTGGTTGATGTCGTGGAGTATGCCTGCCAGGTTGCGGTGAAGACAAAGGCCAGAAAAATCCCATAGACAGTTCCAAGAGTGCTGAAAAAAGGCCCTGTGACGTCGTGACTCTGTTTGAGAAAGCGAAGTGGGACGGCTTTTCTGAAGAGATGGAGTCCAACGAGAGCGAGGAGCATGGTTGGAAGCACGCAGAAAGCCATCAACGCTAATGGCGAAAGAGAGAAGCAGAGCGACTGCTCCAGGGACATGGTGGCTAGGAGGGGAATCGGCACAGGAAGAATTGTTTGTGTCTTGTCACCAAATGACAAGACAGTAGAAGGGGATTTGAGATTTGCCACTCTCGCTCCCGCGAGTAGCGCTCCATTTTTTTAAAATGGGGCTACGCTGAGCGAAGGCTATCCCGATCGTTCCCACGATCCGGTATTTAGCCCCGCATTCGAGCTTTACGTGTTAGTTCCTACGGGCTTCTGAGCCAATACGGCCGTTGGATAGAAGCTTCCAAAAGAAACAGCTCTCATCATGGCCGTACCCCTGTTGGCGTTGATCACTCGAATATTGATCAAACCATGTCGAGCGAATGCGCGCTGATATTCTTCACTATTCTCGATATCGGCTATTAGGACCCAGCCGGAAGGCTTCAGAACGCGGATGATCTCGTTCAAGGCCCTTGATCGATCCTCGCATTTATCGAGGTTGTGAATGGCCCAATGAGAGACCACCGCATGAAACGATTCCTCCGAAAAAGGGATCTGACGCATGTCTGCGGTATGAA
>DAISZK010000072.1:0-8082 GCA_036824855.1 Chthoniobacterales bacterium | reverse complement strand
ATGTAGGGTACTTCCCAGGGATGCCATTCGGGTACGAAGCTGGTGCCGAAGAAGCAGACGATCGGTTTTTTCAAAGCTGCCGCGACATGCATCGCTCCGCCGTCGCTGCAGATCATTTGATCGGCAAGGGAAAGAGAGGCTATCAGTTGGTTGATTTCTAGAGTGGGGCAGGGGTAGGCCGGCAGGCCGTGCAGTCGATCCAGAATGCGTTGGGCTTTTCTATCGTCACCGGGATGCATGGGGTCACTCTCTGCCCCGGGTGACCAGAATAGCAGGAGCTGGATGTCGCAGGAGGAGATCAAGGTCTTGGCAAGTTCGACGAACGATTCCTCCGGCCACCGCTGGTCTGGCTTACGCGAGCTGATGTGAAGAGCCACGGTGGCCCTTTTCGGATCCCAGCCCAACGAGACCAGACGGGCCTGCTCCTTTGCAACCAGATCCGTGTCGGGAAAGAGCTTCGTCGCACCAAGGGTCTCTTCGGCGCCGAGGAGTGCACCCAGCTTTGCCATCTTGGAAACCGCGTGTTCGTCGAAACCTCCGTGATCAGGGGCCAGCACATCGGGCTGACGATGGTCCGGCTCTCCGGGCTCGCGAAAGCCGATCAGCTGCTTCCCACCGAGCGTGTGAGCGTAGCGCCAGCCGCCGTTTGCCAGAATGATGTGATCGAAGCGGCGTTTGCGGATGGTCTGGCGAAGGCGCCAGCGGTTCCAGAGCATGCTCAGACGCCCGTATCCATGGCTCTTTTGATGCTTCTTAAGGAAAACAAAGACTTCATCCACATCGGGATTTCCCTTCAGAACCTCCACGTTGTAACTGCTGACCAGAACAGAGATCCGGGCGTTGGGATGCTTCCTGCGTAGTCCGTGTAGCAGCGGGGTTGTGCAGATCAGATCGCCGATGTTATCGCGCCGGATGACCAGAATCTGAAGCGGAGTATTCACGGACGCCGGAGGCGGGATTTAGAGAACGCTTTTCTTAACTAAACGCGGAATTCCTTTACCAGGAAGGCTTCGAGATGCTCCATGGCGAGCTTGAGCTCATCATGCTGGGGTGATGGAACGCCATCCTTCGGAAGGGTGAGCGCATTCGCGACACGATGGGCGAGAGATCGATTGGGATTTGTTTCCGAGATCTGAGCCATCAGGGAATTGACCAGAGCGACCTGCTCACGTGCGTCACGGATTTTAACCAGAGCGACCTCCTCGGTGATCTCGCCCGCGAGAACGCCCCGGAGCTGTTGGCAGTCGAAGGCCCGGCATCGTACCGGGCGATCCTCATAGATCACACAGGAGCATTTGCCCTCGACTTCCCGGTGCGCGGAGCAGGGCTGAAGGAAATATTCGATCCCCTTCTGCTTGCGGATCTTCAGCCCGAGCGCGGAAAGCTTTCTGGGTTGGTCTCCCGGTTGGAGCTCGACCGAGTGAAAGAGCACGCCGTCACAGCACATTCCACAACTGCTGCAGAGATCCTCTGTGCTCCGCGAGGCGTTCGTATCAGTCATCCCTTATTCTCCCCGGATCTGCAGTGAGTCCTTAGTGAGATCTAAGAACTTCTAGGACTCGGCCTGGGTCTGCGAAGCAAGCACCTCGGTAATCGCCTTGGCAAAATCTCCGAAGCCGGAGTCTGGGACGATCACGGTGTTGCGACGACCCTGATTCTCTTCGGTGATTCTCAGGAAGCGGCCGCGATCATTCTCACGGACTTCGAGGCGGAAGAACTTCCTTTCCACCTGAAGCTCACGGATTCCGAGGACATTATCTTGGGAATACTGACGGTAGGCGTTCGAGTAGGCGGAGTTCTCTTCTTCGTACATGGGAACGGCATTTTTAAGACCGGACATGCCTAAAATCAACCGGATTAACCACAGCAGAAAATTATCCTGCAGAGGCGCAGAGACAGGATGGAGTCTGAGAATCTGAGATAACGAGATGAATAATCCAAGGCCCCGGGGCAGCGGTCCTTAACGAAAAACCCAAATCAATTTTTATCTCTGCATCTCTGCGCCTCTGCGCGAGACAGTTGGTCATTCCAGAAAACTCCTCAGCAGGGCCATTGCTTCCACGTCCTCTGCGAGGTCTTTTCCCTTCGGGGTTTCGAGGATCTTCGGGATCGTTGCGAGCTCCGGGGAGCGCATGATCCAGCGGAAGGTATCGAGGCCAATCAGGCCCTTGCCGAGATTGTCATGACGATCGACGCGTGATCCCAGTTTCGCTTTGGAGTCATTAATATGAAGGCAGGAGAGTCGGTTCATCCCGATCACTCGATCAAACTCGGCAAAGGTGTGTTCCGCTCCCTTCGGAGCAGAGAGGTCATATCCGGCAGCGAAGGCATGAGCAGTGTCAAGGCAGACCTCCAGGCGCTTGGGATCCTTCACACCCGCGAGAATCGCCGCAATCTCCTCAAAGCGTGCCCCCAGACAAGCACCCTGTCCGGCGGTGGTCTCGAGCGTGATTCGTACATTGAGCTTCGGATGTTCGGCATGCAGTCGGTCGAGATTACGAATCACGCAGTCGGTACCGGCTTCAATCCCAGCGCCGAGATGGGAACCCGGATGGAGGACCAATGAGCGGATGCCGAGCTGTTCACAGCGCAGCATTTCGTCCGAGAGAGATTTCAGGGACTTTTCGTGATTCTCGGTGCCCTCGACTCCGAGATTGATCAGATAGCCGGCATGAGCCACCACGAGCCCTAGCCGCGAACGCAGCGGATGTTCCGTGAAAGCCTTCGCATCGGCGTCTGGTAGCGGCTTCGCAAACCACTGCATGTTGTTCTTCACGAAAATCTGCATCGCCGTGCAGCCGATCCCAACGGCTCGGTCGATTGCTGTGGCGACTCCTCCGATGGTTGGAACATGGGAGCCGAGGAGAGGGAAGAGATCAGTGGGAGAGGATTTGCTCACAGGGATGAATGGGATGAAGGAGATAATGAGAACTGGTGAAAAGGAAAAATGCAGAATGAAAAATTCGCGAGAAAGGTTTTGATCATTTCCCTCGCAGAACACTTTTGTGCCGCATCACAGGAATTGCTCTGATACGATTCCATCGATGAAAGTCGGCATCGCCCAGATCAACACGACCATCGGTGACTTTGCGGGGAATTCCGCCAAGATCCTTGCCGCTTATCATGAGTTGGTCGCGGATGGTGCGGAGATCGTGGTGACGCCCGAACTTTCGATACCCGGATACCCGCCGCTCGATCTGATCTTTGCGGGAGAGTTCGTTGAGAGAAACCTCGAGGCGCTTTCCGGGATTCACGCCGGGATTGGCGAGGTGCCACTGCTGGTCGGCTTCATCGATCGGAATCTCTCTGGCTACGGCAAGCCATTCCATAACGCAGCGGCACATTTAAGGAAAGGCGCCGAGCCCGTCATCATCCACAAGAGGCTTCTCCCTACCTACGATGTCTTTGACGAGGCCCGCTACTTCGAGCCCGGGCAGGCCTCAGCTCCCATCGAGATCGGAGGGAAAAAGATCGGTGTCACTATCTGCGAAGACCTCTGGACGTCGGAGTTCCTACCTGGCCCGCTATATCGTGTCGACCCGCCGGCGGATTTAGTGAAGGCGGGAGCAGACATCCTGATCAATCTCAGCGCCTCTCCGTTCCAATTTGGGAAATCGGCGCGCAGACTTCAGATGCTAAACGCTCAGGCCCAGAGATTTGCAGTGCCCATCTACTACTGCAACTCCGTGGGTGGTAACGACCAATTGGTCTTTGACGGTCACTCCTTGGCCTTCTCTGCCAAAGGAGATCGCATTCAACAGATGTCAGGATTCATAGAGCAACTGCTTGTTGTTGAGGAGCCTAGCCATGTGTATCGGCCTGAAGAAGGCGATCAACTGGGTGAACTCTATCGAGCGCTAGTGCTCGGCCTCAGTGATTACTTCAGGAAGTGCGGATTCAAGAGCGCGGTATTGGGTCTTAGCGGAGGAATTGACTCCGCCTTGACCGCGGTACTGGCTGTCGAGGCCCTCGGTAAAGAGCATGTCATCGGAGCAGCCATGCCGGGACCCTATTCCTCCGAAGGAAGCGTGGAGGATGCCATTTCACTTTCAGAAAACCTTGGCATCAAATGCTTTAACCTTCCCATTGTGGAATCCTACAAAATGATGGTTTCCGGCCTAAGCGAGGCTTTCCAAGGTCGTTCCGAGGATGCCACGGAGGAAAATCTGCAGGCGCGCCTGCGAGGTGTCACGATGATGGCCCTTTCCAATAAGTTTGGAAGTCTCCTCCTGACAACCGGGAACAAGAGTGAGTTGGCCGTCGGCTACTGCACCCTCTACGGTGACATGTGCGGAGGCCTCGCCGTCATTTCCGATCTTCCCAAGACCTTGGTCTACGAATTGTCGCGCTGGATCAATCGCACGAAGGAAATCATTCCTGCAGCAACCATCGAGAAGCCTCCTAGTGCCGAGCTTCGCCCCAACCAGACCGATCAGGATTCCCTTCCGCCGTATGAACTGCTCGATGCCGTGCTGGCCTTCTACGTGGAGGAGAATCTGCCGATCCATGAGATCGTGGCACGAGGCTACGAGGAGGCACTTGTGCGTCGCATCACTGGCTTAGTTGATCGCAATGAGTACAAGCGGGAACAAGCTGCGCCAGGACTGAAAGTCACCGGCCGCGCCTTCGGCATGGGGCGCCGCCTCCCGATCGCTCAACGGTATACGCCCTGATGGCTATCCCTTCTCCTCCTCTCGTGATCCGCTTCCTCATGCAACTTCTGGCTTAAGACGATGGATCAACAATCCCTTCAAGCCATCCTCGGTCAAGCTCAGGCGTTCTTTGCTTCCAAGGGGCTCCGCTTCACAAAGCAGCGCGAGGCGTTGGTCACGCTGATCTTCCGCAACGACGATCATTTCCGCCCAGAGGATCTCTTGCCGAAAATCGGCAAAGGGCACGCCGTTTCCCGTGCCACGATTTACCGGACGATCTCCCTGCTGGTGGAGAGTGGCATGCTGCGGGAGATCTCGCTTGGCGGCGGAGAGCGGCTCTACGACCCGAACTTCCTACGCAGCCCGCACCACAATCACCTGATCTGTGTCGACTGCCGCAAGATCGTGGAGTTCGAGGATCCGAACATCGACATCATGCAGAACTGCATCACGAGGAGGCTCGGGTTCTCACCAACGCAGAAGGCCATCAGGATCGAGGGAAGCTGCGACATGCTCCGACTGCTCGGCACCTGTAAAAATTTCAGAGGCGGCAAGGGATCAAAGGGTTCCAAAGGGATTAAGGATTCCCGAAAAAAAACTCCGAACGGCAAACCGAGCCGCGGACGGTAAAAGGTCCACCCAAACGATTGATATTCCGCTAGCATTGATCTACCTCCTAATTGATACTGCGTCTCAATCTCGTATCATTCCCCTCTGATCAGAGACGCCGCGAGACCGCCTCCATGCTACCTCTTTCCTCACTCAAGCCCGGCCAACAGGCCGTCATCACCCGATTGCCCGGCGACGAGCAACTCGCGATGCGTCTTAGGGAGATGGGTCTTCTTCTTGGAACCACCATTAGGTTCATTCGGAGCGCTCCACTCGGGGATCCGATGGAGTTTCGCCTACGAGGCTTCGAACTCAGCATCCGCAATGCTGATGCAGCCCAAGTGTTGGGGGAACTTGATCAAACAGGTTCCGAGAACGGAGGCAAAGCTCTGCCGATTGTGCCTCCTGCCCATGTGGTCACTAGGAGCGCCAGTAGAACCGTTCTCTCGATTTCCCATGCATCAGTGGGGCCCGATGCGGAGATTCATCCGGCGGCAAGCCAACCGAAGTCCTATGCCGTGGTGGGCAATCCCAATAGCGGCAAGACCACGCTCTTTAACGCACTGACGGGAATGCGGCAAAAAGTCGGTAACTATCCCGGTGTCACCGTCGAGAAGAAGTCGGGCCAATTTATTGGACAGCACGGGGAGAAGATCGAGTTGCTCGACCTTCCGGGGAGTTACAGCCTCGGCGCACACGCCCCAGACGAGCGCATCACACGGGATGTGCTGATGGATCTCCGCCAGGATACGCCGCGACCCGGGCGCATCCTCTGCGTGATCGACGCCTCGCATCTGGAGCGAAATTTGTACTTTATCACCCAGGTACTGGAACTGGGTCTCCCCACGGTCATCGCCCTGAACATGATCGACGTGGCCAAGGCCCAGGGCACGCCGGTTGATCCCGAGTTACTCGCGGCGGAGCTTGGAGTCCCTGTTATTCCTGTACAGGCAACCCGCAGGGAGACACTCCTCCCCCTGCGCCTTGCTCTGAGTCGTGCCGAGGTGCCGCACAGCAACTGGAAGCCGGAACTTTCTTCCCATCTCACGAAAGCGGCCGATGCCATCGCCTCCCATTGGTCAAAGGCCTTTCATGACATTCAGGATCACCGCAAGCCTCGCGATTCCCTGGTTCGGCTGAAAGCCTCTATTCTGCTAGCAGCGGCCGATGCTGAGACCCCGAATCTTTCGGCGGAACTGGGAGCTGGCGAGGCTCTTGGTACCGTCCTTTCAGAACGAGCTACGCTCGATCGTGAGTTGCCAGGATGGCGGGAGAAGCTGGTCGCCGCCCGCTATGATGGCATCGAACGGCTCTGCCATGCTGCCCAAGGGGGAACGCATGACGCGAGCGACCGACTGACACAGCGACTTGACGACCTGCTGACACACCGGCTCTGGGGTTGGATCTTCTTCTTGGGAGCGATGACGCTGATGTTCGTCTCGATCTTCACGATCGCCCAATATCCGATGGATTGGATCGATGCTGGGTTTGGCAAATTTTCGGAAGGGGTACAGCGAATGATGCCCCCGGGGGATCTCCGCGATCTTCTTACAGACGGAGTGCTGGCCGGTGTGGGAGGCGTTGTCATCTTCCTTCCGCAGATCCTGATTCTCTTTTTCTTCATCGGGCTGCTGGAGGACACCGGCTACATGGCACGTGCGGCTTTCCTGATGGATCGCGTGATGAGCAAGGTGGGTCTTCACGGGAAATCCTTCATCCCGTTACTCAGCTCCTATGCCTGTGCGATTCCCGGAATCATGTCCACCCGCACGATCGAGAACCCCAAGGATCGCCTGGTCACGATCCTCGTAGCGCCGCTCATGAGTTGCTCGGCAAGGCTTCCGGTCTACGCCTTGATGATCGCCGCGCTCTGGCCTAGCGGGACAGGCTCTGTATGGAGCAAGGGTGCTCTCATGCTGGGGCTCTACCTGCTCGGTACTGTTGCCGCGCTCTTCTTTGCCTGGCTTTTCAAGAAAACGATCCTCAAAGCAGAGACCCCCCTCTTCCTCATGGAGCTTCCTCCGTACCGGCTACCCTCCCTCCACCAGATCGTCTCACAGATGCTCCAGCGGGCGGGGATCTTCTTGAAGCGCGCCGGCACCGTCATCCTCGGCATCTCGATTATTCTCTGGTTCCTCGCCAGCTTTCCGAAAATCCATGTTCCGGAAGGGGCCCCTGAGCCCCATGAACCTTCTAAGACTGAGCAGCTCCAGCAGAGCTTTGCCGGTCATATCGGACGAGCGCTCGAGCCTGCCCTAGCTCCACTCGGCATGGATTGGAAGATTGGTATCGGGCTTGTAGCCGCGCAAGCCGCACGTGAGGTCTTCGTCGGCACCATGTCTGTTGTGTACAACGTTGAGCGGAAGAAAAGCGACGCTCCGGACATGCTGGGAGAGACTCTACGCAAGCAGCAGCGACCCGATGGCACACCCGTTTTCTCCCCGCTGACCTGCCTCTCGATTCTTATCTTCTTTGTCTTCTCCATGCAGTGCGTCAGCACGCTGGCTGTGGTGCGCCGCGAAACCAATAGCTTCCGCTGGCCCCTCTTCCAGTTCAGCTACATGACCGGCACGGCGTATCTGCTTTCCTTCTTAGTCTACCAGGGGGGCCGCTTGCTCGGGTTTCATTAAAAAACCGAATGATTTTCCCGCAGAGGAGCGGAGGCGCAGAGAAAAGAAGGGGATTATTTAAAAGCTGCTATAGTTAATTTATGACGCCAGAACTTCAGACAACAGTCGCTCTTGGAATCGTCGTCGCGGCCGTGGTGTTCTTTGTCGCCAGGTGGTTGAGGGGCCGTAAGAAGCCAGGATGTGTTGGGGGG
>DAISZK010000034.1:0-27918 GCA_036824855.1 Chthoniobacterales bacterium | reverse complement strand
TCCACGATAAGATCAAATCCGTCACCCGGGTGACGGATTTGATCTTATCGTGGAAGTCGACAAGGATCTCGTTGAGAGGGAGGACTGCGGTGATCATGACGCGTCGGGTATCGATCGAGTCGGTGCTCTCCACGATGCCGCGCTTGTCCATCATGATCTGCATGATGTCGCCGATATTCTCGTTGGGGATCATGACAAAGCACTTCACGACCGGTTCGCGGATCTCCTCGACGACGCTCATGTCGGGAAGGTTGGCCGGGTTATCGACCATCAGGGTCTCTCCATTGGTCTTCACGACTTCGTAAACGACGCTCGGATAGGTCGCGATGATATCCATGTCGTACTCGCGGCGAAGGCGCTCAACAATGATCTCCATGTGAAGGAGTCCCAGGAAACCGCAACGGAAGCCAAACCCAAGCGCAACAGAGCTCTCGGGCATGTAGTTGAAGGCGGCGTCGTTGATCTGGAGCTTACCCATGGCGGTCTTGAGTTGCTCGAAGTCAGCGGTATTGATCGGATAGATGCCACTGAAGACCATCGGCTGAACTTCCTTGAATCCGGGGAGGGGTTCGGAGGCAGGCTTTTTGGTATCGGTCAGAGTATCGCCGATCTTGATCTCGGCCGTGCTCTTGATATTGCCGATGAAATAGCCGACATCACCCGCGCCCATCGCTCCTGTTGCAGTCATCTTCGGGGTGAAGATACCAACCTCTTTCACCTCATAGGACTGGTTGGTCGACATGAGTTTCACTTGGGTTCCAGCCTTGAGATTACCCGAGAAGACTCGAATATAGCTGACGACTCCGCGGTAGGTGTCAAAGAGTGAGTCAAAGACAAGAGCCCTCAGAGTTCCGTCTCCCTCCGGGGGTGGGGGGACACGATGAACGACTGCCTCCAAAATATCGACGATTCCGATGCCGGCCTTGGCACTTGCGGGAATCGCCTCCTCGGCAGGGATGGCGAGGAGGTCCTCCAGCTGTTTTTTAACCGTTGGGAGATCAGCATTCGGTAGATCGATTTTGTTAATGACCGGGATGATTGTCAGCCCTTGCTTGTGGGCGAGGTGGATGTTGGCCATGGTCTGTGCTTCAACTCCCTGAGCCGCATCCACGACAAGGATAGCTCCTTCGCAGGCGGCAAGGCTTCGGGAGACCTCGTAGGCGAAGTCCACATGCCCTGGAGTATCCATGAGGTTGAGCGTGTATTCCTGACCATCCTTGGCCCGATACTGCATGGAGACCGGGTGCGACTTGATAGTGATCCCGCGCTCACGCTCAAGATCCATGGAGTCGAGTACCTGCTCCTGCTTGTCTCGATTAGCGATCGTGTTCGTGACCTCCAGAAGACGGTCCGAGAGGGTGGTTTTCCCGTGATCGATATGGGCAATGATGCAAAAGTTGCGAGTATTCTGAACAGACATGGAGAAGCTAGTGAATATCGTCCACTAGATGAACAGGGTCAATCCTCTTGGTGCACCTGGTACACTTGGATGAGAGATGGATCTTTGGTGTCAGCTTGTTTCTTTGAACTTGATTCCTGAGTAATCACGTCACAGGGTTTTAAGAGATGAGAGATAATGATGAACCCTCCGGTCGATCCAAGGCGTGGATCTGGATCTTGGTCTTAGTTCTAATCACGCTGCTAACCGTTCCCTTTTTATCAATGGGGGTTGCAATGACAAAGTCAGGACTATCGGCAGTTCTTGGGCGGGAAAAGAGAGCACAATCGGTCCAGAACACCAAAGCGCCCGAGGAGAACGCTCATGAGTCGAATGATTTGGGTGGGTTAAGGGCGATGCTTGAGAAGGCTGCTGCCGGCGCCATCAAGGTACCTCAGCTAAGTCCCAAGATGAAAGAGGTACAGATTCAAGCACCAGCAGCATCAATTACCAAAGCCACGAGTGAGATTCATTCATTATTATCCGATAGGCATCTCCAGTATGTGGAGGCTGTTGATAATGACCGCATCCGAATCATTGTGATTATTTCGAGCAAGGAGTGGCCCGAACTTTCAGGAAGTCTTCAGATGGCGGCACAGAAGGATGGCTTTGTCTACCATGGCCCAAGCCAGACTGCTACTGCCGGTGATCAAGCCGACTCCATGGTGGCAGAGATCGAGATTCTCAAGAAGTTGGGAGACTAGGATTTCGAGGCCTTTCTTTTCCTTCACTCCATTATTCATGACATATATTATCTGTAGTTATTAAAATAACACCGTGGGAAGGAGCCAAAGGTTGTCTCCAGTGACATTTCAGCCTTTGATCAGAGTCTTTCCCATGAATAGCGAGAACCGAATCGACACACTCTTTGCCAGACTCAAGTCCGAGGCAAAACCCGCAATGATCGCCTACATCACTGGCGGAGATCCAACATTGAGCGCCTCAGCAAAGGTTGCCCTCGAGATGGAAAAGGCCGGGGTTGACCTCCTGGAACTTGGAATTCCTTTTTCGGATCCACTAGCTGATGGTGCCACCATTCAGATGGCAGCTGGACGTGCCCTGGCAGCTGGCGCCTCCGTTCCTGGAATCCTCGATCTCGTCCGTGAGATCCGCAAGACCAGCCAAATCCCGATTGTTCTCTTCGCCTACCTCAATCCCATCTACATCTACGGATTCGAGAAATTCCAGCAGGACGCAGCAGTAGCCGGCGCCGATGGCCTTCTTCTTCTGGATCTCCCGCCTCAGGAAGCTGCCAGGAACACCGAGCTTGCTTCCGACCACGGACTAAAATCCATTCGCCTAATCGCCCCTACGACGCCTCCGGAGCGCCTCAAGGAGATCACCGATGCCGCCGAGGGATTCATCTACTATGTCTCCCGTGAAGGAGTTACCGGCGAGCAGACCAGCCTTTCGACCGATATCGCAGAACGTGTTGCCGCCATCCGTGCCCTCACCAAGGTACCGGTGGCTGTGGGATTCGGCATCTCGAACCCAGAACAGGCCGCCACCGTGGCAGGCCTCGCAGATGGAGTCGTCGTCGGCAGCGCCATCGTCCGTCAGATTGCCGAAATCGGAGATACGCCGGAGCTTCCCTCTAAAATTGCTGATTTCGTACGCCCCATCGCCGAGGCTGTTCATCACAAGAATGGCTGATCCGTGTTCCAATGAACCCCAAGCATGACAAGGTTCACCACACCTTTGTCCTTCTTCTCGCATCCCTTGCTGGCTGTATAGACGCGATCTCCTTCGTGAATGCAGGTGTTTTCCCGGCCAACATGACCGGGAATTCGGTAGTTCTTGCGATTTCGGTCGTCAATCATGCTGCCGCGTCCCAACGGGAAACCCATGCTTTCCTGATCATCTTAGGGTTTTGCTTCGGAAGCGCCATCGCGGCATTGCTGATCCGCTCCCAGCGCATGGTTTGGTCTCGTAGCGTGAATCTGGTGTTTATGATTGCAGGATGTGCTCTGCTCGGGGCCGGTGTCGCCATGGGGAATGGGAAAATCATCTATTCCAGTGGTATTCTCTTGGCCCTTGCTGCCGCGATGGGCATGCAGGCAAGCGCACTCCTGCACTTGAACTTTCCCGGAGCTGGAACTTCCACGGCGGTGACCGGCACCTTGGCCACGGGGGTGACTCGCGCCGTCCAGCATCTTTGGGGAATCATGGTGCCCGGTTTTGTCACGGATCAACCCTCCCCCTGGTTTCCGTTGATGGTTTTCAGCGTCTACTTTATCGGTGCTCTTGCAGGAGGAGTTCAACGGGGATTCCACGCATCCGTTGCCACCATGGTATGTGGCGGACTGCTTGCCCTGGTCGGCCTTGCCGAGGAATTTCGAACGAGTAGAAATCAAAGCCGCTGCTGAGCCTTGCTTTGCGGCGTGACTAGGGAGCCAAGCGCCCTCATACTTGTAAGATGACTTTGGAGTTCACCAAGATGAACGGCGCAGGGAATGACTTCGTCATGGTTGATAACCGTGACGGCTCCCATAGCCTAACCCGCGAGCAGATTGAGCTTCTCTGCGATCGACACCGAGGCATCGGGGCCGATGGCCTGATTGCGGTCGAAGGTTCGCCTGAGCTTCCCCGGATGCGTTATTACAATGCTGATGGTGGCGAGGCTGAAATGTGTGGCAACGGAGCCCGCTGCTTTTCTCGATTCACAGCGCGCTTGCTTGGACTGAATGCCGGCAGCTTTTCATTCCAGACCGAGGCCGGAATCCTCTCCGCCGAGCTCCTTCCTGACGACCGGGTCCGCCTCCGCATGAGCGAGCCCCACAGCCTTCAGTTGGCCCACTCACTTCGCGTGCTTGATCGGGACATGGAGGTTCATTCCCTGAATACAGGGGTTCCCCATGCCGTCACCTTTGTGAAGAATCTGGAGGAGACTCCGGTTTTTGAATTGGGACGCGCGCTTCGCCAGCATCAGCGTTTTGCTCCCGCTGGAACAAATGCCAATTTCGTGCAGGTTCTGGAACCAGGTACTCTTGCCATCCGTACGTATGAACGCGGGGTTGAGGATGAGACTCTGGCCTGTGGTACTGGGGTTGTCGCCGCCGCCCTTATCCATCACCATCTCACCAAGGCCCCCTCTCCCATCTCCGTTCAAGTTCGTGGTGAAGATACTCTTGAAGTAGGTTTTATTCTGGAAAACGGACATCCTGTCGCAGTGACACTCTCGGGTCCGGCTGATTTTGTTTTCACTGGCTCAGTGACCATCTAAACCCTAAAACGTTTTCCCATGTCATCGATCTCCTTTGCAGGTGCCCATACGGCACTCGTTACCCCCTTCAAGAATGACGCACTAGATGAAGAGGCACTGGCAGCTCTGATTGAGGGCCAGATTCAAGGAGGGATCTCTGGTATCGTCCCAGTCGGAACCACGGGTGAGTCCCCCACCCTGAGTCATGAGGAACATCGCCGGGTTATCGAGATTGCCGTTAAGGTAGCAGCAAAGAGAGTATTGGTCATCGCGGGCACCGGATCCAATGCCACCTCAGAGGCCGTTGAGTTGACGATTGAGGCCGAGAAACTCGGGGCCGATGCCGCCCTGCTGGTCGCACCATATTACAACAAACCCTCTCCCGAGGGACTTTATCGCCATTTCAAGAAGGTCGCCGATGCTGTCAACATCCCGATTGTTCTCTATAGCATCCCGGGGCGTTGCGGGATCGAAATTCCCGTTTCTGTCGTGGCTCGCCTTGCCGCTGATTGTCCCAATGTGGTGGCGATCAAGGAGGCAGGAGGAAAGGTTGAGCGGGTCCATGAACTTCGAACTGCACTTCCTGAGAGCTTTCAGATCCTCTCCGGTGATGATGCACTCACATTACCATTTATGACTGCTGGAGGAGTCGGTGTGATCAGCGTTGCTTCCAATGTTATACCAGCAGAGGTCGAAGAGCTTGTGCAGAGCTTGCTGAGAGGAAACTTAGCCAAAGCTGAAGAAATTCACACCCGCTACGCTGACCTGTTTCGAGATCTCTTTATTGAGCCTAACCCCGTACCCATCAAGATAGTCCTTGCCGCCAAGGGGATCTGCAGGGATGATGTCCGGCTTCCTCTATGCGAGATGACAAAATCGAATAAAGAGATCCTGATGAAGACCCTCAAAGAATCGAATCTCATCTAATTGTATTTTATTGTTATGAATCGACTTAAAGTTGTTATTTACGGATCAAAAGGAAGAATGGGGCAGGCTCTTATAGCCGCCGTAAGTGAGAATTCTTCCCTGGATCTCGTTGGCACAATCGACGCAGGGGAATCTTTGGACGCGATCGCCGATTGTGATGCCGTTATCGACTTTACTCATGCCGACGCCACCCTTCCTGCACTTAGGAAATGCATGGAATTAGGTAAGATAATCGTGATTGGAACGACGGGACATTCCAATGATGTTCGTCAGGCAATCACGGAAGCCGCAGCCAAGATTCCGGTCATCTTCTCACCCAACTACAGCGTCGGAGTGAACACCCTCTTTTGGCTGACCAAGAAGGCCGCAGAAATCCTCGGTCCCGACTATGATGCCGAGGTGATAGAGGTTCATCATCGCCTCAAGAAGGACGCCCCTAGTGGCACCGCCCGTCGATTGGTTGAGGTGCTGGATGAGGCTTATGGCTTTGATTACGAAAAGGATACGCGTCATGGACGTAGCGGAATGCCTGGCGAACGTACCCGGCACGAAGTTGGCGTCCATGCCGTACGTGGTGGCGATGTCGTTGGGGACCACACGGTCTTGCTGGCAGCCCCTGGCGATCGCCTGGAACTGATTCATCGAGCCTCCAGTCGTGAAACCTTCGCCAGAGGAGCCCTCCGCTCAGCCCTCTGGGCACGCGACACCAAGAAAAACCAGCCCGGCCTGTACGATATGCAGGATGTGCTTGGGTTGCGCTGATTACGTATTCTGTCTAAAGCATGCGCGCCGGCATCGCCCTCGGCTCCAATCTGGGCGATAGAAATGCCATCTTAAAAGAAGCAATCGGGCATCTTAGAGAACTTCATGAGGATGGTGAGTTTCTTGTTTCAAACTTCCTTGAGACAGATCCGGTGGACTGCCCGCCCGGATCCCCTCTCTTTCTCAATGCAGTGATAGAGCTAGAGACGTCACTTCCACCCTTGGAACTACTTCAGAGATTGCAGGCTCTTGAACTCGCAGCGGGACGCCCTCGAGTTCATGGACTCAATCAGCCGCGCACCCTGGATCTGGATCTCCTATACTGCGACGAAATGACCCTGCTTCTTCCGGAGCTGGTTCTACCGCATCCCCGAATGACAGAACGAGTCTTTGTCCTTGCTCCCTTGGCGGAGATTCGTCCCGACCTCAAGCTTCCTGGATGGGATTATTCCTGCGAAGAATATCTCTTTAGAATTCGTAATAAAGAATCTTATACCACTGCATTTTAATAAATAATGACTCTTAAAGAAAATCTGATTTCAGCCAAAGTGGCAGGGAGACGTCAAGCTTGGCTAACTGCCTATGACTACCCCTCGGCACGTCTTCTTGATGAGTCCGGCATTGATCTGATCCTTGTGGGTGATTCTCTCGGTATGGTTGTCTTGGGTCAAAAAGACACGATTGACGTCACTTTGGAGGAAATGATTCACCATCTAAAGGCTGTCCGCCGTGGAGTCACGAGGGCTCCCGTGGCTGTGGATCTTCCATTTCACACTTATGAGACTCCTGATCAGGCACTTGCCAGTGCAAGGCGTCTTCTGGAGGCTGGGGCTGATGCGGTAAAACTGGAAGGCCCTCTTCCTGAGCAAGTCTCTCTTCTTGTTTCAAGTGGTATAGAAGTAATCGGCCATCTTGGAATGCTTCCCCAGCAGGTTCGAGAGGAAGGTGGCTACCACCGCAAAGGTAAAACCGATTCTGAAGCCGAAGCACTCCTTCGGGCGTCCCTAGAGCTTCAGGCGGCGGGTTGCTGTGCCTTGGTCTTGGAACTGGTTGAAACCGGATTATCCAAAGAGATAAGCAGTCAACTGGACATTCCAACGATCGGCATCGGAAGCGGCATCTTCTGCGATGGGCAGATTCTTGTCACCCCGGATCTCCTCGGTCTCCAGCCTTGGTTTCGCCCTACCTTTGTCAAACCTAAGGCTGATCTGGCTACTCCGTTCAAAAATGCAGTCAGAGAGTTTATAGCCGAGGTTCAAACTCCATAACAATGAGCGGAAATCTCCAACTCAAAGCGGCCGAGGGACAGAAGGTTATTCTGACAGGAGTTCTTCTGAATCTGGTGCTCTCTACAGGCAAGATTGCGGGAGGAATTCTTGGGCGTTCCAATGCCTTGATCGCGGATGGTATTGAGTCTCTTCTTGATCTCTTCAGCTCCCTTCTAATCTGGGCGGCACTGAAATATGCCGCAAAGCCGCCTGACGAGGATCACCCCTACGGCCATGGGAAGGCCGAGTCCCTGGCCTCACTGATTGGCGCCCTAGTCCTTGCGATTGCCGGAGCCCTGATCGCCCATAACAGCATCATGACACTAATAGCCGCAGCTCACGGGGCTCCCGTTCATCTCCCCTCCCCCTGGACCCTGCTGATCCTTATCGGGGTCATTGCCCTGAAAGAGACGCTCTACCAGTTCATGGCACGACGGGCTCGCAGGATCGGCAGCAATGCCCTCCTCGCTGATGCCTGGCATCACCGTTCCGATGCTGTCACCTCGATTGCCGCTTTTATCGGCATCTCCATCAGCCTCCTCGGAGGTCATGGTTATGAGGTCGCCGACGACTGGGCCGCTCTCTTCGCGTGTGTCGTCATTTTCTACAGTTCCTACAACATGCTGAAACTCTCGTTAGGGGACATGATGGATGCACGTGTCTCGCCTGATGCCGAAAAGACCGTTATGGAGATCACCTGCGCTGTTCCCGGGGTCATCAGTGCCGAGAAGTGCCGTATCCGAAAGAGCGGTCTCTCGTACATTGCCGACCTGCACCTCCGGGTCAGTGGTGATATTTCAGTCCGCGAAGGCCATGCGATTTCACATCTGGTAAAGGATCGCCTCATGGAGTCGGCGCTACCGTTGGAGGATGTGACGGTGCATGTCGAACCCGAAGAGGGTTAGTAGAGGCAGACGTGGGATTTGGGCGAATCGCGTTGTTCGCCTTCGCTTGCAGTATAATTTATACAGCTTCGCTTGGCGGCCTAGCGCTTCATCCCAACTTCCACGCCATGGCAGAAAGGTCCGGACAGTCAATTGTCCCCAATCAATGCCCTGTCGGGACCGACGGATCCTCTGGCAGAACGATCATCATGAGCGAACTACCAGAAAATATCCGCAGGCAGATTCCTGAGGCCGTCCTCCGCAGACTCGACTCTCTGGATCCATTGACCCAGGAGGCGTTCCTCACGGAATTTAAAAAGAAGAAGAAATCAGGATTTGTAGCTTTCCTGCTTTGGTGGCTCTTCCCTGCCTGGCACTACTTCTATGTCGGCAAGGTTTGGGTGAACCTCCTTTTCTGGATCACCTTTGGTGGTTTGGGCATCTGGTGGGTCATCGACCTCTTCCGCCTCTCGGGCCTGGTCCGCGAATACAACAAGACCGTCGCTATCGGCGTCCTTAAGGAGATAGAATTTTTAAACTAACAAACCACTATGAAACTCTGGATTGATCAAATCAGATCCCCCAAGGAACACGGAATGCCCGATGCTGTCTGGTGCAAGAGCCTCAAAGAGGCACTCCATCATCTTCTCAAAAAGGAAGTGAACTTCCTATCCCTAGCCCAGGATTCAGAGAGTGCATTGGATGGTTATGAGATGGCCTCCGTGATCGAGGGCCTTGTTCGTGATGGCCATCTTCCGATGCCTGAGTGGGAGATCCATTCCGCAAGTCCCGAATGGAAATCTGCGATTGCAAAGGTCATGAAAAGCGCCGAGCGGTTCAGGAATCCATCCGCTTCAACATCCCCTGGAATAGCCCCATTGAATCGCTTCCAAGATGGTTCAGTCGGTGGGGCTCTTTATGTGGGGCTCGATATCGGGTCGAGCAAGATCTGTGTGGCAGTCTCCGAGCGGCAGAAGAATGGAACTCTTCACCTTCTGGGTGTTGGAGAGGCTCACGCTCGTGGCATTCGCAAGGGCGAGATCGTTGATTCTGCTGAAGCCGTCGAGTGCATTCGAACGGCAATACTTGATGCCGAGAATAAAACCAATGTGGAGATCAGGAGTGTCTGGGCCTCCATCACGGGAGCACACCTGGGGAGCATAAACGCGACAGGGACATGCAATCTTCCCAAAGAACGTGATCAGGTGATCAGAGAGGATCTACTTTCCGCAGCAGAGAACATTGATGAGTCCACATTACCGAACGGTCATATTCCTATCCATGGAACCGTCGATCATTACAGTATGGAAGGTCAGCAATTCACTAACCCACGTGGAATCAAGGGGAGTCGTCTCGAGGCCCACCTTCACCTCATCCATGGTTCCAGTTGCCGGATCCATAGGACTCTGGAGTGCCTTGAATCTCTTCATCTCCAAGTTGAGAACCTTGTCCCTTCCTCCGTGGCTTGCACACACGGCGTCCTCTACGGGGAGAAATACGCCACACCTCTTCTGATCGATCTTGGTGGAGGCACGACCGATTTCACCGTCATCCTTTATCCAGGTCAGGTTCTTTGTAGTGGAGTCCTTGCCGTTGGAGGCGATCACATCACCAGTGACCTATCGATCGGCCTGAAGTTACCGAATGCAAAGACGGAACATCTGAAGATCCAGGAGGGATCGGCCCTTCTTCCCACGGACGTGGACGGGGAGACGATCCTCACGGATCATGTTTCGGGAGTTCCCAGCTACCAAATCGACCGCACGACATTCGACACCATCATCCATCTCAGGGTGCGGGAGATTTTCGAGCAGATCCGAGATCGCATTGGATCCCTCGATGAGGGTTCCTCTCACGAAGCAATCTTGGGAAGCATCTCACAGATACTGCTGACAGGTGGCGGCTCGCGATTGCGCGACATCGCGATGGTGGCGGAGCAGGTGTTCCATTGCCCCGTCTCGCTCGTTTCGGCCACCAGCGTGATCGGAGATCCCCAGATCTTTCAGAATCCGGCCTACACAACGGCAATCGGCATCACGAGTCATGCCAAGGTGACGACAGAATGGAATCTCGATCCAGAGGCTTTCCCCAAAAAGTTTCAGAGTAAGCCCGTCTCTGAGAATCTCGACGAACCCGACCAGGGGATCGCTCAAACCAAGGAGGATCTCGATATCCCCACCTTTCTACGGAAGGGAACTGCTGGTGTAGAGATCAACCGTGCGCGAATGCTCGCTCCATGACCTCATCCATCCTTAGCCCTCTCTCGATCGAGTTTCATGGTTTTCGATTCTCGGAACCGGCAATCCTCGTAGTGCCAGTGATTGTCGCTCTCATCTACCTCTCTATCACCTCATTGATCTGGGTTTATCAGGATGCAGAGCTTCGGGAGAAAAAGGGGTGGCATGCCGTGCTCTTCGCCCTCTTAACCGGGTGGCCGCTCTCCTTGGTATGGTGGTGTTGGCTACGCCCCGAGGCTGAGCGTCATCCGATCAATTGGAAGCGGCTGAAAGCATCACCCAACCGAAAGAAGGATACAGGCAGAGCCATCATCTTCGTACAAATGCGGATTCCTTCTCGTCCGCGGAGAAGACCTGAAAAGGCTGGATATGGCTTGACCGTTGTTTCATCAAAGCCGTTGATACCAACGCAAACGGTCTTGCATCGTTTGGAATCCCCAACAACCCAGAAGTAATTATCATCTATATAAGAGACCCTAAGAGATTATGAACCTGGATCCATATATTGCTGAATATCATGATTATTCGTTTGATTATTTATTTGATAACATTCCATATCTTCCATGGATAGGAGTAAACTATAATAAACAAAGTGATAAGATTCTTATAGTTCCAGAAAGTGTGTATGACTGGAAACAAGGATCCGAATCATCCAAGCAAAGTCTTTCCCAAAAAACATTCGTAAGAAATTGCGTCCGAGAACACGGATTACAGCACACTTTGCCAAGTGATAAAAAATTTAAAGAGGGTGAAATATCTCCTCTATACCGAAGCACTGAACGGTTGATGTGGAATGAGAAGCAAGTAGCTAATCATAAAAAACAATATCTGTGGACATCTGTTGCATTTCATGAATTTGTGCAGCGCCCAATGGAGAATAAAAAATCTAGGCCTAATTGGTATGATTACGTTAACGGGGCTAAACTTCTATCCAGTCTAATCATAACTTTAAAACCTAAAGTTTGTATATTTCTCGGCTCAGATACACATAAGTTAAATTCACTTAAACATGAATTTAAAATAACAGAAATGGTTGGAGAAAAAATTAATAGAACAACTGGGAAAATACTAAAACTTGATTCCATTGGCATTAATACAACAATTGTAATGGTTAAGCATCCTAGTAAGTATTTTTCATGGAGCAAGTGGTCACAATTTCTCAGCAAAGCCGCTCCCGAAGTTATGGAATCATTTCGTGCTTTTTAGATTGCTGTCCCATCCTAATTCTTTTCTTAACCTAGCCAGTCTCTTCGGATCAGTCCTCTCATCCAGACCCAGCCCTTTGCAGAGAAAGACATGCCGGGCTTCTCCACGAAGCTTCAGCTTCTTAGCTTCGGCATCGAGCTTCTTGAGTTTCACCGAATCGGAGCGGCGTTTCTCCGCACTCTCGGCCATTCCCTCTCCTTGTTTCTTCAAGGCTCGTGCTCGGTGGAGCTTCGTGACGGCGTCCCAGCGCACATCCCTCTTCGCATCAAAGGACCAGTAGGCAGGAATGAAGATCATGGTTCCGTAAGCGGTGAGATTCACCGAGAGCTTCATGACAAGGGGCTTCCCCTTCTCCATACCGTAGAGATTCCAACGATGGCAGAAGAGATCGAAGACCGCCTGGAAGCGCTCCTTCGGATCCGACCACTCAACCCAAAAGCGAGAGCGTAGATTCCGCTCACCTGTCAGTGATCGTCGAATGATCCCCTTGCTGTCAGTGAATTGCCTCACATCCCACTGGGCTTTGATCTCCCTCCATTCCCTCAGGAAGTCGGGATTACGCTCTGCATCCTTCTGGATGGAGTCAAATTTGGCGGCTGTGTTGACGAGGGATTCATAGCCACCCTTCCAAACGAGACGCTCGTGCTCGGCTACAACGTGGCAGGCCTTCTCTCCCAGTGGCTCGTGGAGCTGGGCAAGCAGGAACTTCAACTCCTCATCCAGTGGCTTCCCTGCCTCGATGGCATCCATGCAGGCGACGAATACTGGCTGGAGGTGGATTGGCCAGAGTGTCACCGGCACCAACATCCAGCGATGGAGTTTTGTCAAGGGAGCCATGACCTCCGGTCCCTTTTTCTTCAGCAATGCATGGTAGCGCCGGATGTCATCCTCCGAGTACTCAAGGCGCCGATAAGCCAGAGCCTTGAGCTTTTTGAGATCCTCGGCCAATTCGTTGGACTCTTTGTGAGCTTTGGAGGGGGCTGCCGTCATGCTAGAAAAGCTATCTCTCCTCATGAGGTGAGACAATCATCCAGGTCACGGATTGGGGACAATGCCTTCCCTGTCACCACGTGGATGAGTTCGGAATGATGGATCCATGATCACCAGACCCAGAAACCAGCGCAACCAAGGACCTGCCGCCGCCCTCGATTCCAATGCCGCCACGCTCGTCCAAGCAAAGGAAGTTTCCCTTAATTGGAGTCTCTCCGATGGGAAGGCATACTACCCGGAGCGAAACTGCCCTCCCGCACCAGTTGTCATAGCATTCGGTGGGGAGCCCATGCATGCCTGCAGGTTGCCAGGGAAATATGACTATAACCGGGCCATCATGGATAATCCGGGGTTTTTGGTCAGATCCTTCAAGCTACTTCGAAGCGGGTGTAAGGAGGATGAGTGGAGCGACGTGATTTTCCAGTTTGGTGAGAAATCATTTCTCTACGGAGATCGGGCAGTTCCAAGAATTGTCACCTATGCCTCAACGGAAGATGAGGCTGAAAGAATGGCGAGAGTTTTTGCCGAACGTTACAGCATACCTACGCCTCCCGAAGCAGGTAGCTTCGAGTTGATCAGGCTTGATGATATCGACATCTCATCACACACAGTTCCCTTGGAACAGGAATCCAAATTAAGCAATGAGGTTTTTGGCCTTCACTATCCCGAGGGTATGGATAACTGGCATAATGAATTCAAAGGAAAGCTGACGGAGAGAAAAAAAGGATTATCCATTCTGGAGGGGAAGCCCGGCACCGGGAAAACCTCGTATCTGAGGCATCTGATCGGGTCACTGATGGAAACACACCGCTTCTACTTTATCCCGCCATCATCCATGGACATGCTTTCCAATCCAAAGTTCATTGGGTTCTGGGCCAAAGAGCGAAGCTCCCATGCAGATAAGCAGCTAGCCGTGATTCTTGAGGATGCGGATGCAGCACTGATGACACGTGGATCGGACAATCGGGACGAAGTGAGTGCTATTCTCAACCTTACGGACGGAATGCTTGGAGACTTCCTTAGCCTGCAGATTATCTGCTCCATCAATTGTCCGATTGCTGAAATTGATCAGGCGCTACTTAGGCCGGGACGGCTGATAGCAAATCGCAGATTTGAGCGATTGACTGCCGATCAGGCTCAACGCTTGGCGTTACATCTCGGAAAGGAACTCTCGAAAAAGGAGGACTACTCATTGGCCGAGATCTTCTCGGAAGCGGTGGAACCGGTGTCCTCAAAACGCAGAATGGGATTTGGCGGGTGATTCATGAACAGCAATAGAAATATCACGCAACGGATTGCACAGACGATGGGACATCTCCTCGGCTTTGCTCTCATCCTACTTCTGGGGATCCTTATCCTCCTACTCATGCCGGGATTCATCGCAATATCCACGCTAGCTGATCAGCCAGGCATCACCATGAGCACGGGGATGCTCTGGGTCTGGAGTTTTGCAGTGTCACTTGTCGTCTATTTCATTCTTTTCACACTGACGAGAAATGCAGATCGAGCATTCAAGATTTATGGAGTCCTCTGCATCTCCACGCTACTGACAGCTATGATTCTCTCCATCGGATCTCAGCATCACTTCGGCCAGCGGTGGGCGAGACGTTTTCTAGGAGTTTCAGAAATCAGTAAAACGGTTCGTTAAGTGTCATGGAGGGATTATTTGAGTAAATTTAGCTATCGGCCTGCCATGCGGGTTTGTTTTGGAAAACCCACTTATAGTAGTCGATGCGCTCCAAGCTACTTGCCGCTGACTCATCGAGGTAGATTTTGGCATTAGGGTGTAACTGAAGGACCGTGGCGGGGTTGCTTGCGCTGATTGCGCCCTCAACGGCTTCTCCAACAGCCTTGGCCTTTCCTTCTCCGAACGCCAGCAGTGCCAAGATACGACTCTCCATGATGGTACCGATTCCCATGGTGATCACATGATGGGGAACATCCTCCGGTTTTCCAAAGAAGCGGGAATTGTCCTCTCGGGTACCAGGAGTGAGTGTCTTGATACGCGTGCGGGAAGCAAGTGAGGAACCGGGTTCGTTAAACCCGATGTGACCATCCGAACCGATGCCAAGGATCTGGAGATCAATTCCCCCAGCATCACGGATCGCCTGCTCGTAAGCTTCGCAATGCAACGGCACATCCGAAGCAAGTCCATCGGGCAGATGAATGTTTCCAGGGGGAATATTCACATCATGGAAAAAATTCTTTTCCATGAAACTATGGTACGAAGCGGGATGATCTGGAGGTAGGCCGATGTACTCGTCGAGGTTGAAGGTACGCACCCGAGAAAAGTCGAGCCCGTCGACACGATGCATTCGGATTAGTTCCCTATAGAGGTTCAAGGGGGTGCTTCCGGTGGCAAGGCCGAGCACGGCATCGGGCTTTATGCTGATGAGCCTGGAGATGAGTCTAGCCGCAAGAATGGAGGCGGAACATGGATCCTGAGAGATGATGACTTCCATAGAGTTCTAATTTTGATGTCTTATGGTGCAGTGATGATCAATTTATAATGTCACCAGATGGCAAGGGATCTCCGCATTCTCATCGAGATAGTAGCTTGCACAGACGCGATGATATCCGTCGGCAATAATGAGAGGGCGATCCACCTCGATCTCACCTCGATCTCACCACGAACAAGCAAAACAGGGGAAAAAAGGCTCCCCTCCTTGACTTTCCTGAGGTCTTTTTTGACATGGAAGTTGTCCGTCGGAAGGAGTGGTAGTCGACTAGCCCTCAGGAGGTCCTTGACCAGGAAGGTGGAAACCGGCGTCTTCTTGAATCGCGCGGCGATTTCTTTCGCCCGATCTGGCTCCATCAGGAGAGTCAGAAAGCTTGCGGCAGCTGAATAGTCGTGCTTGTCCGAATCTTTTTTCCAGTGCGGAGAGAGTTTTTTCTTCATGAAAGCTGCTTGTGGGAGGGCGGTGTGTAGGAGGGATCACGGAATGCAGCCAGTGACTGCTTGCGGGAGATGAAGATATTTCGTTCGCCGATAACACTGGTCAGGCACTGTCGATCGAGATCTTTACGCAGGCCAACCGTAACGCGTGCCAACGCTAGGGTAACTCCTTTTTCATTGAGATCCGAGTGGAGTTCCAAGATGGCTCGTCCCGCCGTGAAGTCCATCGAGGTGATGGGACCGCAGTCGACAATGATGACTTTGACGCCGGGGGAATGGACGACAAGATGCCGGATCTCCTGACAGAAATGGGGGGCATTGGCGTAGTAAAGGTCGGTGCCGAACCAGTAGAGGATCACTCCCGGTTCCACAAAGACTCCTGGTTCGGGCTTCTCCATGCGCCAGTGGATCTCGGGATCACGGACCACGACGGCCGTGCGGGGTTGGTAGCCCCTGCGGACATGGTCCAAGAGGGAAATAACGATCGCGATGCAGATGCCGTATTCGACTCCGAGACAGACCACGGAGAGTGCTGTCAGCAAAGCCACATGGAATTCTTTGCCACTACAGGTCCAGAGATTCCGGAAACCGCCATAGTCGATCATTCCAATCGCAACAATGAAGACAATCGCTCCGAGAACGCAGATCGGCAGAAACTTAAGGGGACCAGTCAGCATGATCAGGACAAGTCCCACGGTTGCAGCGGTAGCCAGATTTGCGAGTTGGCTTCGCCCCCCGCATGACTCCAGCATGGCGGTCTGGGTGGGACTGCCATTGACCACAAAGGTTCCGGAGAGTCCTGCCATGACATTTGCCGCTCCGAGTCCCAGGAGATCCCGGTTCTCATCAGGAATGGTGTGATGCTTGATTCCGAAGGCTCGCGCCGTTGCCGAACTCTGGGTGATGATCATGACGAAACAGGCACCTGCAATCGGAAGCAGGGCCTTCATGTCTGACCACGAAATCAGCGGTAGGGCTAACGGAGGGAATCCCCCCTCCACAGGACCAATGAGTCGGACTCCGGCATGTTGAAAATCGAGCAAATAGCTACCAAGAATAGTGCCGAGCACAGCAATCAGGGCTCCCGGTACTTTCGGAGCCCAGCGACGTGTGCCAAGAATCAGAGCCAACACAACACATGAAATGCCGAGGGTCGGCGAATGGAGTTGCCGAAGATGGGTGAAGATCGTGTGGAGTTGCTCCAGCGGCATACTGGAGGGAGTTGGGATCCCAATCATCTGCCCAAGCACCGCAATGCCCACTTGGAATCCCACCCCTGTCAGGAATCCGATAAGGACCGTGCGGGAGAGAAAGTCGGCCAGAAAACCAAGGCGAAAGACTCTGGCAAGGAGGAGCAACCCGCCGGTGATGAGCGCAACCACGGAAGCGTGGGTCAGGAAGACGGCCGTCCCCGGGCGAGCCATCGGGGAGATTCCTGTCAACAGGATGACGGCCGTTGCCGAATCGGCAGCAACAAAGAGGGAGCGGGCGCCCCCCATAAGCGCGAAAGCAATAACGGGAAAAAGAAGGGTGTAGAGTCCGGTAATGACAGGTGTTCCAGCGATCCGGGCATAACCCATCGCCTGAGGGATATTCATCGCCGCCAAGGAAACACCCGCGAGAATCTCGGAGAAAAACTTCCTCGGTATCAGTGGAAAGATCCCGGGGCTTATTTTTTGGCCCCAAGAAGCCAGTCGTTCTTCAAGGGAGAGAGGGGAGCTGCCCATGCTCAAGCGAGTTGAAGTCCGTGAGCAAGGAATGGTTTAAAATCTTTCCGATTCTCTGTGAAAAGATGAGCCCCGTTTCTGATGGCCGTTGCCGCAATGAGACAATCAGCCAAGGATCGGGATCGACGTCCCGTAGCATTGAAAAGGTGTGAGGCTTCATCAGAGATCTCTCGATTGATGGGAACAACTCCTTCGAGAATCTCTAAAACCAGGATGCAATCATCATCGGTCAATGGACCGCATCGGAATTCCGCCCAAGCCATGGCACTGACCTGTACTGAAACGCCTTGATTAATCCATCCCAGAACGTCGGCTGACAATTTTTCAGAAGTCCCCCCGGCGAAGCGGATCAGGCAGTTCGTATCAAGGTGAATGGTTGTTTCCATACTCTTTTAGCGCCGTGACTCACGAGCAGTTTTAATCCACGTTTCCACATTGATTTTGCGTTTTTTAAGTCGCGTTCTGAGTTGATCGAATGCTTTCAATCGATTCTCGATTTCGTTGCTTCCTGAATTCGACTGCTCTGCAATTTCCAGACTTCTTCGGATCACTTCAGCTTGGGAGGTTTGCCAGATCGTGGAGAGTTTTTTAAGGCGGGAGATTGCGCAGGAATCCAACGCGAACGTAGCCCGATGAGTCATGGTAGCCATACCATAACAAGTACCATAACAAACTGGTGACGCAAGGGGGATGCGATTTAATACTTAGACAACCGGATTGGAAAGCGTTCCGATTCCCTCGATTTCTACATCGACGCGATCTCCAGACTGCAACCATCGCTGGGGATTTCGTCCGACGCCCACTCCCGAGGGGGTTCCGGTCAGAATCACCGTACCGACAGGAAGCGTGGTGTCACCACTCAGAAACTCGATGAGGGCAGGCACATCGAAGATCATATCTCCTGTGTTGGAATCTTGAAGAGTCTCTCCATTCACTCGCGTCGTGATACGGAGGGTGTTCGGATCGGGAATCTCATCGGTGGTGACAAGCCACGGCCCCATGGGGGCAAAGGTATCGAAGGATTTACCCCGGCACCATTGGGAGCCTCCCAAGTCCTTCTGCCAGTCCCGTGCGCTGACATCGTTGGCCACGGTATATCCGAGGACATGATCAAGGGCATTTTCTCTGGTAGCGTTGTGGCAGGACTTACCAATGATGATGGCCAACTCCCCCTCGAAATCGACTTGGGTGGAAACTAACTTCCTCGGGATTCTGATTGCGGCCCCGGGATCAAGGAGTGCGGAGGGATTCTTGAGAAAAAGAATGGGGAACTTCGGGATCTTGGCATTCATCTCCTCGGCGTGCTTCCGGTAGTTCAGGCCGATGCAGAGGATGGCGGCTGGAACCATTGGTGCAAGCAGGGTAAATTCCGAGACCCTTCTCCCTGTGGCGTGAACTCCCTGAAACGGGTCGCCGGAGAGGATCTCCATCGAGGTACCCCGCTCATCGAGAGGTCGGGCATAATGAATGATGCCGTCTGGGAGGAGAATGCGGGCGATCTTCATAAAGCGAACCTAATGCAGAAGATGAAATATGGAACTCAGGAACTCAGGAAAAGACTCTATGAACGCCAAGCCTTCCTTCGCATCAATTACGGCTATGGGGGATTATCAGAGATGCTCCATCTGCATCGCCCGTTCCGCCATGTCGGGGCCGAGGTAGCAGTGGGAACCAACGGAGAGGAAGCCGTGCCGCGTGAGCATTTTCCTGTAGAAAGAAGCGGATTGAAGTCCTTCGTTGGGAAAGTCACCGATCAGCGAATCCTCTCCTGTGTAGAGTTCCAGGAATGCGACACCGGCTGAGCGATGGGCGAGCAAGGCGATCCCTTGCTCGAGTTCAGTGAGGGGGAGGTAAAAGAGCGTGTCGCTGCAGACGATCAGATCGTAATCCTCCTTGAGTCCGATTTCGTCAAGGGTGGCGAAGCTGCCAAGGCGAATATTTCGCTTTTTACCAAATCGATCGACAGCATACGTGCTCGCATCAACTCCTGTGTAGCGGATCTTTGGTCGTAGCGAGATCATGGCAGGGAGCCAGTTCCCCTCCCCGCAACCGACATCGAGAACCGTTCGGACCGGACGCTCCAGATAGTACTCCGCCACGGAGAGAGCCAGAGCGGCCTTTCTACGAATGCCTGATTGTGATTTTACCCGAGTCTTCGGATCACGATACCACCGATCGAAATAAGCCCGGTCATAGCGAGTGGAAGAATTTTTGCTCATGCAAAAATTAGGAGCTAGAAGATTGAAGATGGTAGATGGGAATCAAAGAGCCCCAAACTCCCAACTCCGAATTTCCGACTTCCATTTCGGCTTTAGCCGATGAATGAGCAGATATAATGGCAGGGATCGGCCTTCACCGTGATGGTGAAGCCGGAGTTTGCAGGCACCTCAAAGGCCTGCCCCGCAGTGTGAGTATCGTTTTTTTGGGAGCCATCGAGAACAACCTCGCACGCTCCCTCGACAATCTCCATGCGCTCGGCCTTGCCAGTTCCAAAATGAAAGGAACCCGGAAGGATGACTCCGACAGTCTTGTGCTCACCCTCCTTGGTGATGACGGTGTGAGAGATGACCTGCCCCTCGAAGTAGACATTGGCCTTGGCGTGAACGGTTGCATTAGTGAATTCCATAACGCGTTGATCGTTTTCCGGTGAATCTTTTGCAAGTGCAAATCACGCGATTTTCCGTCCATGATCTCCCACCATGAGGTTGCTGCCCTTGATTCTTATTTTCAGTCTCATCGGATCCCTGCTTCATGCCGAGATCGGAGCCAGTAAGGAACAATGTATGGCTCGTTATGGAAAACCGGAGCGGGATGCCCTGAAGGAGAGTGGCTTGCTCTGCTTCAGGAAGGATGGGATCTGTGCGATTGCTCATTTTTACAAAGGGAAATGCGATGTTCTAAGCATCTTTTCCGAGAATGAGGAATCAGGTCTTCCCGTGGAACTCCCCGCTGATCGCATCCAATCTCTTCTCAGGAGTGAGGGAGGAAGCCCCGACTGGATCCCCTCTCCACGCTTTTCGATCAATGGTGTCTGGCGCACCCCTGATGGAGTCACCTTTGCGATCTACGACACGATGCGACATAAACTTGCGATCATGACGCATGATGCCTACAGGAGGGAGAAAGAGGAAGTTCGCAAAGCCCGTCAGTAAATGCAGGAATGCAGTTTCTTCCTGATTCGTGGCGGATGAAGGGCTGTTTGACAGTATGCATGACTCTTTTAGAGTCCTTTCAATGAACATCCTTTTTCGTCTTACCCTTGTTCTCGCATTGTTCGTGGCGTTATTCACGACCTGCGTCTCTGCCCAGCAGACCGCCAATCCCTCTCAAGGCTGGCCCAGGAGTTTCACCAATAACGGAACCACCTACACTGCCTACCAGCCCCAGGCAACGTCTCTGGCAAACGGTGTCCTTGCTTTCCGGATGGCTGTCTCCGCGACTCCCCAAGGAGCTACAGCGCCCGCATTCGGAACGGTGAAGCTCACCGCCATCACCTCTTCCAACCCCGACGGTATGACCGTCGCACTGAATGAGGTCTCCGTCGTGAAGGCTACATTCCCGTCCATACCCGATCAGTCCATGAACTATGCCCAGGCAGTCGCCGCGCAAGCACAACTCTGGGGATCAAGCGTCTCGCTGCAGGCCATTCAGGCTAATCTTGCCGTGACTCAAGCAGAGTCCAAGAAACCCAAGTCCGTGGCAGTGCAGAATCCCGTCCCTAGGATCATCCTTAGCCAAACCCCTGCCATTCTTGTCTTGGTGGACGGCCAACCTGCACTGCGCCCTGTTCCCGGATCCTCCCTGCTGCACGTGATCAACACGCAGGCCCTCATTGCCCTCGATCAATCGAGCGGCATATTCTATCTCCGGATCAACGGAGGGTGGGTCCAGTCCACCCAGATCTCTGGCAGTTGGATCCCAGCGGCCACTCCTCCCGATTCCCTGACATCGCTGCTTCAGCAAGCGACCTCGGCTGGCAACGTGCAGCTTTATGATCCCCAGCAGGGGACAACCCCCTCCGCCACACCCACGGTATACGTCAGCACCGTCCCAGCCGAACTCATCGTCACCCAGGGAGCCCCCGACTTTCAGCCCGTCAGCGGCACACAGCTCCTCCATGCCGCAAACACCAGTTCCTCGCTTTTCATGGATGTGGCCAAGCAGACCTATTATCTCGTGATCTCGGGTCGCTGGTTTTCGACACAGAATCTCACGGGAGCATGGCAATATGTCCCGGCCAATCAACTGCCGGCTGATTTTTCAAATATCCCCGAGAATGCCCCCGCCGGAACAGTACTCGCTTCGGTTGCAGGGACCAGTCAAGCAAGGGAGGCGATCATCTCAGCCTCCGTGCCGCAGACAGCCCGGATCGCCCGCTCGTCACCGGGCATCGTCAGCTATGATGGCGAGCCGCTGTTCTCCAAGATCTCAGGCACAGACCTCTCCTACGCGATCAACACCGCCACCCCGGTTGTAAGAGTCTCTTCCTCACGCTACTATGCCGTGATTAACGGCGTTTGGTTCAAGGCATCCTCCCCCTCGGGGCCGTGGAGCGTTGCCGAAAAGGTACCGGAAGCGATCTACGCCATCCCCCCGAGTTGCCCGATCTATTACGCCACCAATGTCTATGTCTACGGATCGAGTCCCGAGTATGTGAATGTGGGTTACACTCCCGGTTATTATGGAACCTGCCTCTCTCCGGAGGGGGTGGTTGTCTTCGGTACGGGCTACAGCTATGTCCCCTATATCGGTTCGGCCTGGATTGCACCACCCCTGACCTACGGCTTCGGCACGGGACTGGCCTGCGGACTGGCAACCGGCTTTGCCTTTGGAATGCTGGCCGATCATGGATGGGGGTGTTCTCCATCATGGGGGGCCTGGGGTGGCGGATGGGGTGGCAATACCTACAACTTTAACCAGAATTGGAACAATGTGAACGCCGTTCAAAACAATGTCTACAACCGCTGGGGCAACAACAACCTATCCAATGTGAACCGCCAGCAACTTCAGCAGGATCGGCAGAACTTTGACCAGAACCACCCGCAGGCGGCAAGCGACATGAACCGCGCCGAGCAGAACTTTAAGGCCGCTCATCCGCAGGCATCTCAGAACCTCCATAACGACGACGCCGACGCGCAACGGGCAACTGACAACAGGGACTTGTCCCGGGATTCCCTAGCACACGACTCCTCGCATCTCGGGGAGAACAATGTCTTTGCCGGGCGTGATGGGAATGCCTATCGCAGTTCCTCGGACGGGGCTTGGCAGCAGCACGACAGCTCGGGATGGAGGAATGCCGACAGCTCGATTGCCCACAGCGACGTCGGGCACGATCTCGACAATCAACGCTTCGCCCGCAATGCAGGATCCTTTCGTGATTCAGGCTTCGGTGGCGGCAATCACTCCTTTGGAGGCGGAGGAGGATTCAAGGGTGGCGGCGGTGCTTTCCGCCGCTGATCAAGCATAAGAAGGGTCGAAACTCCTCAAACTCACTTCCCTGCAATCACTGGGAATCACTCGAGCCATCTAAATGAACTGTGGTGGAGGTAAGGGGAGTCGAACCCCTGGCCTCTTCATTGCGAACGAAGCGCTCTACCAACTGAGCTATACCCCCCAGATCACTTGTTTAGGATAATTCCTGCTAAAAAAGCTCACAAGGAAATCCCTAAGATTCCTTGCCGCAGGATACCTAGGAATGGTTCTTGTCCCGAGGATTCCCCTACGAAAGAGTTTCGTGATGGACCCCTTTTTTAAAAAACTCGGTGAGTCAGTTTATGATCAGTGGAGGAAAGCGAATTTCGACCTGACCCTTTTTCCCGATATTGCCCGGAAGGCACTCGAGAGAAGAAAACCCTCGGTTCACGTCGATCTCCCGGAACTGATCCATGAATTCCTGTTAAGTGATGAACAACCCTTTCAAACGTCATCCGGGTTCGGGCAACCCGAGTTAATCCTCTTTGACAACCCAAAGTTCTACATCCAGGCCCTTTTCTGGCTCGACGGGACAACGGACATCCACCAGCACGAGTTCTCCGGGGCATTCCATGTCATGGCGGGATCGAGCATTCACTCAACCTATGACTTTGAGAAAGCGAAGTCGGTCACCGCACACTTCCGACTGGGTGACCTGAAACTTCAGGATGTCACGCTTCTGCAAACAGGCAGTACGGTTCCTATCATCTCGGGACGGACCTGCATCCACTCCCTCTTTCATTTGGAGACTCCCTCAATCACCATCGTCATCCGAACACATTCCGACCCGGGAACAGGACCTCAGTTCACCTACCTCCCTCCCCATGTCGCACTCGATCCTGTCCAGCAGGATGCACTGACGACCAGGCGCAAGCAACTTCTCGACGTCCTGGAGCACACCGGAGCACCTGACTATGCGGATCTAGTGCTAAAAATGCTCGGGGAGCTCGATTTGGAGCGGGGCTTTTTTGTTCTTCAGAACTGTTTCGGACATCTGCGGAATCTTGGCGAGTGGGATCGTGCCTGGAGTCGCTTTGCCCGCAAATACGGTTCGGCTGTGTCTCCTATCAAAAAGACTCTCGAAGAGATCATCCGACGGGATGCCCTCACTGCGATGCGAGCCTCGATTGAGGATGTGGAGCATCGCTTCTTTCTGGCCCTGCTTCTGAATCTTGAACGGCGCGACGATCTCCACCGACTGATTTCGTCGCGTCATCAGGGGAATGCTCTCACTACGATCCTACGCTGGGCCTCGGAGTTGATCCAAGTCGATGAGACGGGTGTCTGGCTTTTGGATGCTAGAATCCCATGGTTGAACGATCTCGATGAAGAGGAACTCCCCTCACTCGTTTTGGAAGTTCTCGATCATCTGCTGAAGATCCAAGGAAAAGCAGTCAAGACGGCTTCTGCATGGAAGGGGCCCCAAGCCGCTAAGTTTGCAGTCATCAAGGAGTGCCTAATGAGCTCAAGTTGGCGCGTTTTGCTTCACTGATTTACTCTCCCGAGCATCAGCTCCTGTTGACCCAATATTGTCGTAACGATAGAAAAGGAACATGAATGCCAAGCCGCTAACCTTCGTGTTGATTCTTTTAGCAATTCTCGGCTTCATGAAGGGCGCTCATGCAGCTGGAGAGGTCTGGAATGGCCTGCCTCATTTCGAGCAGAAGGAGCTGTCGGAGGGAAAAATCGTGGAATTCGAAGAGAATGTCGATGGGAGTGTCTGGCCGAGGTTTATTATTTATCAATTGGTGAAGGCTCCCCCTGCCTCCGTGGCTGCAGTTTTCTGGAACTGCGAAAAAGATCCCGAGTACATCCCGAACTGTATTTCCGTGAAGGTCCTGAACTCTCCGGAACCGAATGTCATCAATGCCGAGTACACACTCTCCATGCCTTTTTTTCTACCCGATGAGGTTTATGTCTCCAGGAATCAACTGAAGATGATTTCCAATCACGATTATGATATCGTCTGGTGTGTCACCCAATCCCGCTACTCGAAATCTTCCATCGGGAGCCTTCGGGTGGAAGAGCACGACGGGATGAGCCTGATCCGCTACACCAACCTTGTGGTACCCACGAGTCGGTTTGCAGGAATGCTTCGTGCCTCGGCCGGAAAGCAGGTTATGGAGTGCTTCAAGGCCTTGACAACGCGTGTTGTTATGGAAATCGAAAAGACTCCGGCTCTTCTGGATAAGCAGATTCAGGTTCTCGAGTGTGCGGCAGGGAAAGCGCTCTAAGGCCTCCCTCCTGTGTTTTCCGACCTCCCTCATCTGAGCGCTCTCGCTTGGTCCTTGGCCTGCTTGGCAGCAGTCTGCGTTGGACTGACGAAGGCGGGATTTAACGGATGCGGACTCATCACGATCGTCCTGATGACCCAGATCATGCCTGCCAAGGAATCTACCGGGGCGGTGCTGCCGATGCTCATTGCAGCAGATCTCATGGCAATCGGGATCTACCGAAGGCATGTGGAGTGGCATCTGCTCGTGGGACTGATCCCCTCCACTTTTTTGGGACTAGTTGCAGGATGGTTCCTGATGAGTCGGATCCAGGACCGTATTTTCGGACATTTTCTGGGATGGATGATCCTGATGATGATGCTCTTGGTCGTATGGCAGAGGTTCGACCGCCGCCTTCTCTCCGGCATGATGCACCATCCGGTGCTTGCAACGGGATCGGGCTTCTTCGCGGGAGTCACGACGATGATGGCAAATGCTGGAGGGCCTGCCATGACGTTCTACCTGCTTGCCAAAAAATTCGATAAGATGGCCTTTGTTGGGACCTGTGCCTGGTTTTTCTTTGTGTCGAACCTCACCAAGGTTCCTTTCAGTTGGAGCTTGGGACTAATTACCCACTCCTCGTTGATGTTGAATCTTGCACTGCTACCGGCGGTTGCACTTGGCATGATTGGGGGCCGCTATCTTCTCGGAAAGATTCCCCAGGCTCCGTTTGACTGGCTTCTTCTCGTCATGTCGACTGCCGTGGCTCTACGAATGATCGTGGCATAAGCCTAAGGTAATCCTTTGTACCTTTTTCCTTTTACCTTTTACCTTCTCTTCCATGCCCCGCATCGCTGAAGAGAGTGTCCAGAAAGTCGCTGAAGCCAGCGATATTGCAGAGATCATTGGAGGCTATTTCCCACTCAAGCGTGCAGGCACGAGTTTTCGAGCTCTCTGTCCCTTTCACAAGGAGAAGAGCCCCTCCTTTCATGTGAATCCTTCCAGGCAGACGTTCCACTGCTTTGGCTGTGGTGCTGGAGGAGGCGTCTTCCGATTTGTGATGGATTACGAGCACATCGATTTTCCGAGCGCAGTCCGGAAGCTTGCCCAGCGTGCCGGCATCGTCCTGATTGAGAACAATGATCCAGCAGAACAATCACGGCGGGATCAACGGAGTCGATTGCTGCAACTTCACAAGGAGGCAGCTGAATGGTTCCATATGAACCTCCTGCGTAACCGCGATGCGGAACACGCCCGGGCCTACCTCAAAAAACGGGGCCTTACCAAGGAGATCGCTGTGAGTTGGCTCCTTGGATTCGCACCCAGGGGATGGGAGACCTTTCGGAACTGGGCCATGGCCAAGGGCTTTACCCGAGATGAACTACTGGCTGGTGGTCTCCTCACGACCAAGGAGGGTGATACTCAGGGGGGGTATGACCGCTTCCGCGATCGCCTGATGTTCCCGATCCGCAATGACTATGGGGAAGTCGTTGCCTTTAGTGGCCGGATCCTGAGCGACAACGATCGGGAGGCGAAATATGTAAACTCCCCGGAGACACCCATCTTCTCCAAGGGACGCGTCCTCTTCGGTCTCGATAAAAGCAAGCGACCGCTCATTGAGGCAGGTAGCGCCATCGTTCTGGAAGGGCAGATCGATCTAATCTCAGCATTCGAGCACGGCGTGAAGAATGTCGTGGCTCCCCAGGGAACAGCCTTCACGACCGAGCAGGCAAGGCTCTTGCGGCGTTTTGTGGAAAAAGTCGTCCTCTGCTTCGACTCGGACAATGCCGGGCAGAATGCCGTTGAGAAATCACTCCCCGCTCTCCTGAGTGCGGGTCTTGCCGTTTTGGTGGCGAAACTTCCCGCCGGTGAGGATCCTGATTCCCTCATCCGTGGACAGGGAGTCGACGCCTTTACCGATAAAATCTCCGGGGCAAAGGACTTCTTCGACCACACCATCGATCGAGCTGCGGAAGCATCCGGAGGAAGTCTCGGACCCAGGGAGAAAGCCGTGGTTGCCCAGCGCCTTGGTGGATTTCTGGCACTTTTATCGGAAACAGCTCTCAGGGAGACCACGACATCCCATGTTGCGGTCAGATTGGGAATGTCTGAGTCGGCATTACGTGAAGCAGGCTTACGTCATTCGATTTCGCTACCAGAGCTGGAAGAATCGAGATCGGCTTCTTCGTCCCAGGGAGACCGCCTATCCGTATCTGCTTCCACACAACTGATCTGTGGACTGGCACTCCTCTCCAAGGAGGCTAGGGAATGGATCTCCTCGGAGACTTCTTTCCGGGTCGAGGAGCTTGATCCGGAGCTAGCCCTCCTACGGGAACTTTTGCCCCCTCTTCAGGAAGTGGAGAATCCCACCCCCTCAATCGTTCTTGCCTTGATCCCCTCCTCGCTGCAACCCCTCGTCAGTGGATGGGAGTTGGAGAAGTTGCCCGCTACTCCTCTGTTGGCCATCCAGGATGCGATCCGCAACCTGAGACTGATCGATCTGAAGAAAAAGCAACAGGCGGCAACCCTCCAACTCAGAACACCGGGGCTCGAGACCGAAAAAATGATCTCTGTCCAGAAAGAGATCCTTGACCTTCAGCAAAGGATCAACGATCTTTCCGCGCCCGCGACTTCGGTACCAACTGCGCTCCGTTGAAAAAAAAATCCAAACCTTCCTCGTCCCGGAAACCTTCCGG
>DAISZK010000071.1:0-8404 GCA_036824855.1 Chthoniobacterales bacterium | reverse complement strand
CGACGCTGACGCCGTCCTTGGTGATCGTGGGGCTGCCGAATTTCTTGTCGAGGATGACGTTGCGACCCGAGGGCCCAAGCGTTGCCTTGACTGCCTTGGCGAGTTTCTCGACACCGAGCAGGAGTGCGTGGCGTGCGGTCTCGTCGAACTGGAGTTGTTTAGCTGCCATAATATTCTTCTGTGTGTTGGTTGGTTAGATTGGTTGATTAGCCGATGATGCCGAGGATGTCGTCCTCGCGCATGATCAGGTAGGTTTCGCCGTCGACCTTGACCTCGGTTCCGCCGTACTTGGAGATGAGGACGGTGTCGCCCTTCTTGACGGTGAAGGCAATCTTCTTGCCCTCGTCATCGAGCTTGCCGGTGCCGAGAGCAACGACCTGAGCCTCTGTCGGCTTTTCCTTGGCGGTGTCAGGGATGATGATCCCGCCCTTCTTGACTTCCTTCTCTTCGATCGTCTGCACGAGCACACGGTCACCGAGAGGTTGGATTTTTACTGCCATGGTGTGTTTTTCCTTTGTTTGTGGGTTTCTAACGAGTGCCCCGACCCGCACCTGCGGGGAGGCTTGTTGCTAAATTTTTGAGGCGGTGAAAGATTAGAAGGTTAAAGAGTGTGAAATCAGGAAATCCGATTTCTCGTTCTTACTTCTTTTCCTTGTCCTTCTTGTCCTCATCGACCATCTCGAACTCGGCGTCGACGACATCCGCGTCCTTCTTGGGCTCCGAGGCTGCGGCACCTGCTCCAGCTGCTGCTCCAGCTGCTGCTTCAGGTCCGGCTCCGGCACCCGCTGCGGCGGCGTTCTTGTAGAGTTCGGCGCTGACTTCCTGGAACTTGGTCTGAAGGGTCTCGTAGGAGGACTTGACGGCCTCGATGTCGGTGCCCTTGAGGGCCTCGCGTACCTTGGCGATCTCGTCTTCGATCTCCTTCTTCTTAGCGCCATCGAGCTTCTCACCGAGTTCGGTGAGTTGCTTCTCGCACTGGTATGCGAGCGTGTCGGCGTTGTTGCGGATCTCGATGCCTTCCTTGGCCTTGAGATCGTCAGCAGCATGGGCCTCGGCCTCACGCTGCATGCGCTCAACCTCTTCCTTGCTGAGTCCGCTCGATCCGGTGATGGAGATCTTCTGCTCCTTACCTGAACCGAGGTCCTTGGCGGAGACGTTCAAGATTCCATTGGCATCGATGTCGAAGGTGACCTCGATCTGAGGTGTGCCACGAGCGGCTGGCGGGATACCATCGAGATGGAAAACGCCGAGCTGCTTGTTGTCGCGGGCGAGCGGACGCTCTCCCTGGAGAACCTTGATCTCCACACCGGGCTGGTTGTCACTGTAGGTTGAGAAGACGTTGCTCTTCTTGGTAGGGATCGTGGTGTTGCGGGGGATCATCGGGGTGGCGATGCCTCCGGCGGTCTCGATCGCGAGGGTGAGCGGGGTGACGTCGAGAAGGAGAACATCCTTCACGTCGCCGCGAAGCACGCCGCCCTGAATGGCCGCACCGATCGCCACAACCTCGTCAGGATTCACACCCTTGTGGGGTTCCTTGCCGATCATGTTGCGGGCGGTCTCGACGACCTTCGGCATACGGGTCATGCCACCGACAAGAACGAGCTCGTTCACATCGCCCTTCTTCCACTTCGCATCGGCCAAGCAATCCTCGACGGGCTTGATCGTGCGCTGGAAGAGATCGTCTGTGAGCTGCTCGAGCTTCGCTCGGGTAAGCTTCTTCTGAATGTGCTTCGGACCGCTGGCGTCGGCGGTGACGAAGGGGAGATTGATCTCATACTCCTGGGTGGAGGAGAGGGCGATCTTGGCCTTCTCGGCCTCTTCCTTGATACGCTGGACGGCGTCGGGCTGCTTGGTGAGGTCGATGCCTGACTCTTTCTTAAACTCATCAATGATCCAGTCCATGATGCGGTGATCCCAATCATCGCCACCCAGATGGGTGTCGCCGTTGGTGCCGCGAACCTCGAACACACCGTCTCCGAGCTCAAGGGCCGAGATGTCGAAGGTACCGCCACCGAGATCGTACACGGCGATCTTCTCGTCAGCCTTCTTCTCGAGTCCGTAGGCCAGGGAGGCAGAGGTCGGCTCGTTGATGATGCGCAGGACCTCGAGACCGGCGATCTTGCCGGCATCCTTGGTGGCATTACGCTGGGAGTCGTTGAAGTAAGCGGGGACAGTGATGACCGCTTGGGTGATTTTCTCACCGAGCTTCGCCTCGGCGTCGCTCTTGAGCTTGGCGAGGATCATCGCGGAGATCTCGGGTGGTGAGAAAGCCTTGGGCTTTCCGTCGATCTCAACCTGAATGTGGGCATCACCATTGGCAGCTTTTACGAGCTTATACGGGACGCGATCCTGCTCGCCGCGGCACTCGTCGTACTTGCGGCCCATGAAACGCTTCACGGAGAAGATCGTGTTCTGTGGGTTGGTAATGGCCTGGCGTTTTGCAGCCTGACCGACAAGACGCTCGCCGCTCTTGCTGAAAGCAACGACCGATGGGGTCGTGCGGGCGCCTTCTGAGTTTTCCAGAACAACCGGCTCCCCACCTTCCATGACTGACATGCAGGAGTTGGTCGTTCCCAAATCGATTCCTAGGATTTTAGACATAGCATCTTTATCAAAGCAAAGGGCATGCCCGATAATTAGATCTTTCGCATCTCTCTTTATTACAAGGAGATAGATAGATTACACTAAAAGCACGCGCTCCAAGAAAGAGTCATAATGTCTCTATTGCGCGCCAATAGCCAATTTTCTGAGACTCTCTGTCTCACCCAGGAACTTAGCAGCAGCCATCTTGAAAAGCGGGGTGAATTCCTCAGGCGTGCGCTCCACCCAGCGACGAATCTGATCCACTGGGAAAAAGGCTCCGGTCTCGACCTCGCCAGGGGCAAATCGGAAGGGTCCATCGCAGATGCCCACCAGATACTCCACAAACTCAAACTCGGTCTCGGGCGTGGCACCTACCTTCCAGAACTTCACCAGCGGGCAATCAGCCCCGATCTCCTCCCTCATCTCGCGGTGACCTGCCACCTCGTAGGTCTCACCGCTATCCACATGACCTGCCGCACTCGAGCACCACCGGTCGGGCTGATTGATCTTCCAGGGGGAACGTTTTTGCAGAAAAAGCTCCCCCCGAGAATTAAAGATCCAAAGGTGAACCGCCCTGTGTAGAGAGTTATTCACATGCACGTCACTTCGGAGGCGCGACTCAAGAATCCGGTCATCCGAGTCGACCACATCGCACATCTCCAGAGGATGATCATGACCCTCCGGTGTCACATGAAGAGCCAGATCCGCCCAGTCATCCACAGGCAGATCTTCGGCCCGTGCAGTGACGGGATATCCCTTGGCCGAGGCCCACTCCTCCCAGACTCCAGAGGGGAGTTTCAGGAGAGAACGGAGCTGTTTCCGTCGGGAGGAAAAACCCTGTCGCACGAGAGTCGAAAACCCAACGGGATCAGGATTAGGAAGACCCTTCACGGGACGCTTGCTCACCTCGATCACCGCCGACTCAACAGCAGGCCGCGGCCAGAAAACATCCGGGGGAACAATGCGGAGTTTTCGCACCGCCCAGCGCCGCCCAAGCTGCACCGTGAGCGCAGCATAATCCTTGTGCCCAGGCGTGGCCGCAAGGCGCTCCCCAACTTCCCTCTGTACCATCAGAACAAGTCTGGATGCGGGTGAAGCGGCCACGGTGAAATGTGAAATGATCGCCGTCGAGGCGCTGTAAGGGAGATTCCCCACCATCTTCACAGGGCCGTAACCAAAGAGAGAGAGGAGGTCCGTTTTCGCCCCATCACCCTGACGAATCTCGAGACGCCCCGAGGCGATCTCGGCCGCATAGCGCTCTATCAATTCAGCTGCTAGCCGATGGTCACGCTCGATCAGAGTGATCCGTCGAGCGGGAGATGCGAGGATGTGTACTGTCAGGGCTCCCATGCCCGGACCAACTTCCACGAGATGATCCCCCGGTGAAGGTTCCAGATCGGCAACGATCGCACGGGCCAGATTCGTATCGAGCAGGAAATTCTGACCGAGCATCTTGCTCGGACGCACCCCGATTTCATCGAGACGGGCACGGAGTTCGGCTTTGGACATGGTGGGATTCATAACCCGTTGTCGCATCTCTTACCAGTCTCGCAACGGAACAAGTTTTTCCCGCTTGTCCCCAAGTTATTCACAACCCTGCAAGCACGGTGAGGTTAAAAGTGTTAAAACGTTGAGGAGGTTAAAATGTTATCGTGAAACCAACGTTTCAACATTTCACCTTTTTTAACGTTTCACCGATATTGTTTACCTCCTTGAGCGCGAGATCATCTTCATCCACTCTCCTTGCCTCATGAAAAAGTCCGGATGCCTTCCCCTGTTTCTGCTCGTGTCGCTCGGGATCTGCCTCTTTGTCATTTTGATTCTGGTGGTCGCGCTCGGATCGAAGGGATCGGGCCCTGCCAAGGCTATCAACGTCAAGAAGTTCTCCGAGACAACGGTGGTCGCCGCAATCAATAGCTCGGACAAGATAGCACTCATCAGGTTGGACGGAATGATCTCCTATGGTCGCAACGGCGGGGTGGATGGGAATATGGTCGACGACCTTAAGGAGGCCTTCCAGCAGGCCGCCAATGACCCAAGGGTCAAGGCCGTCGTTCTCTCCGTCGACTCTCCGGGTGGAGAAGTTACCGCGGGAGATACGATTCACCATGCCCTCGGCAAGCTCAGTGCTAAGAAGCCTGTCGTGATTTTCATCAACTCCATTGGCACCTCTGCCGCCTACTACATCGCCTGCGCGGGTTCCTGGATCATGTGCAGCGACACCAGCTTCACCGGCAGCATCGGCGTCATCATCTCGACGCTGAACTACAAGGAGCTTTTCGGAAAGATCGGCCTCCAGTCGGTGATCTTCAAGAGCGGCCAATTCAAGGATGCCCTGAATGGCGCACGGGATCTGACCGAGGAGGAGAAGACCTATTTTCAGGGACTGGTCATGCAAACCTATGAACGCTTTCTGAATATCGTCACCTCTTCCCGTCATCTTGACGCGACCACCCTACGCAACGGGATCGCCGATGGGCGCGTCCTGAGCGGAAGGGATGCCTACAACGCAAAACTCATCGATCAACTCGGCTATGTCGAGGATGCCTACGATAAGGCAAGGATTCTCGGGAAAGCTCCGGGGGCTGAGATTGTCCGCTATGAGAAGAAACACGGACTTGCCCACTTCCTGCGACTCTTTGAGGATTCGGAAAAGAGTGACATTCATCTCGATCTGAATGTCGGTCCGACCGCTGGCATGAAACTCGATAGCGGACGCCTCTACCTGCTCCCTTCCATCTACGCATTCTGATGCCACTGACTGCCACCATGCTGGGAGCGGCCCAACAATTGCCCTCTGCCTCCGATACTCTCCCCGGAATCCTGCTTCCTGCGCTAGGATTTCTGCTTCTCCTCGCATTCTATGGATGGCTGGCCTACCGAAGCTCCTCCCATGCCCTGCTGACCACAAAGCCCTTTGGTATTCCTGATGCTATCTGTGGCGGCATTCTGGCGATCTGGATGATCAATGTCATCTGGCAGTCCTTCGGGGCCGATCAGGCGATCACCCTACAGGCCATCATCGCCAACTCGGTCTTTTACATCTCACTGATCATGGGAATCTTCGGAGTGATCGGATTTCAGCGGAAGTCAGCGATCGAGATGTTCGGACTGGAACCCTCTCGCCTGCCCAAGGCGGCGGGCACAGGCCTCCTCTGGCTACTGATCTCCTACCCTTTGATCCTTGCGGCGCAAGGACTGGTTCAAAAGATCTTCGGAAGCGCCGATGACTCCCAGCTGATCGTCAAATACTTCCTGGAGCATCCCGATCTGAAACACCGGGCTGCTGTTGTCTTCATGGCCGTGATTCTAGCCCCGGTCGCGGAAGAGGTGATCTTCCGGGGGTATTTCTACGGCATTATCAGACGCTACGGAGGGAGGATTCCGGCACTGCTGACCTCATCGCTCCTCTTCGCGGCAATTCATGTCCACCTCCCCTCTCTGCTCGGGCTTGGGATTCTGGCGATCATTCTTTGTTTGCTTTACGAGCGAACCGGATCGCTCTGGGCGTCGATCACGATGCATGCCGCCTTCAATGCATCCACGATCGTCGTCCTCATTCTGTGTCCAGACGCCATTGGCTGACGCCAAGGTAATAAAGAAGAATGAACAAGGCAAAAAGAGGGACATCCCTAAAATCAGAGGGTGAGTTGCTGGAGCTCATCGGATCGCTTCTTCCAAAACCTTCAGAGGAGGTTTTGACGGGGATCGGTGATGACTGCGCCGTCATCCGTCCCTCGCATCAACGCGGCTCATTGGAACTCCTCAAGACCGATGCGCTCGTCGAGGGAGTTCATTTTGCCAAAGGAACACCTTTAAACAAAGTTGGATGGAAGGCGCTCTGCCGTCCCATCAGCGACATCGCTGCCATGGGAGGTTCCCCGCATCATGCCTTGATCACGGTGGCTGCTCCCTCGGACTGGGGATCCGCCGAATGGAAGGCTCTCTATCGCGGGATCGGAAAAGCAGCTCAGGAATTCGGAGTCTCCGTGGTGGGAGGAGAAACGGTACGCTCGCCAGGACCTCTCTTTCTCTCGGTCACGCTGACTGGGGGCGTCACAAAACTGAATCTCAAGCTTCGATCCGGAGCCAGACCAGGCGACCTGATCTGCGTGACAGGAAAACTTGGAGGATCCTTCAAGAGCGGCCGCCACCTTAACTTCCAGCCCCGTGTGGCCGAAGGGCGCTGGCTCGGCGGTGAGCGGGGTATTACCGCGATGATGGATCTCAGCGATGGCCTCGGAAGCGATCTTCCAAAGCTGGCAACGGAGAGCGGATGCTCATTCCGAGTGGCAGCGGACGGCCTCCCCCTCCATCGAGGATGCACATTCCATGAGGGAGTGACCGATGGAGAGGACTATGAACTGCTGATAACTGTGACCGCTAAGCACTGGCCAAGCCTTCAAGAACGCTGGAATGCGGCCTCTCCCAAGGTTCCCCTCACCCCGGTCGGCCTGATGCTTGCACCGAAAGAACACTCCACACCATTAGCATCTGGTTTCGACCACCTTGCAAAAAAGCACACGACCAGTTAGGCCAGCACACTCAAGAAGTTTCAAACCGTGACCACTGCTCCGATCAAACGCCCGATTCTCATCCTCACCTCTGCTTTCGGGGAAGGACACAACGCCGCTGCCAGGAATCTCGCCTTAGCACTACGCTCACTCGATCCAACGAGAGAAGTTGAAGTTCGCGATCTCTTCGCTGAGGCTTATGGTCCTCTCTATAAAGTAGCGCAAAAAGCATACTTCCTCTTCATCAACCACTTCCCCTCACTCTGGGGTGGATTCTATAAGTTCCTCGATAAGGATAAGGCAACACCAGGGCGTGTGTCGGTCTACAAGAGGGCAGCCCGCCTTCTCAGTAAGCGAGTTGAGGAGATGAACCCAGCTGTTATCGCATCGACTTATCCCGGCTATAACCACCTGCTCGATCATCTTCACGGGAAAGTAAATCGTCCTTTCCGGACGGTGACCGTTGTGACGGACTCCATCACCATCAACTCGCTTTGGTACAGCGGGCACTCCGATCTCTTCCTCGTTCCCAATGAGGTCACAGCACAAGTCATGGAGGAGGCTGGTGTTTCACGAGCCCTCCTAAGGGTGACTGGATTTCCTGTGCCGGCACTCTTTGAAACTCTTCGAGGAGAGAGAACGAGTCCCGGCCCCTCCAGACCTCCAAAGGTCCTCTTTCTGGTAAATCCAGGTCAGAAAAATGCTTCGGAAATCCTCAAGCATCTCGGCGACGTGGAGGGTATCGAACTCTCTGCTGCCTGCGGCAGGGATGAGGAACTGCGTACGGCCCTTCAAAAGATCGCCTCCACTTTCGATCACCCCATCAAGATCGAAGGATGGATGAACAATCTCCCGGAACGCATGGCTGCCAGCCACCTTGTGATCGCCAAGGCAGGAGGAGCAACGGTACAGGAGTGCCTTGCCGCGGCCACCCCGCTCATCATGAGCCAGGTCATACCCGGTCAGGAGGAGGGAAATGCCGAACTACTCACCACGGAAAACTGCGGATGCACCGCCACGTCGCCTCAAGCTGTCGGGGCGGCTGTGCGGCACGCCTTTTCGCATGGTGCTCAAGTCTGGAAAACATGGGAGACCAATGCCTGGAAAACTGGAACTCCGGATGGGGCGAAGAATTCGGCCATAGAAGTCCTTCGCGAAGCCAATCTGGAAAAATGAGCCGTATGCAGGATTTTTAATATGGAAGACAGGAAGACAGTAACTGAAAGAAACCTTACTTCTCTCCCTTCTCTCCCTTCTCTCCCTTCTCTCCCTTCTCTCCCTTCTCTCCCTTCTCTCCCTTCTCTCCC
>DAISZK010000005.1:0-85865 GCA_036824855.1 Chthoniobacterales bacterium | reverse complement strand
GGGGAGGACTGACGGGGAGGGGAGGTCGTTGTGGTTTGCGACGATGATTGATCAGGCGTCTTTGCTGATTGCGTCGAAGTCACAGGCGGGTGTTCGTGTGGTTCGAGCAGCTTGATATTATTGGGGGGAGGCGTGCTGGTCGGGGTTGGTTGGGGACTCGGCGCAGGAGACTGATTCGGCTTTTGCTGAACCTGGCTTTGTTGAGAGGGATTGGAAGGTGGTGATGCAGGTTGTGGTGGGAGTGGATTTCCTGCCGAGGTGGCTGGTTTCTCACCCGAAGTATGCCTCTGGTTCTGCAGCTCCAAGGCTGGCTGGGTAATGCCTTGTTGTGAGGGAAGGGGAAGAAGGCCTTCGGGAGGCTGTTCGCTTGCGGCTTTGCTGTTCTGATCCGATTGGAAAGGGGCGTTTTGCGGTGCTTTTTCGGTGACTTCCTTTGCCTCGATGAAAGGTCGTTCGTTCTTGGGAGGAGGAGTCAGTTCAAGCGTGACCTCGGGAGGAGGCAGGTTTTTTAGGGCCTCTTTTGTGAGTAGATTTTTGGCAAAAAGAACCGCCAAAAAAATAATCAGTGCGGCATGGATCAGGCACGAAAGAATCAGGAAGAAGGGAAACCCCTTTTTCCTGCCTGCACGCCTTTGCTGCGTGGAGGTGCGTTGATCCGTGCCGGTCGTCATGAATCTACGCTGAGATGGGGATGAAGAGTGGTTTCGTGGACGACATTGGTAGTAACTCGCTTGGGATTCGATCCAAGTGATCGCTGAGTGCCATGGGGAAGTTTGAGATTTCCCGTGCGTGCCTGATGGAAGAGGTATTGCTGGATATAGCCCGCATAGGGACCCATGACCTTTTCTCCATACCGCTCCATCTCGACGGGAGTTAGTTTCCTTGAGCGTGGGGAGCGGAAAGAGCTAAGAATCCTGCCGATCCAGACATCTACGGGGACGGCCTCAAGTCGTTCGTAGGAAAAGAGGAGAATGCAGTTGGCAACTTTCCTTCCTATGCCGGGTAGGGTACAGAGGGCTTCTCTTGCCTCGTGCGTACTCATTCCGACAAGTGCCTCCGGATCAAATCTTCCCTCCGAGACCAGTCGAGCCGTTCCCAGAAGCCCCTTGGCCCTGAAGCCAAGGGCGCAGCGTCGGAGTTCTTCTTCGGAAGTAGAGGCTAGGACATTCGGTGCCGGAAACGTCGGAACCGGAAAGTTTTCCAATTTTTTCCCATAGGCGTGCCTCAATGCCATGCTCATTTGGCGTATATGGGCGACCTGCTTCATTGGTGATAGTATGAAGGAGGCTATGCACTCCCAATGAGGCTGCCTCATAATACGAAGACCACGGCAAGCCAATGATGCCTCGAGAGAGGCGGGGTGAGATGAGCAGGAATTGCGGATTGCCTCAAGATCATGGTCGAAGGCCAGATAATGTCGTAGGGCTTCCTGATCAATACCTCGGTAATGAAGGATTGCTCCCTCCTGTTGAAGAAAGACACCTCTCTCTCCAATGCATCCCGTATATCCGCCTTCACATTCCGTCCAATGAAAGGTCTGACCACTCTCGAAGGTCATCCGTAAATCGAATTCAGGGCACTCGATCTCTCCCTCTTCGAGTTGCTTGCGGTCGCTTCTTCTCATCGCGCAAAGTAGCTGAGATTCTCCAACTCAATTGCAAGATTCACGTTATTCACGGCAACCGTCTCCGGCAGATGAAGAACAACAGGAGAAAAATTCAGGATGGCTTGGATTCCTGCTTCACTGAGTTGCTCAGCGACACTTTGAGCCGATGAGCCAGGGACGCAAAGGATCGCCATCCGGATCTCTCGTCGCTTGATGAGCCCTTTCATCGATCCCATGCCCCGGACACCCATTCTTCCCTCCGTTTGCTTTTGGGGGTTAAGATCGAAAGCAGCCACAATTTCAAAGCCCTCACGGGCGAATCCCTTATAGCTCAGAAGCGCCTGACCTAGGTTTCCCACGCCAACAAGGATGACGGGCTGAAGACTCGCTCGCCCCAGAATCTCCTCCAGCCGATTTCTCAGGGTCACGACTTCATAACCGGTTCCGCGTTTACCAAGAGGACCGCAGTAAGCAAGATCCCGTCGTAGTTGTGCCGGTTGAACGCCGGCTACGCTTGCGAGCGCAGTCGAAGAGACAATGCTCTCTCTCTTTGCGACCATGAGTCCCAGACAACGAAGGTAAAGGGAGAGGCGGTAGACGGTTTTTCGGGGAATGTCCGACGAGACTCGGGCTAACTTTTCCACATTCCCGGGATTTTTGGTCATGAAGGCAGTGAGATTCCGTTGTGAATGGCTGGGTCGCCGTAGAGCGTGGAACTGCTTGCAGAGGTCACAGAGACATCAAAGATCTCGCCATGAAAGCGGCTTCCTCCTTCAAAGATCACGATCTTATTGGTTCTCGTTCGTCCGGAGAGTCTGCCTGGATCGTTCCGGCTTGGGCCTTCACAGAGAATTTCCTGATGTGTGCCGATACAGGCTTCTAGCTTTCTGGAGGCTGAGGCATTCACCACCGAGAGGAGATCCTGATTGCGCTCTTCTTTCTCCTCCTCGCTCAACTGCTCCTCCATGAGCGCTGCCGGAGTGTCTCCTCGTTTCGAGTATCGGAAAATAAAGGCGCCGTCGAATTCGAGATCTTCGGCAAGATCCCGAGACGCCTTGTAGTCGCTCTCCGTCTCGCCCGGGAAGCCCACGATGATATCCGTGGTGATCGCAATGCCGGGACGGCTAGCTCGTAGTTCCGCAACAAGTTTACGGTACGATGCCGCCGTATAGGGACGATGCATCGCCTTGAGAATACGGTCTGATCCTGATTGAAGCGGGAGATGAACATGCTCCATGAGCTTCGGAAGGCGGCCAAAGCATTCCACGAGATCCTTGCGAAACCCCATTGGATGAGGGGAGGTAAAGCGAATACGATCGAGCCCCTCCACCTCGTGAAGTGCCTCGATGAGCTGAACAAAGGGGCTTTTGTCACCGATCTTGGGAAACTCATGACGACCGTAAAGGTTGACGATTTGGCCCAGCAACGTGACTTCACGGATGCCTCGCTCCACGAGGGTTCGTGCCTCGCTGACAATCTCGGCGATCGGTCTGCCACGTTCCTCGCCTCGCGTTGAGGGAACAATGCAGAAGGTACAGTGCATGTTGCAGCCCTGCATGATGGAGATGAAGGCCGTGGCCTCTTTCTTTTTCTCAGGCAGATGATCCCTTATTGTGTTCTGGGAGCCCTCTTCAGATGCAGTATCGATGATCGGTCGGATGGATATGCCGAGATCCCTGACATCTTCCTGAATGAAAGCCTCCTCACGTTTTTTTAAGGCTTCCTCCACATAGTCTGCAACGCGGTGAAACTTCTGAGTGCCGACCACCAAATCGACATGAGGAGAGCTTTTTTGGAGATCTTCCCCCAGTCGCTGCGCCATGCATCCCATGTATCCCAGAACGAGTTTGGGTTTCTCCCTGCGGAGTTTCCGCAACATACCCATTTTTCCAATGGCCTTTTTTTCCGCCATCTCACGCACGCTGCACGTATTCAGAAGGATCACGTCGGCATCCCTCTCGTGAGAGACCAGTTTGTGACCACGATCCTGGAGGTCACGCGCAACCTGTTCGGAGTCGCGTTCGTTCATCTGGCAACCGTAGGTCTTGATGAAGACGCTGGGCATGACGGGTAAAAAGTTAAAAAGTGAAGTGTTAAATGAAAAAGGAGCCTTGGCTATCTTAAGACAGTCGACCTCTCCCAATCTAACCTTTTAACCCTTTTAACTACCAGATTGAGGGGAGACTTCGGAGGGAAGCTGTGGAGAAACCTGATTTTCCAGAGAAGAATCCTTCTTGTCTTCTTGGCTAGTTTCCTTGGAGTGGATGTTTCTTTTACGGGGATCAACCCTCTTGAGTCCAATCCTCTGACCAGCGGCCTCAACCAGTTCGGCAACCCGCTTCTTTAAACGATATCCCCGCGTCCAGATGACAAACATTATCCCAGCATAGACGCCTACGGGTAGGAGCATCGAGTGACCAGTGGCTGCCAGATAGATCAGCAGGCTGATCATCAGGAAATTTGCCAGGAATGTCGTCGCCACCATCCGACTGGCAAGGCGGACACGAGTCAGGCATTTGGGACCACCATGGTATTCCGTGACACTTCTCATGGTGACTCCCCACCAAAAGCTTCCGTAAATCTGGATATCCCATTCCTTCCAACCCGTATCCGTGGAGTAGCTCCAGCCTTCGGTTTCCAAAGCTTCGATGACCGAGTTGATCAGGAGTTCGCGCCCTTTTCCTTCTTCATTCCAAAAAACAAGTTTCGTGAGTCCTCTGACCTTACTGGGTACAAAGTCTTTCTCCTTGGCTGAGATCACCGATTCAGGCGTACGCTTAAATTTGAGCCAGGTGAAGTACCGGGCCCATCCCCTCACTAGTGGCTGGGATAGGGCAAGAAACGCAACCAGAAGCCGTGCCCTGATCGTATCGAACCGGGGCTCTAGCTTGGCATGGATCATGTAGGAAAGAGCGACAAGGAAGGTGCCCCCAAACATCATGTAGGCAACAATCCGAAGGACAGGGAAGGGAATTGCGAGCAGGAAGAGGAATGCCGTGAGAGTCACCCACTCAATGCTGCTCAGATAAGCGGCCAGCTCCGACTGCGGCGTGGGGTAGATGCATTGGAAGAGTCCCTCTCCAAACACACCATGATAGATCACCGGCTGATTGATGAGCCAAGTAAAGCGAGGAGCGCCGTAGACTTGTCCCTTCCACTTGGCGGTACCCGTTGGGCCGAAGAAGACGAGATGCTTGAATCGAAGAAGTGATTCTGCCTCTCCATACCCCTCTTGTTGCTTCCGGAAAGCCTTCAGGGTGAAACGGCGATAGTGCCAGACAATAGCCGATGGGCTGAAGGCGATCACCTCTCCCTCCTGTTGAAGACGCCAGCAGAAGTCCACGTCATCGCCGGCCTTGCGGTATTCGGGATCGAAGCCTCCAACCTTTTCAAAGGCCCATCGGTAAAAGGCCATGTTGCAGCCCGGGATATGCTCTGCAACAACGTCGGTGAGAAGTACATGGCTCGGGCCACCCGGTGCCGCCGCGACGCAGGCCTGATGCCAGTTCTGTGCGGGAGGGGAGATGTTCGGACCGCCGACGCCGGCATAGTTGCCCGAGAGCAGGGTTCCGACAAGGTAGTAGAGCCAATCCGGGTCCGCCATGCAGTCACTGTCCGTGTAGGCAATGATCTCCCCCGTGGCCGCCGCAGCACCCACATTGCGTGCGACACTAAGCCCGTGATTGGTCTGGTAAATGGCGTTTACCCAAGGGTGATGAGAGAGAATCTCCTTGGTATGGTCCGTTGACCCATCATCGACCACGACAACTTCGTAATCGGGGTAATCGATCTTTTTGAGAGAGCGCAGGCAGGCTTCCAAGGTCTGCCCTCCATTGTAACTGCAGACAATCACCGAGACTTTCGGAACGCGAGGGAGGGGGGCACGATGGGTGATGGATTGACTGTTATCAAAAAACTCCCTGACAGTCGTGAGTGCTTTTTTGGGAGTGCGATCTCGCTTCACCAGACCGAAAGCCCAGTCGAGGATATCCATGCCTCCCCGATGCCATTCATCCGTCCAAGCATAGAGAATGGTTCCTGCAAGGCCTCCCCGCACGACGGCATCGAGATGCCAGCCAATCATTTCGGCCTGTTCCTCTTCGGTGTGGCGGATGGTGTCCATCCCGAACTCCCCCATGATGAGTGGCTTATCCTCGGCCAGATTCTGGAGGCGCGCGAGGTAACGTTCAAAATCCTCTCGGCGGTGCAAGTAGACGTTGAAAGTCAGGAAGTCGACATTTTGAGGGAGCAGATATTCGGTGGGAGGATAGCTGGCGTAGGAATAGAGGGCTCGGGGATCCTCTTGGCGTGCGATATTCACCAGATGCTCGACGAACTCAGTAACCCTCTTGGCGCCGAGCCAGCGCACCATGGAGGAGGGGATCTCGTTTCCAAGCAGGTAGCCGAAGATTGCATGATGGCCCTTGTGCTCACGCACCGCATCGATGACGGCCTTCTCCACGGAAGCGCGTACCTTGGGATCGTTCAGAAACTCAACATGCTCCATCCAGGCAATGCTGAAGAGAACCCGAAGGCCGTTCTCCAGACAGAGATCGAGGAACCAACGCGGCGGGGTGGTGTAAATACGGATCAGATTGGCGCCAGTGTCACGGATGGTTGCAAGATCACGGGCCACCTGCTCTTTTGAGCCAAACTGATACCCCTCTGCGTCAGGAGCGAAAGGGGCGTAGGTGACTCCTTTGACAAAGAACTTCTTTTCACCCTCAAAGAAGAACTTTGATCGTACAGTTACTCGTTCAGTCACTGGGAGATGTTTATTGAGAGAGTTATTCAAGTCGAGTCAGAAGAATTTTTCTGCCTTGGCGCTGAGTTTTCGGCGACCAATGATCTTATCCTTGGAAGCGTAGAGGCTCGGAGCTGCTTGGAGGCCTAGGGACCTAGAGGCCCTTGATCCCTCCCAGAATCAGTTCAGCGTTGCTCTTGGTAGTTTCCATATTCAGGCAGAGAATCTGCATTGCTTCCACGGCCGGGATTTCCATGAGTTGTTTCCGCAATTTCAGAATGCGCTCGTATTCATCCGGATGATAAAGAAGCTCCTCCCGGCGGGTGCCTGACTTGGTGATGTGGATCGCTGGGAAGACGCGCTGTTCCATGATAGAGCGATCCAAGTAAATTTCCATATTCCCCGTCCCCTTGTATTCTTCAAAGATAAGATCATCCATTCTGCTATGCGTTTCCACGAGTGCAGTTGCCAGGATGGTGAGGCTTCCCCCCTCCTCGACATTACGTGCCGAGCCAAAGAACTTCTTTGGACGGGCTAGGGCCGCAGAGTCGACGCCGCCGCTCATGGTGCGGCCTTTACCCTTGATGTTGTTGTTATAGCCGCGAGAAAGACGCGTGATGCTGTCCACGAGGATCACCACATCCTTCTTGAGTTCCACGAGCCGTTTGGAACGCTCCGAAACCATCTCAGAGACCTGCACATGGCGGCTGGTCGGTTCATCGAAAGTGGAACTGAAGATATCGCAATCTAGGGCACGCCTCAGATCCGTGACCTCTTCCGGTCGCTCGTCCACTAGCAGGAGCATCAGGTGGACGTCGGGATGATTAGCCCGGATCGCCAATGCCAGACTCTTGAGCATCATGGTTTTTCCGACACGTGGCGGTGCCACGATCAATCCGCGTTGACCCATTCCCAGAGGGGCGATCAGATCAACTGCGCGAGCCGTCGGATTGTTTTTTCCGGGTTGTTCCAGATAGATGCGCCTGTTGGGGAACATGGCCGTGAGCTTGTCAAACTCCGTAGGACTCTTCCAGGACTCCGAAGGGATGCCTTCGATTTCAGTAATGGTCTGGATTGCCAGCTTTCGTTCCGATTGCAGGGAGACAGTTCCCTTGATTTTGAGTCCCGGACGCAACCCGTACTGGCGTAAAAGCGGAATGGGGAGTGTGAGATCGCTGGGAGTAGGCTGAAAATTAAATTGAGACCAGCGAATCATGGGTGCATCCGGAGCGAATTCCAGGATCCCTTCCGCAGTGAGCACCCCCCCTCTCTTCACCTGATCCCTTGCTAGATCGAGTGTCAGATGATGCCTTGAGGAGTCCCGGTGAAGGGGAAGATTTCTTGAGGCGATCAACTCCAAAAGGTTCTTATGGCTTAAGCTATGAAGAGTCTCCATATTGATTGGAGAGGGAATCTCCGGCAGCAGATCTTGCGAGGAGTTCTCAGGAGTTCCTTCGGTCAAAGGGATTTCCGAGTCGGCTTCATGAGTGATGGTGCCGGATTTCATAAGTTTTGCAAAATTGGGAGCACTTGGCGAATTTGAAGTTCCAGGGCATTAGTTCCGGCATCATTCCATAGAAGATGATCCGCAAGAGTGATTTTTTGGTCTTGAGGAGTCTGGTTTTTTAACCAAGCTGAAGTTTCTTGAGGAGAGAGTTGACGGCTGAGTTTCAGCCGTTTCTTACGGACTGAATCAGAGCAGGCGACAAGAATACTCTTGTCGAAGAAGGGTTCCAAACCTTTCTCATAAAGAAGCGGTATTTCCGCGATGAAAAAATCATCTTTTGTTCCTTTGGCTTTGTGAGCAAGAGGTTTCCAGACATTCTCCAATCGAGGATGAAGAATATCCTCGAGCATCGTCTTTGCTGAGCGATCTGTTGTGATGAGTTCGAAAAGACGTTTTCTATCAGGGTTTCCAGACTTGTTGAAATAGGAGTTTCCAAATGCCGATCTGATCAGTCCACGAACTTCTGTGTCTGTATCGAGTAATTTCCGGTTTTCCAGATCGGCGTTGTAGATCGTGGACTTTAAAAAATCTCCTAGTAAAGACAGTGCCAGGGATTTGCCGCTCCCGATCGTTCCCGTGATCGCTATTGCCGGCATCGGGTAGTCTTAACTGGGTTAAGCAAACTTTCCTTACGTACCTTGATTTGTATTGGTCATTACTTACCCTTCACGGCCGTTGAGGTCATCGACGGCTGCGGGAGATCCTGAGGTAGACCGAGCGGTGTTACGATCTCAGGCTCTTCACTATCTCCACGCCGAGGTTGACCCTCGGCATCCAGGATCCTTGGGGTAACAAAGATAATAAGATTCTTTTTCACTTTCTGGTCGGCGTCAGAGCGGAAGAGGCGTCCAGCCATCGGGATATCACCCAGAATAGGCACCTTATCTTGGACTTTTTGCACATCTTCACGAATCAGTCCGCCAAGGGCTACGGTCTGCCCATCCCATACTGTGACAAATGTGTTCACTTCACGTACGCTGAAGACAGGTTGATTGATGGTGTTCGTCGTAAGAGTCTCAAGGAAGGGCATCAGTAAAACTCCTGCAGTAGCTGTGGTCCGAACATATCCAACAGAATTCAGTGGTGATCCGTAATTGATAAAGCCATCAAAGTCCGTGACTCTGGGATTAAGCTCCAGATCGATGGTGTAGCCATCGGGGCCGATTGTTGGCTTGGCCTCCAAAACCACACCGAGATCCTGTTTGGTGAAATCCCTCGGGAAGGAAGGAGTAACCGTGGGAGGGCTTCCCGTATTGGAAGAACTCTGGGGAATCTGTGGTGGATCGTATTGACGTGGATAGATGAACTCATCGACGATCTTAACCGTGGCTTTAACGCCACTCTTCGTTGTCACCTTGGGGGCGGCCATGAGATCCACGCCTTTTTTCTGATTCAGGGCGTGAATGACCATTTGGAATTGAGGATCTGTAAAGACTCCAGCAACACTGAAAACTCCGGGTGCAGGAGTTGTGGAACCACCGGATTGGCCGGCGAGAAGAGCGCCGATCGAGTTTCCACTGATGGCTTGGTCTCCGGTTCTAAGACTGCCGACAGTATTCATTCCGGAAGAATTAAAGGGATAATTTGCACTATTTAAGGAGTTCGATCCTCCTCCCCCACTTCCATAAACACCACCTCCAATCTTGAATGGTCCTAGCAGCCAGTCAAATCCGAGTTCCTGAACATTATTTTGGTTAATTTCCAGGAACTTGGTCTGGATATCGACCTGCGAGGGAGCCACCCCCATGGCTGCATCGACCAGAGCATCGATCTGATCTATATTATCACGTGTATTTCGAATCACGAGTTTGCTGCCAGAGGGGAGGTAGTTGGCACTGGCACCAGCAGGGAATTCGACACCTTGGGAAACCAAATAATCCTGGGCATTGTAGCGGGCGGCAACACGAGGAGCATTGGCCGTGCTAACCGCTGCCCCTGCCTGAGGCAGTGCATTGGCTGAATCTAGCGGTTTGGGGGGAATAAAGGTTGGTGGAACCTGGTATTCCTTGGTAATCAGGATATCTGTTGGCTCGGAGAGAGGTACGATAGAGACTGCGTAAGGATCAATTTTGAGTTTCAGATTGCAGAGTTTGCTGATGTAGTCGAGAGCTACATAAAGAGGCACATGAGAGAGGGCTAGTGTAATATGAGGCTCTGCTGATCCGGCATTTGCTTGAGGCGCACCACCCGCTGATCCTGGCATCGCTGCATTTGTGGAAGTAACAATCTGGGGGCCTGAAGCAGACGATTGTGAACCGAGTTTTAGGAAAATATTGACCCCTTTGTGGTTAGGGTCCTGCTCGACACTTTTCTGTTTCAGGTATTCGACAGCCTCACTGATCGGGGAGTCGCTCAGGTCGATCTTGGGGATGATAATGGAGTTAAGCTTTGCCGTGATTTGATCCGTTCCCCGTATATCTTGTTGACGACCAACGGATTCCGTGGTTCTACCCTGTTTCGACTTGCGAGGGGGACGTTCCCAGGCTTTTTCAACCTGCCAGAGCATTCTGCTCCGCGTCTCATTGTAGGCTTCGTCTGCGTACTTGATCGTGGAGTTGTTGATTTCCTCCATTCCTTTACGAGCAGCTGTATTGTAAGGATCGATTTGAAGGACCGCATCGTATTGTTTAAGTGCCAGTTCATTTCGGCCTGTTTTTGCAAGGTCGGAAGCTTGTCTTAAGAGTTTGACCACCTCATCACGCTTAGCGGCAAAGGTGGGAGTCACTGTTTTGTTGAAAACACCTGGTTGTTCCAAATCCGATAGGAATTTCACAGCGGCGGTGCAACTCGGATTCATGGAAGGATCCAGAATGGATTTGGCGACGCTCTCCGCAGAAAGAGGATTGCCGTCTGCATCTATAACGCCGGATTTTTTAGCGATGCTATCTGTGAAAACTCCGTTGTTTGCCAGTTCACGGGCAAATGCAAGAGCGATGGTGGTGTAATCCGCAAGCAGGTTGCTTCTTGTAGAGTTCGCGGAAGCCCCGGAAGGAGCCTTGTTCATGGATTGAACAGCTAGCGCATAGGCCTCCTTCAGATCGTGGTGGGAGTACTTCTCCATGGCAGCGCGCATCAAGGATTGAGCTTGAACCAGATCTTCCTGACTCCGGACAATAGCTCTTTCAGCATCCGCGGCAACGGATGCAGTTTGTCCCAATGCTTGATAAGAACCTCCCAGACTTATCATTGCTAGGGTTGCAATGACTAAGGAGGACTGAACGTGAAAATGAGATTTGCGACTCTGCATGACGATGGTTGGCACCTTGTTTATCGGGTGGATTTTGAGGCTGTGGAGGGATCTCCCGGTACAGCTTCGGAGGCAACGGCCTTGGCACTAGGAGCAGGAACCTCCTCGCCACTCTCCACCGTTTTGATCAGAGGCTGTCCTGCTGGATCGAGCAAGCCTGCTGTGACGAAAATAAGAAGATTTCTCTTAATACGCTGATTTGCGGAACTCCGGAAGAGAGACCCTACAAGTGGCAGATCACCGGCAATGGGGGTCTTGTCCTGAACTTTCTGAACATCCTCCCGCATGAGTCCTCCTAGGACAACAGTCTGTCCATCGTAGACAGTTACTTGAGTGTCGACTTGACGCACACTGAAGACGGGTTGATTGATCGTGTTTGGCGTTAATGTAATTTGTTTGGTTGCAATTACTGCACCATTGGTTCCCCCAAGATAAACCGGTGCCAAGGTTTGAATGGGTGTTCCATAGTTCACAAATCCTTGGAACTCCGTGATCTGGGGGGAGAGGCTAAGTTCAATGGTGTAACCATCCGGTCCAACTGTTGGTTCTACCTCGAGTTGTACACCGCAATTCCGCGTTTCGAATGATGTCGGTGTCGCCGGAGTAGCTGGAGCAGTACCTCCGCCCTGTGTCTGTGGTACCGTGGGAGGTGAGTAGTCGCGAGGATAGGGAAATTTCTGTGTGATATTAATGGTTGCCTTGCGCCCGCTGGTGACAGTGACTTTGGGCGCTGAGACAAGATCGACTCCTTTTTGTTGATTGATAGCGCGGAGCACGACTTGGAATTGTGGATTCGTAAAGACTCCGGCAAGGGCTAGAACGCCCGCTGCAGGGCCAACCGGCGAGCCAAAGAGCAAGCCGTCCAATGCGTTGGCTGTGATTGCGGAAGAGCCCGTTCGGTTTCCAGAGGTAATATTTCCAGCGGTCACATTCCCAGCTGCATCCACATTCATGGCTCCAGCAGGAACGCCAGCAGGGCTGACAAAGGGGTAGTTTCCAGCATTTGCGTTAGGCTGATTACCAGAGGTACCACCGCCTGTATTCACTCCACTTCCTCCTGGAAGTTGGAAGGCTCCCATGAGCCAGTCAAAGCCAAGTTCCTGAAGATTGTTCTGGGTGACTTCGAGGAAGCGGGCCTCGATCTCGACCTGACTTGGAGGAGTGGCAAGCGATACCTCAACAAGGGAGTCGATCAAATCAAGGTTTGCCTGGGTGTTCTTCACAAGTAATTTGCTGCTAGAGGCTAGGTAGGTAGCACTGGCTCCCAGGGGAAAGGTGACCCCTTGCGACTCCAGAAACTCCTTCGCGCCGGATTTTCCGACAGTTCCCGAAGTTCCAGGAACCCCTGCTGTTGGAAGTGCTCCTGCAGTGGGAGTGGAGGCAGCCGTACTGGAGATAAATCCTGGGGGAACTTTGTATTCTTTCGCAATAAGGGTTTCCGTTGGTTCGGAGAGGGGAACGATGGCAACGGCATAAGGTTCGATCTTGACCTTGAGGTTGGCCGCCGAGGCGATGTACTTCAGAGCCTCTCCCAGAGGAAGGTCATTGAGCGAAAGATTAAGTTTTGTGCCACCGTCAACGGCTTCCTTCGCAGGATCAAGCTTGAGAACAATGTTAACACCTTTCTTTGCAGGATCAGTTTCGTTTGTATCGAGTGTGCGTGATTTTTTCTGAAGCTTTTCAATGGCCTCTCGTACCGTTTCATCGGAAAGAGAGAGTTGAGGAATTCTGATCTCTTGTAGCTTCCGGCTAATAGCGCTGGTACCCTGCATGTCGACGGGGCTTTGCTCAACAATCGTGGTGGCTCCGGTATTGATTTTCGGAACAGGCAGCTCCCAAGCCCTTGCCACATCGGAGATCATCTGGCTTCTACGCTCGGTGTAAGCAGTTTCGGCGTAACTCGATCTTTGTTTATTGATTTTTTCCATCCCAAGACGGGCGGATTTGTTTTCAGGATCTAGGTTAAGAACCATTTGATATTTCGCGAATGCCGCATCGAACCGGCCTGATGCATACATCCCCTCCGCCTCGTTCATTAACTGCTCGACCTGCGTCACCTTGGCGACAAATCCAGGAGTAATGGTTCGGTTAAAATGGTTCGGATCTCGAAGCGACTTCTGAAGATCCAGCAATGGGCCGTAGGTAGAGTTATAGGGCTTGTCGGCAGCTGTTTTGACTACCAACTCAGCATCATCATAGTAGCCTTCGCTCACCCGTTGGGTGGCCAGTGCAAATGCTGCCTTGGAAAAGGTCTCAAGGGCAAGGGAGCGTAAACCAGCAGAGGATTGTCCTCCAGAGGGTATTGCATCCATGGCGCTCTTGGAAAAAGCAAAAGCAGATTCGTAGTCCTTGTCAGCTAAGGCAGTGGAGGCCTTTGCCGTTTGAGCTTGGGCCCAATTACTCCTTTCCTGAAGAACACGGATTTCACGCTCGGATTGCCCGATCACGCCATTCTGTTGCGCATAGGCAATTGAGGAAGAAAGAGTTACTCCTCCCACAAGGAATCTGAAGGCCAGCATAGTGAGAGCTGACACGTCCTGGCGTCTTAAGGAAATATTCTGAGAATGAGTCATTTTTGTGAGGCGAGAAGGATGAAATAAAAGGTTTTCTTAAAGTGAGGGGCTCGCGCTCTGTGCAGCAGAGGAGGATGACTTGATGGTGTAGTTTTTGCCACCCTTGTTCAGCAAAATTCCATCTTTTGTAAAATCGACAAGTTTGTAAGTTTCGAGATGTTTTTTATCCAAGCTTCCAAGGTTAAATGATTTGCCTCGCTCCACGGTCACATCTTCCAGAGGCGCTCCAGAGAGTTGGTAATGGAAAGTAACGCTTTCAACAAGTTCAATAGGCGACTTTTTGTATTCTCTGGAAGTGTTCTTCTTGATAAGTGTGTGATGCTCTCCCGTGAGAGTATTTTCCAGAACCATTTCACCGAAGTCGTACTCGGTTTCATTGATGGTCTTTGTCTTGTCGCTGTAGTCCACCATTTTTAGAAAGGGGGCCCCTGGTACCGTTGCTCCTTTCTGAACAATTCTAACCGAATTGTCCGGACGATTTCCCTTTGTCGGGTTGGGGAGCGGTAGGGCAGGACGCAACTGATAGTCGATGCTTACTTTATTGGTGTCGGTCACTCCATTCGCATCGGTCACCGCATTTGTTTCAATTCCCACAAACTCGAGGAGATAGGTGCTCTTCCGAATGTCGTTCTCGCCGTAGTTCAACTTGGTGTAGAGCAAGGGGAACTGATCCGCATTATTCGGATCGGTTCCGGCCAGAAACTCCTCTCGCACAGTGAATCCCTTGTGTTTGGGATCACGGTCGAGAATGTTGACGTCGGTGTAGTCGAGTTGATGATCAATGAGCCACTGGTTAGGAACGGGGGGATAGAGCGGCTCATTGCCGACCATCGGGTCGATGAGTTTTCCCTCCTTGAGAAGGTAGGGGCGCGAAACTAGTGGCGATGAACCATTGTCGCTGGTCTTCCAAAGAATCGGTTGTTTCAGGTGGTTGGCAGCGACTACGGAATTAGAGGAAGCTGTTGGCGCAGGGATTCGTTGCTGTTTTGAGAGGGAATCGGCGCCTTTTAGGGAGTCTTGAAATCCCATAGACTGCAAGATGAGAAAGATGGCACTTCCGATGGCGATCAGTGAAGCGATTCCTAGAAGAACCAGATGATAGTAGCGAAGTAGCAGATTCTTCATGGGGCTGTTACTTGTTAGAGGGTTTAGTTTGCAAGTTGGAATCAGCAGCAGTTGTCTGATCGGCGAACTCCAATGCGCTGAGCTTTAGAGAGATGTCGAGAAGTTCCCTGCCCACAATGATGGGAAGTCTCTGGGCAGGAATGGTTCCATCGGGAGTGGGTGGAGCTACAGGAGGTGGAGTATCACGTCTGGGAGGTTCCCCCGAGGTGTTTTGTACGAGGAGCTGATCGATAATCATGAAATATGATGCAGTGGAAACGGCATTGATGATTTCGCGGAATGAGCCTTGATTGCATCGAAAGCTGACCTTGATTACGCATGAAGACGCGTAGGGAGTGGAGGTTTTCGTCGTTGCTGGAAGGGAAGTTTTTTTCAGGAGTTCTTTTTTGGCGCCCGTCTCTACAACAGGTCGTGAGAATTCTGAAATGATCAGATCCTTATGGTTCGCAAGCAACTCACCTAACCAACTCAAGACCGTGAGTTGTTTGGCCAGAAGCTGAACATCATCCTGTAGAGGAAGCCTGTTTTCATATTCATCAAGACCAAGGTAAAACCCAGGTGGCAGCGTGGCGCCGCTGCTTGTGGCAAGCGCTTTGATCCTGGTCACCTCGTTGCGCAAGGCATCCTGAAAGCGCTGTGGGCGATCCTGAGGCTTTGCTGTGGCGATGTCGGCAAAGGCAGGAATCCTGTACCTCTGCAGATCCTTATTGAGAGAATCCAACTGGGACTGCTCAGTGGAAATCGTGGAATCCAGCTTGGTAAGATTGTCCTGACTGGGAAATGGTTTGTCCTGCGAGAATTTCAGCAACTGGGCTGCCTTGGAGGTGTAATCTGCAGACGCCGTTCCATACTCATCCCATGCCTGATAGGCCAGGTATCCGAGGATCAGGGTTCCAAGGGTCAAAGTGGCTATTAGGGACGCCGCCAACTTGTTGTTCACAAACCAATTGGTGATCTTTTTCATCAGTTCAGGGAAGGGGAGTAATAGGATTGCGAAGAGGGATCCTTAGCGAAAACGGATAAGCCCAGTATTCTCCATTCGGACTGCCACGCTGGGTAATGATCTTAGATTTTTCCTTCTCCTCGACAGCAAAGACATCGGAGGACTGCAGGGCCGTGACAAAGTCATCAATCACTGAGGCTTGCCGTGGGTTGTCCAGATAGAGGCCCTTCACAAGGAGAGCCTTGATGGAACCGTCATTCGTCTTGGCCGCAGCACCCCGCTGGGGAATGTCGCCCACTGCCTGGATTTGTGTGATCCATAGATATCGTTCAGGCACCTTTGCGCTGAGTTCGGCAAGGATCCTTGGGTACGCTTCCCTGAGATTAATCACGGAAAGAATCGCATCACTGGTCTGCTGGATGGAGACTTCTTTGGATGCCAGCGCCTTGATCTGACTGGAGATCCTGCTGTTCTTGGCGATCTCTGCATCAATGGAAGCCGTCGTTGTTCGGGTCAAGGAAGTTGCCTGCAAAGCAAAACCATACCAGGCCCCAAGGCTTGCTAGGAAAAAGAAGACTGCGGCAGCAAGGAAGGGGAAACGTTTCGCAAAAGCCCGTTTCCTTGAGACTGATGTGGGTAGAAGGTTGACCTTGGTCCGAGGTGCAGAAGTCAACAGCAGCGCACCCCCGACCAATTCACCGAGATTATTTGAATTTGATTCAACGAAAGAGCGTGCAGATTCAGCAATCGTAATGCCTTCCAGGGGATTGAAGAAGGAGGTCTCCTTCTGAAGCTTTTCGTTAAAGAACTCAGCAAGATAAGGGAGGGAGGCCATTCCTCCTGTGAGAAGAATTAAAGAGGGATCGTTTCCTCCGAGATTTGACCTGTAGTAGCTTAGGGAACGGCTGATGTCGGCTTGGGTCTTAAGAAGTGTCTGTCTAGCGATGCGGGCGATATTGGCCTCAACAGGGTCGTTTGGTTGTTCGAAGCCTGCCCCAAGCGCCACACTTCCACGTGAAATCTTAAGATTTTCAGACTCATCCAACTCTGCATGGATATCTTTAGCAATTGCTGCCGTGACAGCCAATCCACCGGAGGGAATGCTTCGTGAGAAGAAGGCACCTTCAGCAGCGATGACCATGTTGGAGGTACGCGAACCAATATCTAGAAGAAGGGTTGTTCCTGCTGAACCCGCCGGTGAGGCATTCAGGAATGCATCATAGAGTGCGAGGGGAGCGACCAGCACGGAGGTAATGTTGAGTCCTGCGGAGGAGATCGAGTCGCAGAGCGATTCCAGCAAGTCAGCTTTTACTGCCAGGAAAACAACATTAACGGCACCCGAAGGGGTATTTCCCATCACCACATAATCCCATACGACTTCTTCCAGAGGGAAAGGAATGTTCTGTTGGGCTTCGAATCCGACAACGGCAGCTACTTGCTCTGCAGACCCTCCTGGAACTTCCAAGGGAACAACCCTGGTGAATACCGTATGGGCTGGCAGGACGCAGATGACTTCTGAACGGCTAATCTTCCAGCTCTTTAGAACATCGCTGAGGGCTAGGCGGATTTGCTCGGGTCGAGAGGTATCGAGTGCCGGGTCGATCATCAGTTCCCTACGCGCGCCACGCTGAAGGGTAAGTTGACCGGCTGTGGAAACCGAAAACTCGGCGATGCGAAGAGACTGCATCCCAAGATCGAGGACCAAGGTTTTTTTTGGCGATGCCATGAGCGGAGGGATAGAGGATGTTTTTAAGGGGGGATCCTTACTGCTTCTTCACCGCCTCGTAATAGTCGGTGCTCAGAGATGCAAAAGGAGTATCATTCTTATTCAAGAGAAAGCCGCTTGTCTTTTGATATTGAGGCCACCAGATCCCGGCAGATTTGAGGCTTTTCTGGGCAACGATCTGTCCCTGTCTGGAGATGGTGACGCCGATGTCCACAATGGCCGAGGAGGCGCTGGAGGGGATCTTTCCATCGAAGAAGCGCTCCAGGGTTCTAGGGCTGATATACATCACCGACTTGAGGTCGTTTTGCAGGGCTGGAACGGAGGTATGGGTGACCTGGCCCGTCAGCAATGTTCCCTGGGGAGCTGCCGTGCTTTTGTTGGATAGCAGGACGTAATAATCGAGAACGATATCATCGGCGTATTTGTCTGCAGGGCTCAGAGCTCCCGAGGGTTGCCATCCGAAGGTCACTTCGATTTCCATCCAGCTTTTTGGACGGGAGGACTTCTGAGTTGCTCCAGAGTAAGAGATGGTGGGAGTCGTGACGATGGCAGGCTCGATCTTGGAAATGACGAAGCCAGTTGCATTCTGGGCGTGCAAGGTAAAGCTGCCAAGAAGGAGGACGGCACAGGGGGCAACAAGTCTTCTCAAAAACTGGGGAATTGTGGGGGTATGCATAAAATACGGTCGATAAGAGAAGCGGATTTTTTCCCCAGAATCCAGAACGAATCTTCCTTTGTTCTTTTTTGCCATGGAGATTTCCTGGTTGCGGTTCATGATGGTGATGAAAACAACCGAGCCCATTGCCAGAGTGAGAACCAGACGCCATCAAATCCTGAGCCTTCAACCCCTTCTTCGAGCAGCAACTCCCCTTGTCGTGGGAACGCTTCACGACCCACTGGGACTGAAGTTTTTAACAAAGGCTGTTACTGGCCCCTCCTTGCTGAAGGGGGTAGATTTGCTCGAGGCAAGGCTCGATTCTTTGCCACTTGATAAGCTCCCCGTGAGTTGGCCGCTTCCGGTGATTGCTACTGCAAGACATGCTGGCGAAGGCGGAGCCGGTAATCTCTCCCAATTAACGCGGCAGGCGTTGCTTGAGGGCGCGCTGCCATGGGCTTCGGCTTTAGATATCGAGCTGCGCTCTGCGCACCACTTGGCTCCCTTGATCGCCCAGGCACATCAGCAGGAAAAAACCCTGATCCTCTCGCATCATGATTTTGAGGCTACTCCGACGCTCCCCATGTTGAAAAAGTTGGCTTCCAAAGCTGCTGCTCATGGGGCTGATCTCTTCAAGGTGGCGACGACGCTAAGGGACCGGCAAGATTTGCAGCGTCTGATCGACCTCCAGTTGAGTCTGACTGAGATTCCTGTGGTTGCGATGGGTATGGGGGCTGCAGGGCGGTTCTCCAGGATCGTGCTTGCCGGTTTTGGAACTCCGCTTTGCTACGGATGGCTTGGAAGCCCGCAGGTTCCGGGCCAGTGGCCAGCACTCGAACTTCGGGAAATCCTCGGAGAGGTTCTGCCGGCGTGAATCCCGCCGCCTTGATCCTGCCCCTGGGGGCAGGCTTCGGCTACGCCTGTGGGGCGGTTGCGATCAAGCGTGCCCTGAGTGCTGGTGCTTCGGGAGCGTGGGTCAATCTCCTTTGTAACTTGGTGATGGCTGGTTTTTTTCAGGGGCTCTGGTTCTTGCCGGGACATCCCCTGAGTTGCTCCCAGCTCGTGCCGCCAATTTTATGCGGATTATTATTTTTTTTAGGGCAGATTTTTACTTTCAAGGCCATCGAGACCGGCGATGTCTCGGTCGCGACCCCACTCCTTGGGGCCAAAGTCCTGCTTGTCGCCGTCTTCTCGTTTTTCCTAATCGGTAAAAGTCTGCCCCACGCGATCTGGACAGCTGCTCTGATGGCAAGCCTCGGGATTGCCCTGATCTCCTACTCTCCGGGGGGTAACCACTCGCGACTTCTTGAAGCCGTTGTTTGGTCCTTGGCAGCCGCCGGTGTTTTTGCACTGACTGATGTATTGGTTCAGCGCTGGGTGCCGTTCGTTGGATACAGCAGATTTGCTCCCCTGATGTTCGGATCGCTGGGGCTGTTTTCCGTCGTCTATATTCCCTCCCTCATCAAGTCGATCGCCTTTGGAAGAGTTGTTTCGGATTCACTTTTTGTCGGCGGTTCGCTTTCTTCCATGCCATGGCTTCTGGGCGGAGCTCTCCTTCTGGCTGTTCAGGCACTTGCGATGTACTCGGCAATCGGGCTCTTCGGGAGTGCCACAATGACCAATATTCTTTATGGATCGCGGTGTCTTTGGAGCGTCCTGCTAGTTTGGGCTCTGGGATCGATTGCCGGCGATACCTCGCCGCCTCAACAACGAGGAAGCATCATGATCCGCCGTCTGATCGGCGCTCTGCTTCTTTTCGCTGCGATGTCGCTCGTGTTGCGATAGTTCTTTTGTTAACCACATTAGAAAATGACTGGATTTTTTCCCGACCTTCTAACCAAGGCTCAGCTTTCTGATTCAGAAATCAATGTCTCCCTTGATCTCCTGACGAGAGGGGAAATCGAAGAACAGCCAAAGAGTGCTTTCTTGGCTGCTCTTCATTGCCGAGGTGAAACTGCTGCCGAGTTGGCAGGATTCGCCCGTGCCATTTTGGAGCGTGGAACGAAGGTAGTCATCGAGCGGGACCCGGCATCTCCTCTGCTTGAGCTTTGCGGTACGGGAGGCGACCGGGCGGGATTTCTCAATATCTCGACCGCTGCAATGTTTGTCGCGGCAGGCGCCGGTGCCCGAGTGGTGAAACATGGTAACAGGGGAGTCAGTTCGCGCTGCGGGAGCGCGGACGTCCTCGAGGCTCTTGGGGTTTCTCTGCATCTCAAGCCTTCTTCCGTTCCCTCAGTGCTGGAGCGAGCAGGAAGCGTCTTTCTGCTCGCTTCCGATTTTCATCCCGTGATCAGCTCGCTGGCTTCGCTCCGAAAGTCCCTTGCGGTAGCAGGGCAGATGACCATTTTCAATCTTCTTGGACCCCTTCTTAACCCGGCTCTTCCTGAAGCCCAACTGACGGGTATTTTCAATCCTAACCAATTAATGTTCTACGCCGAGGCGCTCGGCATGCTTGGGCGGGGAGTTGCCTGGGCTGTTCACGGGGAGGGTCTTCAGAGTGATTCTGGAGTCGATGAACTCTCCATCACGGGTCCTTCCAAAGTGGTGGCATTCCGCAAGCGGAACAATGAAGAGGCTTCGCTTGAGGAGTTTATTATCAACCCACAGGAGCTTGGATTTTCAGCGATTGAATCCCCGGAACTATTGCTCGGAGGTAATGCCCAATCGAATGCCCTTCGTATTCAATCGATTCTCTCGGGAGAAGAAGTGGGGGCCGCCCGCGACATGATCGTTTTGAATGCGGCGGCAGCACTCCATCTGTCCGGACTCGGCGGATCACTTCAGGAATCTCTTTCGCTCGCCGCCGAGAGCATTGCCTCGGGAAAAGCATCCCGCGCCTTGGATCTGCTTAGGGAATCATCAAACTCGCATTCCGCAGATTAAGACCTTTTACTTGCCCAAGAACTTTGGCAGTTCCTCGGGGCCGAAATCGGAGAGGATCCTGCCATCAGAGGTTACGAGAACCGGGGCTTTTGACTGGCCTGAAAGTTTCTTCATCTCTGCAAAAGCGTTTGCATCAGAGAGCACATCGATCGCCGTGTAGGCATGACCCTTATTTTGAAGCCACGATTCAGCCATATCACACCATGGGCATCCAGCTTTGATGTAGAGTTTCATAGATTTCATCGTGAACGATCATCTCTCTTCTTGCCAGCAATCAGATCATGGCTCAAAGTATTCAATTCTTACGGCGCGTTCGTCTAGTCGGTTAGGACACAGCCCTCTCAAGGCTGGCGCACGGGTTCGAATCCCGTACGCGCTACCATTTTATTGCCACAGGCTGGACGGGTGTGGGTATTCGTCCTATAGGTTGAATTTGCATGGATAACCCTCCGGACTCGATCGAGCTTTATTGCAGGGCAGCTCATGAATACAAGGCTTCCGATCTGATTCTACACGTCGGAGAGCCACCGATCGTCAGGGTGTCTGGCAGTGTGACTCCCATGGAGGCACCCACGCTGAGTCTGCCCGACATGTTGGCATTCCGTGCCTATTGTGGTGTTCCTGAGGGAGCTACGGACCATGATGCTAGCTTTGTCTCAGCAGAAGGAATTCGCTTCCGTGTTAACTTCCACCGTCAGCTAGGAGAAGAGGCGGCTGTTCTTCGCAGGATCACGGGAACACCTCCGGACATCGATGCGCTTGGAGTTCCCTCTGGAATCCTGAAGAAAATGGCTGGCCGTAGATCAGGCATCATTATCGTTTCGGGACCGACCGGATCCGGCAAGTCAACCACTCTTGCCGCCCTGCTCGAGTGGGTGAACAAAAACATGGAGCGCCATGTTGTGACCATCGAGGATCCTATTGAATTTGTTTTTCACAGGGATCGCTCCCTCTTTACCCAACGCGCTGTTGGACTCGATACTCCCAGCTTCGCCGAGGGATTGCGACGTTCCCTGCGCCAGGCGCCCGACATCATTCTGGTCGGTGAAATTCGTGATGCCTGGACCGCCTCTGTGGCATTGCAGGCAGCAGAGACCGGTCATTTGGTCCTGACGACGCTTCATGCCTCTGATGTCGGGGAGGTGCTGGAGCGCCTGATGGCATTTTTTCCTGCTGGTGAAAGAGAAGGCCATCTGCACGTCCTGTCCGGTCAGTTGCTATGCATTCTTTGTCAAAAGCTACTCCCCGGGAGCACCGGCGGAATGGTTCTAGCCTGCGAGTACATGAGTAATGAGGGTTTCGCTACCGAGGCGATTCGCGAGGGAGATATCTCCACGCTCCGAGATCTACTTTCAACGGCAGATGAGAAGGAATCCCGTGATTTTCTTCGTAGCCTCCACCTTCTCGTCACCGCAGGTATCCTCTCGGAGGAAGTTGCCCTCTCGGCGGCAACTCATCCCGCGGAACTCCGTCGCAAGCTGCGTGGTATCGAAACGGGGAATTTTGCCACACGTCAGAACCTCTGATTCATGGAATACAACCCCAGCGCTCCCGATTTGGTGGACCTCCTCCGTGAGGCTGCCTCCACCCATTGCTCGGATCTGCATCTGGCAACGGGTCGCCCACCTTGCTTTAGAAAAAACGGGAATATTGCGGAGGGAAATTATCATCCGCTCGATTCTCGTGTATGTCGTGAAATGGTTCTCGGAATGCTCAACGAGAATCAGCGCGCCGAGCTGGAAAAGAAAAGGGAACTGAATTTCGGCGTCCAGATCCGTGGAGTGGGAAGATTTCGTGGCAATGCCCACTACAGCAGGGGATCCCTTGAGGCGACCTTCAGGTTCATTCCGGTAACGATTCCCGCACTTTCTGAAATCGGGTTGAGGCCGACTGTTTTCTCTCTCTGTGATCTTACGCGCGGTCTTATCTTGGTCACAGGAAGCACGGGTTCCGGAAAGACAACCTCGATTGCCTCCATGGTGAAGCATATCAGTGAACAAAGGTCCGGAGTGATCATCACCGTGGAGGATCCGGTCGAATTTTATTTTGAGAACGCAAGATCCATCGTGAAGCAGCGCGAGGTTGGTATCGACACTCTCTCGTTCGCAGATGCTCTGGAGAACATTCTTAGGCAGGACCCCGATGTGGTGGTCGTCGGTGAGTTAAGGGATCAGGAAACGGTACGGGCGACCCTGAAGGCCGCTGAAACGGGCCACCTTGTGATTTCTACACTCCATACCATCGATGCCCCGCAGGCACTTGATCGCATCCTTGATTTCTTCCCCGGTAACGAACAGAAACAGATTCTATCCACGCTTGCTGATTCGCTAGCCGGAATCATCGCACAGCGCCTTATCCCTCAGGAAAACAGTGATCGTCGGGTGCTGGTCAGTGAAATATTGACCTCAACTCCTGCCGTTAAGCGCGCGATTCGAGAGCATCATTTCGAGCAGTTGGTTGGAATGATGGAGGCCGGTCGTAAGGATGGCATGTACACACTCGACGAGGTTCTGGAGGATCTTTATTTGAACGGAATGGTTAGCAAAGAGGAGGCTATTGCAGGTGCAAGAGATCCAGCTCGCATGGAGGCACTGAGGCGCAAGCCCCCGCAAAGAGCATGATGCCTAGGATGGCAGGGAACTGGTTCAGTTCCCTGCTTTGTTCCTGATCTTGTTCTTCTTCGTTTCGCGTTTTTCCTCAAGAGAGGCAATCTCTCCGGTAAGTTGACGTTTGAGCTCCGAAATTCTCATGTCGTCGCCGAGTGCTTTCGAGATCTCGCCATCGATAAAGATTCTTTGCTCGGCAATTCGTGCCTCGATCTCGGAATCAACCTCTGCCAGCAACTTTTTCTGATCAGAAGTTAGTTCACGCGATGGGGAGTTGGTTTCTAGACGACTCATCGCAAGTTCATAGGCGGATTTCATCAATGAGTCATAACAGGGTTGTTCTGTCAGATGAATCCAATTTACGGATTGCAGAGCGGTTGTCGGGCGGGGAGAGTTTCCTGATGATCCGTTTGCTCAGTACTGATTTTGACGGCACTCTCGCCGATAACCTTCATTCAAGAAGTTGTGTTCCTTCCCTCGATTATGAACTGTCGGAAGCCGTTCGGAATGGAGCACTTTGGGCTGTGAATACCGGGCGCTCCCTGGAGAGCGCTCTAGAGGGGCTCGGCGGACTTGGTGTCTCGGTGGCACCGGATTACATCCTGACAAGCGAGCGCCATATTTATCAACCCGATGGGAAGGGTGGGTGGCATGACTATGGGGATTGGAATGAAATCTGCCGGGAGCACCACGACCTGCTTTTTAAGGAGAGTGGAAGTTTCTTTGATCAGATTTCTGCGCTTGTGGCTTCGCATGAAGGGATTGATTTTCAACAAAATTACAATGGGGTTCCCGAAGGCCTCGTTGCTGAAAGCGAGGAACAGCTAGATCAGTTGATCAGTGAGCTCTTGGCGTTGTCCGGCAGGCCTGAGGATTTTCATTACCAGAGAAGCAATATCTACCTTCGATTCTGCCATCGTCGATACGATAAGGGGAGTGCACTTGCGGAGTTAAGCCGACTGATCGATATGCCGACTTCGCAAATACTGGCAGTTGGGGACCATCAGAATGATCTGCCGATGCTCTTCGGAGAGGTGGCTGGCATGGTGGCTTGTCCTTCCAATGCCCACCGAACGGTTAAGGAAGCGGTGTTAAAGGCTGGAGGCCATGTTTCCGAACTCCCCGCGGGAGAGGGGACGGCGGAGGCAATTCACCTCTATCGCACAGGCAAGAAAAAGCCTGCCAACAAAAAGAAACCGGGAAGCGGTCATTAAGGACCAACTTCCCGGTTAAAATCTTAAGATTTCAATAATCAGGATTTCTTCTCCTGAAGTTTATAATGGCCCTTACCGACCTTTTTGATTTCAGGAAGTTTCGAGCCGGTGCTGCTGAACCAGACATGCACATTGGAATTCTTCACACCGATCTTTTTAGAAAGATCCGTGACCTTCATTCCATCGTTACCCGCGGCTTTGAGTGCGTTGATAATCTTCTTCTTGATGGATCCACGGGGAGCGCGCTTGGCTTTCCCTTCAGTAGTGGGTTGAACCGAAGTTTTGGCCCCTTTCTTGGCTGGGCGGCCACGGCGTTTTCCCGAAGTGCGGGCAGGCTTGCCCAAGATCAGCGAGGCAAGTTCTCCCTCGATGGCTTCGATTTGCTTGATAAGCGACTCCTTACGCTCGGTAAGTTTAATAAGATTGCGAAGACCAATTGAAGTAATGTTTGTGAGATTCATAACAATGTTTGTTATTTTATAAGCCATTATTCATGACAAGTATTAAATCAGAAAAACTTTCAGGATCCCCAACGAATAATCCATTTTTTGGGGTGACGCCCAATGCTAATGAGGTGGTTCTATTCCTTGGAAAGTTCGATATTTTTTCTGAAATATGTGTGAGTGAAGAGGAGCGTTCGCGCGGTGACTTGATGTCATCCACCGCAACAAGGCTTGGATTTCTTGCCGGAAGACGTCTTGTCCGGAACGTCCTTTCCCAGTGGCTTTCCATGGATCCTGCGAGTTTGCCGATACTGCTTTCACCCGAGGGCAGGCCTTATCTTGCGAGGGATTTTTCCCCATACTTTAGCATCTCCCATAGTGGTGAATTTGTGGTGGTTGCATTCTCGGGAGCTGATGTTGGAGCTGATTTGGAACTGGAGCGACCTCTTGATCGAATGGCACTTTCCTCCCGGTTTTTTTCAGCGGAGGAAGCACGTTTGGTTAGGGAGAAGGAAAGCGATCAGACCTTCTTCAAGCTCTGGACCTGTCGAGAGGCTGCGATCAAGGCTGATGGGCGTGGTCTTGGAAGGCTTCTTTCCCTAACTAAGGTTCAAGTTGAGCATCAGAATGAGGAGTTTTTGAATGTTGAAATTGGAAATGAACTTTGGTCGATAGCTCATCGGGTGATAGATTCCGAATACCATGTGGCCGTTGCCACCAAGATCAGGCCCTCTCTTATTCGCTGGTGTGATCTCCGGTAACTGCTAAGTTCTACACTTCATGTCATTTCAGGATCTTGGACTTTATGAAGCCGTCGTCCACGGCGCACAGCGGATGGGGTATGTGGAACCCTCACCGATTCAGGAGCAGGCCATTCCCATCGCGATCAAAGGGGGTGATCTCATTGCCTCTGCGCAGACCGGCACTGGAAAAACCGCTGCTTTTGGCCTCCCTATTCTGAGCAGGCTGAAGAAATCGAATGGAAAAACCCGTTGCTTGATTCTCGAGCCGACACGAGAGCTTGCGCTCCAAGTCGAGGAAGCCTTTAAGGAATTCTCCGCATTCACTGATCTTGAGACGCTGGTGATCTTCGGAGGTGTTGGTTATGGGGCGCAGCGTGAGGCCTTGGCCCGTGGAGTTGATATCATTGTCGCAACACCTGGCCGTCTGCTTGATTTCATGCAGCAGGGTGAGATTAGCTTCGACGATCTTGAGATTCTGGTTCTTGATGAGGTTGATCGGATGCTCGATATGGGATTCCTTCCCGATGTCCGCAGGATTGTGGAAAAGTGCCCTAAGGAGCGCCAAACACTCTTTTTTTCAGCCACCATTCCCGAGGAAATTGAGCGACTCTCCTCCTGGTGCCTCCGTAACCCTGAAAAGATCTCCATCGGCGCGCGTCGCTCTGCGGCTGAAACGGTAAAGCATGCCTTCTACCCTGTGGCAGCCGATCAGAAGTTCGACCTCCTGAAGGCGATGCTGGACCGTACCGAATACCACAGCGTTATTGTTTTCTGCCGTACCAAGGATGGAGCTGATCGCATTGCGCGTCAGCTTGAGAATGAAAAACATAAAGTTGCCGTCATGCACTCTAACCGCTCCCAGCAGGAGCGAGTTGATGCACTCGAAGGATTCAAGACGGGACGTTACGAGGTGATGATCGCCACCGATATCGCCGCCCGAGGCATCGATATCGCCGGAGTCAGCCATGTCATTAATTACGACGTGCCCCAGCATCCCGAGGATTATGTCCACCGTATCGGCCGAACGGGCCGTGCCCAGAGCGAGGGAGATGCCTTCACGATCATGACGGCCGAGGAACTTCCTCATGTGAAGGCAATCGAGACCTTCATCGCCCAGAAAGTACCCCGTGAGAAACTGGAGAACTTCCCCTATCTTTTCACAATGCTCTTCCAGGAGGATGAGGCAGCGAAGGTGCTCAAGAATATCCGCGGGGCCCGCACCCTGAAGGGCTATAGCTACGGAGCGAAGCGTCGCAGATAGTTTTTATCATTTGATGCCCTCAGATCGGACCTCTTCAAAAAGAGGTCTGAGACTGGAATTTACGTAAAAGAGGTTGGTGTTCTTTGACGGATTCTGCCGGAAGGTGATCGATGAAGAGGATGCCGTGGAGATGATCCACCTCATGCTGAGCTGCCCTTGAGAGTAATCCCTCAGCCTCAAAATCCAGAGTCGAGCCATCAAGATCCTGGCAGATAATACGAACTCTGGCTGGTCGCTCTACTTCGTCATGGAGTCCCGGCATGCTGAGGCATCCCTCGACTTCTGAGGATCGCTCATCTCCGATTGGATGAATCTCGGGGTTAATCATCACAAGAGGCATCAGAGATTCTATCTCGAGTTCTCGGCCATCGATCCAGGCTCGGCTTGGACGATCCCCATAAGCCGGCATCACATCGATTACGGCAAGTTGCAGGGAGCGTCCGACTTGATGGGCTGCCAGGCCACACCCATCCTCAGCATACATTGTTTCGATCATCTCCTCTGCGAGAGTGAGAATCGCCTCATCGATCTTATCGATCTTCTTGCCCTTACTGCGCAGGGCCGGGTGACCATACTTCACCACCTCGAGTGGTTTAATCTTGGATAATCTGATTTTACGCGTGCGAGCCATGTCAAGGGGGGGAGAAGGGTGTGGAAAGGTTACTTGGTCAGAGGTCTTGCGATGGCGGGAATATTCTTGATGCCTGCTTCCTGTAGTGCATCCAGTACGGTAACCACAGTGCCAAAGGGTGCCTCTTTGTCGGCCTGCATCGTGATGGAGCATCCAGGGTTGGCTCGCTGGGCCTCGTGGATCGCCGCAGGAAGGGCCGTGGCCGTGATGGATTTGTTATCGAAGGAGATCTGATCGGGTCCCTTGATCTGAAGAAGGATGGCCTTCTTGGGTTCACTGGCCGCTATTGCTGCGGCCTTGGACTCGGGGAGATTGATCTGCAATTGGGGAAGCCGCTCCTTAAAGGTCGTGGTGACGATGAAGAAAATCAGGAGAATCGCGAGAATATCGATCAGAGAAACAACCGTGATCGAGGGCATCTTTCGCCGCTTGGTATAAAATCGCATATTTCTAAGATGCGCTGACATGCCTAGAAAGGCACCTGAAAAATTGGTGGCGGGGGTAGGATTTGAACCTACGACCTTCAGGTTATGAGCCTGACGAGCTACCGGGCTGCTCCACCCCGCGTCCAGAGGTAAGAAACTAGCACTATCAGCCCCACAGTCAAGGGCATTGCGGCGTGATGAGTAAGGTGAAAAATTAACGAAGGCCGACTGCTGCTCTAAGACGCTCCATTACTGGTGCAGCGATTTCCGAGGCACGTTCTCCCGCTTGCTTCAGGAGACGATCAACTTCAGCGGGGTCGGATGCGAACTGGTCGCGTCGCTCCCGCATTGGGGCGAAGTAGTCGCGGACTCTGGAGAGAAGACGTTTTTTGAAGTCGCCGTATCCCTTCCCTCCTGCCCTGAAATCCGCCTCCATCTCTGCGTACTCTGCTGAAGAAGCAACATGCTTGTAGATACCAAGAATAGCCGATCCCTCCAGTGGCTTTGGAGATTCCACAGGAGTCGAGTCGGTTTGGATCCCCATGATTTTTTTCTTTAGAGCAGTTTCCTCAAGGAAGAGTTCCACAGTATTGCCGTAGCTCTTGCTCATCTTGGACCCATCGGTGCCGGGAATGGCTGCGGATTCATCACGGATCATCGCCTCGGGAAGCTTGAAGATCTCTCCGTAGAGTTCGTTGATCTTCACGGCAATATCGCGGGTGACTTCGAGATGTTGTTTCTGGTCCTTACCCACAGGAACCACATCGCTGTCGTAGGCAAGGATGTCAGCGGCCATAAGTACAGGGTAGGAAAAGAGTCCGAGTGAGGCATGAAGGCCCTTGGCGAGCTTGTCCTTGTAGGAGTGGCAACGCTCAAGCAATCCCATCGGAGTCACTGTGGAGAGGATCCAGGCAAGTTCGGGAATGCAGGCAATATCGCTCTGGCGGAAGAGGCAGGCTTTTGCTGGATCAAGACCACAGGCGAGAAAGTCAATGGCGACTTCCCGGGAGTTTTGACGCAGGGCTTCGGGATCCCTGACTGTGGTAAGCGCATGAAGGTCCGCGATGAAATAGAGGGCCTCTCCCTTCTCCTGGAGTTCGATGGCCGCCTTCATCATCCCGAAGTAGTTGCCGAGATGGGGAAGTCCTGTGGGTTGGATACCTGAAAGAATGCGCATGGGAGGAAAATGATGAATGAAAAATGAAAAATGAAAAAGGGTGAAGCATTCCTAAGTAAGGGATCACTTGGCAGTAGGTCCCCTATTGCCTATTCCCAATCAATATACCAGCTTGCGGTGAATCCAGATGCTCTGGAGAAGTCCCATGCAGGCCATTGTGATGAGCAGAAAGGAGCCTCCGTAGCTGACCATTGGCAGCGGCAGTCCGGTGATCGGGGTCACGGCGACCGTCATTCCGATATTCATGAAAATATGAGTAAAGAGAAGCATCACGATTCCCACAGAGAGAAGGCGACCTAACAAATCCTGTGCCTGAGAAGCCACATAGAGTCCGCAGAGCAGGAGAAGTCCGAAAGCAGAGATGAGGAGGATGGCTCCAAGAAATCCATGCTGCTCACCAAAGACGGAGTAGATGAAGTCGGTGTGAACGATGGTGCTCGGGAGATAACCAAGCTCGTTCAGTGTATTATGAGCCTTGAATCCCTTACCCCAGAAACCTGCACTCCCGATCGCATTGAGCGACTGGTTGATAGTCCAGCCGGCGCCCTGGGGATCAAGTGAGGGATCCAGAAAGATCAGGATTCGATCTTTCTGATACGGCTTGAGTCCGAAGTTCACGACAAGAGGAATCAAGGCTACTCCCATGAGAAGAAGCGTCACGAGGTAACGAACCTGGACGCCTGCGACAAACAGCATGGCAAAGAGCACAGGCAACCAGACAAGGGTGCCGCCAAGATAGGGCTGGATCAGAATGAGCACGCAGGGAACTGCCGTGATCATAAGGCAACTAAGAATGCGGAGAGCAGGATGCATCCCCTCGCTTTCACTCAGGAAGAGGCCAAAAAGAAGAACCCCTCCAAAAATCGCCATCTGTGACGGCTGGAAGTTTCCAAACCCAAGGTTCAACCAACTCCTGGCCCCGAAAACCTTCACGCCGATGAAAAAAACAAGGATGAGCAGGATGACACTCAGGACATAGAGGGGAATCGCCCCGAGTCGGACCCATTGGTAATCATTGAAGGCGATAATGAAAAAGACGGGGATGCAGATGAGCATCCACTTGATCTGGCTGATCCAGAAGGGGGTATCTCTCATCCATGTCGCGCTGTAGATCGCATAGATGCCAAAGACACAGAGCGCCAGCATCACCAACAGGAGCGGTTTATTGAGTGCTCGAAACTTCCGCACAAGCATCAGGGTATTCATGGGATCTTCCTAGTTTAGATTCTGGGAACTGCGGCCAGCAGTTCGCGAGTGTAGGGATCTTGCGGGTCTTCCAGCACTTCGAGTGCTGGTCCCGATTCAACGATCTTCCCCCTGTGGAGGACGAGAACGGAGTCGCTGATATGTTCTACCACCGCGAGATCGTGAGCGATGAAGAGCATGGCTAGTCCCAGTTCCTCCTGGATATCCTGAAGGAGATTCACGATCTGAGCCTGGACGCTGACATCCAGCGCGCTCACCGGTTCGTCGCAGATCAGGAACTCCGGCTCGACTGCCAGAGCGCGGGCGATGCCGATCCGCTGACGTTGGCCTCCACTGAATTCATGCGGATATCGTCTCCCCATCTCGGGTTGCAGGCCTACGCGTCGGAGCAGGGCAGCAACCCGATCCTCTCGTTCTCCAGCATTCATCTTCTTGAAGTGAATCTCCAATGCCTCGCCGATAATTCGAGCTATGTTAATTCTAGGATTCAGAGATCCAAATGGATCCTGAAAAATATACTGGATCCTTCGACGCAAGGGTCTGAACTCTCGTTCGCTCATCGGCAGGATATCCTTTCCCTTCCAAAGCGCTTCTCCTGAGGTTGCGGCAATGAGCTTCACCAATGCCCTGCCGATGGTGGTTTTTCCACTCCCGCTCTCTCCAAGAAGACCGACAGTCTTCCCTTGTGGCACTGAAAAACTTACGCAATCGACTGCCTTAAAGACATTTGTTTGACGCTGAAGGATTCCCGAGCGAATCGGGAAATGAACCTTGAGATCAAGTACCTCTAATAAGGGAGAGAGGGTTTTATTATGAAGGTTGTTCGGGGTTGTCATGCTCTGCATCCTTTCTCCAGAATGGACAAGAATTCGGCGCTATCCTCGCAGTTGAGCAACTCCTTCATGGTTGCTGGATCGCTACAGATCCGGGAAATGGCTCCCAGAATTCTGAGGTATTCACTATTTAACGCCTCGGGAATGGCCGCGACGATAACGAGGTGAATCCTCTCTTTACGTCCGGGCATGACGATCCCGGCAGAACTTCTTCCTGCCGCCAGCACCAACTCATTGACGCTTTCACTCCTGCAATGATGGAGAAACATGGCTCCTGCATTCTCTCGGAAGGGCTCCTTGGGAGAGTTGGCGAGGAGCGTTTCACGCAGTTCCTCCCAATCCCGGACACGAACATCACTTCTGAGAGGAGAGAGAATTTCTTCCAGCGCGTCGTGATGATCGGTGGCCTTGAGCCGAAGCTTTGCATCCTTGGGAAGCAAGGAGTCACAAAGAGTACTCATGAGTTCAGATGATCCTGCGCTAAATATTGCTCCCGCTCCATTTGAGTTTTTGTCTCAGGATTTCCGGAAAGGTACTGTCCGGCATCATGGCTAGTGGCAACGTGAGTGGGGAGAGTTTCAGGACAACCTGTTCGGAGGGTTTCAGCGCATTGGGGGGGCGACCATCAATGGTCACAAAGACTTCCTGATTTCCCGAGGAGCGAATCACGACAGTGCTTTTATCAGAGATCACCAGGGAGCGGTTACTCAGCACGTGCGGGCAGATGGGTGTGATGACGAGGGCGCCGCTCTCCGGCATGAGGATGGGGCCGCCCGCCGCAAGTGAGTAAGCAGTGGATCCGGTTGGAGTCGCCACGATGAGCCCGTCGGCATGGTATTCGGTTAGTGGTGCGCCATCCACGGAGGCTTGCAGTTTGACAAGCTGGGAACGCTCTCCACGACTGATGGTGACATCGTTCAACGCTTGCTCCAGGGGAATGGTGCCGCCGGGGCCCTCGACGGTGACATCCAGCAGGCTTCTGGGACTCAGCTTGTAGTTGCCGGATAGGACGCAGTCGATGGCCTTGAGGTATTCGCTGGATCCGAGGCAGGTCAGGAAGCCGAGTGAGCCGATGTTGATTCCAAAAATCGGGCGAATGTGGCCGCCGGAGCGGTGGAGGGCCCGTAGGATGGTTCCATCACCTCCCATGACCAGGAGAAGTCCGCATTGTTCGGAAAGCTGGGCTTCATCAAGATCGGATTGCTTTCCGATCAAGATGGCCGTGGCTTTTTCCAGGAGATAAGCAGCACCCCTGCGATCGAGTTCGTTCGTGACCGACTCCACCAGACTTGCGGAGCCATCCTTTCCTGCATGGGCAATCAGTCCAATGATCATGATGCTGATGAGGGGTTGGGAGTCGGTTCAGTGCCCACATCGGGAAGAGGAGCAGTGGAATCCCCACGTCGGAGAAGGGCCAGAAACTCAATATTGCCCGAGGTGCCGGGGAGCGGCGATTCGATGAACTGATCGAAGCGATGACCTGCAGAGATTACCCAGTTTCTAATCGATTCCACCGCTCTCAGGCGCGCTGCTGTATCGCGCACGATGCCTCCCTTGCCAATATTGGCGCGGGCAAGCTCGAATTGTGGCTTGATAAGGACGATCATGAGACCCTCTGGGTTCAGCAACTGAAACGCGGCGGGTAGGATCTTCGTCAATGAAATAAAGCTGAGATCACCGACGATCAGGTCGAAGCATCGGTCAAAATCCGCCGCCGTGAGGTAGCGCGCGTTGATGCCTTCGCGGACCTCGACTCGCGGGTCTTGTCTGAGGGACCATGCCAGTTGCCCCCTGCCGACATCGACCGCTGTGACATGAGCCGCCCAGTGCTGAAGAAGGCAGTCTGTGAAACCTCCTGTGGATGATCCAAGGTCGAGGCAGGAGAGGCCTGTGGGATCGATTCCGAAACCCGTGAGCGCCCCCTCGAGTTTGTGTCCTCCGCGGCCCACATAGCGGTCGCGTCCTGTGATGAGGATCTCGCTCTCGGTACTCACTTTCGTTCCCGGTTTGTCAGCGATCTGTCCTCCCACGGTGACCTGTCCTGCCAGGATGGCACGTTGAGCTTTCTCCCTTGAATCGAAATGACCCGCCTCCATCAAATGCTGGTCAAGGCGGACTCGTGTAGGAGAGGGGCTTTTCACGGTTTAGCGAAGGGAGAAGGCATCACAAGCAGTTCGCTCGGCGAACTTAGAAGGTGTTCGGGATTCAGTGCTGCAAGCGCAGCAGCAGAGTTGTACCCCCAGGTCACCGCAGCCATGCGAAGACCGCTCTCTTTGGCCGCTTCGATATCCCGTGTTTCGTCGCCGACATAAAGAATTTCAGCGGGAGCGATCCCTTCCGTCCGGATGAGCTTCTTCATCTCCCGTGCCTTACCGAAGAGCTTGGAGGAGGTTCGCACGAAATAAAAGTAGGGGAGATCGTGGCGTTTTAAGAAAGCGTCCACGTTTGCCTCCGAATTGGATGTAAGGATGCCTATTCGATGCCCTCTCCCATGCAGTGTTGCGAGAACTTCCGGCATACCCTCGATCGGATTCACTTGATCCATTCTTTGATGAAGGAGTTCCAGGCCTCTACGGGCGATCGAGGGAACCCGCCAGGTACTGATGCCCAGATGACGGATGAATTCCTTGGTCCCCATGTCCCTGGCATTCTCAAGATGCTCTTCCGGCAGCTCCTTAAATCCAAACTCCTCGGACATATCATTGAGGATGCCATGGGCAATCTTTCTGGTGTCGGCAATCGTGCCGTCAAAATCAAAAAGAAGCACCCTCGTAGTGGTATTTTGAACGCCGCGGGGAGCATTACCTCCTAACGGCTGAGACTCTCCCTGATCAGTGGTCGGGGAGTTGGTCATCTGTCGTGGAGTAAAGAGTTAGAAGGAGGCTCTTTAGGAAATCAAGGAGGCGAGCTCTGCGGGTAGTTTCATCTCACCCTTGAATTTATGCTCTTCGGGTTCCAGTCCGAAATGAGAGGCCACAAGCTGGCTGATGCGACTCAACTCGTCATCAGTGAGGGAAGGTGTATCCGAAGTGGCCGCAAATTCTGCAATCTGTTCGGCGTTGTAGATATTCGGAAGCACGGAGAGGGTTCGAGGATCATTCAGCAACCATTGCATGGCGGCTTGTCCCATCGTTCGGTCAGAACGCTCCAGGAATCGGAGTTGCTCGATTTTTTTAACGCCATTGATGAGCCAGCTCTTGGGGCGGTGGTTGCGGTGATCATTCGGAGGGAAGACGGTATCGGCTGTGTATTTGCCCTCAAGCATCCCAGAGGAGTGGGGAACTCGAATCAGGAACTTGGTTGGGGCATGGGTCGCCTCAGCAACCTTGTGGAGGTCCGATCCCGGATGTTGTTCCAGAAGGTTATAGATGTGCTGCACCACATCAGGTTTGCGGCGGGCAATGGCCGCAGCTCCCTCTCCGATCCATCCAATGGCGGGACCGAGGGCAATTCCGCCGTGACGGAACTTTCCTTCACTCCGGAGATCCTCCATGACCTCCCACAAGGCATCATCGTTTACCTGAGCCTCACGGATATTGTGGAGTTGGAGGATATCGATGTGATCGGTGTCGAGTCTTTTGAGCGCAGACTCCACGGCGCTCCTGATGGCTGCTGGACTAAAATCCTGGGGAATTTCTTTCTGACCACGCCTCCCATCGCCATGGTTCACAAAATCGTAGCCGACCTTGGTGGCGATCACGATCCGAGAGCGCTCGGTTGGTGGGAAGGCCTTGGCAATGAGCTCCTCGCTCCTTCCGTTGCCATAGGTGTCGGCAGCGTCGAAGAGCGTGATGCCGAGATCGGCGGCCTGCCGCATGAGGAGTACCGCTTCCTCGTCGGTAAAGTTTCCCCACCATCCCGTGGAGACAGTCCAGAGACCAAAGCCGATTTCACTTATTTTGAGATCCGAGTCCTTATTGAATGTGCGATACTTCATCGTCGGATCATTATAGCATCCTGATGATTGACAATCCAAGCTTCGTGACTTGGAACGGCATTTGCTGGCAAGGAAGTCAGAGGAGCTGTTAGTGGATAGACAGGATCTTTCGGGATTGCCACAACAGGCCATCCCGAAGAAACCAACAATCTGCCAAGGCCGCACCCCCAGAACCAATTTTCACTCTCATGACGACACCATCCACCTTTCATTCCAGTCTCGACACCTCCGTAACCGGACTCAAAAGCCTGATCGAGAATCAACTCCGATACAGCCTCGCGAGGGATCCTAATACCGCTTCGAAGCGCGATTGGTGGCTGGCCACCTCCAAGGCCGTCCAGTGCCTGGTTATCGAACGCCTGATGGCAACCCAGACGAAACATCGAAGCGGGAATGTGAAACGTCTCTACTACCTCTCCCTTGAGTTCCTGATGGGGCGTCTCTACATCAACAACTTTCACAGTGCAGGCGTCTTCAAGAATATGAAGGTCGCCATCAGTGAACTCGGTCTCGATATCGATGAGTTGCGCGAGGAGGAGTATGACATGGGACTTGGCAATGGCGGTCTTGGACGTTTGGCCGCCTGTTTCCTGGATTCGTTGGCAACCCTCGACTTGCCGGCGATCGGTTACGGCATCCATTACCAGTACGGGCTCTTCAAGCAGGAATTCCGGAACGGTTATCAAATCGAGCTTCCTGACGACTGGATGAAATACGGAACTCCTTGGGAGATTGTCCGTCCCGAGCACACCACGGAGATTGAGCTTTACGGACATGTTGAGAATGTCTTCGACGATATCGGAAATTATGTTTCGAAGTGGACTGCTACAAAGAAGTTGATCGGTATCCCCTACGATATCCCGATTGCCGGTTACGGAACGACGACCGTGAACTTCCTCAGGCTCTGGTCGTCAAAAGCTGCGGAGGATTTCAATTTCGAGGCCTTCAACAGTGGTGGCTACGACGAGTCGGTGCGTGACAAGAACGCTAGCGAGACCGTTTCCAAGGTTCTTTATCCGAACGACAAGACCGAGAGCGGCAAGGAGTTGCGATTGATCCAGCAATACTTCTTCGTCGCCTGCTCTCTGAAGGACATCATCCGTCGATTCCGAAGGAGCAACACGGATTGGAATACGTTCCCCGATAAGGTTGCGATTCAGCTTAACGACACCCACCCGGCCATTGCCGTGGTAGAGCTTCAGCGTCTTCTCCACGACGTCTACGGCCTTCCCTGGATGGAGGCCTGGTCGATTGTCACTCGCACCTTGGCTTACACCAATCATACCCTTCTTCCCGAGGCTCTTGAGAAATGGAGTGTCGGTCTCTTCCAAAAGGTTCTGCCGCGTCACCTGCAGATTATTTTTGAGATCAACAAGCGCTTTCTAACGGAAGTCGAGACGATGTGGCCTGGCGATCTCGAAATGGTTCGCAAGCTCTCGCTGATCGAGGAAGGGTCTCCCCAGATGGTCCGGATGGCGAATCTTGCTGTCGTAGGAAGTCACTCGGTTAACGGCGTTGCGGCGCTTCATACCCAGCTGTTGAAGAGTGACCTCTTTCCCGAGTTCGATGCCCTCTATCCCGACAAGTTCAACAACAAGACCAATGGCATCACCCCGCGACGTTGGCTGCTTTCCTGCAATCCGCGCCTCAGCACCCTGATCACTTCAAAGATTGGCAATGGCTGGGAACGGAACCTCGACGAACTCCGTGGTCTCGAAGCCTATGCCAAGGATCCTGAGTTTCAGCGTCAGTTCATGGAGGTCAAGCATGCCAACAAGGTCGACCTGGCTCGCATCATCAAGCAGGAGTGCGGAGTTGATGTGGATCCTACGGCGCTCTTCGACGTGCAGATCAAGCGTCTTCATGAGTACAAGCGGCAGCATTTGAATCTCCTGCACATCCTCGCCCTCTATCGCAGATTGCTTCAGGATCCCTCGCTCGACATCACCCCGCGGGTATTTATTTTCGGAGCGAAGGCTGCTCCCGGCTACGATCTCGCCAAGAACATCATCAAGGCGATCAATGCTGTGGGAGCAAAGATTAATTCCGATAAGAGGATCAACGGGAAGCTCAAGGTAGTCTTCCTGCCGAACTATCGAGTCTCTCTTGCCCAGAAGATTGTTCCTGCGGCCGATCTCTCCGAGCAGATCTCGACTGCCGGAAAAGAAGCCTCCGGTACCGGAAACATGAAGCTCTCCCTGAACGGAGCGCTGACCATCGGAACACTCGACGGCGCCAACGTGGAGATCCGTGAGGAGGTCGGCGACGAGAACATCTTCATCTTTGGCATGACGGTCGAGGAGGTGAACGAACTCTGGGCGAAGGGGTACAATCCTCAGGAGTTTCTTCGGAACCACGACGAGTTGCGTGCTGTGGTGGATTGGGTCGGATCGAACTACTTCACCGCCGATGAGCATCCCGGTGTGTTCAATATCCTGCGTGACAACCTTGTTTATCACGATCCCTTCCTCTGCCTGCCTGACTTCCGCTCCTACAGCAATGCCCAGGATCGGGTGGGGGAGGCATTCAGGGACAAGGCGCGTTGGGCCGAAATGGCGATTCTCAATACTGCCCGCATGGGCAAGTTCTCCAGTGATCGCACCATTGCGGAATATGCGCGTGAAATCTGGGATCTTGATCCGGTGAGTGTGTAGTTGACCTCGCAACACGCCCGTTTTTCAGGATGATCCTCGTCGTAGGTGCCGGGCTTGCCGGATTAGCCTCCGCAATGCGCTTGCAGGAGGCTGGCGTTGATTGGTTGCTTCTTGATGCTGCTGATCAACCCGGAGGCCGAGTTGTCACGGAGATTACTCCGGAGGGATATCGTCTCGACAGGGGATTTCAGGTTTTGCTCGATTCCTACCCGACGGCCCGACGTCTGCTTAATCTGGAGGCCTTGCAGCCACGCTACTTTCAGAGCGGTGCCATGATGGTGGGAGAGGATGGATGGGAGAAGATTCTGAACCCGTTGCATCACCCCTCATGGCTTCTTGCCTCTCCCCTGATTCGATCGTTTTCCCTCCGGGAAAAGATCTCGCTTGGGCTTCTCACCTTACTCCAGTGCCTTCGCTCCGATGCCTCACTGCTAGGCAACGAGGCAGGAATCTCTGCATTGCAGGAAATTCATCGATTCAGCATTGCTGGCGATGTGCTTGAAAAGTTTCTCAGACCCTTCTTTGCCGGTGTCTTTCTGGATAACGAGTTGGGGACTGATGCGTCAGTCTTTCGTTACGACCTGAAGAAGTTTGCACTGGGAAGAGCTCTGCTGCCAGCGAACGGCATGGGGGAGATTCCTCGGCAGCTCGCGGCCCTCCTTCCGTGTTCCCGTCAACGCTATGGCTCTCGTGTTCAGCAGATCTTGCGCAAAGATGGTCCATCCGGTCGCATTACCGGGGTGGAACTTTCTAGTGGTGAGAAGATTGAGGCTGATCAGTTGATTCTGGCCACAGATGAGTCAACATCCTGCCGATTGCTTGGCATGGAGGAACAACGCACCTGGAGCGAGGTCTCCACCTTTTATTTCTCAGGGGATCATCCTCTCTATGAAGGGGGGCTTCTGGTCTTGCCCGAGGGTAGGGAGACTCTCGTCAGGCACTTTACGGATCTGACGAATACGGCACCCGAATATGCACCCGTTGGGAAAAGACTTCTTTCAGCGACCGTTCTCAAACCACCCGCAGGCGATCTCTCCCGCCTGGTTCAAGATGAGATCGCCGGATACCTGCCTGATTTTGCGCAATGGAAGTTTCTGCGCGAGGTAAGAATCCCGAGAGCGCTTCCTTTCCAAGGACCGGGATTTCAGAGATTGCAGCCAGAGCGTCGACACTCTTCCAATCTCTGGCTTGCCGGTGATCAGGTTGCTCATGCCAGTATTGACTCGGCGCTTGCCAACGGACTTCTTGTCGCCGATGAAGTTCTTAACTGCATCCAGTAGCGGGTGCAGTACCATCTCAGCTACCATGCTTGCCTTCTCAACTAACTGGAATGCCAGCCGTCATCATGACGGCGCCTTGATTGTTAAGGAGATTCTGGAGCTAGGATTCACTACGATCGAGTTGGGGCACGGCCTTTCTGTCTCGCAACTTCACGGGATCCGGGGGGCTTTTGATCAGGGAGAGTTTCAAGTGTCGAGCGTTCATAATTTTTGTCCGATGCCGGTTGAGATTCTCACGGATAACCCCGATTGCTATGAGTTCACCTCCCAGCGATCCGGGGAGAAGGAGCGTGCTGTAAGGCTCACCCGTCAGACCATGGAGACCGCTATGGAGTTCGGAGCGCGGTTTGTGGTGCTTCACTTGGGACGTATCACGCCATTGCGTGGAATGACCGATTCCCTGCTGAATTCCCTAAGGGTCCACGGTGTCGCTAGCCGTGAATATAACCGCACGAAGCTTGCCGCCGTCCAGAAAAGGGAGAGTCAGGGCCCAGCCGCTTTGGACCGGGTAAGCCGGTTACTTGAACCTCTGGTGGAGGAGGCCTCCAAAAAAGAGCTGACCTTGGTCGTGGAAAACCGTAGCGATTTTGAAGCCGTCCCAACAGAGCGTGAGATTCTGGCTCTTCTCCGCCGCTTTGATACCCCCCATCTCCGCTACTGGCATGACTTTGGCCATGCCCAGATGAGGGAGAGCCTTGGTCTTCTTGATCATGCCCAGTGGCTTGAGGAGATAGCTCCATTCGCCGTGGGGGCTCATCTTCAAGATGCCCGGTGGCCTGATGTGGATCATCTGATCCCGTTCGAGGGAGAGATTCCCTTCGACCAGCTTGTTCCACTTCTGCCATTATCTCTCTCTTACGTCCTGGAACTCTCCTCTAGGGCGACTCCCGAAGCGATTCAGGTCGCTGTTACAAAATGGAAAACACTTTTCGCAAATGAATCTTAAAAAAACCATTATGACGCTTGTGCAGGCTGGCGTGACGCTCCTGCTCCTTTGGTTGCTCTTTCACGATCCAGTGCGCCGTCACCAGATGGTTCAGGCCCTGCATACTGCAAATCTTCTTTGGCTGATTCCTGGATTCCTCTGTTTCGGCTTGGTGCTCGTTTGCGGTGCATTCCGCTGGCAGCTTCTCATGAAGGTACAGGGAATCTCCTTGGGATGGTTCCGCGTTTGGCAACTCGTTATGATCGGAATGTTTTTCAATCTCTGCCTTCCTGGTGGAGTGGGAGGCGACCTGATCAAGGTCTTCTTTGCCATGCGAGAGGCTCCCAAGTCCAAAAGCGCTGTGTTTTTGAGTATCATCGTTGATCGTATTGCAGGGATGTTCGCGTTGATCATCGTCTCAGCCGGGGTCTTCGCTTGGTTTTACAAACCATTGATGTCTCTCCCGATGATCCGTGCCTTCCTCCTGACTGTTACCATTATCTTTTGCGCATTCATTGGTCTGATTGCCATGGGACTCATCATCGACCGGTTTCATCTTGCAAAAAAACTTCCCGCCAAGGTGCCGGGCCATGCGGCGATCCTTGATGTCGCTGGGGCTTTTTCCATCTATGCACGGGATTGGAAAGCCGTGGTTTTGGCCGTTCTGATCTCCATGCCACTGAATGCCTTCATTTTCGGAACGGCAATCTTCGCCGCCTATGCCTTTGTCGGAAATCCCGGTGCCGCCGCCATGTCCTCGGTTATCCCCATCGTGAACACCATCAGTTCCCTGCCGATTAGTTTGGCCGGAATCGGAGTCCGAGAGGGCTTGTTCTCTGTGATGCTCAACTCCCTCTACGGAACGCCGGTTGATCTTGCGGTGTTGATCTCGATCACGGGATTTGCCTTGAGCGTCGGGTGGGGATTGATCGGGGGAATTGTCTACATGACTTATAAGCCTGCTGATGGCGGAAGTGTCTCGATCGGTGAAATGGAGGCTCAGGTGGGAGCGGTGGAGCATCAGATCGAGGCAAATGAAGAGGCCTCAAGCAATCGGCCCTGATTCCCATCACCCGATCATGAAATCGTCCCGATCAACGGAGCGGGTGCTCGATTTTTCGATGAGTGTGGATGGGAGGGTGCTCTCTCCCTCTGGATTTGATCCGATGACTGCTCTGGAGGCAGCTCGGGAGGTTTTTATCCGAATCCATCCCGTGATTCAGGGAAATGCCCGAGTGACGGGTATTGGCGATTTGAGCCAAGGATTCCTAACCAAGGATCAGCGATTCGTGCTTAAATCGATCAAGGGTGAGGAGGGAGGAGTTGCCAAACTTCATTATATCAGGACACTAAAAAAACAGGGGGAAAGGTCTTAATGCATACCGAGTCCTCTATCCTGATCAAGGCCCCGATGGAGCGAGTATTCTCCATGACTTCCGACCTCATTAGATGGCCGGCCTATCTGCCGCACTATCGATGGGTAAGGTGGGTGGAGGGTGGTCCTGATCATGGTATTGTCGAGATGGCGGCACTCCGCGGCTCCATCCCCATCAAATGGACTTCTGAATTTCGCAGGGATGCCAAGGACTCCGGAAAACCAGAGCTTTGGTTCCGACATTTGAGCGCCTTCACGAAGGGGATGGAGGTTCGCTGGATCTATGATCAGCGTGAGGGTGGTGTTCATGTGACGATCGAGCATGATCTGAATTTTCGCTGGCCACTTCTTGCTCCGATCGCGAACCCGATCATTGGTGATTTCATGATCGGTTGGGTGGCCCCTCGAACGCTCGCTACTTTCAAGAAACTACTGGAGGTAACGAAATGAATCCCACTCGATCCACCCGCCGCGCCGTCATCACGGGAATCGGCCCCATCAGTTGTATCGGAATCGGGAAGGAATCTTTCTGGCGAGGCATCCTTGCTGAGAAGAGCGGCATTGCCCCGCTGACCCGCTTTGATCTCGGAGGGTTAGAGGCCCGTTCAGCCGGACAGGTTGATGATTTCGATTCCTTGAATTATTTTCCGCCCAAGATGCTTCGGCGCTTGGACCGTTATGCCCAGTTTGCCGTCGCCAGTGCTTTGCTTGCTCTCGAGAATAGCGGACTCTCTTATTCATCCGAGTCTCCCGATCCCCGTCGTGGAGTCAGCTTCGGAACCGCTCTCGGTGGTATTTGTAATGCTGAGAAAGAACATGATGCCTTTGTGAAGGGGGGCTTCAAGGCAGTGAGTCCACTCTTAGCTCTTCAGGTTTTCGGTGGGTCTGCGCATTCCAATATCGCCATCACCTGCGGTTTCCAAGGAGTCGGTACCACGAACTCCAACAGCTGTGCCAGCGGCACCGTGGCTCTCGGCGAAGCACTCCGCTACATCCGCGACGGTATCGCTGATGTGATGGTCGCAGGCGCTTCCGAGGCACCGCTGAGTCCACTCACCTACGGGGCCTTCGCCAACATCAGGACCATGAGCGAGGCGGATCCCTCGGCTTCGTGCAGACCGTTCGATCTCAACCGTGATGGCTTTGTCATGGGGGAGGGGGCCGCTTCGCTTGTCGTGGAGGAGTACGAGCATGCCAAGGCGCGCGGCGCACGCATCTATGCTGAGATTCTGGGATTCTCGCACAATAACGATGCCTATCACATGACATCACCGCATCCGAACGGTGAACCAACCATCAGGGCCATGCGGGATGCCCTTGCCGATGCTCGGACCAATCCCGAGGAGATCGACTATATCAATGCCCACGGTAGTTCGACCAAGGTCAATGACAGCAATGAAGCTCATTGCATCCACACCATCTTTGGAAGCCGTGGCGCATCGATACCTGTGAGTGGAACCAAGGCCTACACGGCCCACCCCCTGGGAGCCACGGGAGCTCTGGAAGCGGTGATCTGCTGTTTGGCGATGACCGAGGGGTATCTTCCTCCAACCCTCCATTACGAGACACCCGATCCCGAGTGTCAGCTCGATGTGATCCCCAACAAGGGGAGGGAGGCTCGCCCACGAAAGATTCTTTCCAACTCGTTTGGTTTTGGAGGGATTAACTCGTGCCTGATCCTCGGCACCGTTTAGAGCGGCTTGGGATATCGGCGGATTCCTGCGTTTTTGCTCGATGGCCGTAGGATATCCACGGCTTCACTCGCACGCCTTGCCCTCCATCCGATCTTTCTAGCCTTTTCAGAAGTTCGCCCAAGGGAAACTTTCCCAGACAGGCCCTTCATGAATTTTGTTTCAAAAAATCTAAAATATTTTGCAGTGCAATCCATCCCTTTTCCGTAACTGCCTCTTTAGTATTGAAGCCGATGTGGGGTGTGGCGATCAGGTTGGGGGCAGTCAGTAGGGGGTAATTTTCCGGAAGAGGTGGCTCCATATCGAAAACATCGACCGCCGCACCTGCGATGATGCCCTGCTCCAGGGCCTCTTGGAGCGCATCACTTTCAATGATTGGTCCCCTTGCGGCGTTGATGATGAAAGCGGTCGGCTTCATCTGCTTAAGGCGTTGCAGATTCACCAGCCCGCGAGTCTCCTCAACAAGAGGAACATGAATCGAGACATAGTCTGATTTGTTGAAAATTTCATCCAAGGGAGTGCCGCTGCCCCGGTTATATGAAATGACTTCCATCCCAAAGGCTGTTGCCAAGCGCGCGACTTCGGTGCCAATCGCTCCCAGGCCGATAATCCCAAGGATCTTTCCTTTGAGTTCCGTACCCGTGTTGGTGACGGCACCATGACTGATTTCCTTGGCATTGCTTACGATGTTGCGTGCCAGTGAGATCATGAGCCCGATCACGAGTTCGGCTACCGCAGTCTTGGCGTAACCGGAGGCATTCTTTACCACGATCTTTCGTTCCCTGACGCTGGTTGCATCGATCAGATCAATTCCCGTGAAGGCAACAGAGATGAATTTCAGCAACGGGAGGTTCTCGATGATTGTCGCGGGCAAAGGGCGATTGGTGATGGCAATGATTTCGGCCTCTTGTGCCGCCTCAATGACCTGCTCATCCTTCCAGTTCCGGGAATCAACTTCCGTGACTTGATGTTCCGCAAGCTGCTTTTGGCACTCTTCCAGACTCATGCCGATTGGCTCCAGGATAACGATGTTCATCACTTATCCATAAATGGACCTTTACCCCGATCAAGTTGTTTACTGGAACATTTGCGCGGTATCCCCAACGAGAAGTCGTTAGTTCACGATCCGTGCATCCGAGACTTTCAACTGCTCCAGCTACAATCTGGCAGGTTGGATCTTCGTTCCAGCAGGAGTATCAAAATGGCCCATGGCGAGGGAGAGGGAGGCGAGGCTTGTGAGGTAATCGGCTCGTGCTCCCGCCTCATCGAAGCGAGCCGCGGCAAGAGCACTCTGGTTGGAAATCAGATCGGTGATATTCAGGAGTTGATTGGTGAAGGCTGCCTGAGCTGACTTGAAGTTCTCTTCCGCAGAAACGACTTGGGAACTGGCGTAAGAGACTCTCTTTTTTGCTTTGAGAAAGTCGTTGTAGGCGATCCAGACATCTTGGGTAATTTGCAGGTGGGTTGACTCGACATTCGCGCGTGCCTGCGACTCCTCGGCCTGTCGTTGTTTCACCTTCTCCACGCGCTGGAAGCCGTCGAAGAGATCCCAACTCAGGACGGCGAAGCCGGAGTAACCTTGGGCGTTTCCATAGTAGGTCCCTGTTTGTGAGGGCTGGGATGCCGTGTAGACATAGGGTTCGCTTGAGTAGGCGCCCTTCAGGGAGAGCTTGGGCATGAAATCCGCCTTGGCACGCTCGACGGCCGCCCTGCTTGCGGCGACATCGGCCTGGCGGGCAGCGAGATCGGGACGCTTCAGAATGGCCTTGTCAATGAGTGTGTCGACCTTGACTCCGAGGGCTTCGTAGGTAGCTGCAGTAGAGGCGGTGGAGTTGGTGTCTGTGCCACGGGCCTCTCCAGTAACGACCTTGAGAGGTGCATTCGCCGGGAGTCCGGCCGCCACCCTCAGATTACCCAAGGTGACCTCGACATTCCGCTCGGCAGCAGCGAGGTCAAACTCTGCTTGGCTGTAGGTTTTCTTCGCCGTATCGAGTTCGGGTTTTGTGCCGAGACCGTTGGTGACTTGGGCTTCGACCATTCCCACGATGGTTTTGCTCAGTTCGAGATTTGCGCGAGCGGCATCCCGCTGAGAGAGGGCGGCAGTGTGAGCGAAATAGGACTGCTGGATACCGAAGACGGTATTCTGGATGTTTCTGCTAAATCCCAGATTCGCGGCATCGAGTAGGGCGACGGTACGGCGCACATCGGCTGCCCGGCGACCGAAATCAAGAAGGAGATACTCGAAATCGAGTTCCGGAGTTAGGCTTGTCTGTCTCAGCCCCATGGGGCCGTCATTAATCTGGTAAAAACTTTTCTGATATCCTCCCTGAGCATTTAGGGAGAGCTTTGGAAAATAAGGGGCCTTGGCTTGACCAACCTGGGCGCTGCTTGCGAGGGCATTGAACCATGCGGAGCGGGTCTGCGGATTATTCGCCAGCCCAATCTCGATTAGAGAAGAGAGCTCGTAGGAGTGATTCGGGTCAAAGGCGCCTTTGTGTTCTGCCAGCGGGAATCCCTTCTGATGACCCAGGATTGGATCCATGATATTGCCATCGCTCGCACGAAGCACTTGGGGAACCAACGCAAGGAGGCTTGCGATAAGCGCCGTCAGCTTTAGTCGGTTGGCTTTATGGATCGAATGGCTCACAGGAATGACTCGTCTCTCTCTTGAGTTCAGAATGATGTGACGATGGAGGGATCTGCCCGCAAACTCAATCCCTTCGTTGAAGGGATGGGGAATGGTATTGCTATAGCTGAAGTGGAACGATTTGATTTCCTTCTGTGATCACTGAAATTCGTTCCGCCGTTGGCTTCGCCACGCAGTTGCCCCGTTACAACGAGATCGTCACCATCCTCTTCAAGTATGGGTTTGCCGATGTCCTGAAGCTGGTGGCCTGGCAGCAGATCATGGGTGGGGAGAAGGGTGTCCTCGAGACCCATGCAACGGGTCTCCTATCCAAGCCTCCTCAGGAGCGTCTGCGTCTCGCTCTCGAGGAACTGGGGCCCACATTCATAAAATTCGGACAGATCCTGAGTTCCCGCCGCGATCTCGTTGACGGCATCTATTATGACGAGCTCTGCAAGCTTCAGGATAATGTGCCGACCTTTCCCGGGAGTCTTGCCAAGGAGATCTTTGCCCGTGAGATCGGAAGGACCGTGGGCGAGGCTTTCCTCGAGTTTGATGAGAAGCCCCTTGCCGGTGCCTCCATTGCCCAGGTCCATCGCGCCGTGACCCTGGATGGGGTGATGGTTGCCGTGAAGGTCCAGCGTCCCGACATCCGCCCTGTCATCGAGCAGGATCTCTCCATCCTTGTTGATCTGGCGAAGTTCCTTGAACAGCACGTTCCCGACTTTGCCTCGCTGAACCCCGTTGCCGTTGTTAAGGAATTCGCTGAAACACTGCTTAAGGAACTCGATTTCACCCACGAGGCGGGGAATGCGGAACGGTTCGCCGATCAGTTCCGTGGAAATCCTGCCATCAAGGTGCCGAAGCTCTTCAGGGAGCTGAGCGGTGAGCGGATCTTGACCATGGAGTTCGTTGCGGGTCAATCCGTCACCAAGACCGAGGCGTTGCGAGCCCATGGAGTCGATCCGGTTGTTCTTTCCGAGAGTATCTCAGGCCTGATCTACGAACAGGTCTTCACCCATGGTTTTTTCCATGGCGATCCCCATCCCGGCAATATGGCCATCATTCCCTCCAAGGATGTCCCCTGCGGCGGGGTCCTTGGGCTTTATGACTACGGGATGATGGGTGCCTTCTCCCCAAGTTTTCGCTCCAATCTGGCCCAACTCATTGCAGGCCTTGGCGAGAAAGACAACAGGCAGGTGATGCTTGCTCTGATCGATATGTCCGAGGATGGGAACGTCGCGGATTTCGATCGGATGCTGCATGATGTGGAAGACTTTAGCGACAAGTACCTGAACAAGCCGCTCTCGGAGATCAATCTCTCCCTTGTCCTGAACAACCTGCTCGAACTTCTCAGGACGCACCGTCTCCGGATGAAGGGAAGTTTCTATCTCGGGATCAAGGCGCTCTCCCAGGTGGAGGCGGTGGGTCGCTCTCTCAATCCCGGACTGAATTTCATCGAACTCGGCCGTCCCTACGCCGAGAAACTCATTGCAGGGAAATATATGCCTGATCATCTGCTGGAACTTCTAAAAAAGCTGGGAACGGCTTCCGTAGACTTCCTGGAGGTTTTTCCGAGCGACTTCCGTGTCCTCTGGAACCGGATGAAGCGTGGGGACGTGACGATTCCTCTTCAGCACCGGATCGACGCCCAGGGGATCGAGCCCCTTCGTGTCACTCTTGACTCGATTGCGAACCGCCTGGCGAATGCCATTGTCGCTGCCTCCATCCTGATCTGCTCCGCTCTCCTGATCCATTCCGGAATCCCACCAAAAATCTGGCATATCCCGTTGATCGGCTTGGTCGGACTCTGCTGGGGCGGCTACATGTGCCTACGTATTGCCCTCTCCACTTGGAAGCATGGTGGTCTTTGATGCCTACTGAGATCAGCAATTAGCGTTGCCCCTCGATCGTTCGCAATCTTAAGGTGGCGTGGTGAACCTCCGGATCGTTTTCTCACTGCTGATCATCCTGGTGACGATGACGGGTTGCGATCCGCAGATTAATGTCGCGGGGGCCTACTTTCCGGCGTGGTTAGCGTGCACCCTTGGTGGGTTGACCCTTTTTTGGGTATTACACTTAGTTTTCCTGAAAACGGGACTTCTACCTCACCTTTTCCCCCTGCCGTTCGTCTATGCGGCACTGATAATTTTACTTACCTGCATTCTCTGGTTGATCTTCTTTGCCGACAAATGAGTGATTCTAGGCCCCAGAGCAAAGCATTTCGGAAGCCGATCGGTATTCTGATTTCGGTGGCGAGTATTGTTGCCGCCGTCTATGTGGCTTTATTGGTCAATCAAAACATCTCCCGCAACCCGCGTACGGAGGATGCTCAGGTGCGTGCGAATGTGATTGGAGTGGCTCCCCAAGTTGGGGGTACGATTACGCAGATCCATGTGAAGGATAATCAACTTGTTCACAAGGGAGACCTGCTCTTTGAGCTAGATTCACGCCCCTATGAAGCGGAAGCCGAGAAGGCGAAGGCACAACTAGCCCTCACCGAACTCGAAATCCAAGCCTACAAGGACCAGATTACTGCCGCAGAGGCCGAACTCAGGCAGAGTCAGGCCAAAGCCGCCTATGCAGTCGATTATGCCAAGCGTGTCCAAGCATTAGTCGGCAATCTGTATGTGACCGTTGATAAGAACCAGTTGGCTCAGACTGAGGCCGCCACCGCTACCGATAAGGTAGCCCAAGATCAGGCAGCGTTGGACCGTGCTCGGAACCTGCTCGGAGAAAAAGGCGCCATCAATGTCCGCCGCACAGCCGCCGAAGCCACACTGAGGGATGCTGAGCTCAAGCTCTCTTATTGCAAGATCTACGCCACTTGTGACGGATATGTGACTAATCTCCAGATCACGCCCGGAACGTACGCGGCCGTTGGTGAACAGATCTTCTCATTGGTTGATAAGAAAATCTGGTATGTGCTGGCGAATTTCCGTGAGACCGATCTAAAGAGAATGCGCCCCGGCATGAGCGCTGATATCTACCTTTTGGCCGAATCGGGCATAAAACTCCATGGCATCGTGCAAGGAGTACCGAAGGCCGTCGTGGCGCTGAACACCCCTTCCAACAATGCCCCTGGTGGGGAGGGTTTGCTTTCTCGGGTTAACCCTACCATCGATTTCATTCTTCTGGCCCAGCGTTATCCCGTCAGGATCATTATTGACGAGCAGGAGGGACATTCCTTCCGTATGGGGGGTACGGCCTCTGTGATTGTCCACACCGCCAGCAATGTCGATGAGGGACTGAAAGTGATCCAACGGTTGCAGCAGGTGGAGGACTCGCCTTTTGTTTCCCCGATGGGCGCTGCGGGCCGAATTCCGCTCAATGAGTGACGCTTGGCGCCCGGCATGCAGATTGGCCTTGGCAGTGGCGCTGGCGTTGCTTGCCATCTTGGTCCTGAAGTATCCCCATTGTTTTAGGGCGATGCTTGCCGTTTCGCTTTTGGCTAACCTTCCCACCTTCCGCAGGAGCACGATGCGTCAGAGACTCCTGCTGGTCTGGGTTGCCGGGACCATGGGGAGTGTTGTGGAGGCTCTGTTCCTAGATGCTCCCTGGCTCTATGTCCCTTCCTACATGCTTCTGATCTTTGCAACGATGTCATTGGCCTCACGAAGCCGAGATTCAGCAACAATAACCCTGCTGGTCTATGGTTTGAGTGGATCTCTTATTTCCGGGAAAATTGCAGATTCGGCACCCATCATGGGGGGATTTTACCGTACGCTTGCCGTGACGATCGGGATTTTTGCGGCCGCCGCAGCCTTTTATATCATTCCACTGCGGAAGGGGTTCCGCCCACAACTTCCCGAGCCGGTGAATTTCGGCAACCGCGAGACCTTCTTTCTCGGTTTTGTGGGTGTTTCCTGCTTTCTAGTCGGACACACCCTGATTGCTAACAATAAAATCTTTGTCCTAATGGGAGGAATTCCTTGGGCGATACAGTTGCTTTCGGCGCCTGTTTCCGTACTGAGGGTTCGATTGGGAGGGGCTGTATTGGGAAGTCTTGTCGCCATAGCCACTCTCACCATCCTCTCGGCTTCCACGAATAATATCGCGATCTATATCACGGTGATCAGCTTCATTATGGGAACGCTTGGATATCTCGGGGCTAGCTTACCCCGGATCAAGCCCGGGTGCGCGCAGTTTGCAGTCTGTTTCATGATTCCTACAGGATTGCTCCCGGGTCCGATGCAAAATTTTCATCAAACATTTTCGATTATCGAGGGAATGTGGATCGGGATTATCCTAGCTTCCCTTCTCTACTTTTTGCACCAATGGTTACTTGGAATCGAAAGAGTGGTGGAAGGCTCCGCTCGCGAGGCCTAGGGAACCTGTTTTTTAATCCTCCCACTCGGGTATCTGGGATTCCTCTGCGGGATCGAACTCGTGACTTAATCTTTTCTTTTCGGCATCGCGTGTGCCCTGAGGGGTGAATCGAGCAACTGCGCGGGCAACTTCCCAGCGTTCGGTGAGATGCTCCGGTAGCTCCTCAAGGAAGCGGGAGGGGCGCTGGAAGGCCTCGCCATAGGCGGCATTCAGTCGGAGTTCAGGATAGGTGAGGTAGAGTTCATCCTTGCAGCGGGTGACACCGACATAGAAGAGGCGTCGCTCTTCTTCCAGGGCATTGTCATCCTCCATTGAGCGAGTCCCGGGGAACATTCCTTCCGTGAGCCATGTCAGGAAAACAGCCTGCCATTCGAGTCCCTTGGCTTGGTGGATGCTCGAGAGGCAGACGCGATCCTCCTCGTCATCACGTCCCGTGACCTCGCTGGTCTCGGTCCCTCCCAGCAGGGTGAGTTGCGCTAGGAATTCATCCGTTTGATCAAACTGCTTGGCATAGTTGGCCAGCGTGTTCAGATCGTCGCGGCGGGCCTCGTAGTTGGCGAACTTGGCCTGCATGTAGTCATCATATAGCGACTTCATGACGGCATTGATCATGTCGGAGGGGGAGGCCGGCACCCCCCTCGGGGCCAGTTCCGAGAGAGTAGTGATCAGTTGTGACCATGCTCCAATGGCTTTGGAGGGTGGCTTGCATCCTTTTTCGAGCAGGGGAAAACTCCGCCCGCCCTCAAGGAGTTTGATGGTTTGTTGCCAGAGATTCTCGGCGGTCTTGGTTCCAATGCCGGGTAGAAGACGCACCATGCGCTTGAAGGCCACCTCATCATTCGGGTTAATCGCGAATTTCAGGAAAGCCGCCACATCCTTGATGTGGGCCTGCTCGAAGAAGCGTAGACCGCTGGTGATGCCAAAGGGGATCCCTCGACGTGTGAACTCCAGTTGGATCTCCATCGAGTGGTAGTGGGCTCGGTAGAGCACGGCGATCTCCCGAAAGTCGATTCCCTCGTCGTGGAGTTCCAAAACGCGTTGGGCGATGAAGGAAGCCTGTTCATTGTTCGTCGCGAGAGGGACAAGAGCCGGCTTGGTGATTGCCTCCTTGCGTACGGCCCGGAGTTCCTTTGGAAACTGGCGGGGATTGTTAAGGATGGAGGCGTTCGCCAGTTCCAGAACCTGTGGAACGCTGCGGTAGTTCGTCTCGATCCGATGAACCACCGAATTAGGATAGCGCTTCGGAAACTCAAGGATGTTTGCAAAATCCGCCCCGCGCCACGAATAGATCGACTGGGCATCGTCTCCGACGACCATGATGTGCTTGTGAGGTGCTGCCAGCGTGTCGATCAGCCCTGCTTGGAGTCTGTTGGTGTCCTGGTACTCATCGACGAGGATGGCATGGAATCGCCGCTGGTAGGTGGCGGCAATCTCGGGATTGGTCAGGAGAAGTTCGTGGGTCTTGGAGAGGAGATCATCGAAATCAAAGGCATTCACTTCCTTCTTTCGCCCCTCGTAGGCTGTGGCGACTTGGGCGATCTGATCTTCCAAGTCAATGAAGTACCGGTAACGACGTGCCAGGAGGGTACGAAGAGAGTCTCCGGTATTGCATCCGAGACTGATTAGTTCTGCCAAGACCTGTCCTTTGGGAAAGCGCTTGTCGCTGGTACGGTATCCCAGGCGGGCCACCACTGACTCCAAGAGTTCCTCCTGATCCTCCCGATCCATAATGGTGAATCCTTGGGCGAAGCCCACGGCCTCAGGGTGACGTCGCAGAATCCGGTGGCCGATCGAATGGAAGGTGCCGCTCCAAAGTCCCTCAGCGGCTCCCGGAAGAAGCATATTGACTCGCTCCAGCATTTCTCGGGCTGCCTTATTGGTGAAGGTCAGCAGGAGAATCTCCCCGGGCCGATATCCTTGCTCCAGAAGCCAGGCGACCCGATAGGTCAATGTCCTTGTTTTTCCCGTTCCGGCTCCTGCGATCACGAGATGAGCGCCGGAGGGAGAAGTGACTGCAGTCAGTTGCTGCTCATTGAGTTCCTTGGCAAAATCAATGCCACTTCCTGATCCCTGCGCGGGGTGGAGCTGGTAGCTCCTGCTCATGAAGGCTGCTGATTCGAGAGCGTATGATGGTGGCGATGTTTTTTCACTTTGGGAGCGACTTGATTGCCCGAGTCCTGCGGAGCATGAGGCTTCCGGTTGGAGACCGTGGTTGTGGACTTACCCTCCTGGGGAAGGCCAAGAGCCCAGCGCAGCATGCGCGCAGAATCTGTAAAGACGCGTTCCTTGGTGCTCCCGAGAATGACCGTGATGACCTCTTTGCCGTTGTAGCTTCCGCTGGAGACGAGGCAATGCTTGGCCTTGTCTGTGTATCCCGTCTTCATCCCGGTGCAGAACCAGTTGTCCCTCATGGTTTGGTTCGTGTTGCGCAGCATATGGACATGGCCGTCGGCGTATCGGAAAGGAAGATATTTGGTCGCCATGATGGGGCGAAGAACGGGGTTGGCATAGGCGGCGCGAGCTACCTTCGACATATCCGCAGCCGTGGAGTATTGGTCATCGGCGGGCAGGCCGTTTGGATTCACAAAATGTGAGGAGTTCATTCCAAGGCTTGCAGCCTTGCTGTTCATCAAGTTGGCAAAATCTTCCAGGCTTCCTCCGGTATCACGGCCGAGAGCCCGCGCGACATCATTCGGGCTCTTCACCAGAAGTGCGGTGAGGAGAGTGCCCTTGGTGTAGGAGGTGCCCGGTTTTAACTGAAGGGTGGTGGGTTCAGCCATCTCATCAATGGGATCGATGACGACCTGCTTATCAAGGTTCCCATGCTCGGCAACGATGAGGGAGGTGAGGAGTTTCTGGGTGCTTCCGACGGGGCGCTTCTCGTCGGGATTCCTTTGAAAAAGAACATCCCCGGAATTGGCATCAACGACCACGACGGATGCTCCCTTTACATCTGGTGGTGGGGGCGTGGCGCCAAAGATCGGCATCGATAGTGAGAGGAGAATCAGCGGCAGGTAGGGCGACTTCATGAGGCGAGTGGAGCGTGAGTATTCTGTACGTAAAATAATGTGGAAAAAAGGACGTGCTAAGGAAGTGATGATTTTGGTGAATCAGAGGGCTGGCTTGCAACTGCTTTGGCAATGAGGGTTTCGATTGCCTGATCGCGTTGGGCTCCGAGATCCAAGGCGCGCTGATAATGTCGTCTGGCCAACTCGATCAGCGGGGGAGTCCTCCCTAGATAGAGCACGGCCAGATTGAAGTTCGCATCCGCATAGTTAGGGTCGAGCTCAACAGCTCGGCGAAGCTCTTGCTCCGAAGCCTCTCCCCAGCCCTTGCGACCTGCCGCCATACCGAGATAGTTGTGCGCTCGGGGATTGGTTTCGTCATGAAGGGTTGCTTGCGCAAGGCAGGCAAAGGCCTCCTCATCCCGTTTTTGTTCCAGGGCATTCATTCCGAGCAATTTCCAGGCAGCGGCATTATCCAGATCGAGGGAGAGGGCCTCCCTGAGCATTTTTCGTGACTCTTCTAGCTTCCCTAGTCGTGTCTTCACAGCTGCAGCACTGACTAAAAGAGAGGGGATCTTGGGGGTGATGCCGAGAGCACGGGAGTAAAGACTGTCGGCCTTATTCAGGCTTCCAGCAGCGAATGCCTTCTCCGCCTCTTTCCGTAGTGCGATCACCTCCGGCGGCATCTCACTTGGGGGGGCTTCAGGCGCCGTCGTGGCAACGGTTGTTTGGCCACAACTTCCGAGAATGATCACGAGAGCCCCAAGGGTGATCGCTCTTCTCATGATGATGACTTAGGCGAGGAAAGCTCAATCGAGCGATTTCTGGCAGCCCGTATGGAATCACGGACGATTCCCGGGAAGTCCTTTTGCTCCAACACACTGAGCCCGGCGGCTGTAGTTCCGGCAGGACTGGTGATTTCTGCACGCAGGGCCAGCGGAGTTTCACCGGTTTCATTCACGAGAGCGGCAGCTGCGGCGAGGGCTCCAGCAGCAAGGGTCTTTGCTATCTCAGGTTCCAAGCCACCGTCGATACCACCCTGCGCCATGGCTTCCAGCATTAGCAGGGCAAAAGCCGGACCACTTCCACTCACGGCAGTCACGGCGTCCAGATCATCCTCTCGGACGACAAGTGCTGATCCCACAGAGGAAAAAATCGCCGATGCCGCCGTGAGATCCTCCTCGTTGCAGGAGGGGTGGGGGGCCAGTGCAGTGATGCCCTTGCGAAGTCGGACTGCCGTGTTCGGCATGGAGCGAATGACTCTTGCTTTCCCCTCAGTCGCTTGAAAAAGCTCCTCGGATCGGATCCCTGCGACGATCGAAATCAGGAGCTTTCCCTCAAGTTCAGCGGCGACGGAAGCTAGGACTGCTGAGGCTTGTGCCGGTTTCACGCAGAGAAAGACGATTCCTGCATCACGGAGTGCCTCTGCGTTTGATACGGCAGACTTCACGCCGAGTGCAGAGGCTGTCTTCGCGGCTGATTCTGGGGTCTTCGCCGAAACAGTAACCCGATCCCCGATTGTCAGACCGGAGGCCAGCATCCCACGGACGAGAGCTCCTCCCATTTTCCCGGCTCCAAGCACTGCGTAATTCATGACCTTATTTTAAGGAAGAGATGCGATGGCGCAAGGCTTGCCGGTATGATACCGATCAAAACTCCCATCAACAGATGGCCACGTGGTTCGTGCAGGATCACTTGCGGAAACATCCCTTAGGCGATTAATTTGGCGACTGATGCTCTCCCTCGATCAATTGTCCCTGACTCTCGGAACTCAAGAGGACTCCCCCCGGCTTCTTTCCAAGATTTCCGCCTCATTCCAACGTGGAGAGTTCATCGCCGTGATCGGTCCCTCCGGTTGTGGAAAAAGCACCCTCTTGAAGATGATTGCCGGCATCGCCTCGGGTGAGGAGGAAGGAACTATCCATTGGGATGGACGGAACCTGGCGGAGGATGATTTCAATCCCTCGGAATTCGGCTATGTGCCGCAGTTCAGCATCGCCTATGAGGACCTGACGGTGGGGGAGTGCGTGGAGTATTCTGCCAGACTGCGAGTCAGTGGACAAACCGGAGAGGAGCGGGAAAAGATGGTGGAGCAGCTTCTCGGGGAAGTTGGTATGGGAGAGTTCCGTGAGCGTCCCGTGAAGGTTCTCTCGGGAGGACAGAAGCGCCGTTTGGCTCTCGCGATGGAGTTGGTAAGCAGTCCTCCGATCCTTCTTTGTGACGAGGTCACGAGTGGATTGGACCCACGCTCTGAGGACGAGATTGTGAATCTCCTCCGGAAGGTGGCCCGAGATGGAAACAGATTGGTCATCTCCGTCACTCATAGTCTCAAGCATCTCTCTTCCTACGATGCTGTGGTTGTCCTCTACCGGGGTGTTCTTACTTATGCCGGGCCTCCTGATCATCTCGCTCACTATTTCCGGGTGGAGGGTCCCGGACTTGTCTATGCGCAGTTAGAGAGTCGCGAGCCTGAGGGGTGGCAGTCCTCTTGGATGAAGCACTCAGCTTCCTTCCTGCAAGGCACCCGGGAGCAAGCAACTGAACGTGATCCTTCCGAGGTCAAGGCAGTCGTTGCTTCCGTGATCTGTCCGGAGTGTCGCTCGGAATATCCTGCCGGGGCCATGTATTGCAGGGAATGTGGAGCCAAGATGCTCAAAACGGAGGATGCCATAGCCAAAGCGACGAGTACGGAAGGCAAATCTGATCCTTCCCATCCCGCTCCCCTTTCCCAACTGGTGACACTGGTTGAGCGCCGTCTTCGCATCTTTCTGAGAAGCAAGGCACAGCTCTGGCTCCAAGCCGGCCTTGTGTTCGGTTTTCCATGCCTGGTTGCTGTCTTCGGTTGGAATGGGCTTCCTCAGATCAGAAACCTTGGGATGGGTCTTGATCTTAATGTCATCCAGCAACTCACCGAGGCCCGCGACTTTCTGATCCAGGCAAGCAAGGTAGGGAGCCTGGTCTCCGGAATCGTGATGTTCGAGGTCATCCTCCTGACCCTCATGGGGGCCAATAATTCAGGCCGTGAAATCGCTGCGGAGCGCCAGATTTTCGAGAAGGAGAAACTCTCCGGCTTGAGTCCTGCTTCCTACATCGCCAGCAAGGTCCTGTTCCTTGGTATTCTCTCCGCGATCCAGTCCCTTTGGATGGGACTCTTCATTCATTATACGTGCGCTTTCCCAGGTGATTTGCCTTCACAGTTGCTTTTCCTCTTTCTGGTCAATGCAGCGATGACATCCATCTGTCTTGCTATCTCCTCCTTCATGTTAACTGCGGAACAGGCCTCCATGGCTTCCATCTATCTAGTCGGTTTCCAGTTGCCTCTCTCCGGTGCCGTCCTGGCTCTACCCTCTTGGTTGGGAATGATCGCGCGTCCCTTCATCGCCGCCTACTGGAGCTGGTCCGGAATCCTGCAGTCACTAAGAGGGGAGCGGTACTACGACATCGTCGTCATGGTGATTCAGACAAGCCTCTCACTCACGCCCCTTTGTCTCTGGGTGCTCGGGATTCACATCGGGGTAGGTATCCTGCTGGCTTATCAGGGGTGCCTGAAGACACGGATGGAGTGAGTGAAGGTTGACTCCTTTGGGTGTCTCCGGTAATATAATTATTAATGACACGAAATCCAGCATCAGGCGATGCAGGTGATCTGCTCAGGAATTCTACCCTCTACAGGGAGTTCCAAGCGGAAAGGGAGGAAATTCTCCGTCACAAATGGTGCGAAAGTGAGAAGCATGGTCGTGACATTGGATTTGAAAAGGCACTTCTCGATTGGATGACGAAGCATCGCACGTCTTGGCGTCAGGCCCGTGCGGCAGCCAAAAAAACAGCCGGCTAGCCACTACTTCTACATTTCCTCTTCTCTATTTCCTTTAAGGGGGCCCCGCGAGACCACCAAGGATCATGAAACCAACCGAATCAACCAAGACGCCCGTTAGTTTATCTCAGCCTCCTCCAGCGGGTGCGTTGGGAGAGTTCACCGTGGTCATGGATGCTGACTCAATCCGCAAGGCAATCCGTCGCATCGCCCACGAGATCATCGAGCAGAATCAGGATCTTTCACGATTGGTCATTGCAGGAATTCCCACACGGGGAAAAATTATCGCAAGTCGCATCGCTTCTCACATTGCCGAGATTGAGGGGATCACTCCGGAGTTGGGAGTTGTGGATGTCTCCATGCATCGTGACGATCTTGCCACAAGGATCAGTCTGAGCGCTCTGGAGCCAACGGAACTTCCGCTGGATCTTGACGGCCGCCCCTTGGTGCTGATTGATGATGTCCTCTACACGGGTCGCAGTTGCCGTGCCGCCATGGATGCCATCGCCTCCTTTGGTCGCCCCTCACGGATTCAGTTGGCGGCTCTGGTCGATCGAGGTCACCGCGAACTGCCGATCCGCGCAGACTTTGTCGGCAAGAACGTGCCCACGTCTTTTTCCGATCGGATCAGGGTCCGGTTCGAGGAGATCGACAACGTTCCTGATTCGGTGGCCCTTGTTCACATGACGCTTCAGCAAGCAACTTCCTCTTCTCAATCATGACCACGCAACTTTGGAAGCATAAGGATCTCTGCGCCCTTGCGGATCATACCCCCGAGGAGTTGATCACGATCCTCGACACGGCAAAGGCCTTCAAGGGGGTGGGAGAGCGCAATCTCAAGAAAGTCCCGGCACTTCGCGGAAAGACATTGGTGAACTTTTTCATCGAACCGAGCACCCGGACCCGTATTTCCTTCGAGCTGGCCGCGATGCGCCTGAGTGCCGACGTGGTCAATATCTCCGCCTCCGCCTCGAGTCTGGAGAAGGGTGAGACCCTTCTCGACACAGCCCGTAATCTGGAAGCCCTCCGTGCCGATCTCATCGTCATCAGGCACAAGTCCGCTGGCAGCGCCCGCTTCCTGGCAGATCGACTCGATGCCTCCATCATCAATGCAGGCGACGGCGCGCACGAGCACCCCACCCAGGGACTTCTCGACGCTTTCACGATCCGCGAGAAGCTTGGCCGGATCGAGGGAGTCCGCGTGGCGATCGTCGGTGATATTCTTTTCAGTCGCGTGGCTCGCTCCAATATCCAGCTTCTCACAAAACTCGGCGCTGAGGTGACGCTGGTTGGCCCCTCCACCCTTGTTCCCTCAACATTCGCTTCCCTCGGAGTCAAGCTGGCCCACAGCATTGATGAAGTTTTGGAACAGGTGGATGTCATCAACCTCCTGCGTATCCAGCATGAGCGTCAGCGTAAGGAATATTTTCCCGGAGTAGGGGAGTACACATCACGGTTCGGTCTGACGAAGAAACGTGCCGCGCGGATTAATACCGAATGCCTGATCATGCATCCCGGGCCGATGAACCGCGGTGTCGAGATCGACAGTGATGTCGCGGATGGGAGGGGAAGTGTCATTCTCGATCAGGTAACCAACGGTCTGGCCGTCCGCATGGCCGTTCTTTACCTTTGTTCCGGTGGAGCACCCTTTGCTCCGGTTGCTTCCAATACACTTTCATGAACACTTCACTGCAAATCAAGGGAGGCCGAATCATTGATTCGGCCAATGGAATCGACCGGATCGGAGATCTCTTTGTGAGAGATGGCCTCATCGTCGGTTCGCTTCCCAAGAGTGAAAAAGACGTTGAGGTCATCGATGCTACCGGCAAGGTGGTCTCGCCCGGTCTCATTGACATCCATGTCCATTTCCGTGAACCCGGCCAATCACACAAAGAGACGATCGAGACCGGTGCTCGATGTGCTGCCGCCGGGGGCTTCACCACGGTGGTTTGCATGCCGAACACGTCGCCTGTTGCCGACAGTCCTGCGACGATTGCTTGGATTCAGGAGCGCGCCGCCTCCACGGCCTGCGTGAATGTCTTTTGTACGGGAGCCATCACCAGGGGGCTTTCCGGCGAAGAGATGGCTCCGATCGGGGCACTTGCTGCAGCGGGAGTTGTGGCGCTGACGGATGACGGCCGTTGTGTTCAGAACCATGGGGTGATGCGTCGTGCCGTGGAATATGCCCGCCAGTACGGATTGCCCATCATGGATCATTGCCAGGAGTCCACCCTGAGCTCCGATGGAGTCATGAATGAGGGTGAGTGGAGCACCCGGCTCGGTCTGCCGGGATGGCCCGCCATCGCTGAAGATCTCATTGTTGCCAGAAATATCCTGCTCGCCGAGGAGACGGGGCATCCCATTCACTGCCAGCACATCAGCTCGGCACGCAGTGTCCGCCTACTCCGCGAGGCCCGACGTCGCGGCGTTCCGATTACGGCCGAAGCCTGTCCCCATCACATTGCTCTCACCGACGGCGAACTGAAGACCTTTGACACGAACTTCAAGATGAATCCTCCCCTGCGTACGCAGGCTGATATCGACGAGATCATTGCCGGCATCGCGGACGGGACCATCACCATCCTCGCCAGTGATCATGCCCCGCACGCCACCTATGAGAAGGAGGTGGAGTTCGATCGTGCACCTTTCGGTATTCTGGGACTGGAAACGGAGCTGGCACTCTTCCTGGAGATCCTGCTTCATCAGAGCAGGGCTCTTACACTGCCGCAAATCCTTGGAATGCTGACCATCAACCCCGCCAAGTTCCTTCGTCTCGATCGGGGAACTCTCTCCATCGGTGCCCCTGCTGATATTACGATCCTGGATCCGGATCATGCCTGGACCGTTGATAAGAACGCTTCGGCATCACTCTCACGGAACACTCCTTTTCATGGTCACTCCCTGCGTGGAAGAGCCCTGCGAACGATCGTTGGAGGAAAGACCGTCTGGGATCTGGAAAACGGTTTCAGAAACTGAGGAATTGATTTTTAATTTGGAACTCAGGAACTCAGGAAGGGGAATGAAAGCATGTTGCTTTCCACTTAATCGTTTCCTGGTTTTTACCTTCTTCAGTTCCTGAGTTTCTTATTTATATTTTCAGTCTAATGGCCCTCTTTTTTTCCCTGTGAGTAATTCTGTCTCCCCCTTCACCCTCCTCAAGACTGATGCCTCTAGTAAGGCGCGGGCAGGAATCCTTCATACACGTCGCAGCGATGTGGAGACCCCTGTCTTCATGCCGGTGGGAACTCAGGCCACGGTTAAGGCCGTCTCTCCCGACGAACTCCGAGCCCTGGGTGCGAAGATTATTCTCGGCAATACCTACCACCTGCATGTTCGGCCGGGCGAGAAAGTCATCGAAGAGATGGGGGGCCTTCACCGCTTCATGGGTTGGGATCGATCGATTCTGACCGATAGTGGGGGATTCCAGGTCTTTTCCCTCGCGAAGCTTCGCCGCATTACCGAGGAGGGGGTTCATTTTCAGAATCATCTCGACGGCACACCCACCTTCATTGGCCCCGAGACCTCCATGCAGATCCAGCGTGATCTTGGTAGCGATGTGGTCATGGCATTTGACGAGTGCCCTCCATTCCCCTGCACCTACGATGAGGCAGCAAAGAGTCTCGATCTCACGACCCGCTGGGAGCGTCGCTCCCGCGAGTGGTGGCGTACTCAACCCGAAGAGGGACGCCCCCTGCTTTTCGGCATCGTTCAGGGGAGTTCCCATGCCGATCTCCGGGAGAAATCAGCTCGCTCGCTTGTCGAAATCGGCTTCGACGGTTATGCGGTTGGTGGTGTCAGTGTCGGGGAGCCTGAGTCCGAGATGATGAAGGCAGTCGAATCGAGCGTTCCGTTCTTGCCAGAGAGTGCCCCCCGCTATGCTATGGGGCTTGGTACACCCCCTCAGTTGGTCGAGATGGTGGCACGGGGGATCGATATGTTCGACTGTGTCCTTCCTACGCGGATCGCCCGCAATGGCACGGCCTTCACGGCAAAGGGAACCATGAATCTCAAGAACGCCCCTTACACCCGGGATCCTCTCCCGATTGAGGAGGGATGTACCTGTCCCGCGTGCACGACCTTCTCACGCTCCTACCTAAGGCATTTGATCAAGGCCGAGGAGATCCTCGGACTGCGTCTTGTCTCACTGCATAATCTTCACTTCTACCTCTCCCTCATGAGGAAGATCAGGGAAACGATTCTGGATGGATCGTTTGCAGAATTCCGTAAGGAATTCGTCGCTGGTTACCGCGTCTGGAATGCGGAAGAGAAAGAAGTATAAATGTGGAACTCAGGAACGGAACTGAAGAAGGAGACACTCTTCCTTGAAGGTTTTATTCAATGAGACTCAGTTTTTAGAAAGCACCTTGAACTTCTTCCTGCTTTCCTGAGTTCCATATTTTAAATCTCTCGGCAAGTAAGCTTGAGATAAGCTTCCTCGTATCAGCCATTAAGGCTGATACTACCAACTCTGGATCGAGTATTGGCGGCAGTAGTCGTATTTCGTTTCGAATCCAACCTCTGGTGGGAACTCCGAGTAGCCCGAGTTGAGCCACTGAATGTTGTTGTTGTAAGGAGGTTGGTAGGTGCCGTGCTGGGTAGGGAAGGGGAAGGTCACTGTTTCAAAGATACCATATCCAAGACGAGCAAAGGTTCTGCCAAGACCACGGACAAGACCATAACTGAATGCGGCGGAGTTACCATCCGTGTAATTCACATCCGACATTGAATCAATGATCTCCGTGGTGCCATAGAGCATATTCGCAATACCACGACCCAGTTTACGAGTCGGTCCTTGGTCGGATGCTGGGGGAGCCTGAATGTCTGCAAAAACTAGCGAGCTGGTTCCTGAGAGGAAAAGGGCAATCAGAATGAGGGGAATCTTTTTCACGGGTTGGTATGAATGACTTTTTTTGGTGCTTCTTGGCAAGATTAAAGTAGTGAATCCGAATATTGCTTGGGCGCTGTCATAACTCCCTTCGAGGACTCTTCCTGGAGAGGGAAGTGAGCGAGTGGTGTGACCGGAGCAACTCCCAAGGGACGGACCCACTCCCGTTGTCCATTTGCTGAGGCATTACCGCTGGCGTAGGCTGTGAGGAACATCTCCATCCTAGCATCGATATTGTCCACGAAGTGAAGCAAGGCGGCCTCGGGAGTTTTGGGAAGAACAGGTGAGCCGAATTCAAGCTGTCCATGATGAGAGGCCACTAGATGGAGAAGATGAATGCGGACATCTTCCGATGCCGGTACCATGGTATCCCAGCCTTCCTTGGGAAGATCACGCCAGAGCATATTGACCAGCTCGATGCCTATCGAAAGATGCCCCAGCAGTTCGCCACGCGGTTCCGTCTCGATGCCGAAGCCCCGTACCGGAGGACATGTTTCCCAAAGCTTTCCCGTGTCATGGAAGAGAACCCCAGCAATGAGCAGGTCGCGATGGAGTTCGGGATAGACCGTGCAGAGCGCCAAGGCCGATTCCATCATCCGCGAAGTATGTTCCAGAAGCCCTCCTCGCCGGGCATGATGATTCCCTCGGGCCGCAGCCGCCCTGCGAAAACGTGAGCCATGTTGGACAAGGAAGCGATGGCACAGGGCCTTCATCCTCGGATCACGGATGCTGTCCACCGCATCGGTGATGATAGCGTAGGCGCGATCCAGCAGGACGATCCTCTCGGCAGAGCCCTCCAGCAAGAGATCCACCGACTCGTCGGGGAGAGGAGTCATTTCCCAGCCTTTGGCATCGAGACCATAGGCAGAGCTATGGCTGAACTGTCCTTCGATCATGACGAACTCCTCGGGCTTTGCACCTGAGCATGACTCAAAGGCTACGCTGTCAGCCCAAGCTCTCAGCGTGAGGCTCTCAGTGGCATCCCTGAAGATTGCCTCAAAGAATGGCTTCCCATTGGAGGCCTCCTTGCGCATAATCTTTTCGATCTGGGCATGCACCACCACCTCCTGTGGAGAGTATTCACGAGCAGCTTTCTTTAGTTCTGAAATGGTCATCAAGGGCATAGTGGAAATAGTGAATAGAAGTGAGACTAATGAAATATGGAACTCATGAAATTAGGAAAAAATCAGAGAAATAAAATTGAGAGGAAGAAGCGGCAAGATGAGGTGCTTCAGGATGAATTGATAACATGCAAGTTCATCAAGCAGGGGCTTCAACTCGTCAACTTTAGTTCCTGCTTTCCTGAGTTCCATATTTTCATACTTCCCGTCACACAATCAGCATGCAGTCGCCATAGCTGAAGAATCTGTATTTTTCGTGGACCGCCTCGTCGTAGGCCTCCATGATCAGTTCCCGTCCTGCGAACGCACTCACCAGCATCAGTAATGTTGATCCTGGCAAATGGAAATTGGTTAGGAGCATATCAACTCTCTGGAACTGGTAGGGTGGACGGATAAAGATGTCTGTCGATCCACTCGTTGCTACGAGTTCACCCGGTGGCTGAGATTCCAGAACGCGGGTCGAGGTTGTCCCGATGGCGACGAGGCGTCCTCCATGATTCTTGGTGGAGTTGATGCGAGCCGCCGCGTCGACCGGTAGTGTGTAGTGTTCCAGGTGCATCCTATGCTCCAAGAGATTCTCGGATTTGACCGGTTGGAAGGTGCCGGCCCCCACATGCAGCGTCAGGAAGGAGTGAGGGATCTTAGCGAGGATTTCCGGAGTGAAGTGCAGTCCTGCGGTGGGAGCTGCGACAGATCCTGGATCCTGGGCGAAGACTGTCTGATAACGCTCCTTGTCCTGAGCATCAGCCGGACGATGAAAGTAGGGAGGGATCGGCATTTCGCCATGTCTATCCAGATCGGGTGGAGCGGCGAACTCCAGCAACCGAGTCCCATCCTCATGGATCCCGAGGACTGTAGCCTCTGTTCCGGCCACATCGACACTGGTGCCCTGGCGCATCTTCTTCCCGGGACGAACCATGGCTGACCAGCGGAGCGGGGAATGTTTCTCGAGCAGCAGGATCTCGATCTTTCCCGTAGGATCGTGCAGGCGAGCTGGAATGACCCTGCTGTCATTAAGGATGACGAGATCCGTTGGCGTGATGAAAGAGGGGAATTCTGTAAAATGCTGATGAGAGATCGTTCCGGTGCTTCGGTCGACAACCATCATCCGGGACTGCTCGCGCCTCTCAGTCGGCCGATTGGCTATCAGTTCCGAGGGAAGATGGTATTGATAGTCGGAGAGGCGCGAGGACATCGAAGGAAAATGCTGAAGGATGAAAGCTCAAGTATGAAGAAAAACCGGAGGCTCGGACTCGATTTCCAAGGCTTCGGAATCTTCTTTCAGTCGTCTGATTTGTTTTGACAGAAAAGCCCAAAGCCACAGATAAAGTACGACCGATCATGACTCTCCCAACTTCCCCTCTCAAAGCCTGCTTCAAAGTCACTCTAGGTGCCCTGCTCCTGTGCATGATTCCGCAGCTTCATGCGGGTGCCTCCAACAAGAACGGTAACCCTTACGGCAACGGAACTTTCTTCCAGACTACCGGTACCTTCAGCGCGGTGGTGCGTGGTGAGAATCTCAGTGGAACCATTCTCTTCAGCACAGGAGAGAGTACTAATGGCGTCAGTACCAATTCCTCGGGTTCCTCAGTCATTGTATTTCAAGGCAATACCTACATGGGAAATTCCGCAGGAATGTGGAACCCTTCGTCGGGTACCATCGATGGTCAGATCTGGGGTGGGCAAAGTCTTTCCGGAACCAACTCCTCGACTATTTACCCTGAGATTTTCAACACTAATAATTTTCCGGTCTATATTAATGTGACGACCAATATTCAAGGAACAGTTCAGGGCACCTCTGTAATCAACGGTGTAACAAATACAACTTCAATTCCTACAAATTATATAATTACTAACACTATTGCTCTGGAGCCGCAAGGAACCAACATGGTGCAAGATGGGGTTTATATGAATGGATCCTTTGACGGGAATGTTCAGAACAGTTATCCGAACCAGACATTTACAGCCTCTGGCACCCTAATTCAACAGCAGTTGACGCAACAAACGCCTTTTGGAGTTACTAATAGTGGTCCTGCAATCACGGGAGTGGAAGGAACACTTCCCGTACAGGTTTCCTACAGCAATATCCCCATTACCGTTCAGGGAATCCGTGTGGCTGATACCTACACTTCGTTCAATACGGTTAATCAACAGTCGAATGTTCCTTACTCTGCCATTTATTATACGGTGACGAATCCTCCTCAGTAGGAGTGATGTGAGGGAGAAAAAAGTTATTCTCCCTATTTTTAAAGCCTACTCATCAACTCCATGTTGATACGTCCTATAAGACATCAAGGAGTCACTCTCATCGAACTGATTGTAGTCATTGGGATCGTGGGGATCCTGATGGCGTTGCTTTTCCCCGCCATCAGCACCATTCCAGCAAAGGCAAATGAGATCGTCTGTATGTCGCATCTCCACCAACTCTGGATTCACTTTGCTCCATGTGCCACGGAGCCTGATGGGTGGCCTCAGTTGCCGAAGGGAGTGAAGCCGGGTTCTCCGGAGGAGAGCCAGTTCTGGCTTGAGTATTCCAGTAATAATCTGGATGTTCTTCCCGCCTTGTGGCTCTGCCCTACCATCGAAAGGATCGCTCAGAGAACCCAAGGCACCATTAAGACTCCACGGATCGATTATCTCCCCACGCTTTTTGACTCCCGTCCCGGAACACCGAACCGGTGGCCTGCGATGCCTTGGTTCAGCGAGATCGCCAATGTCCATGGTCATGGGAACCTGACGGTTCGGGCCGATGGCTCTGTCCAGCCTTCAGTCCCCATTGGTTCGGGGGGATCAGCAGGATCCTCACAGTCGCAGCCCTGAAAAGATCTCTTCCGATGAGCCGGTTTGATTCGATCGACTTACATCGCCTGATTGGTGTTTACGGTATTCCCAGGTTGGTTTTACTAGCTGTTCTATCCTGCCTCCTAAGTTGCCTTGCAGGTGTACTCCGTGCTGATATCACCATCACTCCTTCGGGGAAGGGGATCGGACAGGATCGTCGGGGGGGAGTCTCTCCCACCGTGCTTCTTAGACCTGTCACTGGTGAGCTGATCCGCGGGGGAGAGGTTGATTTGCTTATTGCAGTAGCTTCTCCAAATGGAGGCAAGGTCTTACTCCAGATCTCCAAGCCCCCCCGCTTCGGATCGCTGCAGAGTCTTGAGAACCGTTCCTCCGCAGCTTTCCTCTATCGCTATGTGAATGACAGCGCGGTTAAGTCCGAGGAGGATTCCTTTGAATTCCGGATCCAGGCTCCAGGTCAGGCTTGGAGCACTCATACTGCGTCGATTCGGATCAAAGACCCCCCTGGTTCGCTCTCCGTCATTCCCGGGAAGATCGACTTCGGCAAGGTGGCGATCGGATCGACCGCACGGAGAACCATACTTCTCTGCAATAGCTTTGGAGCCGCCGTTTCCGGTACGCTCCTTCTTCCCGCTCCCTGGTTCGTGATCGGCGACGGCGCATTCTCGCTTGCCGAGAAAGAGACGCATTCCTTTGAGATTGAATTCAGGCCTACGGAATCCAAGGAGGAGAGTACGGAGCTCAGGGCCGCTCCAGAGATTCCTAACTTCCCATCCGTACTAGTCTCAGGTGAAGGGATCGTTCCCTTCCTGATCGACACCACGAGTGCGATAGTCAGCACAGAGCATCCGAAGGCTGTCTTTCACATCACGAACTCCTCGGCCCAAGAGATGACCATCGATTGGACCGATGATACCGGACTCCTCTGCTCCCTTCCTGCAAGGATTCCTCCTCAGGGAAGCGGAGAAGTTTGGCTATCGATTGGCTCCCTTCATCTGGAAAACGAGGAGAGGAGAGAACTTCATCCTGCGCTCCGGGATGGGAATTTCACGCTCCCGCTGGAGATCGTCGCACTCGGGCCTCAGGGGAAAATTTCCATCAAAGCTCTCCAGTATCAGCCGCTATCCACGCAGGAGCATCTTCCGATTACCCTGCGCGGTGTCATCGAAAGCACCTCCTCCGTGGAGCGCACGCTGGAGCTGCGTTATCAGGACAGGGGATTGACGCCACACCTTGTTACGAGAAATGTGACGATAGCGCCCCACGGATCGCAAGTATTTCCGATTTCCTGGAGTTCCGATCAATCGGGAGAATTCATACCCGAGGCAACGTTACTTGAATCGGGTCGCGTGATTGCCAAGGCCCAGTGGAAGATTTCCGTGAGGCATCCCGACTCACTTCCCCGGCCGCTCACACCGCTGCTCAAGGAGTCCAAGCCCTCCTCCTCGATGCCCACAGGAGGCTTCTACAGACTCTCAGCGAGGGATAATGACAAGGTTGCACCGAGTCTGAGCGCCTCTCTCCAACAGGGCTTTCTCTGGAATTCCCTCGTGCTACACTGGCGTTATTTGGGGGAGGGGAGTCCATGGTTTATCATCGAGGAGAAAGTTACGAGAAATGCCCTGACAGATAGAACCGGAGATAGTGGAGACGAAGCAAACTCATGGCGCAGGCTTCAGGTCACTCCTACTTCCCAGAGTGGAGCTTGGAGTGCTGGATTCTCGATGCCATGGCCCGGTGAGCATGTCTACCGCATCTATCCCGAGGGACACGACATGGTGATCATAAGTCAGGTTACCTTGCCTGTGACTTGGACCATGTACGCTTGGCCAGCCATCAGGGCAATCCTGGGCCTCCTGTTCCTGATCTGCCTGATTAAAGTCCTGAGGGAGAGGCTTTGAAATAAAACTACATCAAGAAATCTCTCCCCACACAGATTAAGGTGAAATAAGAACTCACACGGAGGCACGGAGGGCGCAGAGGTTTTTAATGAAAAATTGATGGGCTCAACAAAGCATTGTTCGATAGCGTTTATCGCAACGAAGTAGAAGAAAGCCACAAGATGCACAGAATGCACGAATGCATGGGGAGTGTTAGTGCTATCGGATGCTTGAAATGTACTCATCACCATCCGAGCGATACGCGATAGCTCCATGCGAGAGTTGAATTCGCTGAACTCCCTCATTCAGGAAAGGTGGGAATCAGAAAAGATGAAGCCACAAAAGGCACAAGAGACACATAAAAAGAAGATATCCCTGCCAGGACTCGATTCTTATGGGATGCGTCAACTGGCTTCTTAGAACCATTCTTTCATGGCTACTCATGAGCAAGTGTTGTCAAATCAGGCCCAGAAGCCGTTAAGGTTAAAGCTTCAGATGACTGTCCTGGTAGTGACTCTTAGATAATGGAGGTATTATTACCCCAAGAGAAGGTGCCTGTGACACCCGTGAGGTGGGCGACGTGCTCCGCTGCGAGGGTGTCCTGATAGGTGTAGATATCAATAATACCAGCACCCCCTGAAACAGTTTGGTAACCAGCGGAGCCGACATGACCAGTTCCGAAGTCATGGAGTTGGAGTTTATCAGCACCGGCACCAGCGGCAAAGTCGGTGATGGTTGCCACATTCGTGCCACCATTTCCATAGGCATTCTTGGTGTCACCGGATCCAGCCATAATAAAGAGATCGGCACCTAAACCACCGGTAAGAGTATCGCTGGCCGAGTTGTTTGCAGCGGAGCCACTCCATGCCTGTAGGGTATCATTGGCACTACCACCGATCAGGGTGTCCGTTGCAGCTCCTCCGAAAAGAGAACTGGCTGATCCGCTGGCGCTGTTATCCAACTTCACAGAAGTTGTTTGGTAGGCGGCGGCACTCAGTAGTGTCGTGCTGCTTCCTCCGACAACTGTAGAGATATTTGCCGACTCTCCAGAGGCACCAAGTGTTACCGAAGAAGCACCTGTTAGAGAGAGAACCTCTATGCCCGAGACTTTTGAGAAGGCATTATTTAGAGTGACCGCGGAGGTGATGGCGAGAGTATCAGTGCCAGTTCCTCCGGCGATGGAATTGTTCCCAAGCAGAGCGGAGTTAGCGATAGAGATGCTATCGTTGCCGGAACCTCCAATAAGGGTGAGATTATTAGTAAATGTGGCAGTCTGAGTGAGGGTGCTGTTTCCGGAGCCACCATATACTGTGTGAAGGCCCGCATTAAGCGCATTTGAATCAAGCGTTATTCCGGAAGCTCCCGTCAGCGAAATTCCCTGAATCTGGCTCAGTGGTGCAAGTTGGGTGTCAGTAATTGATCCAGCCTGCGTGAATAAGACTGTATTATCGAGAGTTGATCCTCCACTCACAATGTAGGCCGCGGCAAGTTGTGTTCCAGTTGTGAACTCAAAGAGATTATTCCCGCCAGATGCGTAGGAGGCATAGAGGCTATCGATTCCACCGTTTCCAACAATGGTGTCATTTCCGTAGTAACCAACAATCAGATCGTTGCCGGTTCCTCCCTGGAGGTAAGCTGCGTATGTTGTAAGAACAGTATCTCCAATCGTTCCACTGACAGCGCCACCATACACTGATGTGATTCCGGCATATGCTGCGACACCATATAATGCTACTTGCGATGCACCGGAGAGAGATAATGCGTCAATGGAATTTGCGGCAATATTATAGAACTGGTCGTTCAAAGTGACTGGCTGATCGATTTGTAGCGTATTGGTTCCGACTCCGCCTGTTATGGTTGCAGAGGTAAAGTTAAGAGGGGTGGTAAACTCAATCAGGGAAGTGCTTGATGCCTTACCGTTACCCAACTTGATAGAATCATCAACGTTGGACGCCACGATCGTATCACTGCCCCCGCCGCCAATGATCGTACTGCTCTTGCCATAGGCAACAATGGTGTCATTTCCAGTGTTATCCAAGTTTCCAATGATTGAGTCATTGTCCCCATTACCAATCAGAGAGTTGTTGACCTTTGACCCACTCGCAGTTGTGCGACCACCAATAAGCGTGTTGTAGGCAGCACCTACAAGAGTGTTGGTATTGAAGGTTGTGACATTAGATGAAGACAAATCACCACCACCAAGCCAGTTGTTCGTCGTGGTACTGGTCAGGAAGTTGTAAGCGCCACCGCCGAAGAGTGATGTTCCCGTATTATTGGTGGTGAACACATCGCCCCCATAGAAACCCTTGATTGCTTTAATCCCATTATTCTGAGCGTTACTGCCTAAGATTGCCGAAGAGGCACCGACCAATGAAATTGTCTGTACCCCATGGAGATTTGCCAGGCTTGCATCGGTGAGATTCGCCTGATCATTAATCGTTAACAGATCATTGATTCCACCGCTGCCCACGATGGTGTCATTGGCAAAGAGTCCTGTATTGTAGAGGAAGAACGTGTTTGTACCGCTTCCACCGACCAGACTTAGATGGAGAGTGTCTGCAGTTGTCTGGGTGAAACTATTGGTGCCGGGACCGGAGGCCGCGATCAGGGTTGTCCCTGTGGTCTGTGCATTATCTCCTAAGAGTATCTGAGAACCTCCCTTAAGTGAGATGTTTTCGATGCTGTGGAAGTTTTTGAAAGAGAAATCAGAGAGAGTATCTTTGTCAGTGAGTATGAGAGTATCCCCTCCTGCTTCACCGGTTAAGGTGCTGATGCCCATGGCATAGGCATTGGAGAAGAGGAAGAGGTTGGCTGCAGAGCTACCTGTGAGGGAATCGGCGCTGGAAGTATTGGCCGAAGCGTCGATGGTGAGTGAGGAGGAGTAGGCAGAGGCGTCGAATGTGTCGGCATTGGTGCCTGCAATGACGGTGCTGAACCCCGAGGTTGTGCCGTTAAAGGTGACACTTGATCCCGTGCCGAGAGTCGAGCTCGCAAGAGTTAGGATCTCAATAGCCGAATCTTGAGCGAAGGAAGTGGCAGCGAAGGTTCCTGGAGCGGTCAGTTGGAGGGTGTCGATGGCTGACCCTCCAGTGAAGGTACTGTTACCGAGTACCTTTGAGTTCGAAGAAAGGAAGTCAGTGCCAAAGGCGGAGGAGCCGATAAAGGAATCGCTACCCGTACCACCTGCGACGGTATCAGTAGAGGCATCAAGGGTGAGAGGGACGTTGAAGTTGGAGGCATTGAGGGAAACGCCGCCATTGGCAGCAACTACTGTAGCGATGCCTTCGGTATGAGCATACTGGCCGATGGTGTCGTTGGCGCCGTTGGCAAGTTGGAGGATCTGGAAGTTCTTGGTATTGCCAAAGGCATCGTTGAAAGATCCAGCACCGATGGCCAGAGTGTCGTTACCTGAGCCGCCGTCGAGAAGGATGGCGGAGGTGAGTTGGGAGGCGGCGGAGAGGGAAACGAGGTCATTGCCAGCACCGGCGTTGAGGTTGGAAGAGGAGCCGTTGACGATGAGGGTATCGTTGCCAGCGCCACCGACGAAGGTGGTGGAGAGGGTGCTGCCGACTAGTGAACTGTTAGAAGAGTTGGAGGCATTGAGGAGAACGCTCTTAGAGAAGGTCGAGGCGTCGAGGGTGGAGGATCCAGTGCCACCGTAGAGGGAGGAGATGCCTGCAGAGGCAGCATTGGTGCCAAGCACAACGGAAGAGGAACCCGAGAGGGAAAGAGCCTCAACACTGGCAACCTTGGAGAAGGCATCATTGAGAGTGGCGGAGGAGGCGAGGGCGATGGTGTCGTTGCCTGAAACACCTGAGATGGAATCGTTCGCAAGGAGAGCGGAGTTGGCGATGTTGAAGCTATCGTTGCCCGAGCCGCCGACGAGGGTGAGGGAGAGGGTGTCGGAGGCAGTTTGGGTGAAGGTATCGCCACCGTTGCCGCCGAGGATGGTGGCAAAGCCCGCGGTTTGGGCATTGGTGCCGAGGGTGGCGGAGGAGGCACCCGAGAGGGAAAGAGCCTCGAGGGAAGTGATGTTGGCGAAGCTGGAGTCAGCCAGGTTAGAGGCTGCGGAGAGAGCAAGAGTATCGCTGCCTGAGCCACCGGAAACGGTGCTGGCATTGACGACGATCGGATTGGAGAAGAGGAAAGCGTCTCCGAGGGAGGAGCCGACAAGGGAATTAGCACTTGCAACCGGGAGGGCGGAAGCGTCGAGGGTGACGGCCTGGTTGTAGGCTGAAGCGTCGAAGGTATCGCTACCGGTACCGCCAAGGGAAAGGTATCCGACACCTGCAATGGTGGAGGTATTGAAGGATCCCGAGTAGCCTAGAGCTAGGGTGTCGGTTCCGCCGCCGCCGTAGATGGAGTCACCGCCTAAGGTTGGAGCGCAGGCAATCGAGAAGCTATCATTGCCGGAGGCACCGATGAGGGTGAGGGAATTACCGTCGAGCGAGGTCTGGGTAAAGGTATCGCCGAGAGAGCCGGTAGCGCCACCGAAGATGGTGGAGAAGCCCGAGGCCGCAGCGAGGGAGCCGAGGGCAACGGAGGAGTTGCCAGCAAGGGAAAGGGCGTCGATGGAAGACACCTTGGCGAAGTTGGTATCGACGAGGTTGGAGGTCGAAGAGAGGGCAAGGGTATCGGTTCCCGTACCACCTGCGATGGAATCGTTACCAATCTGGTACTGGTTCGATATATTGAAGCTGTCGTTGCCAGCACCTCCCACGAGGGTGAGAGGGTTGGAGAAATTGGAGGTTTGGGTGAAGGAATCGCCGCCAATGCCGCCGAAGAGGGAGAGAATGCCTGCGCTCTGGGCGGAAGAGCCGAGGGTGACCGAGGAGGAACTCGTCAGAGCAAGGGCCTTGATGCCATTGGGAATCTTGGCTAAATTAGTGTCAGTAAGAGTAGTGGCAGATGCAAGAGCCAGAGTGTCAAGACCGCTGGTAGAAGGTGCGATGGAGTCAGGGCCACCGTTGCCCGAGAGGCTGGAGAAATCCTGAATCTGAAAGTAGTTTGCGGCTGTCCGGCTTCCGATCAGGGTGGAACCAACACCAGTAAGTGTGGATGCGATCTGTATATCGCCTAGTGTCGAGGAGCTCTCATCGATAAGAATGGATGAGGTCGATGTGCTTGCGTCGATGGTGTCGTTACCGCCGGGGCCGCCTAGGACTGTGGTGAGACCCGAGGATCCGATGCCGCTGACCTTATTGTTACCTCCTGCAAGAGAGAGTACCTGAATGCTGGAGGTGTGGCTTCCAAGTCCAGTGATGGAGGCATTCCCTGTGGCAATCTCGAGGAAGTTAGTACCAGTGGCACCGGTGATCGTGCTGGCATTGAAAACTGTCGAGTTGGCTACCTTGATCGTATCGGAGCCATTGCCTCCCGTGTAGGAGAAGCCATTGAGTGTATTCGCACTTGTGTCGACGAAAAGACCCTTATTGAAGCCACTATTCAGAGTGGCTGATGATACAATAGTATCGCTACCGGCCCCACCGATCACTGTAGAAATGCCTGTTGCCACCGCATAGCCACCAAGAGTGACGGAGGAGTTGCTGGTGAGTTGCAGCACCTCGATGCTTTTGTCAGCTATGAGGAGCGCGTCGGAGTAGGTTCCAGCTGTTGTTAAACTTAACGTGTCAACACCAGCGCCTCCTATCAGGGTTTCGGAACGCGCATTGCCTTGATTAAAAATATTACCACCTAATCTACTTCCGATAAGTGTATTGCTTCCGACTGTAGCGACAGTCAGGTTATCCCCGAGAGTCGTGGAGGACTCATTGATGTGCACCGGGGAAGTGGCCGTCGAAGCATCGATGGTGTCGTTACCACCTGTTCCGCCAAGGATGGTGGTGATGCCTGAAGAAGCGATGCCGCTGACTTTATTGTTACCCCCAGCGAGAGAGAGTTCCTGAATGCTGGAAACATGATTTCCGAGTCCAGTGATGGAGGCATTCCCAGTGGAAATTTCCAACAGGTTAGTTCCAGAGGCACCGGTGATGGTGCTGGCATTGAGAACGGTTGAGTTGGCTACCTTGATCGTGTCTGCGCCATTGCCTCCAGTGTAGGAGAAGCCATTGAGCGTATTCGCACTGGTATCGACGAAAAGGCCCTTATTGAAGCCACCATTCAGAGTGGCAGATGATACAATGGTATCACTCCCGGCCCCACCAATGACTGTGGAGATACCGGCTGTCAGCGCATTGCCACCGAGGGTGACAGCGGAGTTGCTGGTAAGTTGCAGTGCACCGATGAAGGAATCGTTCGCGAAGAGAGAATCGCTATAGTTGCTTCTGGCAACCGTGAGATTCAGTGTGTCGTTACCAGTCGAACTGCCAGTAAAGGCGTCAGCTAGAGTTGAACCCTGATTGAAAGTGTTCGGTCTTGTGGAGCTGCCGATGAGGGTGGAGAGAGCCGTGGAGGAGGCAGTGAGGTTATCACCAAGGGTAGTGGAAGACTCATTGATGTAAACGGGGGCAGTAGCTGTTGAAGCATCGATGGTGTCGTTACCACCTGTTCCGCCAAGGATGGTGGTGAGGCCAGAGGAGCCGATGCCACTGACTTTATTATTTCCTCCTGAAAGTGAGAGCTCCTGAATATTGATGGTATTAATTAATCCTACTACCGAGGCAGCACCGCTGGCAATTTCCAGAAGGTTGGTTCCAGCAGCACCGGTAATGGTGCTGGCATTAAGAACTGTTGAGTTGGCCACCTTGATCGTATCGGAGCCATTGCCTCCCTTGTAAGAGAAGCCATTGAGCGTATCCGCACTCGTATCGACGAAAAGGCCCTTAGTAAATCCACCGTTCAGCGTGGAAGAGGAAATGAAGGTGTCACTTCCTGTACCACCGATTACAGTAGAGATGCCGGCTGCTAATGCATTTCCGCCGAGGGTAACAGCAGAGTTGCCAGTAAGTTGGAGAGCTCCAGTCTTGTGATCGTTGGCAAAGAGAGAGTCGGTATAGCCACCTTGATTAGTGACGAGCAGGGTGCTGATTCCCAAACCACCAAGAACAGTATCAGTCGAGAGATTAGAGACCTGGAAAAGATTTGTGCCACGGGCAGATCCGATGAGGTTGTCATATCCGCCACCTCCATCCCCGATTGTTGCTGCGCGGGCACTGCCGGCATTGAGCGTCGTTCCGCCCAGAGAGTTGCCGATGATGTCAGTATTCCCATTGCCAGTGTAAATAATGCTGTCGAAATGCAGACTCCCTTTGAGGGTTGAGAAGTTGATCGTCGCAAGATTCGAAAGAGCAGTGTTAGTGCTGGAGTTGGAAGCGCTAAGCGTATCGAGGGCGTGATTGGTGATGAAGGTGTTATGACCCGTTCCTCCTATCAGGCTGCTGCCAGAGAGTGAATTGCCTAGCAGGGTATTGCTGCCTGAAGAGGCACTGGCATTGAGAGTATCACTACCGCCGCTTCCACCGGAGAGGTAGTTATTCGATGCTCCTCCTGCCCCACGGATAGAATTATTAAGTGCATTACCTGTGAGAGTGACTTGAGATGCGGTACCGGCGTAAACCAAATTTTTGATATTCGTGATGCCTGCTCCATTGAGCGTGTCCGAGAGATTGAAAGCCGAGGAACTTCCTGTGAGGGAAACCAGATCCGTGCCTTTGGTTGTCGTCGGATTAATTTTATCTCCAGCACTGATAACGAATGTGTCGTTACCCACTCCTCCCAGAAGAGACGAATGGCCATTGCCTACGAGAGTGTTGTTTCCTGAGCTGATATGGGCATCCAGGGTGCTGGCGCCTGCAATGCCCGCCACAAGGGAATTGCTACTCGTTCCTCCCTGGATGTAGTCACTGAGAGTATTACCAATCAGAGTGGCATTGCCTGTACCTGTGTACGTGAGATTTCGAATATTGAGTACACCCGCACCATGGTTCAGGGTATTGCTGAGATCGAATTTATTGAGGGTGGTGCGGATAACGCTAGCGCCAGTGGTTGCTATTTTACCACCTGTGAGAGTGGCAGCTTGGATCGAGTCGGTTTTGTAGTCCAAGCCAGCTCCACCGGCAACAGAGCTGTTGAGAAGGATCGTATTAAGCCCGCCAGCGTATTGCAGCGTCGAGGAGCCGTTGCCTTGTAGGATACTCGTGGCAGAGGTGAGAGAGTTCCCTCTGAGGGTATTGCCACCAGTTCCCGCGGCAAGGAAGTCTCCATTGCCTGCGGCTACAAGACTGTTGCTCCCAAGTCCTGAGAGCGTTGCTGATGATCCCGTGGCGATGATCGTGTCCCCGGGAGAAAAGCCAGTGAGTGTGGAATTGGATCCCGAGAGGGTTGTAGTGGTGCTCATTAACTTTAAGAAATGTAAGTATAATACTGGGAGGGATATTAATATTTTGCGGCTAATTTTTAATTAATAGGCCTACGATCCCTGCACATAACGGACAAAAGGATTGATATCAGAAAAAGTTGCAGTAACCGGAATAGCTCCATAGTAGGTATCTAAAGTAATATCTGCAATCAGATGATTATTATCGTAAAGCCCAAAGTGATAGTTTGATCGTGTGTTATCAGCACCATTTCCCAAACTGTAGTAATTGTTAGAGTTATCAGCTCTGTTAAGTATTAGATGATCCTCACCTCCTGCACTCAAAGCTGCATTCTGAATTGTTACGTATCCTTGTCCAGGAGCGTAGTAACTTCCAGGTGTTCCAAAAGAATCCGTGTTCGCTAGAACGAAATATGTGGAGGTTTTATCCGAGCTGACTAGCGTGTCATATCCTGTTCCACCACCATCAAGTGTAGCACTTCCATTGAAGGACTTAGCGCTTAGATAATCATTGCCGGTGCCTCCGATAACATCGGAAAGATTGATTTTATTTGCTGTCGCCCCAAGCAGGACACTATTGAGCGTGTTTCCAAGAACATTCGTTCCAGATCCATCTGCAAGCTGAAGTGTTTGGATAGCACCGGATTGTATACCAGAGAAGTTCAAGTCGGTAATGGCTGCTGGTGTTGTGATGGAGAGAGTATTGTTCCCAGTCGTTCCTCCATAGGTAATGAAATCAGAGGCAAGTTGAGAGACAGAAGCAATTTCTATCAAATTTGAATTACTGCTTTCATTAATGAAGAGAGAATTATTTCCGTAGAGTGAATCTTGAGTAATGGTATCTCCGCCACCAGCTCCACCATAGACAGAGGAGATTCCAGCAGCATAGGCAGCTGAATCGAGGGTCACTTGATTCTGGCTTCCGGAGAGAGCCAAGGCCTTTGTCGAAACAGAGGAGAAAATATCATCCGAGATAATCTGTCCACTGGAAGTGAATGTGAGAGTGTCGTTGTAACCAGATCCAACAATGCTGTCTGTGCTCAAGGTGAGCGTGTCCGCAATAGCGATATCGATGGCTTTGCCGAACGCTGCAGCATAGATGTTATCGTTACCTCCGGTGTTTCCGTCGAAGGTAGAGCCATAGACTGTGGAGACTCCCTCGGCTGCGGCATAAGTTCCTATTATCAAATTGTTGCCACCCGAACTACTCAATGCAAGAGCCTCGATGGAATGAAACTGTAAGAAGGAATTGTCAAAGATTCCGCTCTCTAAGGTGAGGGGTTGATCACCAATCTGAAGGGTGTCGATTCCAGATCCTCCCGTCAGAGAGTCGAAGTGTAAGTAATTGGGATCAGTTCCGGGCTTGTAATAATCAATAATCATGTCGACTCCCTGTGTGGGACCGAATCCCTCCACATTGATCGTGTCAGCTCCTGCTCCATGCCCTCCATAGATAGAGGTTAAGCCAGCTGAATCTGACTTTGTGAAATGAACATAGTTTCCGCCGCTACCCTGTGCACCGCTTCCAAGTACTAAGGCATCAAAATTTCCATTCAGTCCGGAATCGACGATCGATGCTGCTGCACTACCTGCGATCTGTACTGTGTCTTGGCCAGTGCCGCCTTGGAAGTTGAACTTTGAAAACTCAGAGAGAGAGGTCACGATCAAGTCATTTCCATTCCCGCCTGTGAAGGTATCTACTCCGGTGAAGGTAGTTACGTCGAGGGAATCACCCTGATTACCCATCACGATATTTGCCCCAGCGGGAGAGAATGCCGTGCTTGCGTTCACGCCAAGGGTAGCAGTATTGGAGGCACTCGAAGAGAGGTTCAATGCCGTAATATTGGCGTTCTTCATTCCTACGAACGAGGAATCGTTGATTACACCGGAGTCAGCAAGATCAAGTGAATTTGCTCCCGAGCTACCGATGATGGTTGCATCAGACATATTGTTGATGATGCTCTGGAAGGTGTAACCACCAGCTAGGCTGTAGGTCATTCCGTTATTGGGAGCAGTGTAGTCGGGCGAGGTGAGATCGACCGTATCCTGACCGCCGCCTCCGATCAGGGTCTTGATGCCTGCTCCCGATAGGGTATCTTCAAAGAGATTGCTGATGAGGAAATGATTAGACCCGGCCGATGCCTGCAGAACGGCAAGTTGCGAGATTCCATTTAGATCTGCATCAGTAACGGAAACACCAGAGGCTGAGTAGCGCAGGGTGTCTGCATAACCGGTTCCCGTAAAGGTGAGGTGATCAAGGTAATTCTTATCAGTGATCTCTAGCAGGATGGATTTGCCACTGCCATTGCCCCCCAGGCTTGTTGGGCCGTAGGAATGTGCGTCAAAGGTATCGCCTCCAGTATCCCCATAGAGTCCCCCAATCAGAGTGGTGATACCAGCCGAGAGGGCATCACTACCCAAGACCACGTTGTTTCCTGCCGATCTGAATTCCAGTTCGGAAATATTTCGAGCGTTGACGAATGATCCGGCAGTGCTTGAAATGCTCGAGGTAAAAGCAAGGGTATCGTTGTTATTTGTTCCGCCGAAGAGGGAGTCCCGAGTAAGGGCTAAACTATCCTGAAGAACAAAGGTATTCCCACCCGACTGAGCACCTATGAGTGTGTTGTATCCACCTATGCTACTACCAAGTAAGCTGCATGCTGCATTAGTACTGCCGTCAAGAACAATGCTGGAAGTTGTTCCGCTAACATCGAGAGTGTCCTCAGTGTTGCTGTAATAATGAGCTGCCGAGAGGGTAAATGGCTGTGTTGCGAAATTGGCAGAATTCCAAGTATCAAAGTTAGATCCAAGGACTACGATATCTTTACCTCCAGCAAGAGAGAGCTTATTCAGATTCGAATAGATGCCGACAAAGTTCGGGTTGTTGGGATCCTTCTTGAAAATCGAATCACCGATCGTTTGGGCATATCCAGAAATTTGAAGAATATTGGTCTCGCTAGCGCCTCCAACGAGAGTATTATGAGACAGGAAATTTGAGTTAGGTAGGAGGAAATAGTTTGTTCCTGTTCCCGAAGAGAGAGTTTCACCAATGAGAATGGCATTTGCCGAGTAACTGGAGGCACCTACCAGACTGTCACCCTGACTGGCGCTACTACCATCCAGCGTTACTATCCCAAAGGGGAGATTTGAGGCATCGAGGGTATTGGAGATTGAACCCCCATAGATGGTTTGTATTCCCGCAGTATAGGCGTTTTGGCCAAGTTGTACGGTATTGGTTCCACCCTCCAAGGAGATAATTTCAACACCAGTAGTGTAGCGAAGAGCAAAATCGTCGATATTGTGGTTGGAGGTAAAATCAAGGGTATCGATCGCAAGTCCACCGGAAACCGTGGTGCCGCCAGTAAAAGCAGTGTTCGTGTTTTGATCATTCCCGATTTGAAAAAGATCACCTAGGGATGATCCACCCAAGAAATTGAAACCTGCGTCGTCAATGAAGGTAAGACTCTTAGTAGCAGTTGCACCATTAATTGTCTCATCTGAAGTGGCGGCAACAATTGTCGATATTCCAGCATTCAGTGCATCTGTCCCGATGTTGTAGGTGCCACGTCCAGCAGTTAGCGAGAGAACCTCAATTCCACTTTTATTTACAAAATCACCCGATGCGAGTGAGTTGCCAATGTAGGTGAGGGTGTCGGTGCCGGATCCTGCTATCAGGGTAGTATTTTTGAAGACAGTTTCCGAATTTCCACCAATAGATGAATAATATCCTTTATAAAGATAGGCTGAGTTGATCCCAAAATTGTCACCCAATGTGGCCCTCGACGCATTGAGATAAAGCGCGCTGTGGATGTAAAACTCGTCTCCTCCCAAGGTTGCCCCTGGAGCAGTAGACTGAGAACCGACGACCGATGTGAAGCCAGCCCCATTCATGTCTCTTGAGGCGAGATCGTAATTCCCTGTTAATGATGAGCTTAATTCAAGGGTCTTAATCCCCGAAACATTTCTAAAGTTGGTGAAGTAATTTCCATCCTCGGCTGTAAGCCATAGTTTATTATCGTAGAGGGCCAATGTATCGCTGCCCGCTCCCTTGAGATAGAGGTCGTAAGCTAGCTCATCTTGACTGCCGACTTCAAAGAGATTTCCCCCCGCTTTGCCACCAACCAAGCTGTTGCCTTGATAATAAATAAATGCTGGTGATGGATTAAAATCGCTTAGTGTATCCCCATGGGTTGCCTTAGACCCATCGACATAGATGCCACCGTTAAAAAAGTTTGTATTCGATGCTCCGGTGATATCGAGCGTGTCATATCCCTGAGAGCTCCCAACCAGTGTGGGACTCTGGTAGTAGACGAAACCACTATTGCCAAGGATGTTGGAGAGGTTCTGAACTTTGTTATGACCAGCTGTCAGGACAATAGTATTGAATCCAACGGCGCTGCCGTTTTGGCCTGCATTCAGAGTTGTCGAACCATTAAAAGTGAGTGTGTCTGGGTTGAGGAAATTAATACCATAGTCGTCGGTGATGTTGTTTCCATTAAGCCCGTTCGTAGAACCATCCAGGATCACATTCCTGATACCCGCAGTGTAGGCATAGTCGTTTGCAGTGTTATTGAGAACGATCTTGTTGTTGGCTCCGGTGACATAGAGTGAACGAATGAGGGAGTCGTTTTTGAGGGCTGCGTCACTGATATTAAGTCCTCCGCCAGTGAGCTGGAGAGTGTCGCCTTGGGCACCGGAAAGACCGTTTCCCTTGATTGTGCTGTTTCCAAGGATGGTGCTGTCCGAGAAGGAGTAAAGGTTACCCGCAATGGCTGCCGATTCATTGATTAAAATCGCCTTGGTCGCATTGACTGCCGAGATCGTGTCTGCTCCCACGGTTCCCACAAGTGACAAAATGCCAGTCTGATCGAGATTACTAATGTTATCGTGACCACCGGTGAGGGAGAGGACGCTGATATTGGAAATCCTTCCTGAGCCAGAAAGGGTGGAGGAAGAGGTCAGGGAGAGAGTGTCGATTCCAGCCGTACCATTCAGGGTGGCGTTGCCAATGTTGTTGGCCCCACCCTTGAGCACAAAGAGGTCGTTTCCAGAACCGCCCAGCAGGGAGTCTGCACCGCTTCCCAGGGAGTCTGCACCGCTTCCCAGGGAGTCGACAAAGGTGACTCCCTTGACAAAAGCGGATGCGTCCAAAGTGTTCGGTGTTTGATTAAGGATGAATGTGCTGAGATTTGCAGCAGAGGCGTAGCTTCCTGCAGTGATCGTGTTATTGGAGCCATTGAGAGACAAAACTTCGATCCCAGAGAGGTTCGCGAACAGGCTGTCTTGAAAGGCGAACGATACCCCAGTCAATGAAAGGGTGTCTGTGCCTGAACTTCCAATCAGGCTGCTCCTTCCGAGTTTCGCAGCTCCGTTGACCTGGAATAAGTCTCCAAGAGTTCCCTGAGAGCCATTAAAGTACAGAGAGAGTGTGGAAGCTCCCGTGTCAACAGTATCCTTGCCCCCGGTTCCGCCGTAGATGCTGGAGATCCCTGAAGAGGCAAGGTTCACTACGCTGTTGCTTCCTCCGGAGAGGGAAAGCACCTCAATGTTAGAAATTTTGGCTGCCTGCACAGCTCCGATCGATACACTGGAAGAAGCCACTTGGATTGTGTCGGTGCCGCCCACGCCATTGATCTTAGTCACGGCCGAACCTGAGCCATTGAAAATAGAGAAGTCCTTGATGCGGATCAGGTCATTGCCTCCGCTTGTGGTGTAGGAAGAACCATTGGCACCGGCAACTGTGTTATGGGTAAGATCAAGAAAGAGACCTCGGGTAGGTGAGCCTGACAGGCTATCGGAGTTGAAGGTGGAAGCATTAATGGTGTCATTCCCGATACCTCCGATAATGGTGGCGATTCCAGCCTTCTTGGCGATCGTATCAAGAATCACATTCGCGGCAGCCCCAAGCTGAAGTACTTCGATGCTGGAGTCGTTGTTGAAGGAACCCGCTCCAAGGGTGGTGGCATTGGTCTTCAGGGTGTCGATACCAGTACCTCCCACCAAGCTTGCTTGGTTGGTGGAGCCGAGCTGGAAAAGGTTTCCCCCTGTGGAAGACCCCACAAGGGTACTGGATGCGCCTGATATCGTGGAGGCGATAAGTGTATCGCCGTTAGCTGAGACTGAGTCGTTGACAACGATACCCTTCGTGGCCGTGGAGACATCAATGGTATCATGCCCTCCCAAACCTCCGTAGATGCTTAGCAACCCAGAGGACCCAATCCCGGAAAGAAGGTTGTTCTGACCAGAAAAAGCGAGCACTTCAAATCCATTCTTGGTGCCACCGAATCCTGTAAGCGTGGAATCCGAAGCGGCCAACATGATGGTGTCAATGCCTCTTCCTCCCGTCAGGGTGCTGGCATTCAGTACAGCCGGGGTTGAGACCTTCACCAGGTCCCCAAAGTTGCTACCCGTGTAGAGCAGTGGCGACGCAGTATCGGCACTCGCATCGAAGTAGAGACCAGTGGAACTCTTGGCGCCGGAATAGAGTGAGGCATTGATTGTCGAAGAACCCGCTCCACCGATCAGCGAGGAGATTCCAGTGGTTGCAGCGACAGTTCCTAGGGAGATGGTGTTACCGCCACCCGAGAGGGAGAGGAGTTCGACACTGGATACCCTGCTAAAGTTTGCATCCGAGATGGATTGTCTTCCGGAACTAATGGCCAATGTATCCACGGAGCCGCCTCCTTGGATGGTATTTGCAGTGACAGAGTGACTGATGAGAAAATTTGAATAGTTGGTCGATCCAATGAATGTGTCGGCACTACCTCCGCCGTCGCCCAATGTTGCTCCCGTGCTGGAAGCAGCACTGATGGTGGAGCCTCCCACAGAGTCTCCGGTGAGTTGAGCAGGGCCACTTCCAAGATAACTAACTTTCGTGAATTTTTGATTGCCGGTCAGGGTACTGAAGTCGAGTTTAAGCGTTGTCGTTGCATTGCTCTTAACATAAGATGTCGCAATCACCGTATTGGTGCTGTTGACCTGCGCGCGAAGAGTGTCGCCCGTGTTGTTAAGATAGAATGTATTGGTTCCACTGCCGCCGATCAGGCTACTTCCGGAATTGGAATTGCCGACGATGATGTTGTTATGCGTCGATGTGGAGGAGCTGGCATCTAAGGTGTCCTGACCACCGTCGCCTTGCAGGAAATTATCTCCTGAACCCCCTTTGATGGAATTATCTAGAATGTTTCCATAGAGGGAGGAGGTAAGACTGCCCGAATAGGCAAGGTTGCTGGCATTGAGAATTGCATTTCCGTTTAGCGAGATATTGGAGAGATCAAAGAGCGCGGAGGAACCGCTTACCCCGGAAAGACTGATTGTGTTCGTGCCGCCGTTGGCGTTCTCAAAAATCTTGTCGCTTTGGGTGATTTTTCCTGAAGTGACAGTTTCGGAAATAATATAGGTGTCATTGAGGCTACTGCCGATCAGGGAGGAAAATCCATTGCCAAGAAGAGTGTTTCCCAAGTTGCTGAAATGACCATCGAGAGTGCTTTGTCCGGTCGTTCCTGCAGCAGAAAGGTAATTGGCACCCGCGCCCCCAGTGATGGAGTCATTCAGGTTATTGGCGTGAAGGGTGGCGTTGCCACTACCGGTATAAACTAACCTGCTGATATTCGCGACACCCTCGCCGTGATTGAGTGTGTTCGAGAGGTCGAACTTATTCAAGACGGTCTGGATGATGCTGGAGCGTGCGATTGCTGAACCCGAAGCAGTAATAATTGAGTCGGTCTTGTAGTCCATTCCGCTGCCGCCAGTTACCGAATTGTTGAGAGCGAAGGTGTTATTGGCCCCGGCGTATTCCAGCGTTGAACGACCATTGCCCTGAAGAGTCGTGAAGTTACTGGAGAGCGTGGCCCCGACAAGGGTATTGATTCCTGTTCCCGCGATCAGGAAATCATTGTTGGCAGCGGCAATCAGGCTGTTGCTTCCTGTGCCACTCAGTGTGTCATAGATTCCGCCTGCAGTAATTGTATCGCTTGGTGCAGCAAGAAGTGACGCCCGCGCTCCTGTGAGGGTTCTTGTTATGGCCATGACTAAGATTGTTAGGGGAGATTGTTGGTTGGGGATTTAAAAGGTGACGTGGCTTGCGAAGGTAGAACCTTGAAGATTGTACATGGCGCCCACTCCGAGGTAGTTGATTCCTGTCGGCCCATCGGATGAAGTAGTACCGCCAAGGTGGTAAGGATCAGTGTTAGTACTGTCTTTACCATCAACGGGTGTCGTTCCCACCGTGGCGATCGAGAGTCCTCCTCCGAGGGCAAGACCCTTAACCTCGGCAATAAGATTAGGTCCCGAAGGGGTCACGGCATAGATACCGAAATCCGTAGAAGTTGATGTAATGGCAGCCCCACCACCGATATTGTTTGTACTGAATCCTGTCGGGGCCGCACCGATGAAGTAATTGGCAGCTCCTCCAGTGAGCACAATTTTGTCACTGGAGGAGAAATCTGTGATGATTGCGTAGTCAGCGTCAGTCCGGAAGCCGGATGCCATAACAGCATAGTTATTTGATGCTGATCCCGGGGTGTAAGTAGCAGCTGCGTTACTGGAGGAGGCAGTGTAATTTCCCCCAATTACGAAGTAGTCTGCACCGACTCCTCCGGTCAATGTATCGCATCCGACTCCTGTTCCTCCTGTTCCTCCCACTCCACCTCCGTCCAAGGTATTGGAAAATTCATTGCCCAAGACTAGATTAGAGCCGGATTCCTGTCCGAGTTTGCCATTATGTTGGTTTCCGGTCGATCCTGTGTTGCCAATGGCGCGAAGTGCGATGGAATCGCCTTTTTCAAGGGTCAGATTGGAGATGTTATCGGAAATAACGCATCCAAGTTTGGACGTGGTCGCGAGGGGTAATCCCGACCAGTATAGATCCGAAGCAGTGTACACAACGGTACCGGTGGTTCCCGCCACAACATCGCCCAGGTTGATATTGCCCTGTCCCGCATTAAAGACATTATTGCTGCCGGATCTCGTGTTGTACGAACTGACGTAAACGATGGATCCTCCGACCATAGAGTCGTTGCCAGCGCCACCGTCAAGCACTCCTCCACCTACCAGTGTGTCTGAATTGCGAAGGGGATCGTAACCACCATTTACCATCCAATACTGGCTGTTATCAGCGGATCCAGGGCCGCCTTTCAATCCTTGTGGCACTGGGTCGGTATCGCGGTAAATGCTGGATGTCTGCCCACTTCCATAGTCGGCCAAGGCTCCTGCAATACTATCAAAACCATAGGCGGTGCCACCGATTAAGGTACCGTTTCCCGCAAGATAATCGCGTCCACCACCCCCTAGAAGGGTATCTTTATTACCAAAGGCATTAAGAGTATTATCAAGACGATTTCCCCCAATGTATTGGAAATCGTACGGGGCTTCAGCCTGATTGATAAACTTACCCTGATTGACATTCGTGTCGCTTAATGAAAGATAACTAACCGCCGAGACAACAAGGTTGTTGAGCGTGGCTCCCGTCAGGGAATCGATCGTCTCGTTGCCGTATTTGATGATGTTGTCGTAAGCTCCAGTGGTCACGATACCTTTAAGTACAGAAATCGTAGTACCACCATTAGCCACATAGAAGGTGTCCGATCCCTGTCCTCCCTCCAGCGTGCAGAGCCCGCTGTAGGTGACCGAAGTCGGGACTCCGTTAAGGTACTCGTATGCTGTGAAGTTATTTCCGCTGCCATCATTGACATTCGGTGCTAACAGAAGATCGTTACCACCG
>DAISZK010000096.1:0-3232 GCA_036824855.1 Chthoniobacterales bacterium | reverse complement strand
CTTCCTCACTCCAGAGGTGGTCGGCGTTCATCTCACTGGCAAGCTCAGCGAAGGAGTCACCGCCACCGATCTTGCGTTGCGTGTCACCCAGATGCTTCGAGCCGCAAAGGTCGTCGGCAAGTTCGTCGAGTTTTATGGCGAGGGTGCCGAGTCGCTCCCTCTTCCTGACCGTGCCACCATCGCCAACATGGCTCCCGAATATGGCGCCACCATGGGTATCTTCCCTGTTGATTCCGAATCCGTCTCCTTCCTGCGTGCCACCGGCCGCACCGAGGAGGAGTGCGGCGCCTTTGAAAACTATTTCAAAGCACAGGGCATGTTCGGCATGCCTCGCAAGGGAGAGATCGATTACAGTGTCGATCTCGAACTCGACCTTGCAACGGTCGTCCCTAGCGTTGCCGGACCGAAGCGCCCTCAGGACCGCATTGATCTTCCGCAACTCCGTTCCACCTTCCACGAACTCCTCACCAAGTCAGTTGCCGAGGGGGGATATGGAAAGGATGGCGGGGCGCTCACTGCCGAGGCCCTGGTCGCCCGTCGCAATCCCACCATCCCCGCCGATGAGGAGGAGATGATCAGTGATCGGCCCACGCCTGATGCCGTCCACCAGATGCCCGAATCTCCTTACCATAATGGGCACCATGGGCATGACGGCAAGAGCGTGATCCGCAATGGTTCTGTCCTCATTGCGGCCATCACCAGCTGTACCAATACCAGCAACCCGAGCGTCATGCTTGCAGCGGGACTCCTGGCTAAAAAGGCTGTCGAAGCAGGACTGGAGATGGATCCCACAGTGAAGACGTCACTCGCTCCCGGTTCCCGTGTCGTCACCGCGTATCTCGAGAAGACAGGCCTCCAGCCTTATTTTGACAAGCTTGGCTTCCAGACCGTTGGTTATGGCTGCACCACCTGCATTGGCAACTCTGGCCCGCTGAACCCCGAAGTAGAGAAGGCCATCGTCGACAAGGACCTGGTCGCAGCGGCAGTCCTCTCGGGCAACCGCAACTTCGAAGCCCGTATCCATCAGAACATCAAGGCTAACTTCCTGATGTCCCCTCCGCTGGTCGTCGCCTTCGCCCTCGCAGGCCGCGTCGATATCGACTTCGTCAAAGAGCCAATCGGAAAGAGCAAGGAGGGGCAGGATGTCTTCCTTAAGGATATCTGGCCCAGCCTCGCAGAGATCCGCGACACGCTCCGCAGCGCTCTCACACCAGAGATGTTCGCCACCCTCTACGGCAACTTCGCCGGTCAGAATCCCAAGTGGAACGAAATCAGCGCCCCCACCGGAGCCATCTACGAGTGGGATACTAAGAGCACCTACATTCAGGAGCCACCGTTCTTCGAGAACTTCGGCATGGAGGCAGGCACCATCACTCCAATCTCCGGAGCGCGTGCCCTCGGCATCTTCGGTGACTCCGTCACGACCGATCACATCTCACCTGCCGGAGCCATCAAGGAGAAGTCCCCCGCAGGGCGGTTCCTCAGCGAACACAACGTTACCAAAGATGATTTCAACAGCTACGGCAGCCGCCGTGGCAATGACCGCATCATGACCCGCGGAACCTTTGCCAACGTTCGCATCAAGAATCTCATGCTACCCGGCGTCGAGGGTGGAGAAACCCTCCATCAGCCGGACGGAGAGAGGATGAGCATCTTCGACGCCTCTCACAAGTATCAGGCGGAGAAGACGCCGCTCGTCATTATTGCTGGACAGGAGTACGGAACCGGCAGTAGCCGTGACTGGGCAGCCAAAGGCACCCGACTCCTCGGAGTGAAGGCTGTCATCGCTGCCAGCTACGAGCGCATCCATCGCTCCAACCTCGTCGGCATGGGCATTCTCCCACTCCAATTCCATGAGGGAACCACCGCCCAAACCCTGGGACTTGATGGCACCGAGAGCTATGACATCATCGGCCTCGGGGAGGATCTCAAGCCTCGTCAGGATCTGGTTGTCAGGATTTCCCGAAAAGATGGCTCCTCACAGGATGTGACCGTCAAAGTCCGCATCGACACTCCGATCGAGGTCGACTACTATCGTCACGGCGGCATCCTCCCCTTCATACTCCGCCAACTCATCAACGAGGCGAAGTAGGCATTTGTTTAATTTGGAACTCAGGAAATCAGGAAGCCTGAAGGATGCGGAACTCAGCCAGCGGGCGATTGGTGCCGCAATCGAGGTCCATCGTTCTCTAGGCCCTGGCTTTCCTGAGTCATTTTACGAAGAGGCTCTCTGCATTGGATTGGACATTCTTGGCATTCTCTAAGAACGCCAGAAAACGATCGAGATCACTTATCGCAATCAAAAGATTGGAGAGCATCGCCTAGATCTCTTAATAAGCGGGAAACTTGTTTTGGAATTGAAAGCAGTAAAGGAAATCGGTCCGATTCACTTCACCGTTGTCCGTTCCTACGTGAAAGCTGCAAAGGCAACCTCAGGAATCATTCTCAACTTTTCTACAATGCCGCTGACTATCAAAAGAGTAGGCTTGGATTCTTCCACTCCATCTTCTCTGTCTTTTTCCTGAGTTCTTGAGTTCCAGATTCATCAATTATGTCCTCCACTCATTCCATTGACCTAGTTGCCGAGATTCTGCGCCTTAAAAAAGAGCGGAATGCCGTCATCCTGGCCCACAACTACCAGATTGAGGAGATTCAGAAAGTTGCCGATTTCGTCGGCGATTCCCTCGGCTTGAGCCAGAAGGCGGCGGAGACCGATGCTGATGTCATCGTCTTCTGCGGAGTCCACTTCATGGGCGAGACAGCGAAGATCCTCAGTCCCTCGAAGACCGTTGTCATCCCCGACATGGATGCGGGCTGTTCCCTCTCCGATTCCTGTCCTGCAGAGAAGCTCGAGTCATTTCTCAAGGAACATGCCGACAAGAACTACTACGTCATTGCCTACATCAACTGCAGTGCCGGAGTGAAGGCCCTCGCCGATGTCATTTGCACCAGTGGTAACGCGGTAAAGATCGTCCAATCAGCTCCTGCCGATCGTCCCATCCTCTTCGTCCCCGATCAAAATCTCGGTGCCTGGGTGATGGAGCAGACCGGTCGTCCCATGGATCTTTGGCAGGGCTCTTGCTATGTCCATATGGAGTACACACGCGACAGCATCGAACGGGCCAAGCGCGAGTATCCCGACGCCATCGTTGTAGCCCATCCCGAGTGCCCGCAGGCAGTACGACTTCTTGCAGACGAGGTATGCTCGACCGAAAAGATGGTGAGCTACTGC
>DAISZK010000033.1:0-29122 GCA_036824855.1 Chthoniobacterales bacterium | reverse complement strand
CAAAAAACCAGCCCACCTCCGCAGCGTCGGATTGCGGGTGGCACTGCAGATCATGGCTGCGCTCCTCGTTGCTGGCTGCATCGTTGGATGGTCGCTCAGCCACTATCGCCGCTACGATTTCAGCAGATCCCACAAATTCGAGCTCTCCAGCCAGTCGAAGGAGATGATGTGGTTCCTTAAGTCGCCGGTCCGGGTGATTGTCTATTTTTCACCCAGCTCCCTCTCTTCCGGCTCCGAACTCTATGGTGACATCATGGCGCTGCTCCGGGAGTTCCAGTTCTATGCGCATCATTACCGTGACCTGACTGTAGAACGCCTAGACCCGCTGAGAGATCCCGCACGCGCGCACGAACTCCAGGCACGCTATAAGTTTTCTGGGGGAGAGAATGTCGTTATTGTGGAGTACAACGGGCGCTCAACCATCATTCCTGCGCCGGAGATGGGGGAATACGACACGACCCCGACCCAGTATGGAGACCGTCCTCGCCTGGTGGCCTTTCGTGGAGAGCAGATCCTGACCTCGGCTCTCATTGCCCTGATCGAACCGACCTCCAACAAGAAGGCTTACTTCCTTCAGGGCCATGGCGAGGGACTGCCAGGTGTTCCTCCGCTGCAGTTGGTGGGGCAGAATCTGAAACGGCAGAATATCACGGTTTCCCCCCTCAATCTAGCGGAGATGCCCATAGTACCCAAGGATGCGGCGTTGGTCGTCATCGACGGAGCCCATTTCGATCCCTCCCCGGACGAAATTGCATCCTTGGAATCGTATTGGAAAACCGGCGGTCACCTCATGGTCCTTCTGGATCCGACCGGTGAGACACCTGCGCTCGATAACTTTGTAGCCCGATCAGGAAACATCATCCCCCGTAACGACCGCGTGCTCCGACTTGTCAACCTCGGGGGAGCGATGGGAATACTGCGCGACGTCACCGGCGAATTCTTTGCCGGCTCCGAGATCACCTCCCGTCTCGTGGGGCTGAATATTCTCTTGGCAGGAAACACACGATCGCTGGCAATCAACGATCAGCGGGACAAACTTCTCGCGGCCTCGATTCCGACCACCAATGCGACGTCTACCACCAACACAGTGACACCGGCGGAGACGGCACCGACTAACAGCCCGTTGGCCGGAACAAACGGAGACTCCGTGCAAGGAACAACAAGACCCCTAATTCGAGGCATCCATGGTTTCCGGGGATGTTCCAATTATGCAAACGCGGATGGCAAGGGGATCACTTTCGATCCTGCCCGCGATACCTTTTTCCCGGTCATCATTGCCGCGATCACCGATCTCGGGGGAGTGCATGACGACCGATTGGCACTCGGAGCCTCCCGCATGGTCGTCGTGGGGAACTGCGAATTCCTCAAGGACAAGTATCTTGCGGAAACCGGCCTCGATTTCTTTTCCAGCGCTGTGAATACCCTGATTGATCGCACGCACCTCACCGGCACCACCCCCAAGACCAAAGAGTTCTTCACGCTGAATCTCGATGATCAACAGCTTCGCTTCCTTGCTCTCTGGACCATGCTGGTCATCCCCTTGGTAGCAGCCCTGCTGGGAATTATTGTTCTCTGGAGGCGGCGCTCGTGAGCTGGAAAGGAACGCTCGCACTGCTGATTCTGGCGGTTGCAGCCCTTGCCATCCTGTTTTCCTCCGGGCGCTCTCATACCCGCTCCGCCACAGAGCCACTCCTTGCCATCCACCCAACGGAAATCACCAGGATCATCATCCGGGAGGGTGGAGGAGAAACTGAGCTCAACAAGGCAGACGGAATCTGGAGGATCGGCTCAGGATCCCTCAAGAGCTCAAATCATGACCGAGTTGATGATCAGTTGATCCGTGCTCTGCTCGAGCAGGCTGCGGGGATGACTGCGCTCGATGTCTTGAGCCCCTCGGATCTCAAGGGCTCGGTGAGCCTAGAGTCGTTGGACCTCAAGACACCGAAGCGCTCTCTGACATTCCTCGAAACAGGAAGTGGATCCGGCAAGACGATTGCTTTCGGTATCGAAGGTCCAGCCAAAGGGCAGATCTACGCTCGGTTGGACGGCGGAAAAACGGTTTACTTGGTTCCCTCGGAATTGGAGTCGACAGCCTTTCTGCCTGCAGAGGAGTTCCATGATCACCACCTGACATCGCTCGATCCAACACGTCTGCAGGAAATCACACTGACCAAGGGAACAGCCCTCCAACGCCTCTCTCTGAAAAAGGAAGAGGCAGGTTGGAACATCACCAGTCCAATGACAGCGCTGGGAAATGACAAGGCCGTGATTTCATGGGCAACAAGCATCTTCTCCTCCAAGGTGGATCACTGGATGCCCGGAGAAACCGATCCGACCGCTTGTGGATTGGATGCGCCGATTGCCATGATTTCGGCTAGCGAAACCGGGGGAAACTCACCGGTGACGATCACCATCGGATCAACGGTTCCCGGTTCCCCGGAGAGTCGATATGTCCGCTGCAGCGATCGACCCGGAATCTGCATTGTGCCGGGTTTGACATCGAGTCTTGAAGTCACCCCCTCAACGCTTCGGTCGAGACAGCCAAAACCGCTGCGCCTCGACGCCATCGACAAGATCGAAATCCGTCGCCCCGACCAATCAGGGGTTGTGCCCCCTGGCCTCGTCATGACGAGAAAGAAAGGTGGCGATGACTGGGCGATGACCGGAGGCGGAACAGGCACGCTGACCAGGGCGACCATCGACACATGGTTTGAGAAACTCCAATCCGTGACTGCCAGCAGCTTCGAACCGGCAACTCCCGAAAAACTGGAAAGCTCCGGATTGACTCATCCGACTCAGATCCGATTCATCGCGCATCTCTCCGAGAACACCGCCGAAGAGGCTGCCGGCGATTTGGTGTTGGCGGAATACACCTTCGGAATGCCCCGAAATGGTATCGTTTCATTCCGAGAGGGGACCTCCTCCGATCTCATGACACTCCCCGAAAGTGCCTTAGAGCTGACGAAAGGACCAGAGCCTGACAAGTGAGTTAGCCACCCTAAGCACGCCTTTTTTCTTCAGCCTTTAGCCTTCAGCCTTTAGCCTTTCGGCTCCATGACCTCCACCGAGATCCGCCGTTCCTTCCTCGAGTTCTTCCGTAGCAAGGAGCACACCATCGTTCCTTCCTCGAGCCTGCTGCCCGATTCACCCAATCTCCTCTTCACGAACGCCGGAATGAATCAGTTCGTGCCGATCTTCCTCGGCACAACCCCGTGCCCCTACTCGCCCGCACGAGCCGCCGATACCCAGAAGTGCATCCGCGCAGGAGGAAAGCACAACGACCTCGAGGATGTCGGGCTCGATACCTACCACCACACCTTCTTCGAGATGCTGGGAAACTGGTCCTTCGGCGATTATTTCAAAAAAGAGGCGATCAGCTGGGCCTGGGAGCTGTTGGTCGAGCGCTGGAAGTTCCCCGCCGAGCGTCTCTACGCCACGGTCTACAGTCCGGCGGAGGGAGACCCTGCATCCTTCGATGACGAGGCCCACGTGCTCTGGTCCGAGCTTTTCCGGTCGAAGGGACTCGATCCCGCCATCCATGTCGTCCCGGGTAACCGGAAGGATAATTTCTGGATGATGGGGGAGACCGGCCCCTGCGGGCCGTGCTCCGAGCTGCACATCGACCTGACTCCGGCGGGCGACACGAAGGGCGCGCTCGTGAACAAGGGAAGTGCTGAGTGCATCGAGATCTGGAATTTGGTCTTCATCCAGTTCAATGCCAATCCCGACGGGAGTTTCGTTCCCCTCCCCGCATGCCATGTCGACACCGGAATGGGCTTCGAGCGCGTCTGCTCGGTGATCCAATGCACGAAGGGATTCACGGAATTCAGCAATGTCGTGATCTCCAACTACGAGACCGATCTGTTCCGCCCCATCTTCGGGGCGATCGGCGCCCTCTGCGGCCGCAAGTATGGATCCACCCTCCCGCAACCTTCGGGCGACGGGGCTGTGGTTCCCGTCACAGATCAAGAGAAGGATGATATCGCCTTCCGCGTCATTGCCGACCACCTGCGTACCTTGGGCTTTGCGATCGCCGACGGTATTCAGCCGGGTAATGCAGAACGCCATTACGTCCTGCGCCGCATCCTGCGCCGCGCCGTCCGCTACGGACGCACCCTGGGCTTTAACGCTCCCTTTCTCCACAAACTCACTCCGATTCTTTCGACCCTCATGGGAGATGCGTTCCCTGAAGTACGCACGAAACTGGATCTCATCACTGAGACCCTCAAGCGTGAGGAGGAAGCTTTCCACAAGACCCTCGACAAAGGATTGGCACTCTTCGAAACCGAGGCGGCTAAAGGGAAGGGTATCTCCGGCGACGTGGCCTTCCGTCTCTACGACGAGCAGGGCTTCCCCCTAGACCTTACGGAACTCCTTGCCCGCGAGCGGGGGCTCGCGGTTGATCAACCGGGCTTCGAGCTCCTGATGGAGCAGCAGCGCGCACGTGCCCGTGCAGCGCAGAAAAAAGAGATCATCAGCGTCTCCTCTCTCGAGACCACCACGCCAACGACCTTCACGGGATTTGATGTGTCAGAGACCGAGGCCAGGGTTCTGGAGATCGTACGTATCAAGGACAAGACAGCAGTCATTCTGGACCGTTCGGTTTGCTACGCCGAGATGGGGGGTCAGGTCGGTGATGCCGGATCGCTCAGCGCCGGGGGTTCTCTGTGGAGAGTCAGCGACACTCAGAAGAACGGTCCAACCTGGCTTCATTTCATTGAAATGACCGAGGGGGAAGAGGCTCCCCTTCCGGGAACAACCGTCACTCTCTCCATCGAGCGACCTCGTCGCGCCGCCATCCAGCGCCACCACACCGTCACTCACCTCCTGCACTGTGCGCTTCGTGAAACCCTGGGAGAGACCGTTTCCCAAAAAGGCTCCTTCGTTGGCCCCGACAAGCTCACTTTTGATTTCTCAAGCGGCGCCTTGACACTGGACCAGATTTCCAATGTGGAGCGCCTGGTGAACGAGCGTATCCTCGAGAATGCGACCGTTAGTTGGCAGGAGATTCCTTTTGCCGAGGTGAAGGGACGACCAGGTATCCTGCAATTCTTTGGCGACAAATATGGAGATCTCGTCCGTGTCGTTCAGATTGGCGGGACACCCAACTCCCTCGACGGCTATTCCATGGAACTCTGCGGCGGAACTCATGTCCGTGGAACCGGCGAGATAGGCCTCTTCCGCATTGTGAGCGAAGCCGCTGTGGCGGCAGGAACGCGTCGCATCGAGGCCGTTGCAGGTCATGAGGCCCGCGTTGCCTCCAAGAGTGATGCCGAGCGCCTTCAGGCCATGGCGTCACGCTTGGGATCCCCTCTTGCCGAAGTGGAAAAGAAGCTCGAGGCGACCCTGGTCCGTCAGAAGGAACTCGAAAAAGAGCTCGAAGCCTTCCGCCAGCGGGAAGCGTCCGGACTTGCCAAGAGCCTGATTGCTCAAGCCACCCCTGGCGCTATTCCCTCGATCGTTGAGGAAATCCCTGGCGCTGACGGAAATGCCCTGCAAGCTGTGGCTGATGCTCTCAAGTCCTCCTTCGACGGGGTTATTTTCCTGGCCGGAGTCTCGGAGGGTGCTGTCTCTCTTGTTGCCTCCGTGGGTAAAGTCCATCAGGCAAGTCTTCCAGCCGGCAAACTGATCTCCGCCGTGGCTCCTCTGGTTGGGGGCAAAGGCGGAGGTAAACCTGACAGCGCCCGTGGCGGAGGCCGCGATGCCTCCGGCCTTCAGTCTGCTCTCGCCAAGGCGAAGGAACTGATCGCCGCCAGAAAGATCTGATTCCGAATCAGAGGATTCACAGGGATCAAGGGGATGAATGAGATCCCAAGGAGAGAAGACGTGGAGAATTTTTGAATCAGGAACTCAGGAAAGTAGGAATTGAAAGGGCTTCTCGTAGAAGGCTTGGAAGTCGGGATGCCGCGCTAAGTGCGCTATCTTTTCTTAAAACAAGGCGCAGGGATTTTGATGCTATGGCAAGGCGGCCAAGGGAAGCCGTAGTAGTCCTACGGCGACCGAAGGCCAACACCGCCAGAGCGCAAAAGAACAAGTCTACCCCTCAGCCTTGTCCGTAGGAGGACTCTACCTTAGTCGCCACATCGCGGTAACCGTAGTCCACCTCGTAGATCTGCTTGAAGCACTCGAGGGCTTCGGTCTTCTTCTCCATGCTCAGGTAGACGGTGCCGAGATTATAGAGGAGGTCTTTCTTGACCGAATCCATGGCGGTGAGTTCGGTCACGGCATCAGAGAAGGTCTTCGCCGCGAGGTCGTTCATGTTGCGTGCGACATAGCACTGGCCAAGCTTACCCATGGCCTTGAGACGGACACTGGGGTTGCTCCTGGCCCTCTGGAAGTGACCGATCGCATCCTGCGGTTCGCCTGAATCCATGAGCGCCACACCCAGATCAAAATGGGCAAGGAGGTCGGTGGGGTTTCGGTCGACACGTTCACGCGCCTCGGCAAGGACAAAGGCGGCCCGTTGCTTGCGAAGTTCCTCCATTTCCTCCCGGTAGCGGGGGGCTTCGGGATCCTCGGGAGAGGCGGCCAGATACTCTTCGCGGGCCTTGTAGGCGTCATCGATCTGTCGGAGTTGCAGATCGCTGATCTTGCGGGCGATCGTGGGGTCGGCTCCTCCGGAGAGTCCCAGGACGTAGCGGTACCACTCGAGGGAGTTTTCGACATCCCCTTTCTGCTCGTAGAGCTCGGCGACCTTGCGCGATTTGTCAACGCTCTGCGGTTCAGCCTGCACGGCCGCGGAAAGCTCGGCGATCTGGCTGTCGATCATCTCTTCGCTCTTCACGACGCGGGACTGCTGCTCCAGGGAGACAGCCTCCTCCTTGTTTTTGATGAGGTCCCGGTAGCTACCAGCCTCCTCCCAGCCGCCCTGCTGCACCGACTGGGCGGCAGAGGCATCCTTGCTTCCCTTCATGGCGATCATGTCGTTGGGATTGATCGCCAGGAGTTTGTTGTAGAGATCGACGGCGCGCGCTGGATCGCGTGGCCTTCCGTTCTCATCCTTCTCCATGCAGAAGGCGGCGTAGCGGTTGAGTTGATCTTTGTCCTTGGGATTTCCCTCAACGATGGTCTCAAAGGCAAAGAAGGCCAACTCCTTCATCGGGGGATCCCATTTCAAGGCCGCCTCCTGCAGAAGGTTATTCGCGGAGGCGTTGAACGGATCTTCGGCCAGAATTTCCTCAAGCAGGGGGAGAAGTGCCGATGTGTCATCCTTTCTCTTGAGTCCCGCAGCCTTCATGAGAGCCATGGAGGAGCCTCCCCCAAGACCTGAAAAGAATCCTTTCTTAACCGTCTTGGCCTTCTCGATCGCAGCCTTGCGAGCCAGCTTTCTGGCATCGAGAAAATCAGGAAGACTTAACAGCAATCCCTGACAAATTTGGACGACATAGGGGAAGTTTTTCTGCTCCATGGCGCTGACGGCCTTGAGCCAGGACTGTTTCTGCTGGGGAGAGAGATCTTTTTGCGTTTTCAAGGGAGGGATTTTTTATCAGCACCGCCCTGTTTTCGCAAGGGGCCCGACCAAGGATTATCGCAGGATTAGCTGAGAAAGGTGGGTGTCACGGAGAGGGAGGCCGTGATCGTGGAACCCGCAGCGATGTGCTGGATTCCTTTTTTCTGCTCGAAGGGAACGGGAGGATTATGATCCGGCAATCCCCAGCACGGCTCAACACAGAGGAGGGCGTCGCCGTTGCTCCAGAGCGTCAGATAAGGAGCCTCGGAGTAATCGCACTCGACGCGATGACCGAGTGCGGGCGCCTCGAGCACGAAGCGACGGTCACTGACTCGCTCCAGATCCACGAGGAAGGAACCGGGCAGATCTTTTTTCGGAAAAGGCATCTCTCCACCTGCAAAGGGAATCTCCTCCACCGTCCCATCAAGGAAATCGCCGGGCGCCATCTCCCGCAGATAGATGCCGGCGGGGAGAAGAACCCTTGCACTTTCCAGTGACCCAACGGCAAATCCAGGGTGCCATCCAAAGCTCAACACCACAGGGTGGTTCTCGCGGTTTTCAAATTCGAATCGCATCCGCAGGCTCCCCTCTGAGAGACCATAAATAAGGCGCATTGCGACCTTGTAGGGATAGGCGTCCGCTGGGATCTCTGCCGGGTCGACATGATAGATAATGGTCCCGGCAGCAAGATCAACCTCAGGCGCTGGGAAGGCATGGGCACGCACAAAGCCATGGTTGCCCCCCTTGATCGGATGCCCCTCGTAGACCGATTCCTGCTTCCAGAGACGGTGAACGAAGTAACCCATCACCGTGGCGTGATTGCCCCAACCCGAGGAAGGCTTTTCGACCTGGCCGTCGCGCCAGAGGAACCCCTCCCACTCCCCCTTGCCATTGCGTCGCGCAAGGCTGACGGGTTCGGCGCCGGTGCGGCAGATGACGAGACGCAGTCCTTCCGTCTCATCCGTGATCTGATCAAGAGGGCCGGCAACGGAATCGAGTGTTTCAAAGGAGAATCTCATGGAAGCCACAGAAGCGGAATCCGTCCCGTGACTCAATCTTCTTCATACTTCATCCCTCATACTTCACCCTTCGGGGATGCCACATGCCCTTCTCCGCGATGAAGACCTCCAAGAGAGCTTCGCACGCTCCTCAGGTCCGGGTGGCCAGCACGTGAACAAGGTCTCGACAGCCGTCACCCTGACCCACCTTCCCACAGGCCTCTCCGTGACCGTCAGTGACTCACGAAGCCAGAGCATGAACCGGGGGATCGCCCGCGAGCGCCTCGCGGCCAAGATCGCGGAACAGCAGACCGCACGCAGGCAAAGGGCTCGAGCAGTCGCTGCCAAGGCACGCAGAAGGCTTGCCCCGAGATCACGCTCCGAGAAGAGAAAGCTAATTGAAGGAAAACGCCACCGATCCGAGATCAAGAAAGGCAGGAGCAGGGTGAGCGAGTGAAGCTAGAGACTTTTAGACTGAAGGCTGAAGACTGTTAGGCACGCCCCGCCTTTTTGAGTTCATCATTCGCCATTCATCATTCATCCTCTTCCAATGGATCTTCTCACCTGCGATCTTCCCGGCATCACGAAACTCCGTAGCGGCAAAGTCCGTGAGGTCTTTGACCTTGGCGAGAACCTTCTGCTTGTGGCGACGGACCGCATCTCCGCCTTCGACTGCATCCTGCCGAACGGCATTCCGGGCAAAGGGGAGGTGCTAAACAAACTCTCGACCTTCTGGTTCCATCGTCTCGACTTCATTCCGAACCACATGATCGAGACCGAGGTCTCGGCATTCCCCCCTGCACTCAAGCCCTATGCAGACATCCTACGGGGGCGCTCGATGATTGCAAAGAAGGCGATGCCTCTCCCGGTGGAGTGCGTCGTGCGAGGCTATGTCGCCGGCTCCGGGTGGAAGGAGTACCAGCACGAGGGAACCGTGGGGGGATATGCCATGCCTGCGGGCCTGCAGCAGTCCGCTCGACTCCCCGAAGATCTCTTCACTCCTAGCACGAAAGCCGAGGAGGGACACGACGAGCCGATCACATGGTCTCAGTGCCGCGCCCTGCTCGGTGATGAAGTCGCTCTCCGCGTAAAGCAAATGAGCCTCGATCTCTACCGCCATGGGCGCGCCTACGCGGCCTCCCGAGGCATCATCATCGCCGACACGAAGTTTGAATTCGGCATCCACGACGGCGAGATCATCCTGATCGACGAGTGCATGACGCCCGACTCATCCCGCTTCTGGCCCGCTGACCAGTATCAGGCTGGCGGTAGTCCTCCGAGCTTCGATAAACAATTCGTCCGTGACTGGCTCGAGAACTGCGGATGGGACAAACAGCCCCCTGCACCCGAGCTTCCTGAGGAGATCATTGCGAAGACTGCCGAAAAGTATCGCGAGGCCCTCATCCGGCTGACAACGCCGAATCCGATTTCCTAAGTCCAGAGATGCAGGGGGATATTGATTCTTTCCTGCTTTATTTGGCGACGGAACGGGGCCTCTCGACCAATTATCAGCTCTCGACGCGTGCCTCGCTGGAGCGTTTTACCGCATGGGCCCTCGACCGTGAAATCGACTCGGTCACCAAGGTGACTTCGCCGCTCCTTTCCGAATTTCTGTTCTCGGAAAAGAAGCGCGGACTCTCCGCAACCTCAATCAAACTCGAGGCGGTAGCCCTACGGATCTTTTTTCGATTTCTCACGGCGCGAGCAAGGATTCAGGCAGATCCTGCCGAGAAACTGCCATTGCCCAGGCTTCCCCAAACGCTTCCCCAACCCCTCTCACAGCCCGACATGGCGAAGCTCGTCGCTGCACCTACTGGAGACTCACCTCTTGAAATCCGTGACCGAGCTCTGCTGGAGCTTCTTTATGCCTGTGGCCTCCGTATCGCCGAGGCCTGCAGTGTCCGCCTTGAGAATCTCGATGAGGAGGGAGGTGTCATCCGGGTCACAGGAAAGGGAAACAAGACCCGTCTCATCCCAGTCGGTCGCGCGGCACTGGAAGCCTTGAAATTCTACCTGACCAACGCTCGCCCCAAACTCGTCTCCCCGAAGTCCGGCGCAGAGATCTTCCTCTCTGTGCGTGGTCATGCCCTCACTCCCGCGCGCATCTGGCAGTTGGTCCGCCATTATGCAAAGCTCGCCGGCATTGAGGAGGCCATCCACCCTCATCAGCTTCGCCACTCCTTTGCCACCCATCTCCTTGCCGGGGGAGCCGATCTTCGCATTATCCAGGAGATGCTTGGTCATGCGTCCATTGCCACCACTCAGATCTACACACAAGTCGATCGCGGCCAACTTAAGTCGGTCCACCGGAAGTTCCACCCCAGGGGTTGAATGAGACAGACCGCTGAAGTTTTTTAATATGGAACTCAGGAAATCAGGAAGGATCTGATGAAATGCATAATGCAGACTGAAGCGGGATTACTTCATTGAGAACCTCCTACGCTTCGATTCTTTGGTTCTTTTCCTGATTTCCTGAGTCCATATTCATCCCTATTCCCTTTTTACGGCACTTGCCTCCCGGCAAGCAGTGCCGCCCTACGGGCTACGATTACATCGTAGTCTTCCGCACCTGTTCCCACAGGCTTGGTTCCTGAGTTCCTGATGCAACGGATGCGTAGCAACGGCCAAGCAAGCAATTCCATATTTTATTCTCCATTTCCGTATTGTTGGCCCCTGCTTTTTGCGTGACAGGAGGGGGATGAAAAAGGCTTCCTAGTGGGATGATTAACGGACCCCTAACAGGTAAAGTCGGCGTCGTTTTCGGCGTCGCCAATAAACGCAGCATTGCATGGCACATCGCCAAGGCTTGGAAGCAGGCCGGTGCTACCCTTCTCTTCAACTATCAGGGCGAACGCCTGAAGGAGAATGTCGAGGAACTCGTCTCCGAGTTTGGCTCCGATACCTTCCTCCAGCCCTGTGACGTCTCAAGCGACACGGAAATTGCCACGTTCTTCGGGAAGGTCCGTGAGACCACCCCGAAGCTTGACCTCATGCTCCACTCGGTCGCTTTCGCACCAAAGGAGGCCCTGGAGGGAGATTTCATCTCCACCAGCCGCGATGCCTACCTGAAAGCTCACGATATCAGCGCCTACTCGCTTGTCGGTCTCGCCCGCGAAGCTGCTCCACTCATGACCGACGGAGGCAGCATTATTGCCATGAGCTACTACGGTGCCGCAAAAGTAGTCCCCCACTACAATGTGATGGGTGTCGCCAAAGCATCTCTGGAAGCCAGCACCCGCTACCTCGCCTACGATCTCGGCGCGAAGAAAATCCGCGTTAACTGCATCAGCGCTGGTCCGATGAATACCCTCGCAGCACGCGGCGTCTCGGGCCTCGGCACCATGATCAAGCACTATGAGGAGCATGCTCCCCTGCGTCGCACCTGCACTGGTGAGGAACTCGGACAGACCGGCGTTTTCTTGGCCAGCGATGGCGGCAGCGGAATCACCGGCCAGGTGATCTATGTCGACGGCGGCTATGAGATCATGGGCATGTGAGCGCTAAGACATCCAAGTCCGGCTCACCCCGATTCCCTACGTCAACTATCTCCCGCTCCGCCTTGGAGCGGGATCTCCACAAGCTCATCCCTGCCAAGGCCGGGGTCATCACTGATCCCGCACGTCTTGCCGAACTCGGCAGGGATAAGTGGTTCGCTGCAGCCCTGCCAGAAATCGCAGTCGCCCCTGGAAATGCCAAGGAGGTTGCTGCCGTTCTCGGTTACGCCGATAAGCGCAACATTCCTATCACGACACGTGGCGCCGGTCATGGCTATGTCGGCGGCTGCGTTCCTGTCCGTGGAGGGATCCTGATGAGCATGCACAGGATGAACCGCATTCTGGAGATCAGCGGCGAGGACTTCGTCGCCGTTGTGGAGCCGGCTGTCATCACGGGAGTGCTTCAGAAAGAGGTGGAAAGGAATGGTCTCTTCTACCCGCCCGATCCCCAGAGCTACAAGGACTGCTCCCTTGGAGGCAATATCGCCACGAACGCCGGGGGTCCTCGGTGTCTGAAATACGGGGTCACCCGTCCTTATATCCTCGGCCTCCAGGTCGCCTTGTCCGACGGCACTCTCGTTCGTGTCGGGGGACGCACCCACAAGAATAAGACCGGCTTCGATCTTGTCGGGATGTTTGTCGGATCCGAGGGAATGCTTGGAGTCATCACGGAGGCAACCCTCCGCCTCCTTCCCCTACCTCCCGCTCGTGTGACCCTCTCAGCGGGATTCGGATCGATGCGGGATGCCGCAGCAGCAGTCCAAGCGATCTTTAAGGCTGGCTACCTGCCCTGCGCCATGGAGGTGGCCGACAGCTTCACTCTACAATCGGCCCGTAATGCTCCAAAAGAAGTAACAGGGGAGGTGAAAGGGAACTTCATTCCTCCGGGGAAAGCGCATCTGCTTGTGGAACTCGATGGCCAGAAAGCGAGCGTCCTAAGCGAGGGAAAAGCACTCAAGGCACTCCTAGCCAAGAACAAGGCCCTCGAGGTCGAACTCGCCACCTCGCCCGAACGATGCGAAAGGATCTGGGCCTTGCGCCGGGCCTTCTCAGCCTCACTCAAGGCAACAGGCCTTACCAAGCTCAACGAGGATATCGCCGTACCACGTGGGCGACTCGTCGACCTCATCACCTTCGCCGAGAAACTCCAGAAGAAGACCGGATTTCCGATCGCTTGCTTCGGTCATGCTGGTGATGGCAACATCCATGTGAACGTGATGGTCTCCAAGGAGCAGCAGGCCAAGCGTCCAAAGGAAATCGAGGGCGTCCTAGACTCTCTCTTCACCCAGGTCATCAAATGGGGTGGCGCCATCACTGGAGAGCATGGCATCGGTCTCGCCAAGAAGCGCTGGTGGAACGAGGCCACAACACCGGAACTTCGCAACCTCCACGCCCGTATCAAAAAGGCTATCGATCCGAAGGATATCCTGAATCCCGGTAAGTTCGTCTGAAGTGAAAGCCGTTTAGGCTGAACCAAGCATCTGGGAAGATGCGCGGAAGACGACGACGAAGTTGTAGCCCGGAGGGCGCCACTGCTTCCCGAGAGGGAAATGGCGTCAATACTTTTAGACTGTCAGGGCAAAACAACCCAATCGCTCACTTGAAAGGGTTGCAGATTTGCAGAGGGCCAAATTGGCGACCGTCCTGAAGATCCTCTGAATAGAGGATTGTTGCCCCGCTTTGGATTGCCGAGGCCACGATGAGGCTGTCATAGAACCGGTATTGGCTCTCCTCAGCGATCCGCAACGCGGAACTCCAAATTTCAGCCGATGGATAAACCGTACAAAGCGGATTGAGAACCGTCTGAAAAAACTCCCTAGCATCAGCCGCCGTCATCGGCTTTTGCCACTTATGAAGCGCAACATTGAGAAACTCTTGGACTACCTGCCAACTGATTACTCCCCCGCGTGTTTCGAGAGCCTGCTCGATTAGTTCCTTGGCTCTGTCCTGTTTGGCGCTCTCCCTATCCTCGAACGAATACACCAAGAGATTCGTATCGAGGAAAAATTCAGCGCTCATTCATCTCCTCACGGGTGAACCTTCGTCCACCTACAGAAATCCTTCCGCTGACGCGTTGCATGAAGCCGCGATATCCACCGATCCGCTTTGAACCATGATCCACGGTCTGCAGCCAATCACGGAACATCTGGTTCAGGCTCGTGTGATGCTCCCGGGCCACGGCCCGGGCCCTCTCAATCACCTCCTCACTGGCACTTAGTGTGATATTCCTCATACACACTATAATAGTGCGCACGAAATCCGTGTCAAGTGAGGCTCCGCTCCCTACCCAGTCGGCTCTATTTCCCGTGCTCCAAGAGGTCCATAGTATCGGGAATGTGAGCCGTGCTTGTGGTGGCTCTTGCCGGGATGGAACGGATGAGACTGCGCCAGGTGCTGCTTCCAACTCGCCGTGTACTGATCGGCTAAAGGTGGGTCGTTGGAGATCACTAGCAAGTTCTCAGCATTGAAATCTTCTGCGCTCTTGGTGAAGTTGAATGACCCAGTGATCACGCGGGTTCCATCGATGATCATCACCTTGTCATGGGCGATCCGATAGGACGAATCGGTGAACGTGGGAATGCCATTCTCGATGATCAGATCGGCCTCTGTTCCCCTGGCCTGCTCCTGACTCTTGTCGAGGATCACCTCCACATCGACACCTCGCTTCTCCGCCTCGATCAAGGCGACGGCAATCGGCTCCGAGGTGAACGAATACGCCTCCACCAGCACCTGTCTCTGCGCCGCCTGAACCGCACGCACCACCGCCTCGGTGCATCCCCCATGAGGACTGAAATAAACCTTAATGTCGGGGGCACTTGTCTGGGCATTCAGGCCAGTCCCAAATAGCAAGGCGCCCAAAATGGCGATGCATGCAAACCCCTTCATCACACTTGAAGCTTAGGCGCAGGATTTTTGAGGAGGTAGCAAGGCGCCCAAGCGAAGTTGTAGTGAACTATTGCCTCGCTGTCTCCCGACGACCTCGCCCCTTCGGGGCTGTGCTCCGCACAGGCTGCTCCGTGCCTCCCGGCACTCGGCGTTGCGAGCGAGCGGCAACACAGCGCGGCGGCAAAATCCAAAGCCTACCGCTTCAAGGTCCTACTGGACCTTGAGGAGCTCGATGTCGAATACGAGCGTTGAGTCCGGAGCAATCACCCCACCTGCTCCACGGGATCCATAAGCCAGGTTTGAGGGGATGAAGAGCTGGACTTTGCCGCCTTCCTTCATGAGCTGAACGCCCTCGGTCCAGCCTGGGATGACGCCATTGAGAGGGAAGGAAATCGGCTCATTCCGCTTGTAGGAGCTGTCGAATTCGTTGCCGTCGATCGTGGTGCCGCGGTAGTGGACAAGGACCGTGTCGGTGGCCTTGGGGCTCTTTCCATGGCCTTCGGTGATCACCTTGTACTGGAGGCCGCTCGGTGTGGTATGGACGCCGGGCTTGGTGGCGTTTTCCTTAAGGAAGGCTTGTCCCTTGGCAAGGTTGGAGGAGGCGTCTTGTGCCATGATGATGGATGTGTTGAGGGTGAGCGTGAGGGCGACAGCGGAAGCGGTCAGGAGGGATTTGATGGGATGGAACTTCATGGGGAATGAAAAAAAGAGCCGTTCAATCAATCCGCAAACTCGCGAATAACGACGGAGGAGTTGTGACCTCCAAAGCCGAAGGAGTTGCTGAGAGCTATCTTGACCTTGGCCTCGCGTGCCGTATGCGGGACGTAGTCGAGATCGCATTCGGGGTCTGGATTATCGAGGTTGATCGTGGGAGGAAGGATCCCATCGCGCATCGCCAGGGCGCAGGCGGCAAGCTCGACTCCTCCGGCAGCACCAAGAAGATGGCCGGTCACGGACTTGGTGGAGCTGACGGGAACCTTGTAAGCGGCCTCACCGAAGGCATCCTTGATTGCCTTGGTCTCACAGATATCACCGATTGGCGTCGAGGTTCCGTGGGCATTGATGTAATCGACTTCGGCAGGGGCAACCTTGGCATGCTTCATGGCAATCTGCATGCAGCGGCTGGCTCCTTCGCCTTCGGGTCGAGGCGCGGTCATGTGATAGGCATCGGCGGTCGCCCCATAGCCGACAAGCTCGCAATAAATACGGGCACCACGCTTCTTGGCGTGTTCGAGTTCTTCAAGGACAACGATGCCTGCACCTTCGCCCATGACGAATCCATCGCGATCCTTGTCAAAGGGACGGGAGGCCTTCTCTGGCTCGTCGTTGCGGGTGCTGAGTGCGCGCATGCAGGAGAATCCAGCCACACCGAGTGGTGTGATGGTGGCCTCGGCTCCACCGGCAACGAAGGCGTCGGCATCACCAAACTTGATGATGCGCCAAGCCTCACCAACGGAATTATTGGCCGTGGCGCATGCGGTGACGATCGCCATGTTCGGACCGCTGAGCCCGTACTCCATGGATATCAGTCCACTAGCCATATTGCTGATGATCATCGGGATGGTGAAGGGCGAGAGCTTGGTTGGTCCCTTCTCGATGAGTCGGCGCGATTCGTTCTCCAAGCTCTGGAATCCCCCAATACCGCTTCCCACGATGACCCCGAAGCGTTCCTTATCGGTCTTCTCAAGATCGAGCCCCGAGTCATTTAGCGCAAGCTTGGCGCCGGCCATGGCAAATTGGGCAAACCTGTCTGCACGGCGGGCATCCTTGGGAGTGTTGAACCATTGCGTTGGCTCGAAGCCCCTGATCTGACCGGCGATCAAGCAGTCAAAACCGACCGGGTCGAAAGAGTCATATCGGGAGATGCCGGAGCGGCCTTCGGTAAGGTTCTTCCAGAAGGTTTCAAGATCGTTTCCGATGGGACTAATGACTCCGATACCGGTAATGACAACTCTGCGTTCGCTCATAAAAAAGATTCGCCAAAGAATGGCGTTTAGAAAGTCAACCTAAGTGGGACACCCTTGGCAACAATGGAAAAAGGGTAGGAGCTGAAAAACGTCCCCACTTACCACTTGCGGAAGGGGTGATTTGAGAGTCTTTTTACGGAATGGAGATTCCGCCCCCTCTTGTTCCGATTCCCAGTCCCAATGAGTCCAACCGATCTTGGTGCATCGCCCTTCATCTCTCGGGACTCTCGGGTATTCTGCTGGGATTCGCTTTGGCTCATGTCCTTGTCCCCCTTGCGATTTGGTTGATCAAGCGAGCCGACAGCCCTGAGATTGATGCCGCCGGCAAGGAGGTACTGAACTTCCAGATCTCCTTCAGTATCTACTTCCTGATTGCCGGAGCTCTCTGCTGGATCCTGATCGGGTTTCTCATTCTGCCGATCTTTCTGATCATCTGGCTGATCTGCACGATCCTCGCCGCAGTCCGAACCAGTAATGGGGAATATTATCGTTACCCGATGACGATCCGCTTTCTGAAATAGGAGGATCGGATCTGGGGAACAGGTTTTAGGAAATAGGCAACAGGAAGTAGGTTATTGGGTTGATGACGGGTCTGCTTACCCTCCTGATCGATGCCTGAAGTTAGCTATTTCAGGGTGATAGGCTTGGTGACAGATGTGGCCGCGCTGTAATTCGTATTCCCTGCCTGGGACGCGGTCACGTTGACCGTGCCCTTCGACTTCATGGTCGCAGTGGCGCCAGAGATAGTCAGAACACTCTGATTGTCGCTGGAGTAACTCACCGGTAATCCTGCGGAGTCTGTGGCGTTCAGAGCAATAGTTGCGTTGGTCCGGAAGGTGTTGGTGGCTGTGGGGTTGAAGGTAATGGTCTGCGAGGCCTTCGAGATCACAAAGCTGTTTGTGACCGGAGTTGCGGCAAGGTAGTTATTGCTGCCTGCTTGGGTCGCAATCAAGGTTGCGGTTCCAACCCCCTTCATGGTGAGGGTAGATGCCGAGCGGGTGACCACATTCGTGGGCCCAGCACTCAGCGAGACGGCCAATCCTGAGGAGGAAGTTGGCAGCGTGATGGTGAAACCGGTTGCGGAATAAGAACGATCCGAAATGGTCGGGAAAGTGATGCTCTGCGAGGTCTTCGAGATCACAACGTGATTCGTCACTGAGGTCGCGGCAAGATAGTTGGAATTGCCAGCTTGGGAGGCAACCAAAGTCGCGTTGCCAGCGCCTTTGACCGTCAGTATTCCGTTGGTCAGGGAGACGATTGTTGAAGGAGTAGCGTTCAATCCAACATTCAGACCAGAGGAAGAGGTTGGAAGAGTAATTCCAAAAGGAGCTACTCCGTACGTCTGATTCATGATTGGGGGAAAAGTGATCGACTGATTGCCTAGGCTCACGATGATGCTATTGGTGACTGGAACAGCAGCCTTGTAGGTGGAATTGCCAGACTGAGTGGCTTTGACCTTCACTGTGCCTACTCCTAGGAGGCTCAGGGTTGAATTTGCCAAAGAGGCGGGGCCCGAAACTAAAGCGAAGGAAACAGGGAGTCCCGAACTTGCCATAGCATTCAGCGTGACCGATCCGGCACTGAACTTCACGGGAGCATTGGTCGCAAAGGTGATCGTTTGAGCATTGGTACCCACGGCATTTGTTACGACAGGGTTCGTCACCACGGGATTTGTTACGGGATTGGTCGCACCGGTGTTGGTGAACGTGGCCAGCAGATCGTGGTTCGCGTTCACAGAAAGGGTGTAGTGTAAGGCATTGGTGAGAGGGATGCTGGCTTCGCTCCACCCGGTAAACTTGTAGCCGCTGTTAGTCTGGGCAACCAGCGTCGTGCTCTGACCGAGTTGAAAATCTCCTGTTCCTGAAACGGTGCCCGATCCGGGAGGAGTGACCGTTACCGTCACGCTGGCATGCGCAGGAAGCTGAACTCCTGGAGCAGCAATATTGAGAATATAGGTCCTTGAAACGGAGGGGTGGACGTAATCGGTGGCTCCAACGGCAAATTGGAATGCACCTCCGGCAGTAGGGGTGCCAGTGAGCAGGCCGCAGTTGGTATCCGCGTAGTTCGTGTTTAGGGACATCCCCTGTGGAAGCACTCCTGAAAGCACAACGGAGATCGGCGCGCCCCCACTGACGGCAACCAAACGGTCCGGGTAGGCCGTTCCGATATTACCATCCTGCAGGTGGTCAATGAGCCCAACTGGATTGGTGAATGTGGCCGCCGACATCTGGGCCCCTATGAAGTCTCCGACAACGACTATATTGCTATAGGATCCTGTCCCGTGGATTCCATCAGATGCGACAGTCTGAGCAAGGGCCTCGTAGGTCTCGGGGTCGAAGAGAACTGGATTGGTGGGATACTTGTAGAACTCATAGCGCGTGGTGACAACGTCGCCACCTTGATTAACACTTTGGGCAGCCCCCTGAAGGATTCCATTAATACCTCCGCCGGGTGCACCGGAGTCATATTGGAGAACCTGCCACTCCGTCTCCACCTCGGCAAGTTCGCCGTTGGCCCATCCCCTCACCGTTGGGTAGTTGGTATCCGGAGTAACGAGATCTCGGAGTTGCACCTCGGTATTGGTATGAGCAGTTGTCGTGATCATCTTAACCCAAGTAGCCGGACCGAACTCTGCTCCAAAAAATCCCGGAACAACAGGTGCAGGCGGGGGAACAATGACAGGCTGAATTTGCGGCGCAGCAGCAGGGGCGACTGGGGGCAGGTAGCTGAAAACTGGCGTGGAGACACTCACTGCAGGTCCCACCCAGAGATTCCCGGTGCCATCGTCCTGAAGCCAATTGTAGAGGACATTGGTAGGGTTGGCGGTGTAACCGACACCAAAATGCTCCCCGCCGAAGTTCACTGAAGGATCGGTGAACTGGTGCCCCATCGTCGAAGGGATCGCATTCGTGGGGACTGCAGTGTAAGCCGACCAGGCACCATTGGTGTATTTAGCAAGATAGCGGACGTAAGTCTTGGGATGGGCAGGATCCGTCGAATCCGTGGAGATGACAGGGGTCCCGTAGTGATTGTAGTCATAAGTGTAGGTGATCTGGGCGCTCGTGATGTCGTCGAGTTCGATCTGAAAACCATGGCACGCGACGCCTGTGTCGTTCACCACGTCAAAGTTGTTGATGCTCCCGTAAGCTTGGCTGGCCCTGGCTGAAACCGGTAGGGCCACCACGGCAACCATCGACACTACTCCGATAAGGAAAACTGTGAGAGGGTAGGAACTCAGTTTGGTTTTCATAATTTTATGCTAGTACTAATCATAAGCACCTACGATTCAATTATTTCATAAAAAGACTGCTCGTCGCCTTGCGAAAGAGAGTTTGTTGAACTACTATACAACTTTACAGGGGGCGTACTGGTTTCGACTCGAAGCTCATTACGCATTCTGCATGCCGAGGATGATTCGTTGGCCTCGTTAAAAATCGAGTCACAAAAAATAAACGCAGATTACGAAGATCTAGCTCTCGCGGCCTAACGCCGCGACGCTGACACACAGACGCCTGCTATGTGTGAAGGCGACGCCAGCAGGATGGCCCCTTGGCGGATCGACCGCGCCGGGGGGTGAATCGATTTCGTGGACGATCGGAGGAAAGCAGCGCGCCGCACCGTGGCCGACCTCCTAAAACCAAAGTGTGGTCAAGCATGTGGACGGGTGCCTAGTAAGTTCCGGGGACAGGGGTTCGACTCCCCTCGCCTCCACCATCTCAATCAACATCTCCCCTCTGGGGGGATGCCTAGGGAGAGAGACAGTAAAGTTTTCCAGTATACATTTGGGACTCTCCGAAGCTAAATGGCTTTATGAACGGATCATTCCGAAAATTCACTCCCGAGGTGCCTGTTGTGCTCTTGGTTCTGATGCTGCTCTGCGGGTGTGCCTCACAGGTAAAGAAGGATCCCACGGATCCGGCAAGCCAGATCAAAATGGGGGAAACTTACTCCAAGGGCACATGGAAAATTGCCCAAAACGACGAAAAGGCTGCGGAGTGGTACAGAAAAGCCGCCTTGCAAGGCGATCCGGAGGGGGAATACCGCCTGGGTATCTGCTACGCGCGCGGCCTTGGAGTTCCCAAGAACGAGTTCATCGCTTTCACTTGGTTCTCCAAGTCAGCAAAGGATGGAAATGCGAGTGCCCAGTATGAATTGGGAGAATGCTACAGGCTGGCCGAAGGAGTCGGAACCGATCTTCCCAAGGCCTACCTCTGGTACAATCTCGCGGCGGCTTCCGGCAATGATGACGCTCGCCAAAACAGGGATGCCCTGGCAAGACGCATGACGGACGGGGAAATACGGGAGGCTCAGCGCCAAAGTCAGGAGTATTGGAACAAGATCAAGGGCTGATCCGAATCAAAAAAAGGACAGCTCTTCTTCATTGACACGCACGCTTTTCCCGATAGTTTCTTCCCTCCCGCTGCAAAACCAACCGGGATTTTCTCTATGGCCACTTCCGAAGTCATCCTAACCGAAGCCGTTCCCTCACTGGGAGCCGAAGCCGATATCGTCAAGGTACGTGCCGGCTACGCCCGTAATTTCCTGATCCCCGGAGGCAAGGCCCTCGAGGTGACGCCCGCTTCCCTGCGTAAGATCAATCACCTGAAGGCAAAGCGTGCTGAGCGCGAGGCCCGTGAGATCAACGAGGCAGAAGCCGTTGCCACGAAGATCAACAAGCTCCGCCTCAACCTGAAGCTCGAGACCGGCGAAACCGGCAAGGCTTTTGGATCGATCACGGCATCTGATCTTCTCGAGCGTCTGATGTCAGAGATCAAGGATCTCGTTCTTCCCAAGCATGCCATCGTGCTGGACCGCCCTCTCAAGGAGAGCGGTGAGCACCAGATCCCGGTGAAGATTCACTCGGAAGTGACTGCCACACTCCGCATCGAGATTGCTGCCGCCCCCAAGGTGGAGCAACCCGCCGATGAGGAAGAGGCCGGCACCCGCCGTCCCCGCCGCAAGTCTGCGGAAAACACAGAGGCGTAATCCTCCCCTCGCATGGCCGAAGGTCCCCAGGACGGCCCTGCCAAGGTAAGCTCTGCAACCGAAGGCGCCTCAACCCGCTCATCACGCTCTACTATTCGTGGAGCGGGATCTCAGAATCTGCAGAACTCGCCTCCTCAAGGAGGATTCTCCCAAGGTCAGCGCCTCCCGGAGGCGCATCGTCCTCTTCCTGCGAGTATCGATGCAGAGAAGGGAGTCCTCTCCTCCATCCTGCTCTCCCCGAAGGACACACTGACTACAGCCATCGAGAAGGGGGTCAGTGATCAATACTTCCACCACCCTGCTCATGGGACGATCTATGCGGTCCTAGAGGATCTCTGGAAGAAGAATAGTCCGATCGATCTGATCACCATCACGCAGACCCTTGCGGATAGGAACCTGCTGGAGCAAGTCGGAGGGCCTGCTTATCTGGCGAATCTTCAGACATTCCTCCCCACCGCCACCAACGCCGAGTACTACATCGACATCATGCGGGAAAAGCATCTCCTGCGCCGCATGATCGCCGCCTGTACGGGCTCCGCGGCCCGATGCTATGAGGAGCAGGGGGAAGTGAAGGTGCTGATCGACGATATCGAGAAGGAGATCTTCAGTGTGACCGAGGATCGCGTGCGCGGGGAACTCCCCGACATCAAACAGCACGTCAATGACGCCATCGACGCGATCGAAAAACTCTACCAGAACAAGGGGGAAGTGACCGGAGTTCCGACGGGATTCAAGATCCTCGACAACATGACCAGCGGCATGCATCCGAGCGAAATGATCGTGATTGCGGCGCGTCCCTCCATGGGAAAGACAGCCCTTGCAATGAACATCGCGGAGCATGTCTCCGTCGATAAGAACATCCCCGTAGCCGTCTTCAGCCTGGAAATGAGCGCCCAACAGCTCGTTCAGCGTCTTCTCTGCTCACGAGCCCGGGTGAACCTCCAGAGCATCAGGACAGGACTTCTTCCAAAAAACGCCCACCAAAGTCTTTTCAAGGTCTCCCAGGAGTATGGCAACAGCAAGATGCTGATCGACGATACGGCGGGCCTGAGCATCAACGAACTGCGTGCAAAATCGCGTCGTCTCATGGATAAACATGGTTTGGGGTTGATCGTCATCGACTACCTGCAGCTTCTGAAATCCCCCTCCAAGCGTGGCCAGGAGAATAGGCAGATTGAGATTGCCGAGATCTCCGGAGGGATCAAGGCGCTCGCGAAAGAACTGAAAATACCGATCATCGTGCTCGCTCAGCTCAACCGTAAATCCGAAGACCGCGGAGATGGTAAACCGCGCATCTCGGATCTCCGTGAATCGGGTTCCATCGAGCAGGATGCGGATGTCGTGGGTCTCCTTTATCGCTCCGCCTACTATGCCAAGGATGATGAGGAAAAATCCGAGAAGGGAGGCGAAGCCGAACTGATCATTGCCAAGCAGCGTAACGGCCCCACCGGTGAAGTCCCGCTGACCTTCCTGAGCGAGTTCACCCGCTTCGAAACCCGTGACATGACCCACGGTGAAGGAAACTAGGGTCTAGATAATTGGGAATAGGGACATAGGAAATCGGATTGGTTTGCATTTTCCGATACCCAGAAATGTCACTTGGGATATCTTCTTCCCCATCACCAACTCCCTGTAACCCATTCCCCACACCCTAATCGCCATGCTCCCTACCAAAGGCTACGCCGCTCAAAGCGCCACCTCACCGATCGCCCCCTTCTCCTTCGAGCGCCGCGAACCAGGTGCTCATGATGTCCAACTCGAGATCTCCCATTGCGGCGTCTGCCACACCGATATCCACATGTCTCGCGACGAGTGGGGCGGCGCCCTCTACCCTATGGTTCCGGGTCACGAGATCATCGGCGTGGTCAAGCAGGTCGGCAATGCCGTTACCAAATTCAAAGCCGGCGACCGGGTCGGAGTCGGCTGCTTCGTTGACTCGTGCCGCACCTGCTCCAACTGCAACGAGGGCCTGGAGAATTACTGCGAGAACCACTTCACCGGCACATACAACAGCAAGACCCGTGACGGTAGCGGACTGAACTTCGGCGGTTATTCGAACCAGATCGTCGTTGACGAGCGCTTCGTCCTCAAGGTCTCCGATAAGCTTGATCCCGCAGCGGCGGCCCCCCTCCTGTGCGCCGGAATCACCACCTACTCACCGCTTCGCCACTGGAAGGTCGGCCCTGGCAAGAAAGTTGGCGTCGTTGGACTCGGGGGCCTCGGGCACATGGCGCTTAAGTTCGCCCACTCCTTCGGGGCCCATGTTGTCTGCTTCACCACATCACCCGGGAAAGTCGCCGACGCAAAGCGTCTTGGGGCTGACGAGGTGATTCTTTCCAACTCAGAAGAGGAGATGGCCAAAGCGGCCGGTAGTTTCGACTTCATCCTCAATACCGTCTCTGCTCCTCATGATCTCGGAGCCTACATCAATCTGCTGAAGCGTGATGGAACCATGTGTCTCGTCGGCGTTCCGCCGGAGAGTGCCGCCATTCATGCATTTGGGCTGGTGATGGGGCGCAAGAGCCTTGCGGGTTCGCTGGTCGGGGGACTTCCCGAGACCCAGGAAATGCTCGATTACTGCGCCGAGCACGGAATTACCAGCGACGTGGAAATCATTCCGATGGCGATGGTCAACGAGGCCTATGACCGCATCCTCAAGAGCGATGTGAAGTACCGCTTCGTGATCGATATGGCCACCCTCTGAGGAGAGAGTGGGGGTTCACGACACGGCCGCGTTGATAGCGTGGCCGTGAGTTTCTAGGAGACTTTCTTTTCAGGAGCTTCCTGACACGGAATTGCCGCCGAAGGAGTCACGCCCGATTGAATGGGCGCACTACCCTCCGGAGCAGTCGGCTGCAGACCTGTAGGGGCCTCGATCTTCGGCAAAGGGGGCACTCCACTGATCTCGCGGTGGAAGTCTTCCTTGGCCTTCTGTAACTCACCGAGAGCCTTACCAATACCTCGAGCCAGTTCGGGCAACTTCTTGGGACCAAGCAGAACGAGCGCCAGGATCCCGATGAAGATCCACTCCGGGGCCGCCGGCATTCCAAAGGCAAGAAGGGTCATGATCTTCAATCCTTATGCCCTTATCCTTGTGCTTGCAGCAGGGGAAGAGCAGCCTCCAGAGAAGCGACATCACTGATACTGATCACCTCGGTTCCCTTGCGGATGCGTCCCACAAGTCCGGCAATGACGCCACCGGGACCGAGTTCCAGGAATCGGGTGATGCCGAGATGATCGATCATATACTCGATGCTGGCGGTCCAGCAGACAGAACCAGTGACCTGATCGGCCAATGACTGGCGAATGGCATCGGGAGAGTCAGCAGGACGTGCGTCAACATTCGACACCACAGGAACCCGGGGCATCGCAATCGATGTCTCCGCAAGCACCGCGCTGAGGCGCTGGTAAGCGGGCTCCATCAGACGGGAGTGAAAGGCACCCGCCACGCTCAACTCGACAGCCTTGCGCGCACCATGTTCCTTGGCCATGCCGATGGCGAGAGCGATCTTGGCCTTCTCTCCAGAGATCACGATCTGCCCAGGACTATTGAAGTTGGCGACATCGACATCGGCGGCGGCCGCGAGATCGCGAACTCCCTGTTCCTCAGCTCCGATGATCGCAGCCATTCCTCCCTCCGTTGCCTCACAGGCTTCCTGCATGAATCGGGAACGCTGATCCACCAGGCGAAGGCCTGTCTCGAAATCAAAGGTCCCTGCGGCGCAGTGGGCCGTGAATTCCCCAAGAGAGAGGCCCGCAGCGGCATCGAAGGAGAGGGTCGGGAACTTTTCCTTGAGCACAGCCAGCGCAGCCAACCCGTGGGTGTAGAGCGCCGGTTGGCAGACCGAGGTGCGGGTCAGTTCCTCGCTCGGCCCCTCAAAGGCAATCCGCGAAAGCGAATACCCAAGAATCGCGTCGGCCTTGGCAAAGAGATCGGCGGCGATGGGAAAGCTGGCGGCGAGATCCTTGCCCATGCCAACGGCTTGGGCGCCTTGTCCGGAGAAGAGAAGTGCGGTTTTCATGAAGGATTAAAAGTAAAAGGGGATTGAGGCTTTAGCAAAAGCCTCTTTCTGATCCTTGAGATAGCGATCTCCCAGACGCTCAAAGCCTCCGGAGGAGCGGAAAGCCTTGATGAAGGCATTGACCTGCTCCCGAAGCTCTTTTTCATCAGGACGCATTCCAATGGCCCACGATTCCCGCTGCAGCGGTTGAAGCAAGGCTATCGTCTCTGCGGGATGTTCCTGGTGATTCTTCCAGACGCTCATCTGGTCGTAGAGGAATCCGTCAGCCTTCCCTTGAGCGACCTCCATCACCGCGGAGGACTCCTTGTCGAGCACCAGTATCTTGGCATTTTTGAGATGATCAGTAGCCCAGGCCTGAGCAGTGGTACCCTGCCGCACGGCAAGGGTGCGACTGGGTTGATCAAGATCCCCAGATCCGATCGCCCCACTCAGACCGCTCTTGGATCCGGCCAAAACGGCCAGACCTATCGAGAGGTAAGGATCTGAGAAAGCGATCGTCTTTTCGCGCTCGGGGGTATCTGTCATCGAGGAGATGATCAGATCGATTTTTCCGGTCAGAAGTGACGGAATCAACCCGGTAAATGGGATATTCTCGATGCGGATGGGGCGATGCAGATACTCCCCGAGGGCTCCTGCCAAATCGACGCTGACTCCTGCGGGGGCCCCCTGGGAGTTGATCGTCTCAAAGGGTGGGTAAGCAAGCTCCATCCCAACGACCAAGTGCTTTGACGCAGCAGCGATTCCTGTAGCCTCCTTGCGCTTGCAGGAGACCAAAGAAAGAAGCAGTGCCAGGGCGACGAGCGCGAGACGGCTCATTCTATCGGTCTATATAACTTCAGTTTTGAGGCTGCCTTAAACTTGCGGAGCATGCCATCCGCCCGAAGGAAGAAGGACGTCATTGACCTCCTCGGGCCCCCAGGTTCCAGGCTTGTAAGGATGGACGGGAACGGAATTGCCGAGGATATTCTCGACAATTCTCCAGCCTTCTTCGACGACATCCTGACGAGCAAAGAGGGCCTGATCTCCCTGGATCGCATCGCCAATGAGGCGCTCGTACGGGGTCATCTCATCAGGTTGTTGGTCGACGACCTTCAGCTCCATCGGCTCACCAACCATACGCTCTCCGTCGACCTTGACCTGCATGCCGAGGGCAATCTCAATACGGGGAGTGAACAGAAAGCGGACGTAGTTATGCATCGGGGCCTGCTGGTCAGGGAAAACCACAAGCGGCGGGCGGTGGAACTGAACACGCACCTCGGTACCGGAAATCGGCATATTCTTGCCGGCGCGGATGTAGATGGGCACGCCCTGCCAGCGCCAGTTGTCAATGAAGACGCGTACGGCGGCAAATGTCTCGGTTGTGCTGTTCGGTGCGACTCCCGGTTCCTGAAGGTATCCCTCGAACTGACCTCGGATGAAGTCGTTGGGTGAGATCGTGCGGATAGAGCGGAAGAGCTTCACCTGCTCGTCACGGACACGCTCCTTGTCAGGCCAGAAGGGAGGCTCCATGCAGAGGAATCCGACCACCTGCATCAGATGATTCTCGATCACGTCACGAAGACAGCCGGTGGCATCGTAGAAGGCACCACGACCCTGCACGCCGAACGACTCGGCCATGGTGATCTGAATATTGCTGATGTAGTTGCGGTTCCAAACCGGTTCGAGGAACGAATTGGCAAAACGTGTGTAGAGAACATTCTGCGTGGCCTCCTTGCCGAGGTAGTGGTCGATCCGGAAAACCTGACGCTCCTCAAGGACATCGTGAAGGATCCTGTTGAGAGACTCAGCGGAAGCCTTGTCATGGCCAAAGGGCTTCTCAACCACGACGCGGGTGTCGTCATTGATGCAATCAGCGGCCTTGAGTCCCTTAGTGACGCGTCCAAAGAGGACAGGTGGAATGGCAAGGTAATGGATGGGTCGCTGGGCACTTCCCAAGGCTTTCTTCAGTGCATCAAATGTGGCCGGGTCGGAGTAGTCTCCGTCGACATACTGGAATTGGTCTGCAAATTTCTTGAAGACCTCCTCATCAACGCCACGCCCATAGGTTGTGATTCCCTCACGGGCACGGTCAATGACCTGCTCGCGGGTCATGCCGCTCTTGGCGACGCCAATAACCGGCCCTTCCAGCACCCCCCGGCGGTAGAGCGCCTGGATGGTGTCGAAGAGTTTCTTGTGGGCCAGATCTCCGGTCGCTCCAAAGAGGACCAGGGCGTCGCTTTTGAGCAGGGACATAGTGTTAAGACTCCTTAGCGGAAGTGAAAATTACTTTGAACCAGCTGGCTTCTCGTGGTGACCGCCAAACTCAAAGCGCATCGCAGAGCAAACCTTGTCGGCATACTCGGCAAGGTTACGACTGGAGAAACGCTCGTAAAGAGCGGAGCTGAGAACCGGGGTGGGAACCCCCTCTTCAATGCCGGCGAGGATGGTCCAGCGACCTTCGCCGGAGTCACTGACACGACCACCGAACGTGGAGAGCTCGGGGTCACGGGCCAAGGCGTCGGCCGTGAGGTCGAGCAACCAGCTGGCGACCACGCTGCCGCGGCGCCAGACCTCGGTGATCTCAGGAAGATCCATGTCGTATTGATAATTCTCCGGATCGCGCAGAGGGGTGGTCTCGGCGTCGATCTCACGCTTCACCTTACCGGCATTAGCATTTTTCAGAATATTTAGACCCTCGGCATAAGCCGCCATGATCCCGTATTCGATGCCGTTGTGGACCATCTTGACGAAGTGTCCTGCGCCATTGGGACCGCAATGGAGGTATCCCTCCTCGGCCGTGCTGTCCGTACGGGTACGGCCCGGAGTCACCGGCGCATCTCCCTTGCCTGGAGCAAGAGCCTTCAAAATTGGGTCGAGATAGGTAACCGTCTCCTTGGAACCGCCGATCATCTCGCAATAACCACGCTCGAGACCCCAGACGCCGCCGGAGGTGCCGACATCGACATACTCGATACCCTTGACCGAGAGTTCCTTGGCGCGACGAACGTCGTCCTTATAGTAGGAGTTACCACCATCGATGATGATATCTCCCTTGGAAAGGAGGGGAACAAAGGTGGCGATCGTATCATCCACATAGGCAGCGGGAATCATCATCCAGACGGCCTTCGGGCCCGTGAGCTTGCTGACAAGATCTGCCTGATCCTTCGCCGCAATGGCTCCTTTGGAAGCGAGATCCTGAACGGTAGCCTCGCTGCGATCCCAAACGACGACTTCGTGACCTGCCTTGATGAGGCGGAGAACCATGTTGGCTCCCATTCTTCCGAGACCGACCATTCCGATGCGCATAGTGTGTGTTCCTTGTTTTGGGTTGGGTATTAAG
>DAISZK010000032.1:0-30223 GCA_036824855.1 Chthoniobacterales bacterium | reverse complement strand
CTGGTGCTAGGGCCATTTAATTAATTCCCGATTGCCCTTAACTGGAGTCCTTTGGCCTGCTGAAATTGACGAGGATTCCGCATCACCAGCGGAACCCGCATGACTAGGCTTTTAACACCTTTTTTATCCCACCCTACCCATGCTTCCACTTTTACTTTTTATCCTTCAGATTTTCCTTAGATCGTCTTTCCGATTGCAAAGACGCGGAAGCCGATTTCCTTGAGTTTGGCATGAGGTAGGATATTGCGACCGTCGAAGAGGAAGGCAGGTTTGAGCATGCCAGTGTGGATTTTCTGGAAGTCGAGGTCCTTGAACTCATCCCACTCGGTGAGCACGGCAACGGCATGTGCTCCCTCACAGGCTTCATGGGCACCCGTGACGACCACAAGGTTAGGATTGGTTCCCGAACCAAGAACATCTGTGCGGATCTGCTCCTCGCTGACCTGCGGGTCATAAACATGGACTTTGGCTCCCTCGGCAAGAAGGTCGCGGCAGACGGCGATGGCGGCAGTCTCACGGGTGTCGTTGGTATCCTTCTTGAACGCAAAGCCAAGGATACCGATATGCTTGCCGCTGACGGTGTTGAAAAGATCCCGGACGATACGGCCACTGAAGCGGGTTTTCTGCCAGTCGTTAATCTTGACGACGCTCTCCCAGTAGGCCGCGACCTCGGGAAGGCCGAAGTGCTGACAAAGGTAGGTAAGATTGAGGATGTCCTTCTGGAAGCAGGAACCCCCGTAGCCGACAGAGGCCTTGAGAAACTTGGGGCCGATTCGGGAGTCCTTTCCGATGGCGCGGGCCACCTCGTCCACATCGGCACCGGTTGCCTCGCAAAGGGCGGAGATGGAATTGATCGAGGAGATGCGCTGGGCGAGAAAGGCATTGGCAACGAGCTTGGAGAGCTCGGAGGACCAGAGGTTGGTGGTAAGGATCTTCTCACGCGGGATCCATCGGGCATAGATGGAGGCGACCTTCTCGATGGCAGCAAGCCCCTCGGGCGTCTGCTCGCCGCCAATCAGAACGCGGTCTGGATTCTCCAAGTCCTCGATGGCCGTTCCCTCGGCGAGGAACTCTGGGTTTGAGAGGACCTGGAAGGTTCCGTTTTTGGAGTTGGATCGAAGAATCGTAAGCATGGCCTCGGCGGTTTTCACCGGGATGGTGCTCTTCTCGACGATGATCTTGGATCCCGAGGCCTCCTCGGCGATCATGCGGGCGGCGGCCTCAATGTACTTGAGATCGGCGGCACGGCCGGCACCCACGCCATAGGTCTTGGTCGGTGTGCCGACGCTGACAAAGATGATGTCAGACTCGCGGATGGCCTTGCGGACATCGGTGGAGAAGAAGAGATTCTTACCGCGTGCTGACTCAACAACCTGTTGAAGACCGGGCTCATAGACGGGAAGTGCGTCGCTGTTCCAGGCGGCGATACGCTTTTCATTCGGGTCGCAGACAGTGACGCGGATATCGGGGCACTTCGCCGCGATCATGGCCATGGTGGGACCGCCGACATAACCGGCACCGAGACAGCAGATGGAGATACTCATAAGGAAAAGCTGAAAGTTAAAAGCTAAAGGTTGAGATAATAATATTTAGGAAAACTCAAAAGGAAGAAAAGAAAACTTTAAAAGGACTGCCAAGAAGAGGAAAGAGATTTGATCAGATTAGCGGGTAGAATTTGCATTCCTCCCAATGGTTGTGAGTATGGCCAGAAGTTCACGAGCCTCATGCATCAAGGTTTCGGATCCAGAAGTTTTTAAGTGGGGTGACTCAGTTATCAATTCCAGCCAGAAATCGGTTTCAGATGCCTCCTTTGTTGAGATTGCAACCTTGTGAATGAAGTCGTCCCTGGATTGAGCCCGATTTGCTTCCCGATAATTTGCCCCGACAGAAGTACCAGACCGTATAAGCTGCCTGGCAATCGCATCAGCGGTACGATTCTTTGGAATGCGTTCCACCAAGTCAATCACGGCAAGAGCAAATGCCTTTGTACGCACCTCAAGATCATTGCGTGCCATTTTGGCCAATTCAGACTGTTTTAGCCATCAGCTTTCAGCTTTTCTTCAGCGCTTCGCTGAAGTAGGAAATCGTTTTTTCGATACCCTGCTCAAGAGGGACTTTAGGTTCCCATCCGAGGGTTTCCTTGGCGAGAGTGATGTCAGGACGGCGCTGTTTCGGGTCATCCGAGGGAAGCGGGAGATGGGTGATCTTGGACTTTCCTCCCACCTTCTTGAGCACGAGTTCTGCCAACTGGAGCATGGTGAACTCACCCGGATTGCCGAGGTTCATGGGACCGACGATCTTCTCCTGCTCCATGAAGCGCATGAATCCCTCGACGAGATCATCGACATAGCAGAAGGAGCGGGTCTGGGACCCCTCGCCATAAACAGTGAGATCCTTACCCTGCAGGGCCTGAACGATAAAGTTGGAGACGACGCGTCCATCGTCGGGGAGCATGCGCGGACCGTAGGTATTGAAAATACGGATGACACGAATATCGACGCCATTCTCGCGATGATAGTCAAAGAAGAGCGTCTCAGCCGCGCGCTTCCCCTCGTCATAGCAGGAGCGCAATCCAATGGGATTCACGTGCCCCCAATAGGCTTCGGGCTGAGGATGAACATTGGGATCACCATAGACCTCGGAGGTGGAGGCCTGGAAGACGCGTGCCTTGACCCGCTTGGCAAGGCCAAGGCAGTTGATGGCACCGACCACGGAGGTCTTCATGGTCTTAATGGGATTGTACTGATAATGCGGTGGCGAAGCAGGGCAAGCGAGATTGTAGATGCGGTCTACCTCGAACTTGAACGGGTCAATAACGTCGTGGCGAACGAGTTCGAAGCGGGGATTCCCCAGGAGGTGCTGGATATTGGCCTTTCGCCCAGTGAAGAAATTATCAAGGCAAATGACTTCATGCCCCTGCTCGATGAGGCGGTCGCAAAGATGGGAGCCTAGGAATCCGGCTCCGCCAGTAATGAGAATACGCATAGGAAAAACTTAGTGGATCAAGAGACGGGAGTCGAGAGTCAAGCGGGGCAACTTCTGTGGTAATTAGCCCTCGTAATTCGACCCTCGACTTTGCGATTCCTCAACTTCCATAGACACCTTTACCCCCGTAGGAGCCATAGTACTTGCCCGCATAGTAAGCATAGGCCCCAACTCCGGTGGGGATGCAGTTAAAGATGAGGGCCGCAGGCTTGATCTTCACATCGCCCAGAGTCTTTAAGGCACGGTTAATCATCCTGCGCGGGGTCAGGAAGGAACGAACAACCAAGCACACAACGTCCGTAGAGGGTGCAATCAGCAGCGTATCGCTGACTGCAAGGATGGGAGCAGAATCCACGACAACCCTGTCATATTTCGTCAAGGCATCGGCCAGGAAGTCCCTGAATTTCTGGCCGGCAAGAAGTTCGGAGGGGTTAGACGAGAGACCGCCAGCTGTCATCACGGAGAGGCCTTCGACACCGCTGGAATTGACAGCATCAGCCAGCACCACAGTTCCCAAAAGAACTTCCGAGAGACCAGGCTTGCGGTTCATGCCGAAGAACATCCGGGAGATCGATGGCTTCCGCAGATCAGCATCCACAAGCAGTGTCTTCAATCCCTGCTGGGCAAGAGTGATCGCAAAGTTGGAGCTACAGAAGGATTTGCCCTCCGAAGGGAGAGCACTGGTAATGAGGAAGGAGCGCTGCTTCTCGACCAGAGCATTCGTGGCTATCGTTGCTCGCAGAGAACGGAAGGACTCTGCGACAAGACCGCTGCGATCCTCCTTGACGATTAACTCACCCCCCTGAGGGAGGGCTGTTGCCATATGCGGATGACCGATCATGCCCAAGGAGGGGCTCAGGATGGTTTGCAACTCGGCAAGCCGTGCAGCAAGAGGGCGGGTCTTGTCACGAAGGGTGAGAACGGCATTTTTCCAAGACGACTGTAGCTGCTGGTACTGTTCCTTGGAGAGGAATCCAAACCTAGAGGTAGAGGCCTCGCCCACCTGGGGAATGGCAGCAGCTACAGCGATTCCCGTCAGACGCTCGATCTGATCAACAGTCTTGAGACTGGTGTCGAGCTTGTGAAGTCCAAGAACAATGGCGATTCCAACTCCGAGACCTTTCAGAATTTCGCTGAGTAGGACGACCAGAGGGGGCTTCCCGACAGGTCCCGCAACCATGGCCATTTCCTGAATCTGCACGGGTGATTCGGAGAGTTCCTTGGTCATGTCAATTTCCTTGATGCGTCCAAGAACAGCTGCATACAGCGCGGTATCGGTTTCCAATTCACGCTTGAGATCATTGTACTCGATCGACTTGCCGGTCACATCGAGCAGGCGTTTTTCCGCATTCTCACGGTCAATCTGGGTTGCCGTTGCCTGTGCTTCCAGACTCGACTTGATGGACTGGAGTAGTCCGACGACATCGGAGAGGACCTTGTCGAGCTCTTTTGAGGTGATGCCGATCTGGGTCGTGGTGGAAATAAAGAGGGGATGCTTCGGACGGTAGCGTTGCTGTACCATGACAAGCTGTCCTTTAAGCGAATCCAGCTGTGTCACCAAGGCAGCCACCTTTGGCTCATTGGCAACACTGGGAAGTCGCAGGAGTTCCTGGGTATTTCCCTGATTCTGCTTTGCAATATTAAGATCACTATTGATCTGGGTCAGTTTCGACTGGATGGCACTTTGGCGGTTGTTAAGTTCCGTGATCTGGGTCTGAGCCTCGAGAAGCATCGACTCGATCGAGGCTGCACGCTCCCGCTCGCGGAAGCTCTGCATTCCTTCCTCAGAGGCACGCATCTTCTTTCGCAGTCTGGCGGATTCATCCATCAGGAAGGAGCTCGCCGAGCGGGCCGCATCCACCTGCATGTCGCGAACATATCGAAGGTACTCGTCTGCATAGGCGTTCGCCATTTTGATTGAGACCACGGGACTGCGTGTCGTGACGACCAGATCGATGAGGCGAGTATTCAGGCGGAAGCTAGGAGAGATCGTCTTTGAAAGAGCCGCGGCTGCATGCTCCGGAGTGGTTTCGTTGCCACGGATGCCAAGGGCAGCAAGGAATTCACGATCCTGAGCCAGCTTCAGGTGATTCACCACGCGTAGGGCAAAGGGATAACTTTTGAGGAGTTCCAAGAGGGTATTGACCATGTCCGCACTCTTGATCTGGACATCACTTACCTCCTCAATCTTGTTACTCAAGACCCTAGACTTATCCGCCGTAATCACCAAGATGCATCGAGATGCAAAGAGTGGCTGCTGGGTGGCTGCGAAAAACACACCCAAAAGCGTAGCCAGAAGGACACACAGGATAATGATCCAAGCATGCGACTTGAGAGCATGGTAATACTCCCTCCAATCGAATCCCTCCGGAGCGGCATGATGAAGGGAAGTCTGGTGATGTGTAGTCTGTGTGTCTGCGATCTGCATGAAAAATGAATCTTGGGGCGCGACTATCCTCAGTACCAACTCTCACCGACATTGATGACATCGCCGGGTTCGATGGGGAACTTATCCTTGCCGTCACCTGCGATTTTCTTGGCGTTCACTTTGAGTGTACGGAACGAATCTCCCTCCTTTCGCTTCACGATGATGTGTCCCCTGTCGGCGATACGGGTGAATCCCCCCGCCATGGCTACCGCTTCGAGCATGCCGAGATCCTCCCCACCCGAGAACTCGTAGGTACCTGGACGCTGGACTTGCCCGATGATGTTGAATTTACGGGAGTTGAAAGCAGCGATATTGAGATAGATCTGGGGCTCGACAATATAGTCCGCATTATATTTTTCACGAAGGAGTGCCGTCGCGGCCCTGATCGTCAGTCCCTGCAATTTGATCTCTCCAAGCAGAGGTAACTGCACCATCCCATCCTTGCCAAGTCGTGAGCGGATACTGAGATCGGGTTCATGAAAAATTACCATCTCAACGGTGTCACCCGCCTTGAGTACATAATCACCGCTTGCCGCGCCCAAACCACCCGGTGAACCAGCGCCCGCATCTGCACTCGGAGCGGCGACAGGCGCTGCAACCGGAGCGGCAACAGGCGCTGCTGCTGCTGCTCCCACGGGATGCGCATCAGCAGTGGGGGCAGGCTGGACCGGCTGGCTGTTTAGCGGCGCAACGGCCGTGGCCTGTCCGAAAACCGATACTCTCGCTCCAATGATCATCAGTAGGCAACAGCAAGCGAGGAACCTATGCAGGAAAATGGACATTCGTTGAAACATAAGTGAAAAATGAAAAAACTACAGAGCGAAATTGAGAGTAATCGAGTACCATGCCTGAGCGGCTGCACCCGAGCTGCCGGATCCGGACTGGGACTGGCCTGTATTATAGTAAAGTGTGTTGGAGAGATTGATCGAATCGCGGATCTTCCAGATTAGAGTGGCTTGGGCAATGTAGAAATTGCTGGGCAACTGGCTGGTGTTCTGACCGGCCGTATTGGCCGAGAGGTTCACGTAGGATTGCGAGGTGTAACCGGCGGAAAGGTTCAGATTCAGCACATCCTTCCTTAAAACCTGAGTCATGGTACCGATGAGGTTCCTGCTCACAAGGTACTGAGAGGAGACGGAATTGGCAAAGTTCTGGGTCTGGGATACCCCTAGGGAAAACTGGGTTTTTTCACGGGGATTCCAGTTCAACATGAAGTTCAGGCCAGGGGTCACGTCCGCTCCCTGAATACCAGCGCTCAGGGTGGCGGAGGTCTTCTCCGTAGGGGTATATCCGACACCGACAGACCAAGCGGGAGAGAGACCGTTATCGGTTGAATTGGTAATTCCCGTAGAGGTCACATAACGAGCCCCAAGGCCAACATTGAAGGTCAGCTTGCCTGTGAGGTCGTATTTCACCTTGGCGAGAGTCTGGGCGTAATTACGACCCGTGGACTGGGAGGTTGCCAACGGAGCATTGGTTCCGCCCGCGGATGTCCCCGCTCCCAGTGACTGGGAGGTACGCCCTGCACCGAAATTGAGGCTGAAATGAGTTTTGTCAGACAAGTCATATTCGGGAGCAAAATTCCCGAAAAGGCTCGTCGTGTTGTTGTTGGGAGTGGCCGAGGATTGGGAGGAGTTCTGCAGCGAATAGCCGGCCGTTGTGCCGAGTGCGGAATACTGCCCGAGCGTGTATTTAATGTCCGTGGTGCCCCCCACCGTGGTTTGTCTATTGTTCGATCCGGAGGAGATGTCATACCCCGTGCCTTCAGAGGCATTGAACATGGATGTGATCACGTATCGACTCATCGCCAGCATGGTCTTGATGAATGCTGTCTGAGAGAGAGGATTGCGTTGACTTCCGCTGCCATCACCACCCCCAGTGAAGTTTTGGTTAAGGAAATATTTGTAGCCAGCGGAATAACCGAAAGAAAAATTCCAAGGTCCCTGATCCCTATCATAGAGAAAGGCCCCCGAAGGCGCTAAAAAGATACTGTTCGCCGTTCCGTAAGTTGTGGAGGAATTGGTGGACTTTGTTCCTCCAGGGGTTGCTTGCACGCTGTTGTTTGTGGTGAGACTTCCCTGATTGTCAATTTCCCAACCCACGCCCAATGCGGGCTTGAAGGAGAAGGGAGAGGGAGCCTTGACGGCAGCAAGCGAGGCATCGACCTCGCGCTGAACTTCATCGGGCGTCTGAAGCGAACCCACAAGAGGCTGAAGCCCCCCGAAGGGAGAGACAGATGCACCCAGGGGAAGCTGATCAACCTGCTCCCCCACCCACTGCGAACGGAATTGGTTCTGCTGCACGGTAGGGACCCATTGGGCGTGGGCAGATACCTGAATTCCTAAAAAAAAGACCAATGCCAATCCCCCAAGCAAAAGCTTGGAAAAAACGGAAGGTTTTCCATTTTTCGAGGGCATGTTAAAAGGGAAAAGTTAAAAGGCTAAAGTTGAAAGCGGAAAAACCTCCAGGAATCTTAGCGGGTACTCATCCATGTCCATCGTCTTTCACAATTGACCAATCACATGCAGGTATTGGAGCAGGATATTGAGTAGTCCCTTCCAGTTTTTCACGCGCCATTCCATCCGCGCCTTAAGAAGTAAAATTTCCTTGCTATTTGCGGGATCTGAAGAGGCCTCCGAAAGCAGCCGCAAGGCAGCCACATCGTTGCCATGCTCAAGATAATACTTGGCAGCGGCAAGAGGCTCCGTAGGGAGGTCGCGCTCAGCAGCTTGAATCCCAGCGGAGGGATCCGGCAAGGGGGAAAGGGTGATCTTGAACGCATCCATCAGGGATCTGCACGCCTCCTCCTCCCGGCCCGAGGAAGCGACAATGGCCGCTTTTGTGGCGATTGCGGCGCATGAGTACTCGGGATGAACCTCAAGAAATTCCTCCACTTTCTTTTTATCACCACGCTGCCACCAGGCCTCGAAGAGACGCCCCTGATCACGCTCTCCAAGTCCTGTGAGAAACGATTGGTCATTCACAGCCTCCTCAATCTCAGCGGCAGTGGATGTCGGGCGAAGTAACCAGGATGCATGTATCGCGGGAGAAACACGCGAGACATCCCCCATTTCAACCATTAGCGCCGGATTGGACGCGGAATCCCTAAGCATGGTTGAGAAAAGCTCATTACTCCTCCTCACAGCGGAATTCGGGAGATCATCGAGGATAAGCTGCCTGTTCAAGGCATCCTTCCAAATCATCGCAGCACCTTTGGCATCGGAGGGGGCGAGAATGATTCCCTGCGTGTAGGCCAGATCCGCATTATGAGGCTGAAGAGCTCTGGCCTGAGCAAACAGTCGCTCCGCCTCATGCAAATCCCATTTCTCCTCAATCAGAAAGATACCGTATTGTTGCCTGATATCACCATGCATGGGATAGCGACGTATGAGCTCCTGGCAAGTGCTGAAAATCGGCTCCAGCTGGAACCAGGAGTTGTCAGCATAGGCATACCGCATCAGGACTCTGTCGCGTCCATTGACCGACTCGAACGGTGGAACATCTCCCCCAGACAACCACTGAGCCCTAATCATCATCGCTCCAGCCGCAAGCATTGCTAAACCAGCAATCAGAAGCATGACATACTGGGCGCGAGCCGATACCGAATTTATCTGAGGGGTCTCTATGGGAACAGCAAACCCGATAACCCCTAGAAGCATCACCCACCAGCCGAGTTCGACGCGGTGGATCGGCACATCCACAAAACCATGCAATACTTCCGCCAGAAACGCGGAAAGGAACGCCCACTTAAGGGGCCAGGAATCACCGACAAGCACCGCCAGCGAGGGAACCCCCCGTAGCAGGGTCAAAAGAATTCCAAATGCCACAAGCAGGGCCGGCAGACCGCTTTCGGAGGCCAGCATAAGCCAGTCGCTTTCGGGATGAAGTGCCGTTGTCTTGTCCATCAAACTGGACTTCGCATAAAACGGATACAAGGAGGCATACGTTCCAGCACCGGTACCAGTGAAGGGATAATCCCGGATCATACGCAGTGTGTCCCGGGCTATGCCCAGTCGGGCATCGACCTTGGGGTGCTCCGGATGATTCTGCTCCCCTGCCCCGAGACTTTCTAACGACTTTTGTATTTTTAGAGAAGGGTCGACAAACCGATTGAGCAGCGGTGTGTCCGAGGAGGCGAAACGCACCGCCATCGTCAGTGTGGCGAATCCAAGAAGGAAAAGAAGCCACCATGGCCTGAATCGATTACCAAGACCAGCAACCCAGATCAGGACACCCAAGAACAGGAAAACCAATCCGCCACGGGAGGATGAAAAAAAGAGCAGGCACGAAACCAGGAACAGAAACGCTGCTCCAGCGATAAGGAAGGACAGAAATTTTTTTTCCAGTGTGGCCTGTCGAAGCAGGCCGAGAGCAACAATTGACCCGGTAATCAAAAAACCGGCCGTGTGATTACGATTAGGAAAAAAACCGAATACTGCGGGATAGTCTGGATCTTGATCGAAAAATGGATAGTGCCACCCGGTTTTCCAGGAGATCACGGCCAGAACCGCATACAAGAAGCATCCTAAGACAACAATCAATCCGGCAAACTCCAACTGGTTTCGATTGCACGGAGACCCCAGCGCATGAAGGGCCACCGCGGAGCTGAAGAGGGCAAAGAAGGTCCAAGCGATCGTGTCAGCAGGACTGACGGTGAAGCATCGCGGGAGGTGGATTCCAAGCCCTTCACCAATGTAGTCACGCCATCCCGGAATATGAGATTGCAGCGGCAGCAGGGACGCAGTCATCAACGCTATCAAAAGAGCACCAAGAATCCAAAAAATCCAAGGAGTGGATTGCTTTGGTGCTCTAAACACTAGAACAAGACCAGCCAACAGGAGAAAAAGTCCACAAGCTCCCTGATGGGCATTTCCGGCAAGAAAAACTGCGAGCAATCCCGCGAGCAGCAAAGAGGGAACACCAACAATCATTGCACCCTGCTGAATAATGAACCTGATGCCCCCATAAAAAAAGGTGGATATATTTTGGCTCACAGTGAGGTGTTGGCTAAGAGTTCTGAACGGGAATGTACGGGAGGAGATATTTAAAAAGCGTCCAACCCTAAAAACTTATGCTTGGCACCCTACAGAAATCTTCCTTCAATTCCATAAGACGATTAAAAAATAATTTGCTCAAGGTGATTTTCTCGTTGCAAATCTTCAAAACATGATCACCCTTACATAGAGTTGTAAAAAATCTGATAAATCCCTCCAATAGATCCAAGGTCAAAAATCCATCACACCATGAAACACCGCATTCTCGCTGCATCGATCCTTTCAGCAATAACTCTGGCTGCAAATGCCGGAGCGGGCACAACAAAACCTAACACCATCAGCTTCACCACGGTCCCATCCGACACGGCATACACCACCAACAAACTTGCGGTGGCCGCCACCGCAAGTGGGGGTACTCCGACATTCACGGTAACTGGACCAGCTTCCTATGCGACTGGCTTAATCACCTTAACTGGAACCGGCACTGTCCAAGTTGTTGCCAAGGAGGCATCCGCTCCTACGGGTTACGCTCTTCCCACACCAGTCACCAACAGCTTTGTCGTGAGTCTGGCAGATCAGACAATCACGCCGTTTACCACGATCAGCAATCAGGCCTACAACACCAATCCGATTTCCATCACACCTCCTACTGCGACGTCGGGTGGAGCTGTCACTGTCACGGTAAAATCCGGACCTGCAAGCTACAACGCCACAACCAAGAAATTAACCCTCACTGGAGTCGGACAAGTCACTCTCGCAGCCAATCAGTCGGGCGTTGCCAATAAATACTCAGCAGCTCCTGAAGTAATCACCTCATTCAATGTTACTCAAGCCAACCAGTCCATCGCTGATTTTGCATCTATCTCGGCTGTAACTTGGAACACTAATGCTCCAGTGATAACAGTGACACTCCCCAAGGCATCCTCGGGGCTCCCTGTTGTTCTCTCTGTCGTCTCAGGACCTGGAAGATTGACCGCAACCAATAAGGTCACCGCCACCGGCGCGGGAACGATCGTCATTGCAGCCAATCAGAGCGGCAACGATAACTACACACCAGCAGTCGCGGTGCAGGCAAACATCGTCGTTAATAAAGGTGTAAACACCATTGCAGCCTTGGGAGCCACAACCCCTTCTGCACCCAAGTATGGTGCCTCCTTCACAATCCCAGTACCCACCGGCAAGTCAACAGCCTCTGTGATCATTACCGCGCCCGGTGCTAATGTGCAACAGTCCGGTTCTACTGCAACCATCACTCCTACTGCTAAAGGAACGGTAACCGTCTACGCTAATCAGGATGGTGACAGCAATTGGAATGTAGCAACCCAAGTCCTAAAGAACGTCACCGTTGCGGCCGCGACAACCGTCATCACCCCTGACTCCAACCAGGGCCTAATCTTCTCACAAAACGTTGGTACCGTCAAAGTCTCCCCCACTTCCACTTCGTCAGGTGCATTCACCTTCTCGAAAACAGGTACTGGTGGTACGGTTGACCCCTCTACGGGAGTTGTCACCATCACTGGTGCAGGCACCTTGGTTGTAAAAGCCACCCAAGCAGCATCAACAGATGGAAATTATGCCGCTGTCACCACTGCTGTGACCGTTTGCACCATCACGATTGCCAAGGGAAACCAGACCCTCAACACACCTCCAAGCATCCCTACTCCTGCGGATGGAACCTCCTTCTATCTGCCAGTAGCCACGTCGGACCAAGGAGTTGCCCTAACCTACTCGGTGACGGGTGCCACTTATGCCACTGCAACCCGGAAGGTGACTGTAGGAGCAGTTGGTACGATCAATATCAGCGCTTCCGCCGCCTCGAATACAAACTACAACGCGCTGGCTTCGACTCAGATCAAATCCTTCACCGCAAAACAGAAGGGTTCTGTTTATACATTTTCTTCAAACTAAAAGAGCGTAACTTCAAAAAAAAGCCGCATCTTACGATGCGGCTTTTTTTATATCCATTGTGCCAATCTCAAAGGATCGCAATACTGAGACTACCAAAAATGGTACCAGCGGTCGGGTTCGAACCGACACATCTTTAGAGGATACCGGATTTTGAGTCCGGCGCGTCTGCCAATTCCGCCACGCTGGCTAATCAAGAAGATTCAATTTACACGAGCATAACGGTGAAGCCAAGTGGTTCTTCAAATCAGATCATTGAATTTGAGACAAATCGATGGAAGAAGGGTGCACCTTGCAGATTCAAGCTCTCGTGATATGTTTCCAAATATGAAAAAACATCTCCTCCTCATCGCTTCAACTCTCGTCGCCGTGAATGCTTTCGCCGGTTCCTTCCCCGATATTAACCTCGCGGATCTCAAGGCCGATATCGCCGACAAGAAGGTCATCCTCTTGGATGTCAATGGTCCTGTCTCTTATGCCAACGGGCACATCCCAGGCGCCATCGACTACACGGCCCACATCGCTGATCTGGCAAAGGTACTTCCTGCGGACAAGAGTGCTCTAGTTGTAGCTTATTGTGGAAATGAACACTGTGGCGCCTACGCACGGGCCGCAGAGGCAGCCTCCAAACTCGGTTACACCAATGTCCAGCACTTCAAGCCTGGCATCGCAGGCTGGAAGGCCGCCGGGGAGCCGACTGAAAAGTAGAACCATCTCTACCTGCTCGCAGCGGCAGACTTTTTGAGTCTGCCGCGAACAACCTTATTTTTCAGGGTTTTTCCATTTTCGTTTCGTGTGAAAAAATTCAGGATTTCCTTAACCAAGTGATTGGGAAAGTGTCTTGATGGAGTGATTGCATAGAAACTCTCTCGGATCTGTTCGATACGGTGAAGCTCCACCAGGGTTCCGTTCTTGAGTTCATCACGAACGACGACACGTGGGACCAGGGTGATTGCATTAGCCTCCCGAGCTAGCAATCGGAGCATCGCCATATCGGAAACCTCAGCCACGATCTGTGGACGGATTCCGTGTTGACTCATCAGAACGTCGAATCCAGCCCTGATGTTGCTCTCCAGACTTGGAAGAACAATACCGACTCCGTTGAGGGATTGGGGAAAGCGAAATCTGCGATCACGCGCATTAGCAACAAGAATGACTTCTTGCTCACTGATCAGGTGGCTTTGAAGCCCCATCTGTGAATCAGGAGGCACCGGCATATTGGATAGCACCAAGTCGATGGTATGAGCCTCGAGCATACTGAGCAGATCCCTCAGTGCACCCGTGCGGAGAACCAGTTCAAGATCATTTCTCTTGAGCAGAGGACGCACCAACTCGAGTTGAAAGTTTCTTGAAAGCGTGGTGACAGCCCCGATACGTAGAATCTGTTTCTGCTTCGGAACACGGTGCTTCAGTGTGTCGTAAAGCTCTTCACCCGTACGAAAGATCGTCTCTGCATAACCAAGAGCAAGATGCCCCGCCTCAGTCAGGATGAGGCGCTTGTTAATTCGTTCAAAGAGCTGCTGCCCCAAGCTTTCTTCAAGCTGGGCCAACTGGATACTCAATGCAGAGGGGGAGATAGAAAGATGCTTCGCTGCACGCGTGAGGTTTCCCTCCTGCGCAATCGCATGGAAGTAGCGAAGATGATGATAGTTCAGAAAGGGCATGAGATTTGTTTTATATTATAGAACGATTTATTTTAATTCATCTATTGGATCAAATAAAAAGAAAGGACTATGTCTTGGGGTATGAGTATTCCTTCTCCACTGTCAATTCACCTGCCAGAGATCGCCCCTCTTCTTGTACTGCTAACACCGATTCCTCTCTTACTCGCACTGCTCATACCCAGAACAGTGGCGAACAGTCATGCTAGTAGGATGGGACAAAGAATCGCTCTTCTCAGCATCACTTCCCTGCTTCTTGCCCTGATAGACTGTGCCGCCCTGGCTATCTTAGCAAATCCTATTCACCATGAATTCGCCTCGTGGGGACCGCTTGGCTTGACAGTATATTTTGACGTCGTCTCAGCGGTCATGCTCCTTCTTGTCAGCTTTCTTGCGATTTCAGTGGTTTCTTTTTCAAGGAATTATCTGGAAGGCAATCACGAGCAGGGACGTTTTTTTAAATGGCTCTCGATCACCGCGGGAAATGTGCTCCTGATGGTGATCTCCGGTAACTTGGCTCTTTTTGCCTTGGCATGGGCGGCGGTAAGTCTCTCGCTACACAAGTTGCTCTGCTTTTATGGCACGAGGCACGGGGCTCAACTCGCAGCCCGAAAGAAGTTTCTATTCAGCAGATTGGGTGACCTGGCACTCCTTGCTGCATTTTGGTTCACCTGGAAAGAATTCGGCACCTTCGATGACGCAAGGCTCTTCGCCATTGCAGATAAGGGATCGAATCACTCGGTGTCTCTGATCGCTCCTCTCCTGGTAGTAGCCGCCATCATAAAATCAGCCCAGTTCCCATTCCACGGATGGCTGCCTGACACGATGGAGACTCCGACCCCCGTCTCAGCCCTCATGCATGCAGGAATCATCAATGCGGGTGGTTTTCTGATCATCCGCCTGAGCCCGCTGATGGCACTTAGTCCCGGTGCTCTCGAGTTACTTGCCGCCGTAGGTGGCTTCACAGCACTCTTCGGATCGTTGGTCATGATCACCCAGACGAGCGTGAAACGGAGCCTTGCCTTTTCGACCATTGCTCAGATGGGCTTCATGATGCTCCAGTGCGGCCTCGGCGCATTTGCCCTTGCCCTTCTCCATATCGTCGCTCACTCACTCTATAAGGCACACACATTTCTCTCCTCCGGAAGCGTGATTGAGGAAGCCCGGGATGCGGGAACTTCTCCTCAAAAGACATATCTGGGTATCCCTGGAACACTGGGTGCCTTTGGAGTCGCTTTCGCTCTGGTCATTGGTCTCGGACTGATTTCCGGAAACAGCCTCTGGCATGACTCCGGAAAGTTCGGATTGGCACTGATCCTTGGAATCGCGATCGCACAAATGCTTTGGCACTGGTGGTCGACATCACCGAGCAGGTTTGGGGTACTTTGCGGCCTTCTTGCAGCTTTATCGCTCTGCATCCTCTTCTTCGCACTGCATGCCTTAACAGAACATCTTGTCGATCATGCTGTGGCCGAGGCCCCCTCGTTCACGATGGCATGGCCGATATCCATTCTTAGTGCCCTCGCCTTCATAATTCTTGCACTCAGGGCTTTCCTCCCGCCCACATGGGCTTCTACGCCTCTTGGACGTGCGCTTTTTGTGCATGCCTACAACGGATTCTACATCAACACGGCGACCAACCGATTCCTCACCACCTTCTGGCCATCAGTTCATGGAAAATAACTCGCCCAACTTGCCAATCATGACCTCAAGCACTCAGGAGTTGTTCACCGTCCCGATTCAGACAGCATTGAAACGCATTCCCCCTCTCTGGCCCTTGTCGAGGTTTGTGGCCGTGAATCCCTTTGTCGGGCTCTCGAGTATGAAATTTCAGGAGGCGTCATCAGTTCTTCATCAAGCGATGGGAACCTCGCTGACGATGCCTCCCTCATTTTACCTGGAGCGATATCGCTCGGGTCTGATTACGATGGAGGACTTGGAAAAATCGATCCTTGAATCGCTTCCTCAAGGCACTGCCAAGAAAGACTTCTTGGGAGCCCAGATAGCAGATCTCATCGCATCCTTGCAAAGAGCCTCTTGGAATCACTCCAATGTTTCTATCTCACTCCTGCCAAGCGCCCTTCTTGACGCCGCCCAAGGAAGCCGCTGGGAGTCATTTGCCTCGGATGAGATCTCCAAATGGTGCACTGCCTATTTTGATCAAGGGCAAGCTCTCTGGAGTTTTCCCTGGAAAGGAATGCCCCTCTTTACTGCCTGGAAAGAGGCTTCTTCCCTCGACTGTAATCCAGAAGTTTCCGGTATCACAGGTTGGAGGAATCTCGTGCGTGACCTTCCTGACGATCCCACCCAGGTGATTGCGCAAGCGGCACTCCAACTGAACATCGCGGTAGAACATGCAGCCCACACCTTTCACAGGTTACTACTAAGTATCGGTGGCTGGGCAGGGCACCTGCAATTCTTGGCCCATGAAAAGCAGTTGAACGGAGAAAATGAGTCATCACTGGTGGATCTCTTGGCCATACGGATGGTTTATGAATTGGCTCTTCAGTCCGCTTTTGCTGAGGATCTGGCGTTATTGCCACCTTCTCCCTCTCCATTAGAGAGAACGGCAATTCTTCCGTCGGTACACCTGATCTGGCAACGTGCCCATGAATGCGCGATGCAGAGGAACCTCTTTGCCAGACTTGCATCGATCTCCGTCAGCAACAGCAATGATCGTCCACGAGCTTTCCAGGCGATCTTCTGCATCGATGTGCGCTCCGAGATTTTCCGTCGCTCACTGGAAAAGGTGGCTCCCGAAGGGCAGACCATAGGATTTGCGGGGTTCTTTGGATTTCCGATCGAGGTGGTTCCGCCAGGAGAAAGCAATGGAACCCCTCAGTGTCCCGTACTCCTAAAACCCGCAGCGCGTGTCTGCCAGCATTCGTCCCATGAATCTCTTCGGACTCTCGGCTTTCGCAAACGGGTCAAAAGCACTTGGAAGACTTTCAAGTCATCGGCTGTTTCCAGCTTTGTCTTTGTTGAGATGGCAGGCCTTGGGTATCTGCCGAGGATCATCAGGGATCTGCTCCATCGCCCAAATACCTCTTTGACATCGCACTGTGTCTCCTCTCTGGATATCACCAGTATCCCCGTTGCAAATCAGATTGCCATGGCAGCAGGTGCACTGCGTCATCTCGGCCTTTCTAAAGGAGGACTCTCAAGGATTGTTCTGATCTGCGGCCATGGTAGCAGTACGAAAAACAACCCTTATGGTTCCAGCCTGGATTGCGGAGCCTGTGGAGGACACTCCGGAGAAGCAAATGCACGGACTGCGGCAGCCATCCTGAACAATCCTGCTGTGCGATTGGGACTAGCGGAAAAAGGCATCTTGATTCCCGAGGAAACATGGTTTCTTGGCGCCCTCCACAACACGACGACGGATGAGGTGACACTCTTCGACAAGGAATCGGCCCTCCTTTCACATCAGAAGGAAATCGAGAATCTTGAAGAGAAGCTCTTTCAAGCTGCTCTCCTTGCAAGGAAGCAACGCTCCACCCTTCTGGGACTTGATCCGTCATATCCCGATCTGAAAAAAGCTGTCAGGGATCGGAGTCAGGATTGGTCGCAAGTACGGCCTGAATGGGGACTTGCGGGTAACTACGCCTTTATCGCCGCACCGCGCGAGCGTACCAAGGGAATTGATCTGGAAGGGAGGGTTTTCCTGAATGACTACTGCCATGCCGACGATCAGGATGAGGCTACTCTTGAACTACTCCTCTCGGCACCGGTAGTGGTGGCCAGTTGGATCAATCTCCAATACTTTGCCTCCACGGTTGATAACCAGCGTTTCGGCAGCGGCGACAAGACCATTCACAATGTAGCAGGAATGCTCGGGGTCTATGAGGGTAACTGTGGAGATATTCGCACGGGGCTTCCATTTCAATCCGTCCATGACGGGAAGGAATGGAGGCATGATCCCGTGCGACTCCATGTCTGTGTGCAGGCCCCTAAAGAGGCAATTGATCGGATTCTCAAAAAGCAACCCTCGGTAGCCGAACTGGTGTCCAATCAATGGATCCACCTCTTTGCCATGAGTGAGAACAACCGCACTTTTGAGAAGTCTGATGGATTGGGTGGATGGACCGCGGAGTCTACGCCATGGGAATCTTAACCGTTTTACTCGGGCAATGCGTTGACTGCGCGCTGATAAGCGTTCCGTGCCTCATCAACAGAAGAGGCACTGGTGTGGAGATCACGCAGCAAGCCATCCTTCATTCCGTAGATCCATCCATGCACGGTGACGGACTGATTGCGTTCCCAGGCATCGCGCATCACCGTCGTCTTACAGACATTTGCTACCTGCTCGATCACATTAAGCTCGCAAAGGTGATTGAGTCGGTGCGTTTCACTCTCCCAGTGTGAAAGTAAGTCGCGATGTTTCTGAAGCACGTCATCGACATGACGGAGCCAGTTGTCAGCCAATCCAAGTCTCTCTCCCCGGAGCGTAGCTTTGACACCACCACAACCATAATGTCCACAAACAATGATGTGCTTTACCTTGAGCACATCAACGGCAAACTGCATCACCGAGAGGCTATTGAAATCGGTATGGACCACAACATTCGCGACATTCCGGTGGACAAACAATTCACCAGGGGCCAGTCCCACGAGTTCCTCAGCCGGCACCCTGCTATCAGCACAACCGATCCAGAGGTATTCGGGATGCTGCTGTACAGCGAGATCCTCAAAAAATTTCGGATCTCTTGTATTTAGATCTTCTGCCCATGCTTGATTGTTGGAAAAAAGATCGGCTAATGAAGACATAACGGGAAGAGATTGCACCCGCACGATGGATTCTTCACCAGAAAATTCCACGGCAAAATCTACGATATCAAAGAGGTAAGTGCCTCCACAACCAGAGGACGGTCCTCGGGATAGGTAAGGCCGAACCAGGGATCCTGAGAGCGAAGAAGCTTAACAGTGACCTCCCCTGAAGTGATCAAAGTACTCACAGCGCCGGGCAGGTAGAACTCGGCCTTGGGATCGCCCCCCCGATCCTCGAGAAACTCGTCAAAAAGCCTTTCAAGATGACCAAAGACATCAGGAGTAAATCCCCAGAAATTCATCGAGGTTGCCTCGGATCCGAGCAGTTTAAAGGGAGGGTTCCCTTCGGCAATTATTCCTTCACCAGTCCGTGAAATTGCCGTCCGTTCAGTGATCTCTGAGAGATAACCCTCTTCATCAGCACAGCATATCCCCCTGGAAACGGATCCATAATCCGAGAGCGTCCGATCCAATTGATAACCGACCATCGCATAGTGACTCATCTGAGCGGATTTAAAGAACGAGGCCAACTCCCTGAAACCCGACGGGCCGTAATAGTCATCGGCGTTGATCACGGCAAAAGGTCCCCTCACCACAGTTCGGGCAACAAGAACAGCATGACCGGTTCCCCACGGCTTCACGCGTCCGGGTGGAGAGACCCGTCCACCAGGCAACGGTTCCAAGTCCTGAAAGGCATACTCAACAAGTAGTTTCCCTTCGTAGCGGGAGCCGACCGTATCACGGAAGAGATCCAGCATTCCCCGCCTGATCACAAAAACGACCTTCGTGAAGCCTGCCTTGAGAGCATCACTCACAGAGTAATCAAGAATGATCTCTCCCGAGGGACCGACAGGATCAAGCTGCTTGAGTCCTCCGTAACGGCTACCCATGCCCGCCGCGAGCACTACGAGAGTCAGTTCCATAAAAGGTATTGGCCCTGAATTAAGGCTGTCTTTTCAAAGGACCCACGGCAGTAGCTGCACTGTCCTTGTAGAAAATGATCCCATGCTGGCGGAGATTCGCCACAAAGGCTTTGAGGTCACTGGTGGCACCCTGAACGGAATCCATGGCGCTGTTTCCCTTCTTAAGAAAGACATTCGCTTGTTCCATGACTCCCTTAAGCTCACCAGAAGAAGCAGCCATGGCGTCACTGGTAGTGCGGAAGTTCGCTAGCGTAAGTTGGAGATTCTGCACTCCCTGCTTATTGAAGACATCATCATGGAGTGACTTGCTGACGGCATCAATATTGTCGAGAGCGGAACTGAGCTTGGGAAGGATCTCGTCGTGGAGTTGGCGTTGCAGTTCCGAGATACTAGACTCACTCTGCCCGTTCTTAACCACGGTACCGGGTGCAATCGGCTTGGGATTGATATTATGGTCATCCATCGTCACGGTCACAAAGCGGTCTCCGAGCAGACCCGAGCTCCCAATCGAGAAAATGCTACCCTCCGGGATCTGAACTGTCTCCTCGATCTTCAGCGGGACGGCGACGCCACGCATATTCGGAAGGACAGTGGGAGCCGTCGCCACCTCGCCGATCTTCGCGCCGGCAAGCATCACGTCAGCCCCCTTTACGAGACCACTCGCATTCCGATACTCCACGGTGAGCGTATAGTACTTCTTAACGCTTTCTCCAAATCGTCCGAAGTAAATGACAAGAGAGCCGATACAGATAAAGCCGAGAAGCACGAAAAAACCGGCCCGAAGCTGAGTGGAGATGTTGGTGGTATCCATAATGGAAGATCGGAAAGATATCAGTCGATTTCGTGGGAGCGTCCCTCGATGAAATCCGTAATCACAGGATCCGTCGAGGCATGAAGATCAGTAAGTGAACCATCAAAATGGATGCGTCCCTCACGCAGAAGGGCAACCCTGTCAGCAATATGGTCTGTACTGATCATGTCGTGGGTCACGACGATCGAGGTCACCTTGAGCTGGGACTGAAGGCGACGGATAAGCTTGTTAATCGTATCCGAAACAATGGGATCGAGTCCAGCTGTCGGCTCGTCATAGAGAATGCAGGCTGGTTCGGTGATGATGGCTCGGGCAAGCGCGGCCCTTTTTCTCATGCCTCCACTGAGATTGGAGGGCATCTTGTTATCCTGCCCCTTGAGGGAGACGAGTTCGAGGGATCGGTCGACCTTCTCTCGGATGACCTTTTCATTTCTCGCTCCTCGTTCGCGCAGAGGAAAGGCGACATTGTCGAAAACCGTCATCGAATCAAAAAGGGCTCCATCCTGAAAGAGCATCCCGACCTTACGGCGGACCGGCTCAAGCTGGCGCTCATCCAGGTGGGCGATCTCCTCCCCATCGACACTGATGGATCCAGAAAGAGGTCTTATCAATCCGATGAGATGCCTGAGAAACACACTCTTTCCCCCGCCGCTCTGCCCCAGAAGCACCGTGGTCTCGCCCCGGGGTATATCAAGATTCACCCCGCGCAGGATCTCTTGACCCGCAAAGGTCTGACGTAAGTCACGTACCTCGATCAGGTTTTTTCCAGAAGAAGGAGTCATCAGAATTTTCCTCCGGCAGGGAAGATAATGTTCAGCGCCATCGTCAGGAAGAAATTGATCATCAGAATCGATAGGGAACTGATCACCACCGCCTCCGTGGTGGAGCGACCGACTCCAACTGCACCATTGCTTGTCGTAAGTCCCTGCTGGCAGCCCACAAAGACGACAATCAGGGCAAAGACAAATCCTTTGGTCAGCGCCATCACCATGTCCTTGCTGTGTGTGTAGAACCACATGTGCTGTAGGAAGAAAACGCTGTTCACATTCAGGATCCGGGTGGCCACGTAGTAGCTGGCAGTGAGGGCGAAGAAAATGCATTCCCCCACAAGCAATGGCATGGAAATCATCATTGCGACGGCTCGGGGCACAACTAGATAGTCTATCGGATTCACCGCGAGTGCACGGAGTGCATCAATCTGCTCGGTGACCTTCATCGTCCCGATCTCAGCGCAAATGGCTGCCCCGACACGACCTGCAACCATGAGTCCGGTCAGAACGGGGCCTAGTTCTCGGCAAAGTGCTATGGAAACCACAGGGCCGACTGCGGAACTCATGTTGAGGGCATTGAACTGGAAAAAGATCTGCGCGGTGAAGACGGCACCGGTGAAAACCCCGGTGATAATGACCACGGCCTGGGAGCCAAAACCTATTTCAACGATCTGGTTTAGCACCAAGCGCCAGCGAATCCTTCCCAAGATGATCGATGAGAAGGTCTCTCCGGCAAGGAAGGACACTTGGCCAAGATAGAGACAGAATGCCCGTGTCAGCGGAAAGGAATACGGGAATTTCATCTGCGTCAGTTAATGACTCCGCTATCAGCCCAGAAGTTCCGCCTCTAGGTCATAGCCGCGGGTGCCAATAATCCTGACCTTGTGAAACTCGCCCGCCTTCACGGGGCTTGTGAAATGGACACGGCAATCGACATCAGGGGCATCACCCTCGGCACGTCCGAACTGAGCGGTATCCGCGAGGACAGTCATCACCTTCCCTACCTGCTCGAGCGCTAGTTCTGCGGCGATCTCCTGCTGGACAAGCATTGCTTCGCGATGGCGGCGCTTCTTGGTGCCGCCATGGATCTGCCCAGGAAGCTTGGCCGCGCGCGACTCCTCTTCCTTGGAATAGTTAAAGACACCAAGGCGCTCGAAACGCCGATCCCGCATAAACTCAAGAAGACTCTCAAAGTGCTCCTCGGTCTCCCCGGGGAATCCGACGATAAAGGTCGTGCGGATGGTTAGTCCGGGAATCCCGGTGCGCATCCGGTCGATCAATCGTTCGATATACCCGCGGTCGGTTTCGCGCCGCATCGAATCCAGCATGACGTCATGGATATGCTGGAGCGGCATGTCGACATAGCGGGCCACCTTCGGGTTGCGGGCAATAGCGGAGATCATGTCGTTGCTCCAATGGGCCGGGTGAGTGTAGAGTAGTCTAATCCAGAACTCTCCTGGGATCTGCGCCAGAGCATCAAGCAGGGCTGGTAGACCAGGTCCCCTTGCCTCGTCAACGGGCTGACGCGGGCCGGCCTTCTCCTCCCAGAGATCCATCCCATAGTAAGTGGTGTCCTGGCTGATCAGATTGATCTCTTTCACACCCGAGGCTACCAATCCCTCGACCTCCTTCACCACCGATTCGATCTTGCGGCTGCGGTGTCGCCCCCGCATCCGGGGAATCACGCAGAAAGAGCAGGGATGATTACATCCCTCAGCGATCTTTACATAAGCCGTGTGGGAGGCGGTGAGACGGACACGGGGCGTGTCGTAGTCAGGAATGTAAGCGGCACGACGTGAAACCTCGACAATGGCTCCCTGCTCTTCCCTCTCCTCATCAAGAAGCCGGTCGAAGAACGAACCTGCACTCTTGATTTCGTCTAGCCCGAGGAAAGCATCGACCTCGGGGAGTTGAGTGGCGAGATCCGTGGAATAGCGCTGAGAGAGACAACCACCCACAACAAGTTTCTGCCCCGGTTTTGCGCCGTGGAGTCGACGGCGGTGAGCCTCGAGGATGGCATTGATGCTCTCCTCCTTGGCCGGGTCGATGAAACCGCACGTGTTGACAAGGACAACATCGGCATCATCGGTTTCCGTGGTAAGTTCGTAACCGTGACGCTTGGCATCCCCAAGCAGGATTTCGGCATCGACCAGATTCTTGGCACAGCCAAGGCTGATCAGGCCGATCTTACGGGGTTCAGGAATCTTGGTGGTGCTCATCGGTTGGAAATTATCGATTGGAAAAGGAAGAAAGGCTGGAATTACTGGTGATCCAGGGAATGGATCGTACCCGCGAAAGCTGTCGCATCATGCCCCAGGTACTCAAGAAAGTCGTTATTAGAAGAAGATACACAGCTGCACGACCCAGGGGCGCAAGGGGAGCCAGCAATTCAAGGCTCAACCGAAACGGGGGCTTCAGCGGACGTGAGTAGTTCGAGAGATACTGCCGGTTCTTCGGAGCCAGCTCCGGCATCGGTGGAAGCGCATCCTTGATCTCAACAGGATCCAATCCAAGGGCGCGCGCGTAGGTCACGGCATGGATTCGGAAGACCTCCGGGTGCGTGGATTTCCCCTCCTCCATCAATCCGATCTCTTGCTCGGAAAGCTTTGAGACCCGTGCGGCCTCGCTACGACTCCAACCGATTACTTCCCTCGCCTCGCGGAGAAGTCGGCCAAGTGGCCGGGATGATGATGTCGGGTGAAAAAACATGGATAACGTAGGGCGGCAGCAAGGACTCAGTCGTCCAAGCCATCAAGGTCGACCAGAATTTCGCGATCTCTCGCTCCATCCTTGGGTCCAAGAATGCCACGTTGCTCGAGAATGTCGACGATGCGTGCAGCACGGGTATATCCAAGCCGCAGGCGGCGCTGAAGCATGGAAGTGGAAGCTTTCTTCTCCTGACGAATGATTTCGAGACACTTGTCGACCAGATCCTCCTCCTCATCGGTAACCTCGTCCTCAGGCATCGTAGTGGAGGCCAACTTGGCGGAGATGCTCGGCTCAAAGACAGGCTTGGCCTGGGTGGCAAGGTTGGTAACGATCCGATGGATCTCCTCATCGGTAACGAGCACACCCTGGGCGCGGGTGAGTTTGGCACTGCCAGGGGGCAGATAAAGCATGTCACCCTTGCCGAGGAGCTTTTCAGCTCCGTTCATATCGAGGATCACTCGACTATCGAGACCGGAGGCCACCTGGAAAGCGATACGAGAGGGGATGTTTGCCTTAATGACTCCTGTAACGACACTGGAGCGAGGGGTCTGCGTTGCCACGATCATATGGATTCCAGCAGCTCGGGCCTTCTGCGTGATGCGAGCGATCGCCCCCTCGACATCGGCGGGTGCCGTCTGCATGAGATCGGCCAACTCATCCACGATCACGACAATGAACGGCATCTGGTCAGGGATGATCATGTCGTCGTCGGGCCTCAGCGGAAGCTCGGGGGCACTGGTCTCCTCTTCCCCACCATCATTGGAGGCTTCATCCCCAGCAGGGAAATCCTCAGCGGTTCCTAGTGACTCGCCATCAGCTTCTTCTCGGGCAACCTCCTCCACGACTAGGGGAGCCTTCTCGGGCATGGGGCGACTGTTAAAGCCGCTGATATTCTTGACTCCAACTTTGGCAAAAATGCCGTAGCGCTTCTCCATCTCGTCCACGACCCAGCGAAGTGCTAGCAGGACTTTTTTGGGATCCGTCACGACCGGGGTCACCAGATGGGGAAGATCATTGTAGACCTGCATCTCGACAACCTTCGGATCGATCATGATGAATCGAAGTGTCTCAGGGGTGTGTTTAAAAATAAGACTGGTGATGATGGAGTTGATACAGACGCTCTTGCCGCTGCCAGTGGCGCCAGCCACAAGAAGATGTGGCATCGCTGCCAGATCAGCGATGATCGCATGGCCGTAGACATCCTTACCGAGTGCCAGGGGCAATGCCGCCTTGGTGGAATGCCATGCCTCGCTCTCGAAAAGCTCCCGGATACTCACCTTGACCTTGTTGGAGTTGGCAATCTCGATACCGACCGTGTCCTTGCCAGGAATCGGCGCGAGGATGTTGATCCGTTCCGCACGGGTGGCACGGGCCAAATTTTTCTCAAGGGCCGAGATACGCTCCACACGCACGCCGGTAGCAGGATAGACCTCATAGCGGGTGATCGTGGGGCCCTTGGTAATGTCTCCGGGAGATGCCTCGATATCGAATTGGGCAAGCGTCTCAAGAATGATCTTCTGAACTCCCTGAAGCTCGGCGGGATCCGCTGGCTTATGCCCCTCATCATCATAGGTCTCAAGAAGATTAAAGCCGGGAAGTGTGTATTCCTCGAAGCTCACTTCACCGAGATCGCTACCAACAGTAGAGGAGTCCTGTTTCTCCGACTTCTTATTCCCTCCTTTACTCTTCATCACCTCGGCCAGGGTTGGTTTACGAGCAGGTGCGGGAACGCTTGCGTCAATGATCTTGGGAGACGGGAGATCTGCAGAAACGGAGGTGAGCGACGTCTTCTCAAGAGATTTCTCTAAATCCTCTGCAGGAAGTATTGGCTTCCGTCGATTACGTGATCGGTAGGAGGCGGGTGTATCACCTGTATTTTCCTCAATGCTTTCCGACAGTTCTTTTTTACCAGCAGCAAACCGCTTTTTTAAGAGTCCGTAGAGATAACCCCCCATCAAGGCCGAACCAGAAACCAACGCACCGAACCCTCGGCGGAGAGCCATGATGGGATGAAACCCCGTCGCTAGGATTAGGCTGACCAGCGCCAGCGCCATAAAGATCAGACCTGATCCAAATGAACCCAGCACATTCCTTCCAAGCACCATATCAATACGATGTCCGAACCATCCACCAGGCCCCTGGATATTGAACTTCTCTTTCCAAGTGCCAAGGATCAGATGCTGCAAATCAAGCAATGTTGACCAACTCAGCACAAACACAAGGGCCCATCCGAGGCGAATACCAAGTCGGAATTCGGGGGTCGTGAACTTGGCGATCCCGAGTCCAACCAAGGCCATGGCCGCGAAGTAGGATGCCGCGCCAAAGAGAAAGTAAAACAGGCCGGCAATATCCGCTCCCACCCGACCGATGAAGTTCACGGGATAATCCGAGGAATGAGCGTATTTCGCATAGGGAAGCCATGGAGAGACATCCCTAGGCTCGAAAGAGCAGAGTGCAAGCAACAGCAAGATTCCTCCAAAAAGGAGAAGAACCCCGGTGACTTCATCCAAGGAGCGTTTACGTCGTGACGAGACCATTCAAACTATCTTGCAGGATACCAAGTGGTCTTGGCAATCGTCGGCATCTAGGAGATAAATAAGAATATGCTACTCTCTGCTCCGCTCACTTTTGAACCCTTGGCCATGGAACGCGTCTGGGGAGGACGGCGTTTCGAGACCTTGTTGGAAAAGACACTACCCCACGCAGTGCCGGTTGGTGAACTCTGGGAAATGGTTGACCGACCCGAGGCCCAGAGCGTGGTCCATGAAGGGCCATTGAAGGGAAAAACGCTTCACGAGCTATGGACCGGGTTCCGGGAGGAAGTTTTCGGCTCTCAACACTACTCTCATCCCTCCCCTTGCTTTCCTCTGCTGATCAAGCTACTCGATGCACGGGAGCGCCTCTCCGTCCAGGTTCATCCGCCGGCGCAGCATGCCGAAGCACTAAATGGGGAGCCAAAGACGGAATGCTGGTATTTTCTTCATGCCTCGGAGGGAGCCTCTATCTATGCCGGCCTTAAGACTGGAATCTCACGGGAAGAATTTGAAAAGTCACTTCAAAATGGCACGGTCGAGGAAATGCTCCATAAGGTACCTGCACAGACTGGGGAAAGCATTTTTATCCCAAGCGGAAGAATTCACGCCATCGGTGAGGGACTCGTAATTGTCGAGGTGCAGCAGAACAGCGACACCACTTACCGGGTCTTTGACTGGAATCGCCATGGCCTCGACGGCAAGCCCAGAGAGCTCCATGTCGAAGAGTCCATGGCCTCGATTGACTTTCACGATTTTGAGCCTGCACTGACTCCTTCATACCAATCCGTGGTTGCCGATTGCCCCTACTTCCATGTCGAAAAACTTTCTCTTCCATCCCCTGTGAACATTGCTCGCAAGGGGGACTTCTACATCGTCACATGCCTGACGGGTGAGTTGGAGTGCACCGGCACTATCCTAAGCCCTGGCGTTTTCATGCTGGTTCCAGCCTCTCTGGAGGAGGCTATCCTGATCCCCAACACTGCGGACACAACGATACTGGTAACGCGTTTGCCCAAGCAGACCTGAAGCCCGCTCCTCTAAAAGCAAATCCCCTCTTTCTTACTTCTCCTGACCGGGTGGAGTCCACTTTTTAGAGAGCACCCTCCTGACCATCGGAATGAACGTCTCAAGAGGTTCCACCGGATAATCCGGATCAAAGGAAACCTCGTCATATTTGGCACAGAACTCGATCGTGTGTTCGAAGTGAGGATGCTCTTTGTAAATATCCCTGCCATTGGGATCGATTCCGACGTGACTCCCATAAAAGTAGGTCTGGAAGAGGGGGTGATTGACCAGCATCCAGTGATTGGCCTCACTGATGAATGGGTGCAGCACAGCACCGATAACCTCGCCGTGATTCATGGGACCAAGCGCCTCTCCCACATCATGAAGCAACGCCACGACCACATATTCCTCATCCCGACCATCCCTGAGTGCTCGGGTAGCGGCCTGAAGCGAGTGTAAAAGACGGTCCACCGGATAGGCTTCGTCCCCACCCAGACTATTTAGAAGGCTTAGGAGAAGGTCGGGCAACTTTTCCAGGTTCTCCTCATGCACCCTCTTCAAAATCGCAAAGTCATCGCGAGACATTTCCTCCATGCTATGAAAATGCATTTTACCGGAGGCAGGAGGGGAAGAGTCCCCATGACTGGAATCTGGGACAAGTAAGTCTTCGGACATGAGATTTACATTTATAAGGGTATGTCGAAATGTCCAGCAGGCCCTTGAATCATTCCAGCCTCGAGATGACGGCATGAATTCATGAATCGGTCTTATGCCGACGAATGGTTTTACTCACCACTTTTGACTACGCGTTTGACTCTCCAGTGCCTTGGGGGGTTGAATACACCGCCTCTTCTCTGGGGAACGACACAATTTTTACGACACTCAGCACACCATGCCCAAAGACACATCAATCCATAAGATCCTTCTCATCGGAGCCGGCCCCATCGTCATCGGACAAGGGTGCGAGTTCGACTACTCCGGAGTCCAGGCCTGCAAGGCTCTGGCCGAGGAGGGCTATGAGGTGGTGCTGGTGAACTCGAATCCGGCCACGATCATGACCGATCCGGAGTTTGCCAACCGGACCTATATTGAGCCAATCACCCCGGGGATCATCGAGAAGATCATCGAGCGGGAAAAGCCCGACGCCCTCCTACCGACCCTAGGAGGTCAGACAGCTCTCAATGCCGCCATGGAACTCGTTCACAGCGGCGTCCTCGAGAAACACAAGGTCCGCCTCATCGGAGCCAATGCCGAGGCGATTAAGCGCGGCGAGGACCGCACCCTCTTCAAGCAGATCATGCTTGAGATCGGCCTCGATGTGGCCGAGTCCGGCACGGCCCACACGATCGACGAGGTCTTCGAGATCGCGAAGCAGATCGGAAGCTACCCCCTCATCATCCGTCCCGCATTCACTCTGGGCGGCGCGGGAGGCGGCATCGCTTACAACCGTGAGGAACTCGAAACCATCGCCCGCCGCGGCCTCGACATGTCACCAACCACCGAGGTCCTCATTGAGGTCTCCCTGCTTGGTTGGAAGGAGTACGAGGTGGAGGTCATCCGCGATAAGGCCGATAACTGCATCGTCATCTGTTCGATCGAGAACTTCGACCCGATGGGTGTCCACACCGGTGACTCGATCACCGTAGCCCCGATCCAGACACTCACTGACAAGGAATACCAGAAGATGCGCGACGCATCCTTCGCCGTCATCCGAGCGATCGGCGTTGAAACCGGCGGATCGAATATCCAGTTCGCCGTTGATCCGAAGACTGGGCGCCAGATCGTCATCGAGATGAATCCCCGCGTTTCCCGCTCCTCGGCCCTCGCCTCGAAGGCGACTGGCTACCCGATCGCCAAGATCGCAGCCAAGCTCGCTGTCGGCTACCACCTTGATGAGCTCAAGAACGATATCACCAAGACCACGACTGCCTGCTTTGAGCCGGCGATCGACTACTGCGTGGTAAAGATCCCCCGCTTCACGTTCGAGAAATTCCCCAAGGCCGATCCGACCCTCACCAGCCAGATGAAGAGCGTCGGCGAGGCAATGTCGATTGGACGCACCTTCAAGCAGGCTCTGCAGAAGGCCCTCCGTTCGCTGGAAACCGGCCGTGCGGGCCTCGGCTGCGATACTAAGGACATCGAACCCCGGAATGCCGATGGCAGCTGGGATACCGATCAGATCGAGAAACTCCTCCGTATCCCGAATGCCGAGCGCATTTTCGCTGTCCGCCATGCCTTCCTCGCGGGATTCAGTGCGGAGAAAATCCATGCCATCAGTGCGATAGATCCCTGGTTCCTTGACAACATCCAGGAAATCGTCGAGGAGGAGCAAGCCTTCCGCAAGGATCCTGCCAACATTCCCCTGCGCCACGCGAAGAAACTCGGTTTCTCCGATCGCCAACTCGCCCAGATCTCCGACACCTCCGAGGATGCCATCCGCACCAAACGGAAAGCCGAAGGCGTCGAACCGACCTATCGTCTGGTCGACACCTGTGCCGCCGAGTTCGAGGCAGCGACCCCGTATTTCTACTCCACCTACGGCGACGAGGATGAGACCCGTGGCGGAAACAAAAAGAAAGTAATGATCCTCGGCGGCGGTCCCAACCGCATCGGCCAAGGCATCGAATTCGACTACTGCTGCGTCCATGCCGCGTTCGCCCTGAAGGAAGAGGGATACGAGACCATCATGGTCTCGTATCCCTCTTCCTTCAGGGCGAACGCGGCATGGACG